>NZ_JBEXOM010000003.1:131126-567143 GCF_040611555.1 Streptomyces sp. NPDC006624 | reverse complement strand
CGTCGGCGAGGCGGCGGGCGGTCAGCAGGAAGCCGGTGTGGCCGATCATCCGGTGGTCCGGGCGGACGGCGAGGCCCTCGATGTGCCAGTTGCGGCGGCGAGTCCCAACGGCTGGGCCTCGCCAGGGCGTTCGCCCACCGGGGCCGTCTGCTCATCCTCGACGACGCCCTCTCCAGCCTCGACACGGTGACGGAACGCCACATCACCGACGCCCTGCTCGGCGCCGGCCCCGGCAGCACGCGGCTCCTGGTCGCCCACCGCAGCGCGACGGCCGCCCGCGCGGACGCGGTCGCCTGGCTGGACGCCGGACGGGTCCGGGCGGTGGGACGACACGAGGAACTGTGGCGGATCCCCGAGTACCGGGCGGTCTTCGCGGAGGCGGAGGACCCGGCCACCGCGCGGGCGGAAACGGAAACGGAAACGCCGAGGCGGCTGAGTCCGGGTGCGGGGGCGGGGACATGAGGAGGACGGGCGGGAAGCCGACGGGAGCGGGCGGGGAGTGGGGCCCCAACGGCACCGGCGGCGAGCCGGTCCCCGACGGCACGGATGCGAAGCCGGTCCCGGACGGCACGCATGCGCAGCCGGTCCCCGACGGTACGCATGCGCAGCCGGTCCTGGACGGCACAGACGCGGGACCGGCCCCCTGCACCACGCGCAGCAAGCCGGTCCCCCACCGCACCCCCCGCCGACCTGGCACGCATCCCTCACCCGGCGGCAGCCGCACCGGCACGGGCTCCGGTCACCGCACGGCCCTGCCCGTCCGGGGGCTGCGCTTCCTGCTGGCCCGGCGGCGGGTCCTGCTGCGGCTCGCGTTCTGGTCGGTGCTGGAGACCGGGCAGACCTTCCTGATCGGATACGGACCCGCCCGCGCACTGGACGAGGGGTTCCTGCGCGGGCGCCCGGACGTCGGGCTGGTGTGGCTGGCGGTGACGGGGCTCGGCGTACTGCTCGGCGCGTACGGCACCGCGCGGGTCCACTCCGCAGTCGCCGCGCTGGTCGAACCGTTGCGGGACCGGCTCGTGGAGCGGGTGGTGGCCCGGGGCGTGCGGACCGGCGACGCGGGGGCGCTGTCGGGGCTGACCCAGCAGGTGGAGATCGCCCGGGACACCTTCGCCGGACTGGTCATGGTCGCCCGCTCCTTCGTCTTCACGGCCGCGGGCGCCCTGGCCGGGCTGTTCGCGCTCGCCCCGCCGCTCCTGCTCGTCGTGGGCCCTTCCCTGGCCGCCGGTGTGGCGCTGTTCGCGGCGACGCTGCGGCCCCTCGCCCGGCGGCAGGAGGCGTTCCTGGTCGCCGACGAGGCGCTGGCCGGACATCTGGGTGCGGTGTGCCCGGGCCTGCGGGACATCACGGCGACCGGGGCGGAGGAGCAGATCGCCGCCGGCGTGGGCGAACGGATCGGGGCGGAACTGCGCGCGGCCCGTTCCCTGGCCCGCTGGGGCGTACTGCGCGTGGCGTCGCTGACGGTCGGCGGCCGGCTGCCCCTCGTCCTGCTGCTCGCCACCGCCCCGTGGCTCCTGGCCCACGGCGTCACCGCGGGCGCACTGGTCGGCGCCCTCGCCTACGTCTCGCAGTCCCTGCTGCCCGCCCTGCGCGACCTGGTCCACGGCCTGGGCACCAGCGGCTCGCGCCTGACGGTGGTGCTGCGCAGGCTGGCCCCACCGCAGGACACGGGCGCACCACCGCAGGACACGGGCGCACCACCGCAGGACACAGGCACACCACCGCAGGACACGGGCGCACCCGCGAAGAACACGCCCGTGGAGAGCGGCTCCGCCTCCCCGCCCCCGGGCGGCGCAGCCCCCGCCCCCGCGCTCGCCCTCTCCGGCGTGACCTTCGCCTACGGCCGCTCCGGGACGCCCGTCCTGGAGGATCTCGACCTCACCCTCCCGCCCGGCTCGCACCTGGCCGTCGTCGGCCCCAGCGGCGCCGGCAAGTCCACGCTCACCGCCCTCGCCGCCGGGCTCCTCGCACCGGACCGGGGCACGATCACCGTGCACGGACACCCCGTGCCAGGGCCGGAGGCCGCCGCCCGGCGTGTGCTCATCCCGCAGGAGGCGTACGTCTTCGGCGGCACCATGGCCGAGAACCTCGCCTATCTGCGCCCGGACCCGGTGCCGGAGGCGGAGCTGCTCGCCGCCTCCGAGGCGGTCGGGCTCGCCCCGCTGGCCGCCCGGCTCGGCGGTCTCGGCGCGCCCGTGGACCCGGCGTCCCTGTCGGCCGGTGAACGGCAGCTGATCGCGCTGACCCGGGCGTATCTGTCGCACGCCCCGCTCGCGCTGCTCGACGAGGCGACCTGCCATCTGGACGCCGAGGCGGAGGAGCGGGCGGAGCGGGCCTTCGCGCGACGGCCGGGCGGGACGCTGGTGGTCGTCGCCCACCGCATCAGCTCGGCGCGCCGGGCCGGCCGGGTGCTGGTGATGGACGGCCGGAGCACGGACTGCGGCAGCCATGAGGAGCTGTTGCGGTCCTCGGCGCTGTACCGGGACCTGGTGGGCAGCTGGGCGCCCGGGCCGTCCCGGCGGTGGTCAGAGCCAGCCCTGCCCCTGCGAGATACGGATGGCGTCGATGCGGTTGCGGGCCCCGGTCTTACGGGTGATGGCGGCCATGTAGTTGCGCACGGTCCCGTGGGACAGGTGCAGGCTGCCGGCGATCTCCGCGACGGAGGCGCCCTCGGCGGCGAGGGATAACACGCTCAGCTCCCTGCGGGTCAGCGGCATCTCGGCCGCCTTGAGGAACCCGAAGCCGAGCGAGTCGTTGACGAAACGTTCCCCCTCGGCGACCCGGCGTATGCCGCGGAGCAGGTTCTGCGGCGAGCCCTCCTTGTCGACGTACCCGAGCGCCCCCGCCTCGACGGCCCGTTTCAGCAGGCCGGGCCGGTTCGCGGTGGCGAGCACGAGTAATCGGGAGCGCGTCGCCGGGCCCGTCCGGCACAGCTCGCCCAGCGGGGGGATGCCGTAGGAGTCCGCGCACTCCAGGTCCGCCGCGCACACGTCCGGCCGGGCGGAGCGGACCAGCCCCGGCGCGCCGTGCCAGGACGTGTCGTGCACCACGAGGTCGGGCTCCCCCCGTAGCCACTCCGCCAGCACCGATCGCACCAGACACTCGTCGTGCACCAGAAGCACCCGGATCACTGCCACCCCCACGGCTCGCCCCACGCCCCTCGTCTGTTGATCGCGTGCCCATTGTTCGTGACGGTGACCGTGCGTGGCCACGAGGATTCGGCCATCGGGGTGCGCGGGGGCGCACACGCGGCGCCCGTACGCCCGGCCGCGCTTCGAGTACGGGGGCATGGGCTCAGGTCGTCGGGGTACGCCGGCGCGTCCGGGCAGGCCGGGAGGAGGTGACCGAGGGTGAGCGGACGTCCTCCGCCGGCCGCTCGTGGTGCGCGTCGGGCCGCCAGGGGGGAGATTTGTTCCTGGACCCGGTCGCGCGGCCGTGCGAGGAGGTGGTCGGCGTGTCCGACGTGCAGTCGTCCGCCCAGGCGCCGGCGGCCGCCAGGACCCCGGTCGGCCGTCCGGTGCTGTCCCTGGCGCTGGCCTCGATGATGGACGAGGTGCACGCCCACTCCGGCGCGGTCTACCTGCTGGCCCCCGACCAGCCGGTGCTGGAGATGGCGGTGATGGCCGGGCTGCCCCGGGCGTTCGCGGCGCCCTGGGAGCGGGTCGGGCTGAGCGCGCCCATCCCGGTCGCCGACGCGGCGCGCGAGCGGCGGCTGGTGTGGGTCGGCGGCGAGGAGGAGATGGCCCGCCGCTATCCGCGCATCGCCGTGGTCCTGCCCTACCCGTTCGCCCTGGCCTCGGTGCCGATCGCCACCGAGTCCACCGTGTACGGCGCGGTCTTCGTGACCTGGCCGGGCGCGCATCCCCCCGACCTGTCCGAGCACGAGCGCGAGCACCTGACGGCGGCGTGCAGCCGGCTGGCGGTCCGGCTGGAGCGGGCCGCCGCGCAGAGCATCTCGCCGCAGCCCGAGACCGACCTGGTCGCCGCGCCCCTGGTCGGCGGCATGGCGGGGACGCTCGGCGCGGTCGAGTCGGCCCGGATGGTGAGCCGGCTGCCGTACGGACTGGTGTCGCTGGATCTGCACGGGCGGATCGGCTTCGTCAACGCGGCGGCGGCCGAGCTGCTGAACGTCCCGGTCAGCCGCCTCCTCGGCACGCAGCTGTGGGCGTCGGTGCCCTGGCTCAACGACCCCGTCTACGAGGACCGCTACCGGGCCGCGCTGCTGAGCCAGCACACCACCTCGTTCGTGGCGCTGCGCCCGCCCGGCGAGTGGCTGTCGTTCCGGCTGTACCCGAGCACCACGGGCCTGAGCGTGCGCATCACCCGCTCCCGTGCCGTGTCGGAGATGAACCGCGCCGTACCGCCGCCCGACGGGGCTCCGTCCCGGCTGGTGACGATCTCGCAGGTGCTGAACCTGGCCGGTGCGCTCACCGAGGCGGTCGGGGTGCAGGACGTGGTGCAGCTCGTGGCGGACGAGATCGCCCCGGCCGTGGGCAGCCAGGCGCTGGTGATGCTGGGCTCGCGGGCGAACCGGCTGCGGGTGCTCGGGCATCGCGGGTACCGGGACGCGCACGTGGTGGAGCGGTTCGACGGGCTGCCGCTGACCGAGCCGACGCCCGGCACGCAGGTGCTGCGGACGGGCGTACCCGCGTTCTTCGAGACGCGGGACCAACTGGAGCGGCTGTACCCGGCGCGGGCCGGGACCCGCGACGGGTTCGAGGCCTGGGCCTATCTGCCGCTGATCGCCCAGGGCCGGCCGGTGGGGACCTGTGTGCTGGCCTACGCCGAGCCGCACCACTTCCCGACGGAAGAGCGCGCGGTCATGACCAGTCTGGCCGGGCTGATCGCCCAGGCGCTGGAGCGGGCGCTCCTCTACGACGCCAAGCACCGGCTCGCGCACGGCCTGCAGGAGGCCCTGCTGCCGCACTCGCTGCCCGCACTGCCCGGCATCGAGGCGGCGGGCCGCTACATGCCGGCCACTCAGGGCATGGACATCGGCGGTGACTTCTACGACCTGGTGGGCACCACCGAGCAGACGGCGGCGGCCGTGATCGGGGACGTCCAGGGCCACAACGTCACGGCGGCCGGGCTGATGGGGCAGGTCCGCACGGCGGTCCGGGCGTACACGGCCGTGGGGCAGGCGCCGGAGGAGGTCATGCGCAGCACCAACCGGCTGCTGCTCGACCTGGGGGCCGAACTGTTCGCCAGTTGCCTGTATCTGCGGCTCGATCCGGCGCACGGGCGGGCCGTGATGTCCCGGGCCGGTCATCCGCCGCCGCTGCTGCTCCGACCGGACGGGCGGGTGCGTGTCCTCGACCTGGCGGGGGGGCCGCTGCTGGGTATCGACGCCTCGGCGGTGTACCCGGCGACGGAGGTGGCCCTGCCGCCCGGTTCGCTGCTCGTCCTCTACACCGACGGCCTCGTCGAGTCCCCCGGCACGGACTTCGAGGAGTCCCTCGCCGAACTGTGCCGCCGTCTGGCCGACGCAGGGGAGCAGCCGCTGGACGAGCTCGCCGACGGCCTCATCCGCCGTCAGGGCCACCGGCTCGACGGCGAGGAGCGGCTCGACGACATCGCCGTGCTGCTGCTCAGGGCTGTGGGGTAGCGCGTTCCGGCGGTGCGGGCCGCTGGTGCGGGCCGGGACTCGTCCCCCGGTGGTGCCGTGCCGCGCGCGGACAGCGGAACGGGCCGGTCCTCCCGCTGGAGGACCGGCCCGTCCGCATCACCGGCCGGATCCGTCGCCGCCCGGCGCCGGAGCGTGCCCCGGACGCCGGTGGCCGGTCCGGTCCCGCCAGGAAGGGGGGCGGGACCGGGCCGGCGTCGTCGGACCGGCTGCCGACGCGTACGGGGTCAGCGCGACTCGGTCAGTTCCGAGTGGTCCTGCTCGCCCTGGCCCGCTTCCTGACCGGCACCGGCGCCCGCTTCCTCGCCGCCGGCCTGCTCCTGTCCGGCACCCGCACCGGCCTGGTCACCGGCACCGGCACCCTGGCCGTTGCCGACTCCCTGGCCGTTCTCGGCGCCCTGGCCGTTCTCGGCACCTTGGCCGTTCTCGGCACCCTGGCCGTTCTCAGCACCCTGGCCGTTGCCGGCGCCCTGGCCGTTGCCGGCCTCCTCACCCGCACCGGCGCCGCCACCCGCGGCACCACCGCCGAGGGTCGCGCCGACCGCCTCCAGGGCGGTGGTGACCGGCTGGAAGAACGTCTCACCGCCGGCGGTGCAGTCGCCGCTGCCGCCGGAGGTCAGGCCGATCGCGAGACCGTCCTGGGTGAAGAGCGAGCCGCCGCTGTCGCCGGGCTCGGCGCAGACGTTGGTCTGGATGAGCCCGGTGACGGTGCCCTCCGGGTAGTTGACCGTGGCGTCGAGGCCGAGGACCTGGCCGTCGGCGAGCCCGGTGGTGCTGCCCATGCGGAAGACCTGCTGACCGACGGTCGCCTCGGCGGCCTCGGTGATCTGGACCGTCTGGTCCCCGGTGTTGACCTCGCTGGGCGCCTGGGTCGCCGGGTCGTCGTACTTCACGAGTGCGAAGTCACCGGTGCCGGGGAAGGTCGACTGGTCGACGGTGGCGATGGGCTGGCCGCCCTGGGTGTCCGACCACTCGTTGCCGCCGAGGGTGCAGTGACCGGCCGTCAGGAACGCCGGTGAGCCGTCGCCCGCCGTGACGTTGAAGCCGAGGGAGCAGCGGGAGCCGCCCGCGAAGATGGCGTCGCCGCCGGAGACGAACGGCTTGAAGGTGCCGGAGGACTTCTTGAGGGTGGCCATGCCGGAGCCGAGGCTCTGCACGGTGGATTCCAGTCTGTCCCACTTGGCGCCGGTGACCGTGCTGTCGGCCGTCACCAGCAGCTTGTTGGTGCGCGGGTCGATCGACCAGGAGGTGCCCGCGATGGTCGCCTCGGACTTCAGCGTGGAGGCCCCGTCCTGGAGCTCGGACCAGCTGTTGTCGACCTCGCGCACCTTGGCGCCGGCCGCCTTTGCCTGCACGATCACGTTGTTGTTGTCGCCGGGTACGACGTTGACGACGAGTTGCTTGTTGTCGCTGTCGTAGTAGGAGCCGCCGAACGCCTCACCGAGGAGCCCGGAGAGCTGCGAGGCGAGATCCGACGCGTCGCCCGCCTTGAGGGTCTTCGGCGCTGCCGCCGCGTCGTCGGACGAACCGTCCTGCGACGCGTTGGCGTTGGGGAGCAGGATCGCGGCCGCGCCGAGCGCCACCACACTGCCCGCCGCTATCGCGGCCTTGCGCTTCGGAATTCGCTTGTGACTCAAACTTCTCTCCTCCTGGAGACGGAGTGGGTGCCGCCGTCCGGCAGCTTCTGGGGGGCGCCTGGATGGCTGTTGGTACGCACGGGTGGCGTGGGGCGTTCAATTCCGTTTGCAGGTGGTGCCGTCGCACCGGGGAACCGGCCAACTCCCCCCGGCCGCACGCCGACCGCACGGCCGGTGACGGCCCTGGTCGCGACGCCCGTCCGCCGCACAGGGTGCGCGACCATCTCGCGGAGCCCATGGCCGGATGACGGCCTTTCAGCGACCGCGGCCCTCCGCACCCCCGGAAGGAAACGCTCCGTATCCACTCGGAAACGATCTGTTGTGGTCGGAGAGTCGAATCCTGGCTTCAGCGAATCTGCACATCGAATACCCAAGGCGGTCACCGCGAGAAGGGTTGTCCACACCGCGGTCGCGTGGGTCACGCCTTTGGTGTGGAGTGCCGGATTCGATGTCCGGGCGGGCAAGGGCCCTAATGCGCCGATGCGGTGGCGCATGTGAAGAAGTCGCCGCCAAGCCGTGCGCAGACCTGCACGGATCGGTACCGCTGGGACGCAAGTTGCCTGGTGAGGCGCTTGGTTGATTGGAAGCGCGCGCCCGCAGCGTGCTTTGATCCATCGCACCGCGGGGGCCGTGAAGGGCATTCGGAAACGGATGCCCGGCACTCGCGGTCGCGGCCGTCATCTGTCCCCAGAGGGGGCCGCTCCCCCCTTGTGAGATATCCAATGAAGGGAAGTTCCATCATGAACTCCACCCCCCAGGTCGAGACCGTCGAGATCGCCGACGCCGAGCTCGACGCCGTCTCCGGCGGCCTGTCCGTGAACGCCGTGAACACCGTCACCGACACGGTGGACGGCATCGCTCCGGTTTCCGGCCTGGTGAACACCGCCGTCGGCACCGTCGAGGGTGTCACCGGCCTGAACACGGCCCCGGTCACCAACCTGGTCGCCGGTCTCTGATCTGGCCCTGTGCCGTCGACTCCCGGAGCCGCAGCCGGCGGTTCCGGGATCTTCGGGTGCCATGACACCCGCCGCCACGGCGACCCCCTCCGCCACTGGCGTCACGAACCACTTCTACGGGTGAGGGAAGTTCCTTGCAGTTCCGCCAACAGGCCCTCGCCAAGCTCCAGTCGCCCGAGGAACTCGACCTGCCGGTGCGCTTCGCCCGCCCGCAGGGCTGGCTGGTGCTCTCGGTGACGGTGGTCGCGATGGCGGCCGCCTCGGTGTGGGCGGTGACCGGCTCGGTGGCCTCCACCGTCAGCGCACCCGCCATCCTCACGCACGGGCAGGGCAGTTACGTCCTGCAGAGCCCCGTCGCGGGCCAGGTCACCGCGGTGCTCGCCCGGCAGGGCCGGCGGCTGCCCGCGAACTCCCCCGTGCTCAAGGTCCGCACCGCCGAGGGCGAGACCGTCGTGCGCTCGCTCGACGCGGGCCGGGTCTCCGCGCTCGCCGCGACCGTCGGGCAGATCATCCGGACCGGTGCGAACGTCGCCGCCGTGGAGAAGGTCGCCCGCGCCGGGGACCCGCTGTACGCGACCGTGTACGTGCCCGCCGAGAACGCCGCCTCGATCCCGGACGACGCCCCCGTCGACCTGACCGTGCAGTCCGTGCCGACCCAGGAGTACGGCGTGCTGCGCGGCCGTGTGAAGTCGGTGGACCGCTCGGCCCAGTCGCCGCAGCAGATCGCCGCGTTCCTCGGGGACAGCCAGCTCGGCGAGCAGTTCACGAAGAAGGGCAGGCCGGTGGCCGTGACGGTCCGGCTGGACAAGTCGTCCGCCACGAAGAGCGGTTACCGGTGGTCCTCCGCCGACGGACCGCCGTTCGCGCTGACCTCCATGACGACGGCCTCCGGTTCGATCAGGCTGGCCGACCAGCGTCCCGTCGACTGGCTGCTGCCATGAGCACGACCGCACAGGAGACCCGGGGCCGGCGCCGCGCCGCCCCACCGAAGCGCAAGGTGCCCAAGAGCAGGGCTAAGACCGTCCGCACGCCCACCGTGCTGCAGATGGAGGCCGTCGAGTGCGGCGCCGCCTCGCTGGCGATGGTGCTCGGCCACTACGGCAAGCACGTCCCGCTGGAGGAACTGCGCATCGCCTGCGGCGTCTCCCGCGACGGCTCGCGCGCCAGCAACCTCCTCAAGGCGGCCCGCAGTTACGGCCTGACGGCCAAGGGCATGCAGATGGACCTGGCGGCCCTCGCCGAGGTCACGTCGCCGGCCATCCTGTTCTGGGAGTTCAACCACTACGTCGTCTACGACGGCATGGGCCGCCGCTTCGGCCGCCGCGGCGTCTACATCAACGACCCCGGCAAGGGCCGCCGCTTCGTCTCCCTGGAGGACTTCGACGGCAGCTTCACCGGTGTCGTGCTGGTCATGGAGCCCGGCGAGGACTTCACCCGGGGCGGCCGCAAGCCCGGCGTGCTGGGCGCGATGCCCGCCCGGCTGCGCGGCACCGCGGGCACCATGCCCGCCGCCGTCCTGGCCAGCCTGCTGCTGGTGGCGGTCGGCGCGGCGGTGCCCGCGCTCAGCCGCACCTACATCGACGAGTTCCTGATCGGCAACCAGACCTCGCTGCTCGGCGTGCTGTTCGCGTCGATGGCGGCGTGCGTGCTGCTCACCGTGGTGCTGACCTGGCTGCAGCAGGCCAACCTGCTGCACGGCCGCATCATCTCCTCCACCCTGTCCAGCGCCCGCTTCCTGCGGCATCTGCTGCGGCTGCCGGTCACGTTCTTCTCCCAGCGCAGCCCGGCCGACCTGGTGCAGCGGCTGCAGTCCAACGACGCCGTCGCCGAGGCCCTGTCCCGCGACCTCGCGGCGGCGGGCGTGGACGCGGTCGTGGTCGTGCTGTACGCGGTGCTGCTGTACACCTACGACCCGCAGCTGACGTTCGTCGGCATCGGCGTGGCCCTGCTGAACATCGTCGCCATGCGGGTCGTCGTACGGCTGCGCGCCACCCGCACCGCGAAGCTGCGCGCCGACACGGCCCGGCTCACCAACACCGCCTACACCGGTCTGCAGCTCATCGAGACGATGAAGGCGACCGGCGGCGAGGACGGCTACTTCCGCAAGTGGGCCGGGCAGCACGCCACCACCCTGGAGGAGCAGCAGCGGCTCGGAGTGCCGAGCGCGTGGCTGGGCGTGGTCGCGCCGACGCTCGCCACCCTCAACAGCGCGCTGATCCTGTGGATCGGCGGCATGCGCGCGGTCGAGGGCCACATCTCGGTCGGTCTGCTGGTCGCCTTCCAGGCCCTGGTCACCCGCTTCACGGCCCCGCTGACCCGGCTGAACGGCGTCGCGGGCCGCATCCAGGACTTCGCGGCCGACGTGGCCCGGCTGAAGGACGTGGAGAACTTCAAGGCGGACCCGCTCTACGGCCGCCCCGGCGCGGGCGAGTCGACGCGCCGCCTGCAGGGCCACGTCGAGCTGCAGAACATCACGTTCGGCTACAGCCCGCTCGACAAGCCCCTGCTCACCGGCTTCGACCTGACGGTCGGGCCCGGGCAGCAGGTCGCGCTGGTCGGCGGCTCGGGCAGCGGCAAGTCCACGGTGTCCCGGCTGATCTCCGGCCTGTACGCGCCGTGGGAGGGCGTCATCCGCATCGACGGGCAGCGCATCGAGGACATCCCGCGCGGGGCGCTGGCCGCCTCCGTCTCCTTCGTCGACCAGGACGTGTACCTGTTCGAGGGCACGGTCCGCGACAACGTGGCGCTGTGGGACCCGTCCATCCCGGACGAGGCCGTGGAGGACGCGCTGCGCGACGCCGCCCTGTACGACGTGATCACGCGCCGTCCGGGCGGCATCCACAGCAGGGTCGAGCAGGACGGCCGCAACTTCTCCGGCGGGCAGCGCCAGCGCCTGGAGATCGCGCGGGCGCTGGTGCGCCGGCCGAGCATCCTGGTGCTCGACGAGGTGACGAGCGCGCTGGACGCGGAGACCGAGCTGGTGGTGATGGACAACCTGCGCCGGCGCGGCTGCGCCTGCGTGGTGATCGCGCACCGGCTCAGCACGGTGCGCGACAGCGACGAGATCGTCGTCCTGCAGCACGGCACGGTCGTGGAGCGGGGACGGCACGAGGACCTGGTCGCGCACGGCGGCGCCTACGCGGCACTGGTCAGGGAGCGGTGAGATGACAGCCGTTCACGAAGGACACGGCGACCTGGTGCTCGGCGCCTTCGGGCAGCTGGGCTCGCGCATCGACTGCGCCGGCTTCAACCGCCTGGACCTGGAGGGTCCGCAGGTGCTGTGGCTGGTCGCGTCGGGGGCCGTCGACCTGTTCGCGGTCGACGCCGGTCAGCAGGGCCACTGGCACCACCTGGGCCGCCTGGAGGCGGGCTCGCTGGTGCTCGGCCCGGTGACGGGACCCCAGCACACCCTGGTGGCCCGCCCGCTGCGGGACTGCGTGGTGCACCGCATCGGCCTGCGCGAGCTGTACCAGCCCGCCGAGACGGCCACCTGGTCGTACGACGCGTACGGCAACCCGCAGTACGTGCCGCCGACGACGAGTCCGCTGGAGTACGCGCTCGCGCTGGGCGTGGGCCGCAGCCTGTCCGTCCTCTTCCAGGCGCCGATGGCCACCGAACGGGCGGCGGCGCCCACGGACGACGACGTGTTCTGGATGCAGGTGCCGCCGGGCAGCGTGCAGTACGGCTCGCTCTACGGCGCCGAGGCGGCGGCCGACCTGCTGATGGACCCGGCGCTGTGGCAGTCCGTGGTCGACCAGCAGTACCGGCTGCTGACCACCCTGGACCGCTGGATCGAGCAGCTGGAGCGCACCCACGAGACGCGCACGGCCGAGGGCATCAAAGCCGGTGAGGCGGTCCGCGCCCAGGCCGACCGGACGCTGCTCGCCTCGATCGGCAAGCGGTCCTCGAAGCGCGCCACCGCGGCCGACGCCGACGCCACGTACGCGGCGTGCCGGCTGGTCGCGCAGGCGGCGGGCATCAGCCTCACCGAGCCCACCCAGAAGGGCACAGGCGGCGACCGCCTCGACCCGGTCGAGCAGATCGCCCTGGCCTCCCGGGTCCGCACCCGCGCCGTACGGCTGGACGGGCGCTGGTGGCGGGACAACGTCGGGCCGCTGGTCGGTCACCGCGCCCTGTCGGGTGCGCCGGTGGCGCTGCTGTGGCGGCGCGGCGGCTATGTCGCGGTCCACCCCTCCACCGGGCGCGAGACGCCGGTGGAGAAGGCGAACGCCGACGAGTTCGAGCCGCGCGCCGTGATGTTCTACCGCCCGCTGCCCGAGCGGGGGCTCAGCCCGCTGAGGCTGCTGCGGTTCTGTGTGCGCGGCATGCGCGGCGACCTGGCGGCGCTGCTGCTCAGCGGTCTGGTCACGGTGGCGATCGGCGCGCTGGTGCCGATCGCGACGGGCAAGGTGCTCGGCGAGTTCGTGCCGAAGGCGCAGACGGACCTGATCGTGCAGGTGTGCCTGGCGGTGATGCTCAGCAGCGTGGTGGCTGCGGCCTTCATGCTGCTGCAGAACCTGACGATCCTGCGGCTCGAGGGCCGTATCGAGGCCACGCTCCAGCCGGCGGTGTGGGACCGGCTGCTGCGGCTGCCGACGAAGTTCTTCACCGAGCGCTCCACCGGCGAACTGGCCAGCGCGGCCATGGGCATCAGCTCGATCCGCCGGCTGCTGGCGGGCGTCGGCCCGACGGTCGCCCAGTCGGTGACGGTCGGGGCGATGAACCTCGGTCTGCTGCTGTGGTTCAGTGTGCCGATGGCGATGGCCGCGATCGCCATGCTGGTGGTCATCGCGGCCGTGTTCCTGGGGCTCGGGCTGTGGCAGGTGCGCTGGCAGCGGCGGCTGGTGGTGCTCTCCAACAAGCTGAACAACCAGGCGTTCCAGACGCTGCGCGGCCTGCCCAAGCTGCGGGTGGCCGCCGCGGAGAACTACGCGTACGCCGCCTGGGCGTCGGAGTTCGCGCGCAGCCGGGAACTCCAGCAGAAGGCCGGCCGCATCAAGAACATCACCTCGGTGCTGGGCGCGGTGTACCTGCCGCTGTGCACGCTGCTGATGTTCATGCTGCTGGCCGGCCCGGCCCGGGGCACGATGTCGGCGGCGGCGTTCCTCACCTTCAACACCTCGGTGACGATGCTGCTGACCTCCGTCACCCAGCTGACGGGCGCCTTCGTCTCGGCCGTGGCGGCGCTGCCGCTGTTCGAGGAGATCAAACCGGTGCTGGACGCGACGCCCGAGGTGCGCGCGGCGAGCACCCGGCCCGGGCCGCTGACCGGGGCGATCGAGGCGCGGCGGGTGTCCTTCCGGTACGCGGACGACGGTCCGCTGGTCCTGGACGACGTGTCGTTCGAGGTGCGGCCGGGCGAGTTCGTCGCGATCGTCGGCCCGAGCGGCTGCGGCAAGTCGACGCTGCTGCGCCTGCTCATCGGCTTCGACCGTCCCGTGTCGGGCAGCGTGCTGTACGACGGCCAGGACCTGGCGGCCCTGGACCAGTCGGCGGTGCGCCGCCAGTGCGGTGTGGTGCTGCAGCACGCGCAGCCGTTCACCGGCTCGATCCTCGACGTCATCTGCGGCACCGAGCCGTACACGCCGGAGGAGGCGATGGCGGCGGCTCAGATGGCCGGGCTCGCGGAGGACATCAAGCGGATGCCGATGGGCCTGCACACCATCGTCTCGGGCAGCGGCGCCGTCTCCGGCGGGCAGCGCCAGCGGCTGATGATCGCGCAGGCGCTGATCCGCCGGCCGCGGATCCTCTTCTTCGACGAGGCGACCAGTGCCCTCGACAACGAGACGCAGCGCACGGTCATCGAGAGCACCAAGGCCCTCAACGCCACCCGCGTCGTCATCGCGCACCGCCTGTCGACGGTGATGGACGCCGACCGGGTCGTGGTGATGGAGGACGGCAAGGTCATCCAGCAGGGCCCGCCCGCCCAGCTGCTCGCCGACACCAACGGGCGGCTGCACGAGCTGGTGCGACGCCAGATGGCGTGACGCGGCGCACTCCCCCACCCTCCCAGCGAAACGTTGCCGTTTCGCTGCCCTGCTCCTGCTCCTGCTCCTGCTCGGTGGCCGGATCGCCGATCTGTTCGGCCGCAAACCGGCCTTCCTCGTGGGCATCGTGGGCTTCGCCGCGGCCTCCGCGCTGGGCGGCGGCGCCACCGGCTTCGAGATGCTGGTCGTCGCCCGCGCCCTGCAGGGCGTCTTCGGCGCGCTGCTGGCCCCCGCCGCACTGCCGCTGCTGAACACGACCTTCACCGACGCCCGGGAACGCGCCCGCGCCTTCAGCGTCTACGGCGCCGTCGCCGGGGCCGGCGGCGCGGTGGGCCTGCTGCTCGGCGGCATCCTGACCGACGCCCTCGACTGGCGCTGGACGCTCTACGTCAACGTCGTCATCGCCGTCGTGGCGTTCGCGGGCGGCTCGCTCCTGCTGCACCACCACCGCGACGCCCGGGGCGCCAAGCTGGACGTGCCGGGCACGCTCCTGGCCGCCACCGGACTGTTCTCCGTCGTCAACGCTATGCAGCAGGTCGGCGGCTCGGTGGGCACGGCCCTGCTGAACACCCTCGCCGCGAGCGCGGCGACCGACTACCTGACCGGCCGCGACCCCGGCAGCGGGGCGGTGCGGGCCCAGGCGACGATCGAGAGCTACACCACCGCCTTCTGGTGGTCGGCCGTGTTCTTCGCCGCGGGCGCGCTGATCGCGCTGGTGCTGTACCGGCGCGGGGTGCCGCGGCAGGACGCCGGGGCGGCGCCCGTCGTGCACCTGTGACCGCGGGCGCGCGGGACCGGGGCCGCCGAGCGCGGGGACGCGGCGGCCCCGGTCCCGCACGGGTGGCGCGTCTTCGCCGTCGGCGGCACACCGCATCGTTGGTACGGCGCCGAACTGGGTACCCACCGCGCATGCGAATCAGCGTGGTGGATGTGGGATCGAACACGGTCAGACTGGTGGTCGCGGACGCGGCGGACGGGGTGCCGCTCCCCGTGCACACCGCCAAGTGGCGCCTCAGGCTGTCCGAGCAGGTCCCACCGGGGGGACCCATTCCGGACCGGGCCGTGGAGCAGCTGGTGCACGCGGTCGCGGAGGCCAGCAGGACGGCCGCCCGCTGGGGTGCGGCCGGGCCGCCGGCGTTCGCGACCGCGGTGGTGCGCAACGCGCCGAACCGCCAGGAGGTGCTGCACACCGTCCGGGCCCGTACCGGCGTGGACCTGTGCACCCTGCCGGGCGAGGTCGAGGCCGAGCTGACGTTCCTCGGCGCGCGCCGCTGGATGGGCTGGCGGTCGGGCCCGCTCGCGCTGCTCGACATCGGCGGCGGCACGCTCGACGTCGCCTTCGGGCGCGGCCGGCTGCCGGACTTCGTGGCCTCGCTGCCGCTGGGCGCGCGGCGGCTCACCCACGAGTTCTTCGACGACGCGGACCCGCCGTCGCCCGAGCAGGTGCGGGCGCTGCGCCGCAAGGTGCGCCACCAGTTGCGGGACGTCGCGGCCCGGATCCGCTGGGAGGGGCCGCGCACCGCGGTCGCCACCTCCCGCACCTTCCAGCAGCTGGGCCGGCTGTGCGGCGCCGCGCCGGGCCGTCACGGTCCCTTCGTGGACCGGGAGATGCGGCGCGCGGACCTGCGCGAGGCGATCACACAGCTCGCCGCCCTGCCCGCCGCCGACCGGGCGCGCCTTCCCGGCATCTCCGCGCCGCGCGCCGCCCAGAGCCTGGCCGGCGCGGTCGTCGGGCACACCGCGATGAAGCTGACCGGCCTCAAGTCGCTCACCGTCTGCCCCTGGGCGATCCGCGAGGGCGTGCTGCTGCGCCACATCGAGGACGGACCGTCCTGGTGGGCGGAGGTGACCCGGCGCACCGAGGAGGCGTCCGTACCCGAACCCGTACCGCTGCGCATCGCGACCGCCGGCAGCTGACCGGCGCGCACACCCGCGCAGAGGACGCAGTCAGTACCGCACGCAGGAAGGAGATCCCGTGTCCCACGACAGCGACCGCACCCGGGACAAGGACACCACCGGCACCGGCGAGCAGCCCGAGACGGCACTCGAGGAGGTCCTCCGCGAGGTGGAGGACGCCGAGACCCGCACCACCGACTCCGCCGCGCAGCGCCGCCGCCGGGGCGAGGCCGGGGACGCCATCACCCCGAACACCGGCGCGCAGGAGCGCTCCGAAGGGGACTGAGCCGGACCGGGCGGGCCCGGATCACTGCGGCGGCGGCCCCGGCGGACGCTCCGCAGTTGACCACGAGTGCCTTCATGACGTGCCGGACTACCCCTCGGGGCCCTCGTCACGCGGAGGGGGTGACCACGGCCCCACGGGGTACTCCGCGCCCATGGAGCACGAAGAACCACGACTTCCCACCGCCCGCGGCCCGCTGAGCAGGGGCGTCGAGGCCCATCTGCGGGGCGCGGGCCGGCTGCCCCGGCTGGAGGACGTCGCCCGGGCCGAGGTGTACGGCGAGGACCTCCAGCTCGCCCTGTACCTGTGCTACGAGCTGCACTACCGCGGTTTCGCGGGCATCCCCCCGGAGCACGAGTGGGACCCGGACCTGCTGCGCGTCCGCGCGGCCATGGAGCACCGCTTCCTGTCCGCCCTGCGCGCCGACGCCCGGGTCCACGACAGCGTGGAGGAGGCGCTGGCCGCCCTGCTGGTCGAGCCCGTCGACGGCACGGGCGTCAGCCATTTCCTGCGCGACGAGGGCGAGCTGTGGCATCTGCGCGAGTACGCGGCGCAGCGCTCCCTGTACCACCTCAAGGAGGCGGACCCGCACGCCTGGGTGCTGCCCCGGCTGTGGGGCCGGGCGAAGGCGGGGATGGCGGCGGTCGAGTTCGACGAGTGGGGCGGGGGCCGCGCCGACCGCGTGCACGCCCGCCTGTTCGCGGACCTGATGACGGACCTCGGCCTGGACACCACTTACGGCCGCTATCTCGACGCGGCGTGCGCCGAGGCCCTGCTCACCGTGAACCTCATGTCCCTGTTCGGACTGCACCGGGCGCTCAGGGGCGCCCTGGTCGGGCACTTCGCGACGGTCGAGATCACCTCGTCGCCGGGTTCGCGGCGGCTCGCCGAGGCGATGCGCCGCACGGGCGCGGGGCCCGCCGCCGAGCACTTCTACGACGAGCACGTCGAGGCCGACGCGGTGCACGAGCAGGTCGTGCGGCACGACGTCATCGGCGGTCTGCTGGAGCAGGAACCCCATCTCGCGGCGGACGTGGCGTTCGGCATCGACGCCACCGAGTTCGTCGAGGAGCGCTTCGGCGCCCGGCTGCTCGCCGACTGGCGCGCATCCCGTTCGTCACTTCGTGCACCACTTGCTCAGGAAGTCACCTATATCTCCTGAGCGCGGGGGTACTCGACGTCCGTGATTGCACTGGTACCCCCGGGCGTGTACGCCCCGCAGGAAGACACCGAGCTGCTGGCCGGTGCCCTGGCCGACGAACCGCTGCGCCCGGGCGCGGAGGTCCTCGACGTGGGCACCGGGACCGGCGCCCTGGCCCTGGAGGCCGCGCGCAGGGGCGGACGGGTGACCGCCGTGGACGTGTCCTGGAGCGCCGTGTGGGCCGCGCGGCTCAACGCCCGGATCGCCGGGCTCCCGGTCCGGATCCGGCACGGCAACCTCTTCGAGCCCGTGCACGAGGAGACCTTCGACCTCATCCTCGCGAACCCGCCCTACGTGCCGGCGCCGGACGGTCACCGTCTGCCGCGCGGCGCGGCCCGGGCCTGGGACGCGGGCGGGGACGGGCGGATGGTCGTGGACCGGCTCTGCCGGGAGGCGCCCGCGCTGCTGCGTCCGGGCGGGGTGCTGCTGCTGGTGCAGTCGGCGCTCAGCGGCCCGGACCTGACCGTCGGGCAGTTGCGTACGGCGGGACTGAAGGCCTCCGTGACCCGGCGGCACCGGATCGCGTTCGGGCCGGTGCTGCGCGGCCGGGAGCGCTGGCTGCGGGAGCGGGGGCTGCTGTCGGCCGCCGACACGATGGAAGAGCTGGTGGTGGTCCGTGCCGAACTCCCCGTCTGAGCGGGACCCCGCCGCAGAGCGGGATCCCGCACCCGAGCGGGCCGCCCCGTCCGGCCGCTCCGGGGACGTGCGCCGGGTGGCGGTCCAGCGCAAGGGCCCGCTGCTGATGGAGGGCCCGGTGGAGGTGGAGCTGGAGGACGGCTCCGTCGTCTCCTCCGACCGCTTCCGGGTCGCCCTGTGCACCTGCCGCCGCAGCCGGCGGTATCCGTGGTGCGACACGAGCCACCGCGACCGGGCGTAGGGACGAACGCCCAGGGGCCGGCGGGCGGCCCCACTCCGCCCGCCGGCCCCCTTGTACGAGATCGCCACCGATCGTGACAGCGGCCCGGCTCCCCAGCCACGGCCCGCCGTGGGTTCACGGTGCGGCGCGATCCCGGTCTCGGAAGGGCTGTCCCCCGAGGGACCCCCTAGAAGGAGAAGACGCCCGAGCCGTAGGCGTTCTTCATGCAGTCGTTGGAGAAGGTGCGCTCATAGGAGACGCGCTGCCCCTGCCAGACACCGTCGACGGTGACGACCACCGGGTCGTACTGCTTGGTGCACATCACGCCCTCCTTGGCGGTCAGGGCGTCGAAGTCCCCGCCGACGCCGCGCAGGTCCGCGCAGGCCGGCCCGGCGGCCGGGTGGGTGCCCGACGGCCTCGGGGCGCAGGACAGGGTGACCGCGCGTTCCGGAGTCGCGGAGATCGCGCTCTCTCCGTGGCCCACCGTGAGAACGAGGGCAGACGGGGCGTAGAGCGCGGTGGGGGCCTGACCCGGTTCGGCGAGGGCGGCCCCGGAGAGGGGTCCGCAGACGGCGGTGGCCGTCAGTCCGAGAGTCGTGGCCCAGCGCGCGGTGGTCCGCATTGTGTGCATCCTTCCGCTCGATTACAGGGTGTGCCGGCCCGTGCTCGGTCGGTGCCCAGGACGGCGAGCGCGAGTCTGCCGAGTCCGCCGCCGAAACACACATCGAACCTACGGGTTTCAGTAACATTGCGTATTGAATCAGTGGCGTGAAGTTACGGAATCGGCGCACGGGAAGCCGGTAGCCGCACGGGCCGCGGGGGCATGAAGCGGCCAGATGGCCGATTTTCATGCGCTCGTTAATAGGCCGGAAACATTCCGATTCCGCTCTCCGCCGACCACTTTGCAACCGCTTGCGTTCATGGTCCCGCCGAGTATTGGTCATTACAGGATGACGAACGAGCAGCGAGAGCAACTGCGCGGCTGGTTCGCCGGCCGCCTTCCCGACGGCCTCTTCGACGGACCGGCCAAGGTCACGGTCGACCGGGAGGAGATCACCGTGGTCGGCCGCATCCCCGCACCCCGGCTGGCCGAGGACGTTCCGGCCGCCGAGCGGGAGGCGGCCCTGGAGAGCCGGATGCAGGAGTTCCGGGAGCGCACGCGCGAGGAGCGGACGGCCGCAGCCCGCGAGGGCGAGCACCGGTTCCGCCGGAAGGGGTCCTGGGGCGTGGAGTGCGGCGGCCGGCGCGCCCTCTTCACGCACGTGGCCGCGCCCGTCATGACGCGGCTGTGCCAGCCGGAGCGCCAGGTCCTCGACACCCTGATCGCGGGCGGCGTCGCCCGCAGCCGCAGCGAGGCACTGGCGCGGTGCGTCCGCCTGATCCAGCGTCACACGGGCGATTGGCTGCCCGAGTTGCGCGACTTCCTGGAGGACGTGCGGCGGGTCCGGGCCCGGGGACCGGACGCGGGGCCGGACCCCGCGCGGGGCCCGGAGGAGGACGGGCCGCCCACGGGTGCGGCCCGTCTCTGAGCACGGCCGGCGTTGTCGGACCCTCCGGCTAGGTTGGCCGGCATGACTGACTTCGTATTGGTCGCGGGGACGTGGCTCGGGGCCTGGGCGTGGGACGAGGTGGCCGCGCACCTGCGCGACGCCGGACACCGGGTCCATCCGCTGACGCTGTCGGGCCTCGCCGAGAAGCGGGACATCCAGCCGTCGGGACAGCAGGCGCACGTGCGGGACGTCGTCGAGGAGGTGGAGCGCCTCGGCCTGCGGGACGTGGTCCTGGTCGGGCACAGCTACGCGGGCATCCCGGTCGGGCAGGCGGCCGGGCGGATCGGGGACCGGCTGAGGCGCGTGGTCTTCGTCGACGCCAACGTGCCGGTGGACGGGGAGTCGTTCCTGTCGGGCTGGCCGAGCGAGGGCGTCCGCCGGGCCATCGCCGACCACGACGGGCTCTGGCCGCCGCTCGGCCCGGAGGACTACGCGGGCCAGGATCTGACGGACGAGCAGATCGCCAGGATCGCCGGCGCGACGCCGCACCCGGGCGTCACGCTCACCGAACCGGCCGTGCTGGCCCGCTCCCTCGGCGAGCTGCCGGTGACGTATGTGAAGTGCCTGCTCGACGGCGAGGAGCCGCTGCCGGCGGTGGCCGCGCTGCTGCCGGGCGACAGCTGGGAGCTGGTGACGATGGACACCGGTCACTGGCCGATGTTCTCGCAGCCGCAGGCACTCGCCCGGGTCCTCGACACGGCGGTCCGCCCCTGACCCACCACCGGCCGTACCGCTCGGTATCGTCGGCCCCCACGGCACGGTCTCGACGAGGAGACGACGAGAGGCGGGTACGTACGGTGGGCAAGCACTGGGCGGATTTCCAGTACGAGATCTACCTCAACGGCATGACGGGGGCCGTTCCGCGGCTGCCCACCGACCTGACCCGGCTGGAGGAGCTGACCGAGCGGCGGCTCGGTCCCGGCCCGGTCGGTTATGTGGCGGGCAGCGCGGGGAACGGCAGCACGGCCCGGGCCAACCGCGCGGCCCTGGAGCGCCGCCGGATCGTGCCGCGCATGCTGCGGGACGTGCACGAGCGGGACCTGTCGGTCGAGGTACTGGGCCGCGCGCTGCCCGCGCCCCTCGCGCTGGCCCCGGTCGGCGTGCTGTCGATCATGCACCCGGACGCCGAGCCGGCGGCGGCCCGGGCCGCCGCCGCGCAGGGCGTGCCGTACATCCTGTCCTCGGCGTCCAGCACGCCCATGGAGCAGGTCGCGGAGGCGATGGGCGACGCCGAACGGTGGTTCCAGCTCTACTGGCCGAAGGACCCGGAGGTGGCCCGCAGCTTCCTGAAGCGGGCGAAGGCGTCCGGCTTCAGCGTGCTGGTCGTCACCCTGGACACGCCGCTGCTGTCGTGGCGGCCCCGCGATCTCGACCAGGCGTATCTGCCGTTCCTGCGGGGCGTCGGCACGGCCAACTACTTCACGGACCCGGCGTTCCAGGCGGGTCTGGACAAGCCCGTGCACGAGGATCCGAACGCGGCCGTGATGCACTTCGTCGGCCTGTTCGCCGACCCGGCCAAGTCCTGGCCGGACCTGGCGTTCCTGCGGGAGAACTGGGACGGGCCGATCGTCCTGAAGGGCGTGCTGCACCCGGACGACGCGCGGCTGGCCGCGGACGCCGGCATGGACGGGGTGGTCGTCTCCAACCACGGCGGCCGGCAGGTCGCCGGTTCCGTCGCGGCGGCCGACGCGCTCCCCCGCGTGGCCGAGGCGGTCGGCGACCGGCTGACCGTCCTGTTCGACAGCGGCGTGCGCAGCGGGGACGACGTCTTCAAGGCGCTCGCCCTCGGCGCCCGCGCCGTCCTGGTCGGCCGCCCCTACGTGTACGGCCTCGGCCTCGACGGCCAGGCGGGCGTCGAGCACGTCATCCGCTGCCTGCTGGCCGAACTCGACCTGACCCTCGCCCTGTCGGGGCACGCCACACCGGGCACGATCGAGGCGTCCGACCTCGTCGAGGGCCCGGTCTGACGGCGGGGCCGCCGCGCGGCGGCCCCGCCGGGGCGCGAGGGCCCGTGGTCACTGCCGGCGGTCGTCCGGCACGGTCACCTGCCGTGCCGCCGGGCTCTCGCGCTCCTCGATCGACAGGGACCCCGCCGCCGTCGGCATGGGCTCGGCCCGCCAGCGCTGGCCGCGGGAGCGGTCCCGGACCTTGACGACGATGTCCGAGTCCGGTTCGTCGTCGGCGGGGGCGAGGGCGAGCTGTTCGTCCCAGCGGGGCAGCAACTCGCCCTGCACGGTGAGGTCGTAGCGCACGTCGCCGCCCCGCTCGGCATCCTCGTCGGCGCAGGTACCGAGAATCACGACGCCGGCGTCCTTGTGCGAGTCCAGGCACAGTCCCGGATCGGCGACGCTGCGCAGCAGCCCGTCCTTCTCGTACGTCCACTGCTGGGTCCACACCGTGGAGCACTCCGCCAGTTTCGCCGCCGCGCCCTCCTTCGGCAGGTCCCTGATGTCGAGGCACAGGCCGGCGCCGGTGTTGCGCAGCCGGGTGACGCCCGCCCCGGTGGGCAGCCCGGCCGTGCCGGGCGGCGACACGGACGTGGCGCCCTTGCCGCCGGCGGCGGCGCTGGAACCGGCCGGGTCGGCCTCGTCGCCGTCGTAGGGCGAGGCGCTGATGATGAGCACGGTCGCCAGCACTCCGGCGGAGACCGCGCCCACGCCCGTGAGCAGCGCGCGCGAGGACCGCAGCGCCTGCGGGACGCGCGCGCCCGGGATCCGGCGCCCGGGCGCGGGGATCCGGGCCAGCAGCCGGGGCCGCCGCCCGCCGGCCCGCCGGCCGCCGCCGCGCCCGCCGGTGCGGGCGCCCTTCGTGCCGTGCGGGGCCCGGCCCCACCGGGAGTCGAGGTAGCGGCGGGCGCCCCAGCCGAGGACCGCCTCGGCGATCAGCGGGCCGAGGGATCCCTCGAAGTGGCTCAGTTGTTCGGCCGCGTTCCGGCAGTAGCGGCACTCCGCCAGATGCTCCTGGACGTCCGGCAGCAGTGCGCCGCCCCGGCGGATCGGGACGTCGAGCAGGCGGTTGTAGAAGCGGCAATCCTGGGTGGGCGCGAGTTCACGATGGGCCCTTACACACCCCTCGCGGAATTTGTCACGCGCTTGTTCCAGTGCGGCCGACGCGAGGTCGGTATCCATGCCCAGGAGTCCGGCGGGGACGTTTATGGGATCGGCTTCGACCTCGACGTGCCAGAGCAAACAGCGTGCGGCGGAGGGGAGTGCCTGGAATGCCCGCTCCGCGACGACGCGATTTTCGGGTGTCATGGTCGTCGCGGCGCGCAGTCCGCGCCCTCCGGCGGGTTTCTGCAGTGCGGGCAGAACGGCCGATATCCGATCGTCGCCCGACCACTCCCGGATGGTGTCGCGCACGGTCACCAGAAGCGCCGGGCGCAGGGCCGCGGCCGACTCCCCGAAGGCCAGGCGGTTGAGGGTCCGGTGGAACGCCGTTCCGGTGACCATCGAGGCGACCTGCGCCGAAGAGGCGAGGCAGATGACCGCGTAGTCGTGGACCGACTGCCAGTGCCGTGCCATCAGCAGCGCCACGGAATGGGCGGCGACTCCGCCCTGCGGGCTGCCTCTCAGCCGGGCGGCGAGGCTTTCGTCGGATTCCCCGGGATCCCCGCCGGGCGGGGGATACGGAGGACGAGGGGGGTGGGGGGTGGGCACTGAGATGGTTCCTTCCCACGCATGTGACACAGAAGTTCTGTCGCCGAAAAAGGAAGCCCGGTTGGTGCGTACCTTTTTGGGGCGGCGCGGGAGGTGGGAATTCACCGGCGGTGAATCGGAGTCGGTCTGCACATCGCGTGCGACACCCGGCCATTCCCCCCGCACGCGCGTTGCACTCTTGCACAACCCCCACACCAGCAACAAGGCGCACGGACCACATCCGCGCCATTGACAGAAAGTCAGAAGTCGAACGCGCGCACGTGGCTCGCACCCGTTTTCGACATTCCAGACGCCCCGGTCGCATCGGGCACCCCGCGGGCGCGTGTGCCGCGCACGCGCCCGGCGTGCGCCCCCCGGCTCAGATCTGCCAGGAACGCAGCCGGTCGGCCGCGCCGTAGACGTCGGTGGTGCCGGACATCAGGTCGCGGGCGAGGTCGACCAGGGCGCCGTAGGGCGGGTCGATGCCGACGCCGCTGACGAACATGTACGCCACGGCGGTCGCGCAGGCGAAGCGGGCGTTGGCCGAGGGCAGCGGGCGCAGCACGGCGAGGGTGTGCAGCAGCGCGGCGGCCCGCCAGGCCGCGTCGGAGTCCACCCCGAGGCGCGGCGGGTCGACGCGGTGCCGGGCGACGGCGGCCACCAGCGCCGAGAAGTCGTTGATCACGGGTTGGTCCGGGAGGACCTCTTCGTGGCGCTGGAGCAGCCAGGGCACGTCGATGTGGAGGACCGGCGCCATGGGTCAGGCGGCCCGGCCCTCGCCCTTGGCGGGCGGCTCGTCGTCGGGGAAGGCGGCGGCGAACTCGTCGGCGTGGGCCGAGAAGAACCGGCGGAAGGCCTCGGCGCCCTCCTGCAGCGCCCGGTGGCGGGCGATGTCGGCGGCGGCCGCCTCCCGCACGAGCGCCTTCATGGACGTACCGCGTTCCTTGGCGATCTGCCGCAGGTCCTCGAGCTCGCGGTCGCTGAACTCCACGTTGAGAGCTGGCATGCCTTCACGGTACCGCTCGGGTACTGACTCGTAAATATCCGCAGCTCAGGGCAGTGATCGAACGGTACCCGCAGAGAGTCGGCAGAGGCGCGGCGAGGCCCGCCCGCGCGGGCGGGAGGCGCTGCCGGCGCTGCGGCACGGTCGTGCTGCCCGGCAGGGACGTGGCGACGGCCCCGCGTCCGATGCGCGTGACCTGGCCGCCGGGAGCGCTTCGCCGTCCGGGCCCCCGGGGCACGGCGCGGCCGCGATGACCAGGACGCCGTCGACGAGCGGGAGAACACGGGCGGCGGGCGCCGCCGGGTCGCCGGTGGCGCGCCGCTCCCCGGCCTGATCCTCCGGCGGAGGGCGACCGGGTGCGGCGTCCGGGCGGCTCGCGCCGACCGCCGGGGCAGCGGGCGGCCATGCGTCGTGCGGTGGCCGGGCCGGGCCCGTCAGGAACGGGAGCGGCAGAATTCGCGGACGGTGCGGTTGAACGGCTCAGGGGCCTCGATGTTGCTGAGGTGGCCGACGCCCGGCAGCACCACCAGGGTGGCCTCCGGGATCGCCTCCAGGAACGCGCGGGCGACGGACTCCACCGGGGAGCGCGCGTCGAGCTCGCCCCACAGCAGCAGCGTGGGCACCGCGATCCCGGGCAGCAGGTCGCGCTGGTCGGCCTCGGCCATGACGGTCAGCTGCGTCCGCATGCTCTGCCGGCGGGTGTCGGCGGACATCACGGACAGCAGCCGTACGGCCTCGGCGGACGGCTGCCCGGCGAACAGGCCCGGCACGGTCGGGGCGAACTCCTCGGCCGGGACCGCGAGCATCCGCTCGGCGCCCTCGATGCGCGACCGCACCTCCGCCGCGGGGAGCGAGCCCTTCCAGCCGGCGTAGGCGTCGACGAGGAGCAGCGTGCGCACGAGCCGGGGGTGGAGCCGGTACAGCTCCAGGACGACGGTGCCGCCCCAGGACAGGCCGAGGGCGTGGGCGGGGCCGAGGCCCACGTCCTCGATCACGGCCGCCAGGCAGTGGGCGTAGTCGGCCAGCCCGAAGGAGGGCGGGACGTCGGAGGAGCGGCCGGCGCCCGGTTCGTCCCAGGCGACCACGGTGAACGCGTCGGCCAGGTCCTCGATCTGCCAGCGGAACAGGCGCGAGTCACTGGTGGCGCCGTGCGCCAGCACGAGGGGCGGCCCCTGGCCGGCCCGGTCGTACGCGACCTCGACGTCGCCGACCCGCACCCCGTGCATGCCACCAGGCTACGCGCGGCTGCCGGAGGCGTCCTGTCGTGCGGACCCCTCCGGTAGCAGGCGGTCGTCCCTGTTATCCCTGGTCCGCCACGAAGGAGGCCATGCGGGTCAGGGCGGCGTTCCAGTTGATCGTGTGCTCGTTGGTCGACCAGGACTGGATGTCGTCGATGTAGCAGAACTGGCCGACGCAGCCCTGGAGTTTGCTCTGTGCGTAGGGGTCCTGGATGCTCGAGTTCGGTCCGCCGGCGAGGGTGCCCCGGGGCGGGTTCGGCTGGTTCGGGTCGAGCTGGCGGGCGTACCAGCGGCTGTGCTGGTTCTGGGCGCTGACCTCGCCGTAGCCGGTGACGTAGGAGATGTTCAGCGCGTTGCGGCCGAGGATGTAGTCCATGCTCTGCAGCGCGCCGTCCCGGTACTTGGAGGCGCCGGTGATGTCGTACGCGGTGGCGAGGACGACGGCGTTGTTGAGGACCTGGTGGCTGGAGCCCCAGTCGTACTTGTTGCCGTCCGGCGCGTAGGGCATGCCGTACGGCTGGGCCTTCAGGGTGGCCAGGTAGCGGTCGGCGCCCTGGACGACGGAGCGGCGCACCGCGTCCCGGCCGGGCAGGTGGTTCGGCACGGTGGCGAGGTCGAGCCGGCCCGCCGCGCCGGTGCGGGCCCAGTCGAAGCCGACGGGCTTGAAGAGGTCGGCCGTGTGGACCGGGGACTTCAGGACGTACTCCTCGAACTGCTTCTCCCCCGTGGAGAGGTACAGCTCGGCCGCCGCCCAGTAGAAGTCGTCGCTGACGTCGCTGTCGGCGTAGGCGCCGCCGCCGACGCCGTCGCTCTCGGAGGCGAGGCGGTCGGGGTGGGCGAGCGCCGCCGCCCAGGCCTTGCGGGCGGCCGTCAGCGCCTTGCCGGCGAACGCCTTGTCGTACGGCCGGTACAGGCGGGCCGCCTGCGCGGCCGTGGCCGCCAGGTTCAGGGTCGCGGCCGTGGACGGCGGGTGCAGTTCGCGCTTCTGCGGGTCGTCGTGGGGCATCAGCGGCAGGCCGGTCCACTGCTCGTCGTGCATCTTGTGGTGGGCCATGCCCGCCAGCGGCTTCCCTTCCGGAACCTGCATCCTCAGCAGGAACTCCAGCTCCCAGCGGGCCTCGTCGAGGAGGTCCGGGACCTTGTTGCCGCTCTCGGGTATGGCCAGGGTGCCGTCGCCGAGCTTGCCGGTGTCGCCGGTGCGGGCGTGCCGGGCGCGTTCGTAGGTGCTGAGCAGTTCCCACGTGGAGATGCCGCCGTTGACGACGTACTTGCCGTGGTCCCCGGCGTCGTACCAGCCGCCGCTGACGTCCAGGGTGTAGTCGCAGACGCCGGGCTGGCAGGGCACGGCGGTGTCGCCCTGGTTGGGTGCCACGCCCACGTGTCCGGCGGGGCGGCCGTAGCCGGGCCGGAGGTCGTCGCGTATCGCGATGCCGCTGCGCTGGGTGTAGTAGTACTTCGCCGAGTCCAGGCGGAGCCGCTCGTAGGCGCTCGCGTCGATGTCGAAGGGGCGGCTGGTCTCGCCGTCGGCGACGAGGGTGAGGCCCGAGCCCTTGGTGCGGTAGGCGCCGAAGTCGATCGAGTGGACGTTCTGGCCGGAGGAGGCGTCGACCCCGCGCGGCACGGTGGTGCCCCGGGCGACCACGTTCCCGCCGGAGTTCCTCAGCTCCCAGGGCAGCTTCGTGGTGGCGTCGGTGACCAGGGTGGCGTTCTTGGGCCCGGCGGGCAGGTAGGCGACCTGGTTGACGCGGACCCGGGGCCCGGTGTCGGGCTCGTACGGCTCCGGCTCCACCCCGCCCAGCAGCGACACGTCGTCCATGCAGAAGCGCCAGGGGTCGGCGCTGCCGCCGAGCTGGAAGCCGACCTGCCCCTGGGTGGTGTCGACGGGCGCGGTGAAGGTGTACGCGTAGGTGTCGCCGGAGACGCTGAGCTGCGGTGTCACCTCGTGGTAGGTGTCGTACGGCGACACGGACAGGCCGACGATCGCGCGCACCACGTGCCCGGCGGGTGTGCCGGTCGCGCTGAAGGAGAAGCGGTAGGTCTCGCCCTTCACGAGGGTGATGTCGTTCTGCCCGACGGCGGCGTCCCAGCGGTTGGTGGTGCCGCCGGGGACGTCGGCGCAGAGCCGGCCGTCGGACAGGCCGGCGGTGACGTTGCTGGTCGTCCACCAGGGGTCGGTGGTGGTGTCGAAGGTGCCGTTCCTGACCTGCTCGATCTCCTCGGCTCCGGCCGGGGCGGAGGGCAGCGCGGTGAGCGCGGTCGCCAGGAGCGCTGTCAGGGACAGCAGGGCGGTTCTGCGTCGTTTCACGTCTGGGCTCCTGTGGGGAGGGACGGGCGGCGCTCAAAATGGGAGCGCTCCCAGAGCGGACGCAAGCCATGGTTGTGGCACATGTGACGCGCCGTCAACGGTCCGGACAGGACGAGCTGTTCAACCGCACGTCCGGACCGTCGCGCAGGGCTCAGCCGGCCGGTGCCGCCGGCCGGCGGACGCGGAGCGCGCCCCGGGCCTCGTGCGGGTGGCGGCTGGTCATCGTCGGGTACGGCCCGCGCCGTCGACGATCCGGGAAGCGAGCTCGACGTCCGCGCCCGATCCGGTGGAAGGGCAGGCGGTACCGGCCGAGGCCGCCGGGGAGGAGACCGGTGCCGCCCGCCGGTGGTGCCGTGTGCGGTCGTGGGGGTCTGCTCGATGTTCCAGCCGTGCGGGACGGCGACCTCGCGCCAGGCGGAGTCGTCGTACCCGGGGAGGCGGGTCTCCGCGTATGCGCCGCCCCGGTCGGCGCCGCCGTCGGGGTCGGCCGGCGCGAAGCGCCGCACCGTCGCGGAGCGCGACGGTGCGGCGTCCGGATGTCCCGCGCTCCTCCTCGGCGGCCCGGGCCTGCGGGGTGCCCGGCAGCGCTCCGGCCGCGGGGGCCGCCGCGGAGGCGAGCAGGACCGATCCGCGCGTGACCGACATGCGGGTCTCCCGCATCGGGACTCAGAACCAAGCACAACTCAGCGCGACCAAACAGGTTCTGTTGAGGCGTCACATCGGGCCGTCAAGGGTGCGGCAGAGCCCTGCTGTCCCGTGGGCCGCTTCGCGCCGGTCTCCGCCCGGGCCGGGCGGGGCGGGGCGGGACCGGGCGGCATGGGGGTTACCCGTCCACGCCGGGCGTCTTCCGACTAGTCTGGAACGCAAGTGACCTCCCTGTTCACTGTGAGTGTCCGTATGGAGGGGCGACGATGAGCCCGGACGAGCCGTTCGACGATGGCCTGGCCGCACGCGCCGTCATCGCCGCCGACGGCACGCTCACCGAGTGGGGCGAGGGCGCCCGCCGTCTGCTGGGCCACACGGCCGACGAGGTCGTGGGCCGCCCCGCAGCCCGGCTGCTGGCCGACGGTGCCGAGGCCCCGGTGCCCGTGGACGCCCGCTGGAGCGGCACGCTCGACCTGCGCCACCGCGACGGGCACACGGTGTCCGTGTGGGTCGTCGCCCACAGCAGGCCGCCGGACGCCGGGAAGGCCTCCGACTGGCTCGCGGTGTCCCCGCCCGTGGCGCCGTACCGGGACCTGCCGGAGGACCCGCTGGTGCGGGCGGCCCTGACGCAGTCACCCTGCGCGACGATGATCTTCGACGAGCGGCTGCGGCTGCGCGGGGTCAACGAGGCCATGGCGGCACTCCTCGGTCTGCCCGCCGAGCGAGTGCGCGGGCTGCGGCCGACGGACATCGGCAGCCGCCCGCAGAACCGCGAACTGGAGGAGTACCTGCGCCGGGTGCTGCGCACCGGACGGCGCCAGGAGCTGCAGTCCTACATGAAGGCCAGCGGCGAGACCCGGGGGCCGCACGCCTGGCTGGCCCGGCTCGCACCGCTCACCGACGAGTCGGGGCAGGTGCGGGGCGTGTGCGTGACGGCCCACGACTTCTCCGACCAGTACCGCTCACGCGAGCGGCTGCAACTGGTCAACGAGGCGAGTGTGCGCATCGGCACCACCCTAGACGTCACCCGCACGGCACAGGAACTGGCGGACGTGTGCGTCCCCGCGCTCGCCGACTTCGTCAGCGTCGACCTGCTCGACGCACAGGGGGACGACGGCGAGTCCCCCGGGCCCCCTCGCCCGCCGGTGAGCCTGCGCCGGGCCGCCCACCAGTCGGTCAACCAGGGCAGCCCCGAGGCCGTCGCCAAGCCGGGCCAGGTCGACGTCTACCCCGAGAGCTCCCCGCAGGCCGCCTCGCTGGTCGCGGGCCACACCGTCGTGGCCTCGGGGACGTCCGGCGACCTGGAGCGGTGGCTGGCCTGGGACCCGGTCCGCTTCCGGCGGGTGCAGGAGTACGGCATCCACTCGACGATGTCCGTGCCGCTGCAGGCCCGGGGCACGACCCTCGGCGTCGCGGTCTTCACGCGTTTCCGCAGCCCCGAGCCGTTCACCGACGACGACGTGCTGCTGGCCGAGGAGGTCACGGCCCGGGCCGCCGTCTGCATCGACAACGCCCGCCGCTACTCCCGCGAGCGCGAGACCACCCTCGCGCTGCAGCGCAGCCTGCTGCCCCGCACCCTGCCGCGCACCGCGGCGGTGGAGGCGGCCTCCCGCTATCTGCCCGCCACCCGCTCCGGCGTGGGCGGCGACTGGTTCGACGTGATCCCGCTGTCCGGGATGCGGGTCGCCATGGTCGTCGGGGACGTCGTCGGGCACGGCATCCAGGCCTCGGCCACCATGGGCCGGCTGCGTACGGCGGTCCGCACGCTCGCCGACATCGACCTCGCCCCCGACGAGCTCCTCACCCACCTCGACGACCTGGTCGTCCGGCTCTCCGGGGAGTCCGGCACCGACGCCGCGGCCGGCGAGGTCGGCGCGACCTGCCTGTACGCGGTCTACGACCCGGTGTCCCGGCGCTGCACCCTGGCCCGGGCCGGGCACCCCGAGCCCCTGATCGTCCCGCCGGACGGACCGGCCCGGCAGTTGCACCTGCCCTCGGGACCGCCGCTGGGCGTCGGGGGGCTGCCGTTCGAGTCCGCCGAGGTGGAGCTGCGGGAGGGCAGCGTCCTGGCGTTCCACACGGACGGGCTGCTGTCGAGCGGGGAGCGGGACGTCGAGGCGGGTCTCCGCATGCTCCGCGAGGCCCTGTCGGCACCCTCCGGCTCGCTGGACGAGATGTGCGACCGCGTGCTGCACACACTGCTGCCGCCGAGCGGCTCCGCCGACGACGTGGCCCTGCTGCTCGCCCGCACCCGGGGTCTGCCGTCCTCCCAGGTCGCCACCTGGGACATCCCCGCCGATCCGGCGCTGGTGGCGCCCATCCGCAAGCAGGTCGTCGACCAGCTCGACCGCTGGGGGATGCAGGAGGCCACGTTCACCGCCGAGCTGGTGGTGAGCGAACTGGTCACCAACGCGATCCGCTACGGCGCACCGCCGATCCGGCTCCGGCTGATCCACGACGCGTCCACGCTGATCTGCGAGGTGTCCGACACCAACCACACGGCTCCGCATCTGCGCCGGGCCAAGACCTGGGACGAGGGCGGCCGCGGTCTGCTCCTGGTCGCTCAGCTGACCCAGCGCTGGGGCAGCAGGCACACCGCCGAGGGCAAGACGATCTGGGCGGAACTGGCGCTCCTCGACGAGACGTGACCCCGCCCTGTTTCCCCCGGGGCACGCAGGAAACCCGGAAGGACATGGCCACATCATCCCCGTCGGTACGCCGGGCGGCCTTAGGCGCGGGGCTGCTCGCGCTCCTCGGCCCGCTGGCCGCCTGCGGCACCGAGAACCGTACCCAGACCGTCTCGCAGCAGACGACCACCACCGTCACCCGGTGCCACAGCCATGAGCTGCGCGCCTCCGTCGGCCGTATGGATCCGGGTGCGGGGCAGCGCAACTTCCCCGTGGTGCTGACCAACGTCTCCTCCCGCACCTGCACGCTGTACGGCTATCCGGGCGCCGCGTTCGTCGACGCGTCCGGCCGGCAGCTGGGCCCCGACCCCAAGCGCACCCCCGGCGACCCGGCGACGGTGCGGCTGGCCCCGGGCGACAGCGCCTGGGCGGGACTGCGGTACGCCAGCCCCGAGACGAGCGGCGCGGACACCGCCGTCCCGGCGGCGCTGCTGGTGACCCCGCCGGACGAGCGCAAGCCGCTGAAGGTGCGCTGGACGGCCGGTGAGGTCCCGGTCGGCGGGAACGCGTCCTCGGTGTTCCTGACGGTGCTGGAGCCGGGCAGCGGCCCTTGACCCGGGCGGAGCCCTTGCCGTTCTCTTACCGGCGCTTGTTCTCATGGGCGGGCTCGATCTGATCCTGTCCCGGAGGACCTCGCCCTGAACGCCCCGCTCGCCGAAGTCCTGTCCGTGACGCTGCTGGCCGCCGTGCTCGCCTGGGCCGTGCTGCGCCCCCGGGGGCTGCCCGAGGCCGTGCTCGCGGTCCCGGCCGCCGGGCTCGCCGTCGCCACCGGGGTGATCACGCCCGGCCACGCCTGGGAGGAGATCCAGCGGCTGGGGCCCGTGGTCGGGTTCCTCGCCGCCGTGCTGGTCCTGGCGTACTTCTGCGACGTCGAGGGACTGTTCACCGCGTGCGGGGCGTGGACGGCGCGCTGGGCGGCCGGACGCCCGGCGCGGCTGCTGACCGCGGTGTTCGTCCTGGCCTCCGTGGTCACGGCGGTGCTCAGCCTGGACGCCACGGTCGTCCTGCTCACCCCGGTGGTGCTCGCGACCGCCACCCGCATGGGCGTGAACGCCCGGCCCCACCTCTACGCCTGCGCCCATCTGTCGAACACCGCGTCGCTGCTGCTGCCGGTCTCCAACCTGACCAACCTGCTCGCCTTCACGGCCAGCGGGCTGAGCTTCACCCGGTTCGCGGCCCTGATGGCGCTGCCCTGGCTGGTCGCGATCGCCGCCGAGTACCTGGTGTTCCGGCGTTTCTTCGACGACGAGCTGAACGCCCCGCTCCCCTCCCCCGCGCCCGGGCGGCCCCCGGAGCTGCCGAGATTCGCGCTGATCACCGTGGGCTGCACGCTCGCCGGGTTCGTCGTGACCTCCGCCGCCGGGATCGCGCCGGCGTGGGCCGCGCTGGCCGGTGCGCTGGTCCTGGCGGGGCGGGCGCTGCTGCGGCGACGGGCCACGGCGGTGACGGTGGTGAGGTCCGCGGCCCCGGCCTTCCTGGCGTTCGTGCTCGCCCTCGGGGTCGTCGTGCGCGCGGTCGTCGACCAAGGGCTGGCCGACGCGCTCCGGCGGGTGCTGCCCGACGGCTCGGGCCTGCTGACACTGCTGGGCGTGGCCGCGCTGGCCGCCGTCCTGGCGAACCTCATCAACAACCTGCCCGCGGTGCTGGTACTGCTCCCGCTGACCGCCGGGGCCGGTCCCGGTGCCGTGCTGGCCGTGCTGCTGGGCGTGAACATCGGGCCGAACCTGACCTACGCCGGGTCGCTGGCGACGCTGCTGTGGCGGCGGATCGTGCAGCGGCACGGGCTGCGGATCGGCCTCGGGGAGTTCACCCGGCTCGGCCTGCTCGCGGTACCGGCCGCGCTGGTGCCGGCCGTGGTGGCGCTGTGGCTGTCACTCAGGGTCGTCGGCCCCTGACGGGACGTCCGGTTCAGGCGTGTCCCGTCGAGGGCACGACCGGTCAGCGCCGGTCGCCGGAGCCGTAGCCGCTGTAAACGTCGTAGCCGTCGTAGCCGTGGCCGCTGTATCCGTCGTAGCCGTAGCCGTCGTACCCATAGCCGCCGCCGTAGCCGTAGCCGTCGTACCCGTAACCCCCGCCGTAGCCGTAGCCCGGATACCCGTGGCCGGGGTCGCCGTACCGGCCGTCCTCGTCGCAGTAGGAGCCGTGGGGGTGGCAGGGCGGGGCGGTGGGGGCCGGGCCGCTGGGCGTCGGCTGTGCGGTCGGCCGGGTCGCGGACGGTGTCGGTGCGGGCTCGGGCTTCTTCGGCGGGGCCGGGGTGCGGGTCGGGGTGGGGCGCGGCGGGGCGTCCCAGTTGACGGCCTGCATCCGCAGCCGGGCCTTGGAGGGGTCGATCACCCAGCGCTGGACGCTGTCGTCCGCCCGGGCCTTGACGACCAGGGCTCCCGAGCCGTCGGTGGCGGCCGGGGCGAGGGCGAGGTCCTGGTCCCAGCGGGGCACCAGGGCGCCCTGGAGGGTGAAGTCGTAGCGGACGTTCCTGGTGTCCGGCTGGGACGCGCCTGCGCAGGGGGCCAGCCGCACCGAGTAGCCGAGGCGCGAGTCCAGGCAGAGGCCGGGGGCCGCGCCGCTGCGCAGCAGCCCGTCGGTCTCGTAGGTCCACTGCTGGACGGAGGCGGAGGAGCAGGTGGTGAGCTCGGCCTCCGCGCCCTTGACGGCCTTGCCGCCTTCGAGTCCGACGCACAGGTCCGAGGCGACGTTGTGCAGCCGGCCGCGCAGGGCGCCCTTCTCGGCGCCACCCGCCCCGGCCCGGGACGGGTCCTTGGCCGAGCCGCTCTTGCCGGGGTCGGGTGACTTCTCGGCGGACCGTCCCCCGCCGCCGGGCGACCCGTCGTCCGAGGTGCCGACGGACCACAGCACGAGGGGGAGGGCGACCAGCGAGCCGACCGTCAGGATGCCCACGGTGAGGTGGCGGCGCCGGGCGGCCCGGCGGGCCGCCTTCTGGGCGGACCTGCGGGCGGCGGTGCGGGGGCCGACGGTGGGCGGGCCGGGGGTGTGCGGGCCAGGGGTGGCGGTGCCGGTCCGGGCCGGTGCTCCGGGCGCGGCGGAGAAGCTGTCCCGGTCCCGGGGCGCGACCGTGGGCGGCGGCGGGAAATCCTCGTGCGTCCGGGCAGCGGGGCCCGGCACGGCGGCGCCGGGCGGGCCGGGCGGGCCGGACGGGTCGGACGGGTCGGACGGGTCGGTGAACGACTCCCCGATCGTGCCGGTGAGGGCGACCGGATCCGGGGAGGCGGTCCCCGGGGCGGTCCGCACGGGGTCGGGGAAGACCTCGCGGGCGAGCGGCACGGGGTCCGGGAAGGTCTCCTCGTACGACTGGTCCGCCGGGGTCCGGGCGGACTCCGGACCGGCCGGGACGGGCGGCACGGGCACGCCTCCGGGCTGCCCCGCGGACATCCCGCTCCGCGGGGAGGTCTCTCCGGAGAGGTCTCCGGAGGTCTCCGCAGAGCTCTCCGCCGCGAGCAGCCGGCCCTGCGCGTACGCCTCGCCGCCCCAGCCCAGCACCGCCTCCGCCAGGGCGGGGCCGAGGCCGTGGTTGAACCGGTCGAGCTGGTCCGCCGCGGCGGCGCAGTGCCCGCAGCCCTCGATATGCGCGCGTAGATCGAGGTCGAGGTCGAGCCCGCCGCGTCGATACGTCACGTCCAGCAGCCGCAGATAGCGCCGGCACACGTCGTCCGGGGCGAGTTCGCGGTGGAGTTGCAGGCACTCCTCGCGCAGCCGGTCACGGGCCCGGCCCAGTTCCACGCGGGCGCCGTCCTCGTCGAGGCCGAGCAGTCCGGCCGGGGACGCGAGCGGTTCGGCCTCGACCTCGACGTGCCACAACAGGCAGCGGGCGGACTGGGGCAGTCGCTGGAACGCCCCGGACAGCAGGCGCCGGTGCTGCGGGGGCAGCAGCCGGGCGGCGGGCCGCTCCCCCTGCACCGCCGGGGACAGCAGGTCCGGGTGGAGCATGTCGCGTCTGTGGTCACCGGCCCATTCGGCCGCGATGCGCCGTACGGTCACCAGCAGGTGGGGGCGCCAGGCGGAGGTCGGGCCGTTCTGGCGCAGGCTCTCGCCGAAGATGCGGGTGAAGGCGGCGGTGGTGAGCATGCCCGCCGCGCGCGGACCGTCGGCGCACAGGCGGGCGTAGGCGAAGGCCGCCTCCCAGTGCCGGTCCAGCAGTTCGCCGACGGGGTGAAGCGCGGGGGTAGCCCCCGTCCACTTCCTGAGTTCGGCGCTCAGTTGCTCGTCCGTCGCGCCGGACCTGCGGGCCGGGGCCGGTGATGTCGACGGACTTGCGTCGTTCACGACTGCATTCCTCTCAAGGACCTGCGGAATATAGTCCATACCAAGGGGTATGCCAGCGCGGCGGCCTCGCGCACTAGAAATGGGGGCGTGGTGTCCGCACGCCGGCACCGCACACCTTTGCACAGGTCAGCAACAGGGAACAAGCGATCTCACGGTTTTGTGCATTGCGTGTGCGGCCAAAGCCTTTTGACAGAATGTCAACCAGCGCGGTGAAAGGGATTTCCGCGCGGTCCGCCCGCTTTTAATGGTGTGTATTCGCCCGGTTTCCGTTGTCATCCGGAAACGCTGGGACCACCGTCGGGCGGGCCGCCGTGTGCCGTCCGGTACGCGCCGGGCGGGGCCCCGTAGCGCTCGCGGAAGACGCGGTTGAAGTGGAACGGGCTGGCGAAACCGGAGGCGGCGGCGACGCGCTCCACGGGCAGGGCGGTGCCTTCCAGCAGCCGGGCGGCGTGCCGCAGCCGGGCCTCGCGCAGCGCGCGCATCGGCGACTGGCCGAGCTGGGAGGTGAACAGGTGCGCGAACCGGGAGGGCGACAGGGCGACGTGCGCGGCCAGGGAGCGGACGGTGTGCGGGGCGGCGGGGTCGGCGGCGATCAGTTCCTGGGCCCGGTGGATCCGTGCGTCGAGCCCGGAGCCGGAGGCGGCCGGCCGGGCGCCGGCCGTGGCGAGGAGGACGATCTCCTCCAGCGCGCACAGGGCCAGTTCGCGGGCCGCGCTGCCGTGGGCGACGGCGACCTGCCCGTCCGGCGGCCCGGCGTCGGGCGGCTCCCCGCTCCCGGGCCAGCGGGCGTCGGCGAGCATCCGCCGGAACGCCGTCTCGACGCGCCGGTGCGGGCCCGACGCGGCGGACGGGACCGCGTAGGTGCCGTCGCCGGTGGCGTACGGCCGCAGCCAGGCGGTCCAGGACGGGCGGGCCTGGCAGTGCGCCCACCAGAACGCCCAGTGCCGGGCGCCGGGCGCGACGGCGTAGCCGTGCGGGACACCCGGGGCGAGTACGACGAGGTCGCCCGGGCCGGCCGAGGTCCGGACGGCGCCCTGCCACAGCCGCCCCCGGCCCGCCGTGGTCCAGGTGAACAGCCAGCTCGCCGATCCCCGCGGCCGGTTGACGCCGTACCCGGGCGGCTGGTCGAAGTGGCCGAGCACCACCAGGCCCGGCGGCGGGGCGGGGTCTTGGCCGCCCTCCCGTTCAGCGGTCCCGGGCAATCCGTCAGCACGCACGGGCATCCTCCTCGGCGACTCGGAGGCCTAGCGTCGGTGACCTGGACACCCGATGCAAGGAGTACGCACATGACAGTCTCGGGCAACGGCGCCGCCGGCGCTCCCCTCCTGGACCCCGTGGGGCTGCTGCGGTACCGGGACGGCTTCAAGGAGGACGGCTTCACGGTCGTACGCGGGCTCTTCGAGGCCGATGAGATCGAGCGGTTGTGCGAGGAGTTCGCCGCGCTGCGGGCGGGCGGCCCGGTCCCCGGGCACTTCGAGCCGCGCGCCGCGGACACCCCGGGCGCCGATCCGCTGCACGTCTGGCCGCGGGTGATGCAGCCGCACCGGATCAGCGAACCCGCCCGCCGGATGCTGCTGGACGCCCGCCTGCGGACGGTGCTGGAGGTGCTGCTCGGCGAGGAGGTGCTGGCCGCGCAGAGCATGTTCTACTTCAAGCCGCCCGGGGCCCGGGGCCAGGCGCTGCACCAGGACAACTTCTATCTGCGGGTGGAGCCGGGGACGTGTGTGGCGGCCTGGGTGGCGTGCGATGTGATCGACCGGGCGAACGGCGGGCTGGAAGTCGTGCCCGGCACGCATCGCATGGACCTGTTCTGTCCGGAACTCGCCGATCCCGAGGTGTCGTTCGCCCGGGAGTACGTGCCGCCGCCGCCCGGTCTGGTGCCGGTGCCGGTGGACATGCGGCCGGGTGACGTCCTGTTCTTCAACGGCAGTCTGGTGCACGGGTCGCAGCCGAACGGAACGGACGATCGGTTCCGGCGGTCCTTCATCGGGCACTACGTGGGGCGGTCGGCCGAGCGCATCGGCGCGTTCTACCCGACCCTGACGATGAGCGGGGCGCGGGTCGTGCTGCCGGAGAGCGAGGGCGCGGGTCCCTGCGGCACCGAGTTCGCGCCGCAGGGACCGCACTGACACCTCCCCCGGGCCGGGGAGGCGCGGCGTCTCAGTGCCCGGCGACGGGGTGCGCCGCGTAGGGGCGCTCCAGTTCCGCCCGCTCCTCGTCGCTCAGCCGGAGTTCCACGGCCGCCACCGCGTCCTGGAGGTGCCCGGGCCGGGACGCGCCGACGATCGGGGCCGTCACCCCCGGCTGGTGGAGCAGCCAGGCGAGGGCGACCTGGGCACGCGGCACCCCGCGCGCCTCGGCGATGCGGGTGACGGCCTCGACGATCGTGCGGTCGCCCTCCTGGTAGAGGCGGCTGCCGAAGGCGTCGGTGGCGCTGCGGCCGGTCGTGGTGTTCCAGTCGCGGGTGAGGCGGCCGCGGGCGAGCGGGCTCCAGGGCAGGACCCCGACGCCCTGGTCCGCGCACAGGGGCAGCATCTCGCGCTCCTCCTCGCGGTAGATCAGGTTGTAGTGGTTCTGCATGGAGACGAAGCGGGTCCAGCCGTTCAGCCGCGCGGTGTACTGCATCTTGGAGAACTGCCAGGCGTACATCGAACTCGCCCCGATGTAGCGGACCTTGCCCGCCTTGACGACGTCGTGCAGCGCCTCCATCGTCTCCTCGACCGGGGTGTGCGGGTCGAAGCGGTGGATCTGGTAGAGGTCGACGTAGTCGGTGCTGAGACGGGCCAGGCTCCGGTCGAGCTCGGTCATGATCGCCTTGCGGGACAGTCCGGCGCCGTTCGGCCCGGGGCGCATCCGGCCGTGCACCTTCGTGGCGAGCACGATCTCGTCGCGCCGCGCGAAGTCGCGCAGGGCCCGGCCGACGATCTCCTCGCTGGTGCCGTCGGAGTAGACGTTGGCGGTGTCGAAGAAGGTGATCCCCGCCTCGACCGCCTGCCGGATCAGCGGGCGGGAGGCCTCCTCGTCGAGGGTCCACTCGTGCGTGCCGCGGTCGGGCAGGCCGTAGGTCATGCACCCCAGACAGATCCGCGAGACGTCCAGGCCCGTCGAACCGAGCTTCACGTACTGCATCGTTGCTGCTCCTGCCTTCGGGAGGGTTTCCACGGGGAGCGTACGTGCCGGTGTGCGCTGCGCGGCGGGCCTTCGGGGTTGCTGCCCTCAGGTGACGGACCGGCGTGGGAGCGACGGGGCGGCCCGGCCGCTGCCGCATCCTCGGCGCAGGTGACCGGCGCCGGGCCGGTCGGCGATGTACGGAGGACGCGTGGCGGCACGACGGAGGACACTCAGGTTGCTGACCGGGACGGCCGCGGCCTGTCTCGCCATGGTCTCCCTCGCGTGGAGCCGGCCGGTCCCGCCGCCGTCCCACCACGTCCGGGCGCAGGCACCGGCGGTGGAGGGCCCGGCGACGCTGTGCGCACCGGCGGGCGTGCTGCGCGGTCCGGACGGCGAGCGGGCCTCGGTCAGCCTGTGCGCGGGCAGCGGCACGCCGGTGATGGCGGTGTCCGCGCCCGCCTCCTGCAGCCGCCCGGGGACGTCCGTGCGCCACGCCTGCCTGACGTCCGGCAGCTGGACGGCGAAGCGCGACGGCGCGACCGTGGCCTCCGGGACGCTGCCCGGTTCGCAGCCGTACCCCGGGCCGGGCACCTACGACGTCACCGCGGACGTGCACGTACGCTCCGCGCCGTCCGGTGTGGACCTGCGCGGCACGGTCCGGGCCACGCTCACGCTGTCCGCGCCGAAGCAGCGGCCCACCCACCGGGTGGAGGTCGACCGGCGGACCCTGCGGCCGGGCGCCACGACCACGCTGACGTACCGGGTGTACCGCGACAGCGAACAGGGCGACGGCAGCGCGCGGTTCGGGCTGATCGGCGAGGAGAGCACGGGGGTGCGGATCAGCACGGCGGACGCCCGGTGCGTGAATCCGCTCGTCGGCCGGGCGCCCGCGGAGGACCGCCTGACGTACGCGGTGGACTGCGCGCTCACCGACCTGCAGCCGGGGCGCCCGGCCACCGTGCGGGTCGAGGTGACGCTGGACAAGGCGTGCTCGACGGTGGTCTCGAAGCTCGGCTACTGGATGCCGCGCGGGCAGGCGCTGTACACCGGCGGCATGGTGCAGGGCCCGACCGTGCGCTGCGCCTGAGGATCAGCCGCGGGCGATGAGGTCCAGCGCCCGTTCCCAGGCGAAGTCCGGCCGCCCGCCGTCCTGCCCCGGCTCACCGGCGTACGGCCGGCCGAAGCGGACGCCCATCCCCCGCAGCCGTTCGACGCTGTCGCGGTAGGCGGGATGGGCGGCCAGCGCGTCGCCGACGCACGGCAGGACGGCGATCGGCACCCCGAGGCCCGCCGCCTCGCAGAGGGTGCCCAGGGCGAGGGTGTCGGCGATGCCGGCCGCCCACTTGTTGACGGTGTTGAAGGTGGCGGGGGCGACGGCCACGGCGTCCGGTGCCGGGAACGGGCGCGGTTCGCCGGGGGTGCGCCAGGCGGACCGGATCGGGCGGCCCGTGCGGGCCGCCGCGTCGGCGGCGTCGAAGAAGCCGTTCATGGCGACCGGTGTCGCGATCACACCGACCTCCCAGCCGCGCTCCTGCGCGGCGGTGATCAGGGTGCCGACGTCCGCGGCGACACCGGCGGCGCAGACGACGACGTAGAGGAACGGCTTGCGGGCGGTCTGTTCGGTCACCCGGGAAACCCTAGTGATCCGGGACCCCGGTGTTCCGGGCGGGCGTCAGCGCAGCGGGAGGGTCCGCCCGCGCTCCGCTTCCGGCCGGGGGCCGAGGATGCGGCGCTCGGTCTCGTCGATCGGGACGTCGTTGATGCTGGCCTCGCGGCGGGTCATGAGGCCGTGCTCGTCGAACTCCCACAGTTCGTTGCCGTAGGAGCGCCAGCACTGGCCGTCGGTGTCCCGGCACTCGTACTGGAAGCGGACGGCGATGCGGTTGCCGTCGAAGGCCCACAGGTCCTTGCGCAGGGCGTACTCCCGTTCGCGCTCCCATTTGCGGGTCAGGAACGCGGTGATCCCGGCCCGGCCGGTGACGAAGGTGTCGCGGTTGCGCCAGACGGAGTCCTCGGAGTAGGCGAGGGCGACCTTGTGCGGATCGCGGGTGTTCCAGGCGTCCTCGGCGGCCTGGACCTTCCGCGCCGCGGTCTCGCGGGTGAAGGGCGGCAGGGGCGGTCGGTCGGTCACGGAGCCTCCCGGCAACAGGGGAGAACGAGCGTTCTCCTCTCGGCTGCTACCGTAGGAGAACGATCGTTCTCGGGTCAAGGAGGGGTGGGCGATGGACCGCGCGGAGGCCCGGGAGCGGAGCCTGGACGCCGCCGAGGAGCTGTTCTACGGACGGGGCGTCAAGTCCGTCGGCATGGACGACGTGCGCGCCGCCTCCGGTGTCTCGCTCAAGCGGCTCTACCAGCTGTTCCCGGCGAAGGAGCAGTTGGTGGAGGCGTATCTGGAGCGGCGTGACGCGCGCTGGCGCGGCGAGCTGGCCGCGTTCGTCGAACGGCAGGAGGAGCCGCGGGAGCGGATCCTGGCCGTGTTCGACTGGCTGGGCCGGTGGTTCGGCGAGCCGGGCTTCCGCGGCTGCGCGTGGATCAACGCCCACGGTGAGCTGGGCGCGACCTCGGAGCGGGTCGCCGCCCAGGTGCGGGCGCACAAACGGGCGTTCCGGGAGTACCTCGGCGTGCTGGCGGGCGCGGCGGGGCTGCCCGCCGCGCTGGGCGGGCAGCTGTTCCTGCTGGCCGAGGGCGCGATGGTCACGGCCGGCGTCACCCGGAGCGCCGAGCCCGCCGCCGAGGCGCGGGAGGCGGCCCGGCTGCTCCTGGACGCCGTGTGACCCCGCGTCAGCCGACGGTCTCCGAGACGGTGATGGCGCTCACCGGGCAGGCCCGGGCCGCCTCCCGCAGCAGCGGGCTGCCGCCGCCGTCCTCCCGGCCGGGCAGCAGGGTGCTGTAGCCGTCGTCGTCCTGGGTGAACACGTCCGGGGCGGTCAGGGCGCACTGGCCCGCGCCGATGCAGACGTCCTTGTCGATGTCGATGCGCATGCCCGCAAGCCTCTTACCAGGTCACGGGGAGTTCCAGCATCCCCTGGATCGTGTCGCCCGGCTTGAAGGGGATCTCGTCGGGCGGGGCGGCCAGGCGCAGCGTGGGCAGCCGGCCGAAGAGGGTGCCGAGGGCGATCTCCAGTTCGGCGCGTGCGAGGTTCTGGCCGAGACACTGGTGGATGCCGAAGCCGAACGCCACGTGGTGGCGGGCCGGGCGGCTCCAGTCGAGGGTGTCCGGCTCGGCGAAGACCGTCTCGTCGCGGTTGATGACCGACGTCGCGAACACCACGCCCTCGCCGGCGCGGATCGTCGTCCCGGCCACCTCGACGTCCTCGACGGCGATGCGCAGCAGGCCGTCCGCGATGGACAGCAGCCGCATCAGTTCCTCGACCGCGGCCGGCATGACCTCGGGGTCGGCGCGCAGTTCGGCGAGCCGCTCGGGGTGCTGCAGGAGCGTGAAGGTGCCGAGGGAGATCATGTTGGCGGTCGTCTCGTGGCCGGCGACCAGCAGGATGAGGGCCATGGCGATCAGGCCCTCGCGGTCGGGTCCGCCGTCGCCGGGCCGCCGTTGGACCAGGTCGTCCAGGAGGCCGGTGCCGGGGTCCTCGCGCTTGCGGTCGATCAGCTCGCCGAAGTACTCCTCCAGCCTGCTCCGGGCGTCCTGCACGTCGGCGGTCCCCGGGCCGCGCAGCAGGCGCCGCGACTGGGCCTCGAAGAAGTCGTGGTCGGCGTAGGGGACGCCGAGCAGGGCGCAGATCACCATGGAGGGCACGGGCAGCGCGAAGGCGCTCACCAGGTCGGCTGGCGGGCCCTGGGCGATCATCGCGTCGAGTCGATCGTCGACGATCCGCTGGATGCGGGGCCGCAGTGCGGCGGCCCGTTTGAGGGTGAAGTCCCCGACGACCATCCGCCGCTGGGCGCGGTGCTCGGGATCGTCGACGCCGAGCAGGGCCGTACGGCGGTTGCGGATGCCGGCGAAGCGCGCGGTGGGGGTGGGGAAGCCGGGGCGGTCGCGGTCGGAGGACAGGCGGGGGTCGGCGAGCAGGGCGCGGGCGGTGGCGTGGCCGCTGACCAGCCAGGCCTCACGGCCGTCGAAGAGGGTGATCCGGGTCAGGGGGCGCTCGGCGCGCAGCGGCTCGTAGGCGGCGGGCGGGTGGTAGGGGCAGGTCCTGCTCTGGGGGAAGGCGACGGGTGCGGTCGTGTCCGTCATGAAGACCTCGCAGAGGGAGTGAGCGTCGTGCCGATCTTCATTAGATGCCCGAGGCACCTATAGGGCGACGCGAAGTTCGGCCAGATCGGTGGCGGCTGCGACTTGGCCGGGGAACGCCGTCCTCCCGTGCGAAACGCCCGCGGGGAGGGGCGGGTTCGCCGGAGCGAAACCGTCCGCTCGGGTCCGGGTCGTGTCCGGTTCGGGTCCGGGTCGGGTCCGGGTCGGGTACGGCGGGCGCGAAAACCGGTTGTCGGCGGGGCGGGGCCGGGCACAGGATCCGGCCATGCCCACCTTCACCGCCTCCGTGCCGCCGTCCGCCGCCGTGCGTTACGGGGTCCGGCAGCAGCGGTCCGGCCGCCGTGGAGGGCCGACGCCGCCCCGGTCATGACCGCCGCGCTCGTCGCCGGTCTGCTCGCCGGGTACGGCATCGCCGTTCCCGTCGGCGCGGTCGGGGTCTACCTCGTCTCCCTCACCGCCCGTACCTCCCCGCGCACCGGGGTCTGCGCCGCGCTCGGCGTCGCCACCGCCGACGGGCTGTACGCCCTCGCGGCGGCCCACGGGGGATCGGCCCTGGCCGCCGCGCTGCGGCCGGTGCTCGGGCCGCTGCGCCGGGTCTGCGTGCTGGTGCTGCTCGGGCCGGCGCTGCGGGGGGCGCTGAGCGCGCTGCGCGCGTACCGCGGCCACCGGATCGCCGCGCGGACGCCCACCGCTCCCCCGGGCCCCGCCCGAGCCTATCTCGGGCTCCTCGGCATCACGCTGCTCAACCCCACCACGGTGGTCTACTTCGCGGCACTCGTGCTCGGCTCCCGCGCCACCGGCCCGGCCGGGGCCGTGGAACAGGGCGTGTTCGTCCTGGCCGCCTTCACCGCCTCCGCGAGCTGGCAGGTGCTGCTCGCCGGCAGCGGTGCCCTGCTGGGGCGGGCGCTGACCGGCCGTCGGGGCCGGCGACCGCACTGGTGGCGAGCGGGGTGATGACGGCCCTGGCCGTGCGGATGGCGGTGGCGCCCGGGTGAAGCCCGCCGCCGTCCGGATGATTCCGGGGCGCCGCGCTGTTGCAGGGGGCAGCAGTCAACCGTGGACGCGACACGACGATGGGACGGATGTCATGCCTCTCGAGGGTGAGTACGAACCCAGTCCGACCGGGTGGGTGCGCCGCCAGGTGGAGCTGTACGAGAGCTCCGGAGGCACGCGCGGGACGACCTTGCAGGGCACGACGCTGCCGGTGGTCGTGCTGACCTCACGGGGTGCCCGGAGCGGGAAGCTGCGCAAGACGCCGGTGATGCGGGTGGAGCACGAGGGGCGCTACGCCGCCGTGGCCTCCCTCGGCGGCTCGCCCCGGCACCCGGTCTGGTACTTCAACCTCAAGGCCGACCCGCACGTGGAACTCCAGGACGGCCCCGTCAAACGGGACATGACGGCCCGTGAGGTCACGGGCGCGGAGAAGGCCGCGTGGTGGGAGCGCGCGGTGGCGGCGTATCCGGCCTACGCCGACTACCAGCGCAAGACGGACCGGGAGATCCCGGTGTTCGTGCTGGAGCCGGCCGAGGGCGGGTGACCCGGAGGCCGGCCGCCCGGTGCGGGCGGCCGGCGAAAAAAACTCATTCCTCGTGTGCATGAAGCGTTCCGGGCGGGGCACGCGTGGGTCAGGCCCCGCCGCGCTCCCCCGTCGCGGCGGGGCTTTCTGACGCCTCGCGCGCGAGCCGGTCGGTGACGTCGAGGAAGACCTGGTCGGCCTCGGCGACCGTGTGGGCGATGGAGCGCTTGATGCGGACGGCGACGTCCTCGACGCGCTCGCTGTCCAGGCCGGGCGCCAGGTCGACGCGGGCGGCCACCAGGACCGTGTCGAGGCCGGTCTTCATCGTGAACAGCGCCTCGACGCTGTCGATCTCCGGCTGCGCCTCCAGCACGGCCTGGATCCGTCCGCTGCACTCCGGGTCGGCCGCCTCGCCGATGAGCTGGTCGCGTGCCTCACGGCCCAGCCGGTAGGCGACGTAGACCAGCAGCGCGCCGATGGCGAGCGAGGCGGCCGCCTCCCACACCACCTGTCCCGTGGCCATGTGCAGCGCCATGCCCGCGATCGCCAGGGTCACGCCCAGCACCGCGGTCCCGTCCTCGGCGACGACCGTGCGCAGGGCCGGGTCCTTCATCCCCTCGCGCGCACCGCCCTGCCGGCGCACCTGGTACAGCGCGCGCAGCAGTGAACCGCCCTCGGCGAGGAGTGCTATGCCGAGCACGATCAGGCCGGCGACGTAGCCGCCGAATTCCTCCGCCCCTCCGCCCGTCAGTGCCTCGACACCCTGGTAGAAGGAGAAGCAGCCGCCCATGACGAAGATCCCGACGGCCGCGAGGAGCGACCAGAAGAACCGCTCCTTGCCGTAGCCGAAGGGATGACGCCGGTCGGCGGGGCGGCGGCTGCGGCGCAGGGCCGCCAGCAGGAACACCTCGTTCAGGCTGTCGGCCACCGAATGGGCCGCCTCCGACAGCAGTGCGGGTGATCCCGCGGCGAGACCGCCCACGGCCTTGGCGGCCGCGATCACCAGGTTGGCCGCGAGCGCCACCAGCACGGTGACGCGGGTTCTCCGATCCGTTCCTTGTTCACTCACCTCGGGCTGTTGCCCCGGTCGGCGGCGCTCATACCGTGCCGTCCGCGGAAAACGGGGAACGCGTTCACCAGGGAACTCATCAGGCAGAGGAGGACACCCCCATGAGCCGCGACGACGGCGACGACGGCAACAGTGCCTACGGAAGGAGGGCGTTCAAGCGGTCCAAGGCGCATTTCGCGGACCGGATCACGGCGGACGGGCGGGACGGCTGGCCGGTGGAGGCGGGCCGCTACCGTCTGGTCGTCAGCCGCGCCTGCCCGTGGGCGAGCCGGTCGCTGGTCTCCCGGCGGCTGCTCGGCCTGGAGGACGCGCTGTCCCTGGCCGTCGCCGACCCGATCCAGGACGACCGCAGCTGGCGCTTCACGCTGGACGAGGACGGCCGCGACCCGGTGCTCGGCATCCGCTATCTGGGTGAGGCCTACGACCGGCGGGAGACCGGCTATCCGGGTGGTGTCAGCGTGCCGGCGATCGTGGACGTGCCCAGCGGGAAGCTGGTCACCAACGACTACCAGCAGCTCACGCTCGACCTCGCCACCGAGTGGACGGCCCTGCACCGGGACGGGGCACCCGACCTGTACCCGGAGCGGCTGCGCGACGAGATCGACGAGGTGATGGCAGACGTCTACGAGGACGTCAACAACGGCGTCTACCGGGCCGGTTTCGCACCCCGGCAGGAGGAGTACGAGGGTGCCTGCGCACGCCTGTTCCGGCGGCTCGAGCTGCTGGCCGGGCGGCTGGAGCGGCAGCGGTACCTCGTCGGCGACACGCTCACCGAGGCCGACATCCGGCTGTTCACCACGCTGGTCCGCTTCGACGCGGTCTACCACGGCCACTTCAAGTGCAACCTCTGGAAGCTGACGGAGAACCGGGTGCTCTGGGGGTACGCGCGTGACCTGTACCAGACACCCGGATTCGGCGACACCGTCGACTTCGACCACATCAAGCGGCACTACTACCAGGTGCACACGGGCATCAACCCGACCCGTGTCGTGCCCCTGGGGCCGGACCTGTCCGGCTGGCTGACCCCGCATCACCGCGAGGAGCTGGGCGGCCGGCCGTTCGGGGACGGCACACCGCCCGGCCCGGTGCGCGCCGACGAGCGCGTCCCGGCCGCACACACCCCCTGACCCCGTTCACCCGAACCCCCAAGTACCGAGGAGATCCAAGTGGCGAAGAAGAAGAAGATGTCCCTCGCCTACCAGCCCCTGGGCTTCGTGCTCGGCTGGTCGGGCGGCTGGCTGGCCGGACTCGCCTTCCGCAAGACGTGGATGGCGATCCGGCACGAGGAGGACGCGCCCGACGCGCTGGACAAGGACCGCGGCTGGGGCGAGGTCCTGCTGGCCGCCGCGATCCAGGGCGCCATCTTCGCCGTGGTGCGCAGCGCGGTGGACCGCGCGGGCGCCAAGGCGATCGAGCGCTCGACCGGCACCTGGCCGGTCGGCGAGAAGGGCGGCAGGGACTGACGGCGGCGCGGCCCCGTCCGGCCCTGGGCCGGACGGGGCCGGCGTGTGTCCGCAGCCGTCCGCGCGCGTCCGCCCGCGCCGGGCTCAGCCCTGCTTCGGTGCCGTCGGCGCGGTGCGGCGCAGGGTGAAGGAGTGGCCGGCCGGGTCGGCGTAGCCGCGCTCCTCCAGGGGACCGGAGGCGTCCTTGGCCTCCAGGGGGCGGCCGCCGAGGCTGACGACGCGGCGCTCCACGGCGTCGAGGTCGTCCACCACGAACTCCAGATGGGCCTGGAGGGAGTTCTCGGGGCGCGGCCAGCTGGGCGGGGTGGCGTTGACGTCCCGCCGCAGTGCGATCCGGAAGCCGTCGGCGCTGACGATCTCCACCCGGTTGGCCGTGGCGTCCGCCTCCTCCCCCTCCAGCAGCTCCTTGTAGAACACGGCGAGCTTCTCGGGCTCGGCGCAGTCGAGCACGAGGACCCCCGCTTTCACCAGTGCCATGTCTCCTCCGCAGGTTCCGGCCGCGGGACTGTCGTGCCCCGCGGCCCCGTACCTTGCGGATATCCCCGTACGGCCGATTCAGTCGGTGTGCAACCACCGTCCGTCGCGCATGAGTTCGCGGCCGTCCAACTCGTCGGCCTCGCGCCAGGCCTGCACCCGGCGCGGCACGACGCGGAAGTAGAGGTAGGGGGTGGCCAGCTCGCGGGGGTCGAATCCGGTCTTGGCGGCGAAGAGTTCCGCGTCCTGCTCGGTCAGGCCGGCCGGCTCGATCGTCTCCACGGTGCCGTCGACCATGACGACGTCGCGGGTCGGGCCGATGCCGACGCGGGCCGCGCCGGAGGCGGCGAGGTTCCGTCCGGTGCGGCTCGACGCGGGGGTGGCGAAGAGCAGGTACGAGCCGTTCCAGAGGAAGGACAGCGGGACGAGGTACGGCTCCCCCGACGTGCTGTCGGCCGTGGCGACCCAGGCGTCCACGTCGTGGTCCAGGCGGTGCAGGGTGTCCTTCTTGCGCTGCTCGGCGCTGCGTGCGGGCGGGGACGTCATCGTCGGAGGGCCTCCTGGCGAGTCGCGGGACGGACGCGGTCCAGTGTGACGCGGAAAGGCCCCCGGGGCCCGGGAAACCAGGCCGATGCCGGGCGAGGGAGGACGGAGTGTACGCAGCTCAGGCGGTCGGCGCAGTTACCAAGATCACGGCGGCGTCGCGGAACGGCTCGTTCAGGCCCCGGCTAGGCTCGTACCGCTTCCCGGTTCAACTTCCGTATCGGGAAGCCGAGTTCGAGTGGCGGACGGCGACGGCAGCCGTCCGCTCGCAGGGATCGGGGGACTCTGCGGTCCGTTCCCCGAAAGGAAGCGCATGCCTCAGGACGTCCGGTTCGATCTCCCCTTCGACACCCCGGTGAGCGAGCATCTGGAGTACGCCCGCGCGCGCCATCTGCGCTGGGTGTGGGAGATGCGGCTGGTCCGCAGCCGGGAGGGGTTCGAGGAGTACAAGTCCTGGGACCTGCCCCAGGCCGCCGCCCGCACCTACCCCTACGCGTCGGCGGACGACATGGTCGTCCTGATGAACTGGTTCTCGCTGGCGTTCCTCTTCGACGACCAGTTCGACGCGAGCCGCCCCGACCGTGCCGACCGCATAGCGGAGGTGGCGCGGGAGCTGATCGTCACCCCCCTGCGGCCGGCCGGCAGTCCGCCCCGGGTGGTGTGCCCGGTCACGCTGGCCTGGACGGAGGTCTGGGGCCGTCTCTCGGATGGCATGTCCCTGACGTGGCAGAGCCGTTTCGCCGCCTCGTGGGGGCGGTTCCTGGTCGCGCACTGCGAGGAGGTCGACCTGGCCGCCCGGGGGCTGGAGGGCACGCTGGGGCTCGACGAGTACGCGGCGTTCCGGCGCCGTACGGTCGGCATCCACCACAGCATCGACGCGGGCGAGCGCAGCCGCCGCTTCGAGGCGCCCGCTCAGGCGGTGGCGCACCCGGTGATGGAGCGGATGCGCGATCTGGCCGCGGACACCATCGGGTTCATGAACGACATCCACTCCTTCGAGCGGGAGAAGCGCCGCGGGGACGGCCACAACCTCATCGCGGTGCTGCGCCGGGAGCGGGGCCTGTCGTGGCAGGAGGCCACCGACGAGGCGTACCGGATGACGACGGACCGCCTCCAGGAGTACCTCGAACTCCAGGCGCGCGTGCCGCGGATGTGCGACGAGCTGCGGCTCGACGACGCGGAGCGGGACCGGGTGCGGATGGGCGTCGAGGCCATCCAGCACTGGATCAACGGCAACTACGAGTGGGCGCTGACGACCGGCCGCTACGCGGCGGCGAAGGAGGGCGCGGTGGCCACCGCCGAACGCGCGGGGCGCGGCTCGGTGGACGACCTGCTCACGGTGTGACGGCGGTGGTGCCCGGCCGGTCGCGGCCGGCCGGGCAGCGCCGCGCCCCGGCTACACGGCGAACTCGACCGGCAGGCTGTCCAGCCGGGACTCCCAGGTGGAGGCGGTCGAGGTGAGCTCCTCCGGCGGCACGGCCAGGGTCAGGCCGGGCAGGCGGTGCAGCAGGACGTCCACGGCGATCTCGATGACGGACTGGCCGATGCTCTGCCCGGGGCACTCGTGCGGACCCGAGCTGAACGCCAGGTGGGCCTGGTTGCCCTGGACCGAGACACCGGTGTCGGGCCGGATCTCGGGGTCGGTGTTGCCCGCCGCGAGGCCCAGCACCAGCAGGTCGCCCTCCTGGATCCGGTGCCCGCCGAGTTCCAGGTCGCCGGCGGCGAACCGGCCCGGCATGACGGCCAGCGGCGGGCTGTTCCACATGACCTCCTCCACCACGGCGGAGATGGTCAGCTGACCGCTGATCAGTCCGGAGAGCCGTGCGGTGTCGGTGAGGATCAGCTGCAGGACCCGCGCCAGCAGGTTGCTGGTGGTGGTGTGCGCGGCGATCAGCACGAGACGCAGATGGCTGACCACCTCCTCCTCGTCGAGGCCGGCCGGGTGCTCCAGCAGGGCGGTGGTGAAGTCGCCGCCGGGCTCGGCCCGCTTGCGCTCGGCGAGTTCACCGAGGATCGCCACGATCCGCTCGTTGTGCGCGAGGGCGTCCTCGCCGCCCTTGAGGACCTGGGCGCAGGACTCGACCAGGTCGCGGCCCTGGGCCTCGCCGAGGCCCAGGATCCGGGACAGCACCAGCATCGGCAGGTATTCGGCGTAGTCGGCGACCAGGTCGGCGCGCCCGGCGGCCGCGAAGGCGTCGATCTGCTTGTTCGCGAAGTGGGTCGCGTGGCGCCGGATGCCCCGGCCGGCGGCCGCCTGCAGTCCGTCGGTGACGGCCGCCCGCAGCCTGCGGTGCGGCTCGCCGTCCTGGGAGACGCAGTCCGGCCGCCAGCCGACCATCGGGATCAGCGGCGAGGTCTCCTCGACCCGCCCCTCGGCCCAGTCCCGCCAGATGCGGGCGTCCCGGCTGAACTGGCGGGGGTTGCCGAGGACCCGCCGGTTGTCGCGGTAGCCGAGCACCAGCCAGGCCGGCACGTCCCCTTCGAGCAGCACCGGGGCGACCGGCCCGTGCTCCTTGCGCAGCCGCTCGTAGATGGCCGACGGGTCCGTCGCCGCCTCCGGCCCGTACAGCCGGGTCAGGTCGGCGCCGCGGTGGTCGACCGGGCAGCCGCGCGGCACCTGGAGGTCTTCCTGCTGATCGGTCATCGGGGCTCCAGGGACACGGCGGAGCGTTCCTTCAGATGGTGGATCAGGGCCACCAGGACGTCCCGGCTGGAGGCCCGGTCGCGGGCGTCGAAGGACACCACCGGGGTGTGCTCGGGGATGTCCAGGGCGTCGCGGATCTCCGCGACCGGGAAGGGCCGGGAGTCGGGGAAGACGTTCAGCGCGACGACGAACGGCACGTCCTGCCGTTCCATCTCCTCGATCGCCCGGAAGCTGGACTCCAGACGGCGGGTGTCCACCAGGACGACGGCGCCGAGCGCGCCTTTGAACAGCCCGTTCCACAGGAACCAGAACCGTTCCTGCCCGGGCGTGCCGAACAGGTACAGCACCAGGCTCTCGTTGATGCCGATCTTGCCGAAGTCCAGGCTCACGGTGGTCTGCGTCTTGTCGGTGACGCCGATCAGGCGGTCGACGCCGGCGCTGGCCTCGGTGAGGGTCTCCTCCGTGGTGAGCGGTTTGATGTCGCTGACCGAACGGACCATGGTGGTCTTCCCGGTGCCGAACCCGCCGGCGATCATCACCTTCACCGAGCGGGTGTCCCCGGCCGCCGGCCCTCCGGGTTGGTCAAAGCCTTTGAAGTCCACTGAGTACCTCCTCAAGGAGCGCGAGGTCGGGCCCGCGGCCGGCGTCGTGTGCCGGGATGGGGTGACGGGCTTCGACGTGACCTGCCTCCAGCAGGTCCGACAGCAGCACCGCCAGAATGTTGAAGGGCAGCCCGAGGTGGGCGCCGAGCTCGGCGACCGACAGCGGGTCGCGGCAGCGGCGCAGGATCTCCTCGTGCTCGTGCTGCATGCCCGGTGACGGGGCGGCCCGGGCGACCACGAGGGTCGCCACGTCGAGGCTCGACGCCGCACCGCCCGGCCCGCTGCGCCCTCCGGTGAGGACGTAGTAGCGCTCGAGGCCGGACGGGTCGGAGGGCCTGCGAGGAGCACTCATCCAGAGTGCTCCTCCAGGCGCGGAGTGGTGCCGAGGAGCTCACCCATCCTGCGGGCCAGGTCCCTCATCTGGTGTCCGAGCAGGCCCTGGTCGAGCCCTTCCCTGGCCAGGACCCCGAGGTACGTCTCCACTCCGGCGCGCACGACGAACAGGTGCCCGCCGTCCACCTCGATCATGGCGAGGCGCAACTGCCCGGCGTACTGCGGGAACTGCTCGGCGACCGGCTGGGCCAGGGCCTGCAGTCCGGCCACCACGGCGGCGAAACGGTCGACGTCGTCGGGGTCTTCGGCGCCGTAGGAGGTGATGGCCTTGCCGTCGCTGGAGGCCACCAGGGCGAAACGGATCTCCTTGATGCTCTCGACGAGATCGCGGAGCGCCCAGCTCACGTCGGTTCCTTGTTGCGTCATGACGACCAGTCGCTCTCTTCGGTGCGGTGCTCGGCGGACTCACGTCCGGCGGGGGTGTCGGGGGCGCCGGCCCGGTCGCCGGCCGTACGGGAGGCCTCGGTCGCGTCGCGCCCGGCGGTGGCGAAGGCGGCGAGGCCGGAGAAGGAGGCGTCCGGCGGGACGGCGGCGACGGTGCCCCGCCCGGTCGCGCCGGCGGTCTTCGGCTCGACGGCCTCGCTGCGCCTGCTGCGGCGCCGGGGCAGTCCGCCGGGCGTGGTCTCCGCGGTCCCGGAGGGGGCGGCGGGCGCCGCCCCGGAGGCGGAGGAGGTGGTGAGCGTCTCCCGGGGCGGCGTGGCCACGGCGGTACGGGCTCCCGCGGCGGACGGGGCGGAGGCGGCCGGAGCAGGCGCGGCCTGGGCGGGCGCGGCCGTGGGCAGCGGGCTGAAGTACTTGTGCGGGACGACGACCACGACGGAGGTGCCGAGCCACGGCGAGTCCGCGAACGTCACACGGATGCCGTAGCGGCGGGCGAGGGTGCCGACGACGCGCAGGCCGATGCTGGCGTCCTCGGTGATGCCGCCGAGGCCCGCGCCCGGCGCGGTGCCCGCCAGGGCATGTTCGGCCTCGCGCTTCTTCTCCTCGCTCAGTCCCTTGCCGGAGTCCTGGATCTCGATGCCGACGCCGTTGGGGACCTCCCTGCCGGAGACGAGCACCGGCTCGCTGGGCGGCGAGTAGCGGGCCGCGTTGTCCAGCAGGTGGGCGAAGATCAGCGTCAGGTGGTCCACGAGGCCGCCGTCGACGCCGAGTTCGGGCAGGTGGTGCACCTGGACGCGGTGGAAGTCCTTGATCCGGCCGATGCCGCCGCGCACCACGCTCAGCAGACGCTGCGGCTCCTGCCACTGGCGTCCCGGGCGGTCCGAGCCGCCGAGCACGCCGATGCTCGCGGCGAGGGAGTCGGCGGGGCCAAGCTCCTGGTCGAGCTCCATCAGACCGCGGGCGACGGACGGCAGCCGGCCGTGCTCGCCCTGCATCTCGTGCAGACGGCCGCGGAGCTTGCTGGTCAGGACGTGGATGCGGTTGCCGATGCTGATGACGGCCTGCTCGGCGGTGGTCGAGCGGTCGAACTCGGCCTCCAGTCCCCTCAGGGCGGTGCGCAGCAGCTTGCGCAGCTCCGCCTGGAGTTCGGAGCTGACCTTCGCACACTGGTTGACGGTGGGCAGGACGTCGTCGATGGACTCACCGGAGCGCAGCCGGTCCATGGCCGCGGGCAGCTGCTCGTCGGCGAGCCGGGCGACCGCGGAGAGCTGGTGGGAGACCTGCTCCTGCCATGCCTCGGCCTGCTCGGCGAGCCGGGTCTCGTAGGAACCGGTCTGCTCGGCGAGCCGTGCTTCGTAGGAGCCGGCCTGCTCGGCCAGCCGTTCCTCGTAGGCCCTGGAGCGGTCCGCGAGCTCCGACTCGTACGTGGCGCCCTGTTCCGCGAGGCGCTGCTCGTACGCGGCGTTCTGCTCGGTGAGCCGGGACTCCAGGGCGGTGCGCTCGGCGGAGAACTTCCGCTCCAGGCCCGCCACATGCTGCTGCCACTGCTGGTTGTGCTCGGCCTGCGTGGCGCGGAAGGAGCCTTCCGCCCGGTGCAGCTGCGCCTTGGTGCGCAGCAGCAGGCGTACGCACACGGCGCCGGCCGCCGTGGCCGCGAGACCGGCGACGGCCGCGGATATGCGCTCGGAGCTCATGAATGTGGCGGCTACCGTCCCGCCTCCCAGGCCCAGTGGCAGCAGCCACCAGCTGTGCCAGGCGACAGGTGCCCGCGCCGCCGGTGGCGGAGTGGCGAGTTCCATCTGCATCCTTCGAAGCAACACGATCAACGGGGGGGTGTATGGACCGCACTCATGAGTACGCAACTGCGGGTCGATCGGACGCGATCGCGTCAACTCGCAGCGCCGATCGGAACCTTATCGGGTTCGAACCCGAAAGGATCAATCTCGACCCCCTCCGGACGTGAGGGTTCCGTCACGCTCCGACAGAAAGCAACACGTCGACAAATGGCCTGTGAGAGCGGGTACTTGACGCTTCGACAGATGGCGGCACGGGATCCGCGCGGGGCCCGTGGGCGGGCGTGGGCGGGCCGGGTCAGCGGGTGCTCTGGAACGTGCGGCGGTAGGCCTGCGGGGAGACCCCGATCGCCGCGTGCAGGTGCTGGCGCAGGGAGGCGCCGGTCGCGAAGCCGACCCGGCCGGCGATCTGGTCGACGGTGAGGTCGCTGGACTCCAGCAGGTGCCGGGCCCGGGACACGCGCTGCTGGATCAGCCAGCGGCCGGGGCTGAGGCCCGTCTCGTCGTGGAACCGGCGGGCGAAGGTCCGCCGGCTCATCCGGGCGTGGCCGGAGAGGTCGGCCAGGGTGAGCGGTTCACCGAGGCGCTCCAGGGCCCAGGCACGGGTCGCGGCGGTGGAGGCCGCGCCCGGTTCGGGGACGGGCTGCTCGATGTACTGGGCCTGACCGCCGTCCCGGAACGGCGGGACGACGCAGCGCCGGGCGACGCTGTTGGCCAGTTCGCTGCCGTGGTCCTTGCGGACGAGGTGCAGGCAGACGTCCACGCCGGAGGCGGCGCCGGCGGAGGTGAGGAACGGGTGGTCGTCGACGAACAGCACGTCCGGGTCCAGGTCGACGCGCGGGAACATGCGCCGGAAGTGGTCGGCGACCTGCCAGTGGGTCGTCGCCCGGCGCCCGTCGAGGAGTCCGGCGGCGGCGAGGACGAAGGCGCCGGTGCAGATGGAGACGATGCGGGTCCCGGGGCGGATCAGGGCGAGCGCGGCGAGGACGTCGCCGGGCACCTCGTCGCTCAGCCGGGCGGGCGCGACGGGCGCGATCACCACCGTGCCGGCCGTGGCCAGGACCTCGGGTCCGTGCTCCACGGTGATGCCGAAGTCGGCGTTCGTGCGGACCGGGCCGCCGTCGGCCGAGCAGGTCAGCACCTCGTACCGGCCGTCGGCCGCACCGAGGATCCGGCTCGGAATGCCCAGTTCGAAGGGGTACACCCCGTCGAGGGCCAGGACCACCACTCGCTCACGCCGCATGGCACGATCTTATCGAAGGTTGACCATCTTGCCATTGGCGGACGGTGTCCGGACCGGCACGCTTGATGACCATGAGCACACAGAAGACGATGCGAGCCGTCAGCCAGGACGTCCTCGGCGGTCCCGAGGTCCTGAAGACCGTGGAGATCGAGCGCCCGGCACCGAGGCCCAACGAGGTGCTGGTCCGCGTACGGGCCGCGGGCGTCAACCCGACCGACTGGAAGCACCGCGCCACCGGCGGCTTCCTGGGCGAACCGCCCTTCGTCCTCGGCTGGGACGTCTCCGGCGTGGTGGAGGCCGTCGGGATCGGCGTGGCCGCGTTCGCGCCCGGCGACGAGGTCTTCGGCATGCTGCCGTACCCGTTCGGGCACGGCTCGCACGCGGAGTACGTCATCGCGCCGGTCCGCGCCCTCACCCGCAAGCCGGCCGGGCTGGACCACGTCCAGGCGGGCGCGCTCCCGCTGGTCTCCCTCACCGCGTGGCAGGCGCTGACCGAGCACGCGGACCTGCGGCCCGGGCAGCGGGTGCTGGTCCACGCCGCGGCGGGCGGGGTCGGGCACGTGGCGGTGCAGATCGCCAAGGAGCGCGGCGCGTACGTCATCGGCACGGCGAGCGCCGGCAAGCACGAGTTCCTGCGGGAGCTGGGCGCGGACGAGGCGGTGGACTACCGGGAGACGGACTTCGCCGAGGCCGTGAAGGACGTCGACGTCGTCCTGGACACGATCGGCGGCGACACCTCCGTACGCTCGCTGCGCGTGCTGCGCCCCGGCGGTGTCGTGGTGTCGATCCTCCCGGTCGGCTCGGACGACTTCACCCGGGAGGCCGAACGGCTCGGAGTCCGCGCGGTCCGCATGCTGGTGGACGCCGACCGGGCCGGCATGGAGGCGATCGCCCGCCTCGCCGAGTCGGGCACGCTCCGCGCCACGATCGCCGGCACGTTCCCGCTGGCCGCCGCGGCCGAGGCCCACGAGTCGGGCGACACCGGGCGGACGACGGGGAAGCTGGTGCTGGTGAACGAGTGAGGGGGCCGGGCGGCCGGCTGGCGGATGACTGAGGGGCCCACGGGGTGCGCGGGACCTGAGGGCCCCGGGGGTCCGCGGTCACCCCGGGGTTATTGCTCCAGCCCCAGATCGTGATCTTGTTGCTGGAGTGCGGTGGAGAGGGGGCGGCGGTCGGTCGTCGACGAGATCGAGCTGAGCAGCACCGGCATCCGCCAGGCGAGTCCTCCGAGACGGCGGGCGTCTTTGATCTCGCTGATCCTGGCGGCCGTCATCGGGGTCCACTCCCTCCTCTGCCCAGCGGCACGGAGGGCTTCTCCCACCTCGCTGAGCTTCACGGAGGACAACACGCCCGCCCGCTCGATCAGGTCGTCCCGGGCGACGGTGGTCAGCCATGTGCACGGAGTGAAGCCTGGACGGGGGAACGCGAACCTCAGCACGCCTTCGAAGGGCAGTCCTTCCGGGGCTCCTACAGCCACTTCGACGCCCAGGCCTCTGATGTCGACGCCCGCCGGCGCGACAACCTGCATCGCCTGAAACCCCGATGACTCCTCGTCCGAGAGCAGCACGACCGGGCGCCGCTCATCGAAGTCGACCCACCAGACTTCACCGCGTTGCATGTGTCCTCCTGGGACGAGACGGCGGGCGAGCGCTGCGTGCCCCGTGCGGGACACGGAAGGGATGCGGCCCCGTCTTCGAGCCACAGCGTAGCCAAGCGGGATGCCGACACCGTGCGCGATGACGCGCGCGAGTACGTGCCGGAACGCCCTCGCCGCGCCACACAGCCCCCGCTCCCCCACCGAACGACCCCCCACACCCCCCTCCACGCGCCCGCGCTCACCACCGCGCAAGTCCCGGCGCGAAGCTTGGCCAAGTCGCACGCAATTCAAAGACATATGTCAATCGAACATGCTCAAATTCACTCGTTGGAGGGTAACTTGCAGGGCGGGGAACGGTTTTGAGGGCCGCAGCCCCTCCCCCTTGGACGGAGCAGGGAGGCGATCTCGTCGTGCGGCAGGAACCTGCGCCGCTCACCCGGCATCTGCGCGTCCGCCGGGAACGAGGGCACACGGTGCTGGAGTTCCGCGGCGAGATCGACCTCGCCGCGGCCCACGAGATCGCCCCGCACCTGGACCGGGAGACCCGCCGCCCCGCGGCCCGGCTGGTGATCGACCTCAGCCGGATCGAGTTCTTCGACTGCTCGGGCCTGCGGCTGCTGTACCGGGCCCGCAGCCGCGTGGTCGCCCAGGGCGGGTACGTGCTGCTCGTCTGCTCCCACCCGCTGACCCTGCGCGTCCTGCGGATCACCGGCCTGTCCCGGCTGCTGCCGCCGCAGCCGACGCTGGACGCCGCGCTCGCGCAGCCGGAGGCCACCTCCCGTCCGGGGTGAGGCGCCCGGTGCGCCCTCCGTGCTCCCTCCGCAGGGGGCAAGCCCCAACTCACCGGCCTAGCAGGGGTCGTTGCGGGCATGCGGACAGCAGGAAGGAGGGCCGTCGCATGACCACTGACGTCAAGCGTCTCCCCAGGCGCGTGCCCGGCTGGGTGAAAGTGGTGGCCGCGCTCGTACTGGTGCTGGTCGTGTTCTTCGCCGGGATCCGGCTGAGCGTGATCCCGGGCCTGAAGGACGTGTTCGGCACCGACACCCACGACCGTTCCGGCCCCGCCCTGCTGAAGTCCGTCCAGGACCTCAGCCGTTACGACGCCGCCTCCGGGAACTTCCAGGTGGTCGTGGACCTGGAGAAGGACGCGAAGTTCCTCCCCGACGCGATCCGCGGCACCCGCACCCTGTACGTCGGGGCGGGCACCGTCGACGCCTACGTGGACCTCGGCAAGATCGGCGAGGACGACGTGCGGGTCGACGCCGACCGTACGTCCGCCACGCTCCGGCTGCCCCACGCCCGGCTCGGCAAGCCGGCCCTCGACCCCGACCGCTCCTACGCCGTGTCCAAGGAGCGGGGTCTCTTCGACCGGCTCGGGGACCTCTTCTCGGACAATCCCAACAGCGAGCAGGCCGTGCAGAAACTCGCGGTGCGGCACATCGGCGACGCCGCGAAGGAGAGCGAACTGACCGCACGCGCCGAGTCGAACACCACCGGCATGCTCCAAGGACTGCTGCGATCCCTCGGCTTCAAGGACGTGCGCGTCTCGTACGGCGACTGACCGGGCTCCCGGCACCCGCGCTCCCCGCCTCGCGGCACCCCTCGGGGAGTGCCCGGGCGAAAGGCGGGCAACGGAGGGTGTGCGGCCGACGGCGGCATCTTCGGGGCCCGGCGGACAACCACCGGGCCCCGCAGGGAAGTTGAAGACTGGAGGACAAAATGGCCAGTGCAGGCTCACGCTCCCGGAGCGCCGGATCCGAGGGCGAGCGACGCCCGCTCCCGCTACCCGTCCGGCTGCTGGCGATGCTGTGCGCCTTCGTGTTCATGGTCGCGTTCGCCGTGGTGCTGGCGCGGCTGACCCTGCAGCCCTCGCCCGCCTCGGAGGCACTGACCCACAGCAACCTCCAGCCGGGCAGCTCGGTGAGGGCCTATCTCGACCAGCCGGAGCTGCGGGACGCCTTCAAGCAGATCGGCGGCAACATCCTGCTGGGCATCCCCTTCGGCGTCCTGGTGCCGGTCGTCGCGCCGCGCACCCGCGGCATCCTGCGGGTGCTGCTGCTGACCGCGATCGTGATGCTGCTCGTGGAGTTCGCGCAGGGCGCGCTCATCACGGGCCGCGCCTTCGACATCGACGACGTCATCCTCAACACGACGGGCGCGCTGATCGGCTACCTGCTGCTGGGGCGCAGGCTGAGCCGGGCCGTGCACGCGCGCAAGCCGCGCGCGGGCCGGGCGGAGAAGAACGCGCCGCCGTCCGCCGCTAGTGCACGGTCCAAGTGAACTTGTCGCCCCCGACCCAGCGGACCACGTCCGGGTCGTCCAGGTCGTGGACCCTGATGCCGAACGCGGCGGCGGCCGCGAGGACATCGGTGACGGCCCTGGCCTCTCCGACCACCTGGCCGTCGATCTGCACGATCCGGAACGGCGGTGGGCCCGGTTGCACCCCGAGCACCATGATCCGCGGGTGGGACATGTGCGGGCTCGCGATTTCGGTCATGCATCGAGCGTAGAGCGGAAACGGCGCTCGCGCGGGGTCCGGATCAGCGGTCGAGCAGATCGAGAACGGCCGCCCCGATCGGCCCCTGGGTCGCGGGGCGGCCGAAGTCGCCGTGCTCGCCCAGCCGGGTGAGCGCGGCGGCCCTGGTCTCGCCCTGTGCGAAGAGCTCGAAGACGCGCGGGTCGATGGAGGAGGCCCGGCACACCGCCGGGGTGTTGCCGAGGTACTGGCGGCGTCCGGCGGCGTCGGTGCCGACCGCCTGGAGGTGGCCGCCAGGGCGGTGGCAGATCCACACGTCCCGGCAGGCGGGCGGGATCACCAGGGTCTTGATCCGGTCGAGGTGCCGGGGATCGGTGAGGGGCCCGCCGTCAGTGTCCAGGTATCGGTGTCCAGGTAGCGGAAGCCGCGCCCGTGGCGGACCCGGCCGAAGCCGGGTTCGTCGCCGGAGCCGGTGCCCAGTCTCACCGCGGCCCGCTCGCTCAGGGACGGCGCCAGTCGTGGCTGCGCAGATGCGAGCCGGCCTGCGGGCCCATCCGCAGCATGCCGCCGTCGACGCTCCAGGAGGCGCCGGTGACGTACGAGGCGTCCGGGCCGGCGAGGAACGCGATCACGGCGGCGACCTCGCGGGCGTCGCCGGGCCGGCCGAGCGGTACGCCGGGGCGGCTCTCGGTGTGCGGGTCGGTGTCGTCCTGCCCGGTCATGGGCGTGGAGATCTCACCGGGTGCGACGGCGTTGACGGTGATGCCGTGCTCGGCGAGTTCGAGGGCCATGACCTGGGTGAGCAGGCCGAGCCCGCCCTTGGCGGCGCAGTAGGGGGCGGCGCCCACACGCGGCTGGTGCTCGTGGACGGAGGTGACGTTGACGATCCGGCCGCCGTCGCCCTGGCGGATCATGTGCCGGGCCGCCCTCTGCCCGCACAGGAACGGCCCCACGAGGTCGACGTCGAGGACCTCGCGCACCTGCGGCAGCTCCAGGTCGAGGAAGGGGGTCATGGTGCCGGTACCGGCGTTGTTGACCAGCACGTCCAGGCGGCCGAGGCGCTCGCACAGCTCGTCGACGGTGTCGGCGGCCTCGGGCAGCCGGGTGAGGTCCATCCGGGCGATCTCGGCGCGCCGCCCGTGCGACCGGACCTCCTCGGCCGTCTCCCGCGCCCCCTGCTCGTCGCTGTGCCAGGTGATGCCGACGTCCAGCCCCGCGCGGGCCAGGCGTACGGCGGTGGCCCGGCCGATGCCGGAGTCGGCGCCGGTGATCACGGCGACCTTGTCGTGGCTGGGGGCGGACATGACAGGCCTCCTCGGCGGAGCGGACGGGACGAGGCATCGCAGTACCCGGGTGGGTACCGGGCAAACCGGCCGTGCGGCCCGCCGGGCCCTGGGGAACCCTTGAGGTGGAGGTGGCGATGGATCCCGTGGAGGCACTGGAGCGGATCGCCTTCCTGCTGGAGCGGTCCCTGGCGCCGACGTACCGCGTGCGCGCCTTCCGTACGGCGTCCCGGGTGCTGAAGGAGCTGGGCGAGGACGAGGTGCGGCGGCGGGCGGCGGACGGCTCGCTGGAAGGGCTCAAGGGCGTCGGGCCGAAGACCGCCCAGGTGGCGCGGGAGGCGCTGGCCGGGCAGGTGCCGGGCTATCTGGAGAAGCTGGAGAGCGAGGCGGGGGAGCCGCCGGCCGTGCGGGGCGGGCAGACGCTGCGGGCGCTGCTGCGCGGGGACTGCCATCTGCACTCCGACTGGTCGGACGGCGGCAGCCCGATCGAGGAGATGGGCCGGGCCGCGGCGGCGCTGGGCCATGAGTGGGCGGCGCTCACGGACCACTCGCCGCGTCTGACGGTGGCCCGCGGGCTGTCACCGGAGCGGCTGCGGGAGCAGCTGGACGTGGTGGCGGAGCTGAACGGCACGTGGGCGCCGTTCCGGCTGCTGACCGGGATCGAGTGCGACATCCTCGAGGACGGCTCGCTCGACCAGGAGCCGGAGCTGCTGGACCGGCTCGACGTGGTGGTGGTGTCGGTGCACTCCAAGCTGCGGATGGACGCCCGGTCGATGACCCGGCGGATGGTCGCCGCCGTCCGCGACCCGCACTCGGACGTGCTGGGGCACTGCACGGGGCGGCTGCTGACCGGGCGGGGGCGGCCGGAGTCGGAGTTCGACGCGGACGAGGTGTTCGCGGCGCTCGCCGAGACGGGCACGGCCCTGGAGATCAACAGCAGGCCGGAGCGGCTCGACCCACCGCGGCGGCTGCTGCGCCAAGCCGTCGACGCGGGGGTGCTGTTCTCCGTGGACACCGACGCGCACGCGCCGGGGCAGCTGGACTGGCAGATCAACGGGTGCGCGCGGGCGGAGGAGTGCGGGGTGCCGCCCGAGCGGGTGGTGACGACGTGGTCCCTGGACGACCTGCTGGCCTGGACCCGCGAGCGGCGGCTGCCGTCCGGCGTGGGCGGCGGCTGAGGTGGTACCCGGCGGGGCCGGAGAGAAAGGGATGACACTCATGGCACAGGCGGAACGGGCGGCCGTCTTCGACGTCGACGGCACGCTGGCCGACACCAACCACCTGCACGTCGTGTCCTGGTGGGAGGCCTTCCGGCAGGCGGGGCACGACGTGCCGATGCACGCCATCCACCGGGCCGTGGGCCTGCCGTCCACCGACCTCGTGGCGCACGTGCTCGGCGACGACCGCGACCCGGACCAGGACGCCGGCATCAGCGCCGGGCACAAGGCGCTGTACGGGCAATACTTCGGCCGGCTGCCCGCGCTGCCGCAGGCCGGGGAGCTGCTGCGGCGCCTGCACAGGGACGGCTGGACGGTGGTGCTGGCCACCTCGGCGGGCGGCGCCGAGCTGGGCGCGCTGCGCCGGGCGATCGACGCGGACGAGGCCATCACCGCCACGGCGAGCGCCGACGACGTCGACGCGGGCAAGCCGTCCCCCGAGCCGGTCGAGCACGCCCTGGAACTGGCCGGGGTGCCCGCCGAGCGGGCCGTCTTCGTGGGCGACACGGTCTGGGACATGCGCGCGGCCGCCCGCGCCGGGGTGCGCCGCGTCGGCGTCCTGTGCGGGGGCATCCCGCGCGCCGACCTGGAGAGGGCCGGCGCGGACGCGGTCTACGCCGACCCCGCGCACCTGCTGTCCGCCCTCGCGGACAGCCCGTTGGCATGAGGAGGCATGGGACCCCGGGTCGCGCGGTTACTCGCAGCGGATGACGCGTGTGACGAGTGCGGTCCGGCGGACGGCTGACGCCCTCCGCCGGCGGACAGGTGGTGACGGCGGCGGTACGGCGGGCGGCACCCGCCCGGACGGGCGGGGGAACCGGGCGGCGAGGCCCGGCAGGCCGACGGACGGCACCCGCCCCGACGGACGGACGAGCCGTGGGGTGGGGGCCGGCAAGGTGGCGGACTCCGCACGTCCCGACGGACGGACGACCCGTGGAACGGGAACCGCCGGGGCCGCGGACGGCACCCGCCCCGACGGACGCACACACCGTGGACCGGACACCGCCGACACCACCGACTCCGCACCCCCCGACGGACGGACAACCCGCGGGACGGGCACTGCCGGGGCCGCGGACGGCACCCGCCCCGATCTGCACACGCACACCGTCCACGTCCCGGGAGCCACCGGAATCACGAGGGCCGGCCGCAGGGCGCACGAGGTGCGTCCGCTGGACGCCGTGCGGCGCGAGACGCGCGGTATCACCGACGCCGCCCGCGCGGCCTTCCGGCGGCCCGGGCGCGAGCGGGACCTGCTGGTCCAGTCGCTGAAGGCGGCCGGTGCCGCGGTGCTCGCCTGGCTGATCGGCGGCGTGTGGATGGGCGACCCGCTGGCGCTGATGGCGCCCTGGGTGGCGCTGGTGCTGGTGCAGGCCACCGTCTACAGCTCGGTCATGCAGGGCGCCCGGCAGTTCGGGGCGATCTGCGTCGGTACCGTGCTGGCCTCGGCGGCCCAGGCGGTCACCGGCGACACGACGGGCGCGCTGGCCCTGTCCGTTCCGATCCTGATGCTGCTCTCGAACTGGCCCCGCTTCGGCGACCAGGGCATCTACGCGGCGACCACGGCCATGTTCACCCTCACCGCGGGCACGGTGAGCTCGTACTCCGTCGGGCACCGGGTCGGCCAGGCCGCCCTCGGCGCCGTCATCGGGGTCGCCGTCAACGCACTCGTCCTGCCGCCGGTGCATCTGCGGGACGTGCGCGAGAACCTGGCGACTCTGGCCCGCGAGTCGGGGAACGTGCTGCGCACCGTCGCCGGGGACCTGCGCGAGGGTGACTGGGACGCGCAGACCGCCGCCGGCTGGCTCAGCGCCGCGACCCGGCTCGACCACTGTCTGGACGCCCTGCGCTCGGCACGCCGCTGGAGCCAGGAGAGCCTGCGCCTGACCTACGGTCCGCTGCGCCGCCTGCACCGCGTCCCGCTCCAGCCTCTGCCGCCCCCGGACGAGGACGAGCGTCTGGCCCGTGTCACCGGCCACGTCACCGCCCTGACCCGGGCCCTCGCGGTGGCCGTGGACGACAACCGCACACCCGCGCCGCCCGGGGGCGCCGCCCTACGCGCCTACGCGGATCTGCTGGACCTGATCGGGGCCGCCTGCCACACGGAGGCCGAGCGCCTGCTGAACGGCGGTGTGGACCTGCGACGGGACGGTGAGGCGGACGGCAGGATGCGGGAGCTGCACGAGCATCTGCAGGAAGGACTGCGGGAGCAGGCCGGGCAGGGAGCCGCCCCCACGGCGGTGCTCGGGACGCTGCTGCTGCAGGCCGAGAACCTGTGGGCCGAGGTCGTCCCGGTCCACGAGGAGGAGGGCACGGGAGCGGAGGGCACGGGCGAGGAAGGCACGGGAGCGGTGGCGCCGGAGCAGTGACACACGTCACCGCGAGAAGCGCCCGTTGCCGGAACACCCGTAAGTGGTTCGCCGTTGAACGAACCGTGGGTGCGGATGGGACAGTGTCCCCGGGCCTCACCATTCGCCCACAGGGACGATCGTTCGGCTGAAGCCCTGTGGAGCCCTTCGCCGAGAGGCGACCGCCGTCCGTGCCCACCTCATGCCGCCCCGGCCGCGATTCCCCCGTCCCGGCCGGGGCTTCTTCCTGCCCATGTGCGATCGGCGCGGTCCGGGTACTCGGTCACCTTCCGAGGACGGGTGCGGCCGAGAGGAGCGGAACGTGAGCAGCACAGCGGGCAAGAGGGTCGTCGTGACGGGCGCCACCGGCAACGTGGGCACCAGCGTGGTGCGTCTCCTCTCGGAGGATCCCGAGATCGCCTCGGTGCTGGGCCTGGCCCGGCGGATCCCCGACTGGTCACCGCCGAAGACGGACTGGTCGGCCGTCGATCTGGCCTCCGACCGGTCCGATCTGGTGGAGCGGTTCGGCGGCGCCGACGCGGTCGTCCACCTGGCCTGGGCGTTCCAGCCGACCCACGATCCGGCGACGACCTGGCGCACCAACGTGCTCGGCAGCATGCGGGTGTTCGACGCGGTGGCCGCCGCGGGAGTGCCGGCGCTGGTGCACGCCTCGTCGGTGGGCGCGTACTCCCCCGGCCCGAAGGACAGGCCGGTCGACGAGTCGTGGCCGACGCACGGCTGGCCGGACGCCGCGTACTGCCGTGAGAAGGCGTATCTGGAGCGGGCGCTGGACACGTTCGAGCGCGACCATCCCGCCACGCGGGTGGTGCGGATGCGGCCCGCGTTCCTGCTCCGGCGGGAGTCGGCGAGCGAGCAGCGCCGCATCTTCGGCGGGCGTTTCCTGCCCGGTCCGCTGGCCCGCCCGGAGCTGCTGCCCTTCCTGCCCGACATCCCCGGACTGCGCGTACAGGCGCTGCACACCGACGACGCGGCGGACGCGTACCGGCTGGCCGTCCACTCCGGCGCCCGGGGCGCGTTCAACCTGGCGGCCGAGCCCGCGGTCGACGCGCGGCTGCTGGGTGAGATGTTCGGCGCGCGCCCGGTGCGGCTGCCGCGGACCGCGGCCCGTTCGGCGATCGCCGCGGCCTGGGGTCTGCATCTGCTCCCCGCCTCGCCGCATCTGTTCGACGCGGTGCTGCGGCTGCCCCTGATGGACTGCACGCGGGCGCACACGGAGCTGGACTGGCAGCCGGAGCACACGGCCACGGAGGTGCTGGAGGAGTTCCTGCTGGGCCTGCAGCAGGGCGCCGGCGCGCCGACGGCGCCGCTGCGGGGGCGCAAGGTCGGCTAGGGACGGCGCGGGCCCGGCCCGGCCCCGGTGTCATGGCCGAGGGCCACGGCCGGCCCCCACAGCCGGCCGCGGCCCTCGGTGTTCCCGGGCCCTCGACGTCAGTCGGCGGGCTCGTCCGGTGTCGGGTGCTCGGGGTGGACCGTTCCCGAGCGCGGTGCTCCCTGGCGGCCGGTCCCCGCTTCGTCCGTGTCGGGGACGTCGTCGGCGGCGCGGCCGGACTCCCCGGCGTCGTCGGCCTCGTCGGTCCGGTCGCTGTCGTCCTTGCCGGAAGCCGTGAAGCGCGGTGCGACCTCCCAGGGGTCCTCGCCGGCGTCGGCCTGCTGGTCCGGCATGTCCCGGGGAACGGGTTCACCGTTCTCGCCGGGTGCGTCGAGGCGGTGGTCGGTCACGGCGTACTCCCTTCGGTGGTCCGGGCGCCACGCGAGTACCTCCGCTCTGATCTGCGAAACCTCAGCGCGGTGCCCGCTCCCGGAAGGCCGTGCGCCAGGCCGGGGGCGGAGGCTGCGGAGCCGGGTCGGGGCGACGTCCGCCGCGTGCGAAGAAGTCGGCGAGCGGCAGGATCGCCGCGCCGGCCGTGACCGCGTCGGGCCCGAGCCGCCCCAGCTCGACGGTCGTCTTCCCGGCCGGGTGGCGCAGCGCGTACGACAGGGCGTGGCGGCGTACGGCCGGCAGGAAGCGCGAGCCGAGCGCCAGGCCCGCCCAGCCGCCGATCAGGATGCGCTCGGGCTGGAAGAGGTTGATCAGGTCGGACAGGCCCGCGCCCAGGTACTCGGCGGTCTCCTCCAGGACGGCCAGCGCGACCGGGTCGGCCTCGCCGTCGCCGGTCGGGTACGCCGCGGCGAGCATGGCGGTGAGCGCGGTCTCCTCGTCGGTGGTGTCCGGGACGCGGCCGCCCTCCTCGCGCCAGCGGGCCAGCAGGGACTCGGCCCCGGCGTAGGCCTCCAGGCAGCCGAGCGCCCCGCACCGGCAGCGCCGGCCGCGCACCCGGACGGTCAGATGCCCCCACTCGACCGCCCGGCCCTCCTCCACGTCGGGGGTGACGAGACTGGCGCCGACGCCCGAGCCGAACAGCACGACGACCGCGTTGCGGGCGCCGCGTCCGGCGCCGAACCACATCTCGGCCTGGCCGAGGGTCTTGGCGCCGTTGTCGATGAAGTACGTGACGGTGTCCGGCAGCGGGGAGCCGGTGCGCAGCAGGGCCTCCAGCGGGACGGCGTCCCAGCCGATGGTCTGCCCGTGCACGACGGCGCCGCGGTCGGCGGTGCGCTCCACGATGCCGGGGACGCCGATGCCGACGCCGAGCAGCCGCTCGGGCGCGAGCCCCGCGGAGTCCAGGACCTCGGCGATGCCGTGCCGGATGTGGTCGACGATGACCTCGACCTCGTACCGCTGCGCGGTGAGGGGGCGCTCGGTGCGGGCGAGTTCGGTGAGGGTGAGGTCGAACAGCCCGACGCGCACGCGGGTCTCGCCGACGTCGACGCCGATCATGTGACCGCTGCCCGGTGCGACCCGCAGCAGGGTGCGCGGGCGGCCGCCGTCCGAGTCGACGCTGCCGGCCTCCTCCACGAGCCCCTCGGCGACCAGGTCCGCGACGACGTTGCTGACCGAGCCGGAGCTCAGTCCGGTGGCCGGGCCGAGCTCGAAGCGGCTGAGCGGGCCGTCGAAGTAGAGCCGCTGCAGCACGGCCGTGCGGTTGGCCCGCCTGAGATCGTGCACCGTGCGCCCGTTACGCGCCGCCATGCGGCTCCTTCCCCAGCCCCTGTCCGGCCTGCAACATACCGTCGGGACAGGGCGCGGCGCGACCTTCTTCAGCCCTTATTTCACGGCGTGAGCTTATGAGTCGCCGTCCGCGAGGTCGTCCAGGGCGGCGACCAGTTCCGGGGCGACGGTCGCCCGGACCCAGCGCTCCTGTTCCTCGCCGGCCTCGCGCGGGACGGTCTCGGTGAGCATGATCAGGTACAGGTAGGCGCGGTACAGGGCGAGACGGAGCCGGGCCGCGGTGTCGAAGCGGGCCCGTCCGCCGGCCTCCCGGTAGCCCGCCAGGAACGCCTCGTCGGTCCGGATGTCCCCGAGCAGGGCCAGGGAGACGAAGTCGGCCAGGGGATCGCCCCAGAACATGCGCTCGCCGTCGAGCAGGCCGCCGATGCGGGCCCTGCCGTCCGAGCGGTCGACGAGGATGTTGCCCCGCCACAGGTCGAAGTGCACCAGGCACGGCTCGGTGACCTCGTCCAGGGCGCCGTACGCGGACGCCGCCGTCCGGGCCACGGCGTCCACCGGCCGCGGCAGCCGGGGCCGGTAGCGCCGGGCGTCGTCGAGGACGGCGTCGAACATCGCCGTGAACGCGGTCCGCCAGTCGGCGGCGAGCGGGCCGAGCGCGCCGGAGGGGTAGCCGAAGCCGGGGCCCCGGACGCCGTGCAGCCGGGCCACGTGGCGGCCCAGCTCCGTGCGCAGCGCGGTGTGTTCGGTGTCGGTGAGGGTGCCGTCCCAGGTGTCGCCCGGGCAGGCCGTCATCAGCAGGAAGTCCTCCCCCGCCGACACGAGCCGCGGCGCGGGGACCCCGGCGTCACCGGCGGCGCGGTAGAACTCGGCCTCCGAGACGAGCAGCCGCCGTTCGTGCCGCATCCCGGGGGTGGCCGCCGCGGGCGGGATCTTCAGCACGTAGCGGGTGCCGTCCGTGAGGCGGAGTTCCTCGACGGTGTTGTACGTGCCGCCGGTCAGCGGCGTGAGGTGGGCGAGGCCGCCGGGGTCGAGGCCCGCCTCCCGCAGGATGTGCCGGGCCCGTTCCCAGGAGTCCACCACGGTCTGCCCACCCCTCCACCGCGTCCTCGGTCAGCCGGCGGCGTCCACGTCCTCGACGTGACGCCCGTCCACGATCAGTCCGTCGAGCCACCCCTCGGCGCCCGGCGCGTGCTTGCGGTACAGCGTACGGAACGCCTCCCGCGCTCCGGGGGCCATTCGCGAACCGTCGCCGCACACGCACACCGGCGCCCCCGCGCCCCCGCGCCCCCGCGCCCCCGCGCCCAGCAGGGCTCGCACCTCCCCGGCCTCGGCGGCAGGCGGTTCCGCGGCGTAGCCGAAGTGGTTCCGCGGCATAGCCGAAGTGAGGGCGAGGGCGAGCCGGGCGCCGCCGCCGGGGCGCTGCCGCAACCCGACTCGCCCGGTGAGGAGCTGCCGTACCGTCACGGGCCGTTCGACGGCGATGCCGTCGCGGCTATCGGAGGCCGCCGGTCCGGAGCAGGGCGGCCGCACGGAAATGCGGTGGCTCCGGCCGTACGCCCCTGTCTAACCTGATCCCCGTAAACCTAGGACCCCTAGGTTTACGGGAACGACGACCAGGAGCCCTCCCATGAGACCACTCACCGAGCAGGACATCCGCGCCTCCTTCATCAACTGCTCGAAGGGTGAGGCCAAGCGTCTGGCCGTCCCGCGGGATCTGGCCGAGCGCCCCTGGGAGGATCTCGACTTCCTCGGGTGGCGGGACCCGGGGGCGCCCGACCGGAGCTATCTGGTGACCGGGCGGGACGGGCGGCTCGTCGGAGTCGCGATGCGGTTCCAGGCCGCGCAGCGGGGCTTCCTGCACCGCAGCATGTGCTCGCTGTGCCTGACGACGCATCCGCGGGGCGGCGTGTCCCTCATGACCGCGCGCAAGGCGGGCGCCGCGGGGCGCGAGGGGAACTCGGTCGGCGCGTACATGTGCACCGACCTGGCGTGTTCCCTGTACGTACGCGGGAAGAAGCTGCCGGAGACCGGGGCGCGGTTCGAGGAGAGTCTCACGCTTCAGGAGCAGATCGACCGGACCGTGGGACATCTGGCGGCCTTCCTCGACAAGGTGTCCGCCTGACCGCCCTCGGTCGCCCGCGGTTTCCCACGGCGTTAACGTCCTTCGTAACGTTGTTCGTCGATGCGTTCGAAGTGTCCGGGGAAGGGGAACAGCCGCAGGATGCCAGAGGTACGTGAGTGGACGGCGCAGGCCACACGGATTCTGCGGAAGCGCCGGGACCCCGTGGTCGTCCAGACGCTGCGGTCGGCGACCGCGGCCACGATCGCGTATGTCATCGCCCTGCGGCTCAGTCCCGAGCAGGCCCCGCTCACCGCTCCCCTGACGGCGCTGCTCGTCGTCCAGGTGACCCTGTACGCCACCCTCACCAACGGCTTCCGGCGGGTGAACGCCGTGGTGACCGGGGTGATCGTCGCCATCGTGTTCAGCCTCCTGGTGGGTCTGACCTGGTGGAGCCTGGCGCTGCTCCTGGTGGCCTCGCTCGCCGTGGGGCGGCTGGTCCGGGTGGAGGAGTACGTCCCGGAGGTGGCGATCAGCGCGATGCTGGTCCTCGGGGTCACCACCGTGGGCAACACCGCCTGGGCCCGGGTGGTGGAGACGCTGATCGGCGCGGTCGTCGGGCTCGCCTGCAACCTGCTGCTGGCTCCGCCGGTGTGGGTGGAGGAGGCGGGCGAGTCGATCGACGGCCTGGCGCGCCGGCTGCGGCAGCTGATGCTGCGCATGGGCGAGGAGGCCGCCGGCCGCACCCCCAGCCACGCCGAGCGCGCGGCGGAGCGGCTGCACGAGGCGCGGCGCCTGGACCACGACATCATCGAGGTGGACGCCGCCCTCAGGCAGGCCGAGGACAGCCTGCGGCTCAACCCGCGCGTACGGGAGGGTCTGCTGCACCGGGTGGTGCTGCGCACCGGCCTCGACACCCTGGAGATCTGCACGGTCGTGCTGCGGGTGCTGGCACGGTCCTTCACCGACCTCGCGAAGCAACGCGAACCGGAGCCGCTGTTCGGTCCCGAGACCGGCGCCGTGCTGGAGCAGTTGCTGTCCGAGATCGCCGACGCCGTGGTGAGCTTCGCGGTGCTGGTCACCACCGACCTCAGCGCGAGCGCGGAGTCCGCGGAGGAACGTCTCGCCACCGAGCTGCGCACCGCTGCGGCCACCCGCGACAAGCTCGCCCTGCTGCTGCGCGAGGAGGCCGAGCGCGATCCGCGGAACTGGCAGCTCCCGGGCGCCGTCCTGACCGAGGTCAACCGGATCCTCGACGAGCTCGACACCGAGCACCGCACCCGCCGCCTGTTCGAGGAACTGGACCGGGTCTCGGGTGAACAGCGCGCCCGGATGCCGCGGCTGACGCGGCTGCGTGAGCGCTTGGGCGTCACCGAGCAGATGTGGCGGAACCACGCCGGGTTCGGTGAGCGTTACCGCTGAGGGAGGCCGGCCAAAGACCGGCACCGAGGCGAGGGGGCGGGCCGATGGCCGACACGACCGTGCGGATCGACGGGAACACACTGCGGCTGCCGGGCGGTGCGTCCGTGCGGTTCATCCGCACGCTGCGCCTGCCGGAGACGGGCACCCATCCGCTGCCGCCGGGCCTGGGCGAGTTCCCGGTCCGGCGCGTCGCGGACTACGGCGACCGGGTTCCGGAGGCGATGCGGGGACGCGGCGGTGTGATGCTGCCGGTGTACCTGCGCGAGGCGATGTGGCTGAGTTTCGCGGGGACCCGTGAGCCGGCCGCGCTCCAGGTCGGCGTCGGCAAGGTGTGCGCGGTCTCGGGCCGGCCCTGGAGCGACCGGCTGTCGCGCGACCCGCAGAACTACGTGGTGCTGCCCCGGCAGCCCTGGCTGGACGGCATCAACTCCGGCACGGGCACGGTCCGTCAGTTCGTGGCCGTCCCGCTGGGCCTGGGCGCCACGGTGGAGGGGCAGGTCACGGGCGAGGAGGTGTGGGGCGGTGTGCAGCTGCAGTCGTTCGGGCTGAACGACCGGGAGCTGACGCGGTGGCGTGCGCAGGAGCGGCGGCGTGCGGAGCAGACCCGGTCGGCGTTCCCGGGCGCTCCGGGCGGCGCCCTCGGCGGGTTCGGCGCCGCGATGCCGATGGCGGCGCCGCCCGCGCCGGGCGGCTTCGGCGCCGCGATGCCCATGGCGGCCCCGCCCGCCCCGGGAGCCGTACCTCCCCCCGCCGCGTCCGGGGCCGCCGCTGCCGCCGTCCCGCAGCGCGCGCCCGCCGCCATGGGGCTGGGGGTGGGCGGGTCGATGCGGCAGGAGGTGTACGAGGACGACCGGCCGCTGTCGGACTGGTCGGAGCACCCCGCGGGACGGATCTTCGTGCACCTGGTGACGCCTCCGGAGTGGCGCCGCATCACCGGCGAGGCCGCGCCGCCCTCCCCGGTCGACCGGGCCGCCTACATCCGCGCGGGCCTGCCCTGGTTCGACTACTACGACGACGACGCCGAGGACCTCGCCCCCACGGACACGCTCCGGGCCGTGAAGCCGGCCGGCGACTGGCTCGGGGACGACCACGAGCCCTGGCAGCCGCCCGCACCCGGCCAGGTGCGGCCGCTGGGGGACGCGCCGGGCAAGCCCGTCGAGGACGGCGACTGGTAGCCGCCCCGGCGGTCCGGAGGCGTCCGGTGCCTCGCCCACGGCCCGCCGGCCGTTGTTGCACCCGGTGGGCCGGACACGCCAAGGTGGCTGTCGCGACGGGGACGAGCGACGACCTGAGGGGCGACATGGGCAGTGGTGGCTGGAGCAGGCGCGGTTTCGTCGGCGTGCTGGCGGGCGGGACCGCCGCGGCGGCCCTGTCCGGCTGTGCCGACGCGCCCGCACCCACGGCCCCGGAGGCGAGCGCGCGTCCGTCCCGCGCGGCCCGCCGCCCGTCCGGGCCCCGCCCGCTCTACCTCGGCACCTACACGTCCGCGGAGGGCGGCGGTCAGGGCATCGGCCTGGCCGCGTACGACCCGGCGACGGGCCGGATCGACGGCAGCGGCACCCTCACCGGCGTCGGCGACCCGTCGTACCTCGCGCTGCACCCGGACCGCCGCACGCTGTACGCGGTGAACGAGCGCGAGGACGGCGCCGTGACCGCGGTCCGGCTGTCCGACCGCACGGTGCTGGGCAGCAGGAGCACCGGGGGCGCGGCCCCCTGCCATCTGTCCGTGCATCCGTCCGGGCGCTGGCTGTTCAGCGCGAACTACGGGTCCGGGAGTGTGGCCGTGCACCCCGTCGAGGCCTCGGGAGCGCTCGGCGAGCGGACCGACCTCGTCACCCACTCCGCTCCGCCGCCCGGCCCCGGGCAGCAGGGTCCGCACGCCCACCAGATCGTCACCGCTCCCGACGGCGGCCATGTGCTCGCCGTCGACCTCGGGACGGACACCGTCTACACCTACCGGCTCGACGAGAAGGCCGGCACGCTCACCGAGACCGGCCGGGCGCGGACCCGGCCGGGCGCGGGTCCGCGTCATCTCGCCTTCCACCCCGGCGGCCGGTACGCCTATCTCGCCAACGAGGTGGACGACACCGTGGCGGTGTGCGCCTACGACCCGGACTCCGGCCGGGTGCGGATCGGCGAGGCGCAGTCCACCGGCACCGGCTCGGGCCCGAACTACCCGGCGCAGCTCGTGGTGACGCCGGACGGCCGTCACGCGTATCTCGCCAACCGCGGCCACAACAGCCTCACGCGCTATGCGATCGAGGCGGACGGCGCCCGGCTCGTGCTGCTGGACACGGTGCCGGTGGGCGGGGACTTCCCCCGTCAGATCGCCCTCTCACCGGAGGGCACGCTGCTGTTCGCGGCGAACCAGAAGTCCTCCACCGTCACCGTCTTCCACGTGGACGGGAGGACCGGCGCGCTGCGGCGCGCCGGAGACGCGTTCCCCTCACCCGTCGCCGTCTGCGCGCTGCCGCTGTAGGGCCCGCGGGCAGGAGGCGGCGGCCGCCTGGCCGAGCAGCGCGTGCATGCGTTCGGTGAGCTGCGCGAGGTCGTCGGCGGGCGTGTGGAACGCCAGGCGGACGTCGCCGTGGGTGCGGGCGCGTTCGATGCGCAGCGTCAGTCCGTGCCGGTCGACGGCGAGCGGCTGGACGCGGACCGCGCCGTACAGGCTGCCGGGGTCCACGAGCCGGGTGAGCCGCTCGACGGCGTCGGGGTGGCAGTCGGCGAGGTGGGTCAGCAGCCGGGCCTCGGCCGTGGTGAGCGGGTCGGGGGCGGCGGCGGTGAACTCGTCGAGGTCCACGACCACGGCGCCGGACGGCTGCCGCAGCACCGCGCGCGTGGGCGTGAAGGCGAGCCGGTCCCCCTCGGCGGCGAACCAGCCCGCGAGCCACAGCCGGGCCCGGATCCGGCTGCGTACGGGGACGGGTGCGACGTCGGCGAACTCCAGCACGGCGGACGGCTCGCCGCGGGGCGCGCAGATCGCGGCCGTGAGCAGGGCGCTGTCCTCGGGCACGCCGACCAGCACTCTGCCGTCAGCGGCCACCGTGTGCGCGCCGACCAGCTCCTCCCGCGCGCCCTCCGCGGTCACCGAGCAGGACCAGGCGGCGGCGAGCACCGAGCGCGCCCGCTCCGCGGCGGCGGGGGCCGCCGTCCAGCTGTGGCTGTCGTCACCCATCAGAAACCCTCCTTAGGTAAGGCTCACCTAACCTATCGGAGTTCGGGGTGCGAGCCAACCACGGCACCCGGACTTGCCGGATCTTTCAGGGGGCGAGGACACCCAGCAGGGCGCGGGCGCACAGCTCGCGCACCTGCTCCCGCGTCAGCTCCGTGTCGCGCAGCCACTCCAGGCAGACGGCCGTCGTGAACGCCAGCCAGCCGCGCACCGCGAGCCGGACCGCCGGCCGGTCCCGGAACGCCGGCCCGAACTCGGGGTCGGCGGCCAGGGCGGCCAGGATCTGCCGCTCCTGCGCGGCCAGGGCCCGCTGGTAGACGCGCCGCACCGCCTGGTCCCCGGCCGCGTCGGCGCGGTGGAAGGCGCGGTAACCGTGGGCGTGGGCCCGGACGTACTCCAGGAAGGTGTCGAGCCCGGCCGTGAGCTGCTCGCGCACGGGGACGCCGGGCACGGCCGCCGTCATGCGCAGCATCCGCTCGCTCTCCCGTTCGACGACCGCCGCGAAGAAGTCCCGCTTGGTCGGGAAGTAGTGGTACAGCAGCCCGCGCGAGACCCCGGCGATCTCGGCGACCTGCTCGATCCACACGTCGTCGTAGGGGTGGTCCGAGAACAGCCGCGCCCCGACCGACAGAAGCTGCTCGCGGCGCTCCTGGGTGCTGAGCCGGCGGCGAGTGCGCCCGCCCTGGTTCGCGGCCATGCCCGCACTTTACTTGACGCCGGTTCAGCGGCCGGACCACACTGACCGCGTTATTGAACTCACGTACAACACGTGCGAACGCGCCGCCGGATCGAGGGAGATCGCGTCATGACCCAGGCGCCGATACGGGCCGGGCAGCCCAAGGGGTTCCGCAGTGCCGAGCTGGGCTGGCCGGAGCTGGAGCGCATCCCGCACCCGCCGCACCGGATCCCGCTGCTCGGCGACGTGGTGGGCGTCAACCGGCGCACGCCGCTGCAGGACTCGCTGCGCTACGCCCGGCAACTGGGTCCCGTCTTCCGGCGGAAGGCCTTCGGCAAGGAGTTCGTGTTCGTGTGGGGCGCCCGGCACACGGCCGACCTCGCGGACGAGGCGCGGTTCGCCAAGCACGTCGGGCTGGGCGTGGCCAACCTGCGGCCGGTCGCCGGGGACGGGCTGTTCACGGCGTACAACCACGAGCCGAACTGGCAGCTGGCGCACGATGTGCTCGCCCCGGGCTTCAGCCGCGAGGCGATGGCGGGTTACCACCCGATGATGCTGGCCGTCGCCCGGCGGCTGACGGAGCAGTGGGACCGCGCGGCGCGCGACGGCCGGGCGGTGGACGTGCCCGGTGACATGACCAAGCTGACACTGGAGACCATCGCGCGCACCGGGTTCGGGCACGACTTCGGCTCGTTCGAACGCTCCCGCCCGCACCCCTTCGTGACCGCGATGATCGGCACGCTCACCTACGCCCAGCGGCTCAACACCGTGCCCTTCCCGCTGGCCCCGCTGCTGCTGCGCGGCGCGACCCGGCGCAACGCGGCGGACATCGCCCACCTCAACGGCACGGTCGACGAACTGGTCCGGGCCCGGCGCGCGGCGGGCCGCGGGGACGGGGACCTGCTCGACCGGATGCTGGAGACGGCCCACCCCGAGACGGGGGAACGGCTCTCCCCAAAGAACGTCCGCCGCCAGGTGATCACGTTCCTCGTCGCGGGCCACGAGACGACCTCGGGCGCGCTGTCCTTCGCCCTGCACTACCTCTCCCGCCACCCCGAGGCCGCCGCCCGGGCCCGGGCCGAGGTGGACCGGGTGTGGGCGGACACGGCGGAACCGGCCTACGAGCAGGTGGCCCGGCTGCGTTACGTGCGCAGGGTGCTGGACGAGTCGCTGCGGCTGTGGCCCACCGCGCCCGCCTTCGCCCGGGAGGCGCGGGAGGACACCGTGCTGGCCGGGGAGCATCCCATGCGGCGCGGGGCGTGGGCGCTGGTGCTGACGCCGATGCTGCACCGGGACCCGGAGGTGTGGGGCGCGGACGCCGAGCGCTTCGACCCGGACCGCTTCGAGGCACAGGCCGTACGGTCCCGGCCGGCGCACACCTTCAAGCCGTTCGGGACGGGGGCGCGGGCCTGCATCGGCCGCCAGTTCGCGCTGCACGAGGCCACGCTGGTGCTCGGCCTGCTGCTGCGCCGCTACGAGCTGCGCCCCGACCCGGCGTACCGGCTGCGGGTGACGGAACGGCTCACGCTGATGCCGGAAGGACTGCGGCTGCACCCCGAGCGCAGGGCACCGGTGCGGCAGGCTGCCTCAGACCTGAGCCGTCCAGCGCCCGGGGCGGGTGACTGAGCCGGGCAGCCGGGTCCCGGCACTCCCCCGGGCCGCGTCGAGCTGCGGCTGGGTGAGGAAGAACGCCCCGGTCAGGTCGGCGTCGCTGAGGTCCGTGTCGCGCAGGTCGGCACCGATCAGGTCGGCGCCCCGCAGGTCCGCGCCGGTGAGGTCGGCGGCGATGAGGTAGGCGCCGCGCAGATCGGCACCGCGCAGGTCCGCGCCCCTGAGCCGGGCGCCCATCAGGTCGGCGCCCCGGCGGTTCTTCCCCCGCCCCTTGACGCCGGCCCGGGCCAGCTCGCTCGCCCTCAGCAGCAGGACGTTGACCTCCCGCCGGTGCGCCGCCACGTCCAGTGCGACGAGCTCCTCGGGGGTCCGGCCGGTCAGGTCCCGGATCGTGCCCTGCGCCTCGCGCAGCTCCGGGCGCAGCGAGCGCGCCGCGGGCAGGGTGAGCGCCTCCGTCAGGTACCAGAGCAGCTCGTGCAGCTGCCGCACCACGGGGAACACCTCGAACATGCGGCGGGCGTGCCCCGGCGGACCGCCGCGCCAGTCCTGCCCGGCGAAGGTGATCTGCGAGACCTGCTGCCCGGCGCCGAAGCAGTCGTAGACCGTGCAGCCGGCGAACCCCTCCTGCCGCAGCCGCGCGTGGATGCCGCAGCGGTGGTCGTCGCGGAGGTTGCGGCAGGGCGTGCCGGCGTCCTTGCCGACCGCGAAGTCGGCCGAGGCGGCGAACGGCAGGGCGACGCAGCAGAGCCCGAAGCACCGGGCGCAGTCGCCGCGCAGTTCCGACGGATCGGACAAGTGTTCCTGCATGGGCCTCAGGCTACCCATCGGGCCCTGCCCGCCTCAGGGCGGCCAGCATTCCGGACGCCGTGCACGGGAACCGTGCCGCACCTGGTAGACGATCCGGCCGTCGTGCAGGAACACCTCCTCGGGGCGGCCGAACTCGATGAGGTGCCCGAGACGGCGCTGCACCTGCCAGGCCGGAACCGCCGCACACACCAGCAACGCGTAACCGGCGGGGTCCGGCACCCAGGCGACGGCGAGCACCAGGCCGCACAGCGCCGCGGACCGGCGCCCCAGCCAGGTTCCCGAGAATCTCTTCCAGTGTCCGCGCAGCAAGCGGGGCTGGTACGTGAAGCCGAACAGCAGTAGGGCGAGCCGCGTGAACAGGATGCCCGAGATGGTGAAGCGCAGGGGCTCCCAGACGCCCGTAGCCAGGCTCCCCAGCATGATCGCGCCTCCTGCGAGCCCGAAGAGCCAGCACCGGGTCACGTAGTGCGGCCAGTCCGCGACGCCGCGGCGCAGCAGGGCGAGCGTGACGGGCTGGTCATGCGCACGGTGCAGCACCCGCCAGGCGGCGAACCAGGCGGTGCAGGCAGCGGCCAGCGCGACGGCGCTCCACGGCCGGGGCGCGAACACGGCGGCTGTGGCTGCGGCGCAGGCAGGCGCGAAGCCGTACCACGCCGTGCGTCGGCCGAGCAGGTCCGGCAGCGTGGCCCGCACCCCCCAGGCGATGGGCGCGAGTCTGAGGAACGCGAAGAGCACGGGCATCAGCAGGAGACCACCGACGACCATCCGGGGGGAGGCGCTCAGCCCCGCGGTCTCTTCGGCCGTCGAGATCAGGGCGAGGAAGGCGCACAGGCGCAGCAAGTGGAGCAGCGCGAGCATCGTCGCGCCGGACCACAGCATCCTCAGCGCCTCGGTCGCCGACGAGGCCCGCTGCGCGTCGGTGCGGACGGCCGCCTCGAGCGCCCGCCACGCGGCCGGGGCGTTTCCTCTCGCCGCCTCCAACCCGCCCAGGACCTCGGTCAGCTGGGCGCTCTGCGGGTCCTGGCGCAGAGCGCGCCGCACGAGCCCGCGTGCCGCGCGGGCGTATCCGGCGAGGTGGAGTCCCCGGGCCGCGTCGGACGCCCCCTGGCTGTCCCATGCACCCGCGGCCAGCCGAAGGTAGACATCGGCCGACTCCTTCACGGCCCGTCTGTCGCCGCGGTGCGACCGCACCTGCCGGTGGTAGTCGATGAACGAGCCGATCGCCAGAGCCCGCAGGGCCCAGGCCGCCGGGTTCTGCGGGTCGAGTCGGATGGCCCGCTCGACCGACTTCCTGGCGTCACCGGGATTCGCCACGACCAGCAGGACCCTGGCCTTCACCAAGTGGCACCGAGCCTCTTCGGGTCCGGCGGCGACGGCCTGGTTCGCGGCCCGCAGTGCGCCGGCGTGATCACCGGTTCCGAGCAGGCACACGGCCTGCAGCCGAAGCGCGGCAGGGTCCCGCCGGTCCCCGGCCAGCGCGGGCGCCAGAACGCGCAGGGCCTCCTCCCAACGCCGGGCGGCGGTGAGCAGAGTGACGCGCTCCAAGGTGGACGGTTCCACGGTCACCTGCGTTTCCTGTGCTCCAGATAGGCGATGAGGTCGCGGTAGCGTTCGTCCTGTCTCGCGAAGGCCACCACGTTCTTCGCGGATTCGAACCAGGGGCGGACCGAGGGCCTGACGTCCCGCAGCGCGGTGTGGAAGTCCGCGGTCGTCACGCTTCTGATCCGCCCGCGGGCCATGGCGTCCTGCATGGCGATCTCGATCGCCGACCGGCACAGATGAGCGACGTCGGCCCCCGAGTAGTTCTCGGTGGCGGCGGCCAGCGCGCCCAGGTCGACGTCGGAGGCCGGCACAGTCCGAAGCTGCGCCCGGATGATCGCCTTGCGTGCCTCGGCGTCGGGGGGTGCGACGAAGAGCGTGCGGTCGAACCTGCCGGGACGCAGCAGCGCGTCGTCGATGTCCCAGGGATGGTTGCTGGCCCCGAGGACGAAGACGCCCTCGTTGTCGGAGCCGACGGAGTCGAGTTCGGTGAGCAGTTGGGTCACCACGTTGCGCATGCCGCTGGCGTGGCGGTTGAGGGAGCGCTTCCCGCCGATGGCGTCCGCCTCGTCGAGGAAGAGCACGCAGGGACTGTTGCGCCGGGCGGCGCGGAAGACGGCCTGGATGTTCTTCTCCGAGTTGCCCATCCACATGTCCAGGGTGTCGGCGAGCGTGACGGAGATGAAACCGACGTCCAGTTCGCCCGCGACGGCCCGGGCGAGGTACGTCTTGCCGCAGCCCGGAGGCCCGTACAGGAGCAGGCTGCCGCGCAGCGACTGGCCGTAGCTCCGGGCGATCTCCGGGTTCCGCAGATGGGCGAAGAACGCCGTCTCCAGCCGCGCCTTGACGTCGGCCATCCCCGCCACATCGGCCAGCTTCACGTCGGTGTGCTGTACCTCCACGACCTCGTCGGCAGGGGTGTCCGTGCCAGTGCGTGCCTGGGCTTGTCTCTCGGCCGGTCGCGGAGGGCCGGGCGGCAACCGTTCCGGAGTTTCGGACGGTCGCCCGGGTGTGGCGGGGGGTTCCGGCATCTCGGAGGGCTCCCCGGGGGCAGGGAGCCGTGGCAGCAGTGCGACGGACATGGCCTCGCGGGCGGCCGCACTCGACGGGTCCGCCCGCAGGGCTTCCTGCGCGTGCTGGAGAGCCTCGCCGCTTCGCCCGGCGGCGACCAGGGCCTGGACGATCAGCAGCCGCAGTCCGGCGTCGTCGGGCTGCGCGGTCACAAGGGCCGTGAGCTGGTCGACTGCTGCGTTCAGCGGCGATTCCGGCATGGCGGGGGCTTCCGTTTCCTGTGATGGGGGCGGGGGTTCGGGCGAGAGCGGGGACAGCGGTCCCGCCGGGCACGGCGCCGGAGTCTCATCCCGGAGTCGTTCCACCTCGGCGAGCGCCGCCCTCGCCTCGGTGAAGCGGTCGGCGTCCAGCAGGAGGGCCGCGTGCTCCCGGAGTGCCATGGCGAGGGCGTCCTGGAAGCGCTCGGGCGCGAGGGACACCAGGGAGCGCTGTCGTGCCACCCGCTCCTCACCGGCCTCGACGGCCTCCTCGAGCCGGCCGGCCCCGGACAGAGTGCGGCTCAGCTCGGCCAGCACCTCGGGCAGGGCCACCCGGTGATGCTCGTCGCAGGCCAGCTTCCGGTGGATCCCCGCGCTTTCCCGCAGGGCCGCCAGTTCCTCGGTGTGCGCCCCGACCGCTCGAAGGCAGCGGGCCAGGTCGTGCAGGCACCACGCGAGCCGGCCGTCGGACTGCGCGGACGCCGAGGCGGCAGCGGCACGGACGACGGTGACCGCCTCCCGTGCGGCGGCCACCGCGTCGTACGGACGTCCCGCCGTGAGGAGCATCCGTGCCCGGCTCTCCAGCGCCGTCATCAGCAAGTCCTCGGCCCCCGGCGTGCCGCTGAGCCGCCGGGCCGTCGCCACCGCCTCGTCGACCACCTCCAGGGCAGTGGACGGCTGTCCCGCCTGGCTGAGCCGGGCACCGAAGGCGAGCAGCATCATCACGTGCCAGCCCGCCAGGGCCGGCGAGACCGGGCCCCTTCTGTCGTCCGTCATCAGCTCGGCCAGTGTCCGGGTGATATGGAGCGCTTCGTCGTGGCGGCCGGTGTCGCTGCAGGCCTGTGCCAGGCCGGAAGCCGTGACCACCACGTCGGTCGACCAAGCTCCTTCGGCCTGGGCCGTGGCGGATGCGAACGCCCTGGTGTGCGCGGCCAGTGCTTCCGCCGCCCGGCCTGCCGCGGCGAGTCGCTGCGCGTGGCTGACGAGGGCGCCGACGGCGTCGCCCCGGTGCGGAGAATGCTCCTGACTCGGTCGCGCGCAGATGTCCACCAGCGCTTCGGTGACCCTGACGGCGAGGCCGGCGAGCACCACGCTCTGCGGAGCGATCGCCCGCTCCAGCTCTCCCAACTCCTCCGCGTCCAGACGCTCTTGGTCAAGCAGGTGCTCGATGGCCCGGGCGAGGGGTGCGGGGTGCTCGCTGCGGGCCGCGGTCCGTGCCGCCTGGGGCGCGAGCCGGGGCAGCTCGGTGAGCAGCCGCCGGAGCGCGGGGGCGGCCTCCGGGCGGTGTGCCCCGGCCCTGGCCAGCAGGGTCAGGGCCGCGTCGGCCTGGCGGTTCGGGGCGTTCCGCAGGAGACGTACGAGCAGGTCCGGTTCCTGCACCACCGTGTTCATCACCGCGTGCTCGGCCAGCCGGTCGGGACGCAGGCCGCCCCAGAAGGCGCCGTCCTCGCCGGGGTACAGGTCGCGCAGCCAGTCGGCCACCAGACGCGGACGCGCTTCGAGGGGGTCCGCGGCGTGCAGGACTTCCGCGGCGAGTCCACGTGCCTCGGCGAGTTCCCGGGGTTCCCGCAGCGCCGCCGCGACCACCAGTTCACAGCGCAGCTCGGGTGACACACCGAGTTCGCGGCTGCGGGCCGTACGGCCCCAGTACAGCTGTTCGTGGCGCAGCAGGACGTCCCACACGCTGCTGCCCTCCGTCACCGGGACAGCGCCGGCGCCGGTCTGCAGCAGTCCGACCAGGGCTGCCGCCTGAAGGGCCAGGGGTGACTCGGCCGCGTTCGGTGGCGGACGCAGCGTCGCGGGATCGCCGATGGGCCAGGCTTCGGGAAGGCGACGGACGGCCGCCGCGAGATCGCGGGCGGCTTCGGTGAACGCCGCGTCGTGGTCCGGGCGTGTGAGAGGGCCCAGCCGGATCGGGTGCGGGGCCAGCAGGCCGAGTTCGGCGCGGAGCCGGTCGTACCACTCCCGATCCGTACGGGCGAGCAGCAGCAGCCGAAGCGGCGCCCCTTCCCACCGGTCCCGGACGGCCGACACCAGCGCGGCCAGCTCCTCCTGGCGTGTCTCGGCATAGTCCACGACGCACAGCACCGGGCGGGTCAGCCGGGCGAGGCGATCCAGTGCGGTGGCCGGCAACGGCGATCGCAGGTTTCCCGCGTGTTCGCCCGCGGCGCGTCGTTCCGCCGCGAGACGTAACGCCAGCCGCGACTTGCCCACACCTGCCGGACCGGTCACGAGATGCACACGGAGACCGTCTCCCTCGCACCATCGGCGGAGCCGGGCGAGTTCGTCCTCCCGTCCGGTGAACCGTACGGCGCCCGCCTCGGCGCGCAGCAGCGCCCCCGGGGAACTCGCGTGCGGTGTGGAGTCATACGTCGTGAGGAGTCCGTTGAGGTCGGCCGCCTCCAGGGCCGGCGGTGCCGCGCCCGTGACGCGTCGCCATGCTTCGGCGAAGCCCTGGTCGGACGCGATGCGGTCCAGGGGCTCCACGCGCAGCCGGGAGGGGACGAACTCGCGCAGGGCCTCGGTGACCAGGCCGATCAGGGCTCCGCCCGAGAACACGGCGGCGCCGGACAGTCCTTCCCACCGGGCGGGCGGGACGTCGCCCTTGACCTTCATCTGCCACCGCCCGCTGACCACTCCCGTCCCCGGCGCGATGACACCCGCGAGCTGTTCGGTGTCGTTGCCGGTGCCGTGGCCGGCCTGGAAGCGCGGGAATCCCACGGCGCGGCAGTCGGCCTCGTCGAGAGTGCCGAGGGCACCGAGCCGTACCTGTTCCCCCGTCAGAGCACCGTGCGGGGCCTGCAGCAGCGCCGCGTCGGTCCGCTCGCCCGTCCAGAGCCGACGGCAGCGCAGCACGGTCTCGTCCCCGAGAGCTCGTACGCTGATGCGGTCGGCGTCCCTCACGACGTGGCCGGCCGTCAGGACGAGGCCGGGAGCCACGGCGAATCCGGTGCCGAAGTGGAGACCGCCGGCGGATTCGGCCGACACCTCCACGACACGTGCCCTCATTCAGCCGTCGACGGCCGTTCCCCCTGCGGGCGCGGGGCGGCCGGGGGCTGGAGGGGGCGGGGAGTCAGTCCGCGGCCCATGTCGTTGATCATGATGTGCCCGCCTTCGGGGGTCGTACGGGCTTCCAGCCGGACCCGGACGGTGTGGGTGGCTTTACGGCCCGCGGTGCCATCGGCGCCGCCCTCGACGACGCCGAAGCGCACCTTTCCCGACAGTCCGCCACCCCTGGTGACCTCCACGCCGAGCTCCAGCTCGACCTCGCTCAAGGCGAAGAGGATTTCCTTGCCTTCGGTGTCCCGCGTCAGTTCCGTGAGCTGGCTGCGCAGGGTCTCCAGGACCTCTGTCAGCGGCAGGTGCCCGTCCCCCATGTGTGCCTCCCCGTCATGGCTTCGCGCACGAGAAGTATCGCACCTCTTACGGCGAGTAACTACACGCCCCTGAACGACCTCGCACACGGCATGCGGTACGCCGCCGCTTTCAGGTGGCCGCGGTGCTCCTCGAACCGGTGGACAAGGCCTTCGTCGGCTGCCGTGCTTTCGCCGTCATCTGCCGAAGAGTTCGAACGCCACCGCCGGCCGGCCCCCGAACCGCTCCCCCATGGACTCGGCGTGCCCGGTCAGGAACCCGCGGACGTAGGTCTCCGGGTCCTCGTCGGTCAGCGCCTCGATGTACGTGCGGTGTTCCAGCAGCGAGCGCACCGCGCGCTCCAGGCCGGGTGCCGCGTCGACGGCGTGCGTGGGGGTGCTGGAACCGGCGACGGCGACCCAGCGCACGCCGTCCCACGGGTCGAGGCCCTGTTCGGCGAGCTCCGGGAAGATCCACCGGTTGCCGGCGTCGCCGGCCGCGTCCAGGGTGGCCCGGCCGACGGCCACGTGGTCCGGGGTGTTCCAGGCGACCCCACCCCAGGTGTCCCGGTGGTTGAGGGTGATGACCAGTTCGGGCCGGTGCCGGCGGATGGCGGCGGCGATGTCGCGGCGCAGGGCGGTGCCGTACTCGATGACGCCGTCCCGGTGGTCGAGGAACTCCACCTCCGACACGCCGACCACCGCCGCGCTCGCGCGCTGCTCGCGTTCGCGCAGCGGCCCGCACTCCTCGGGTGCCAGTGTGTCGATGCCCGCCTCGCCCCGGGTCGCCAGCAGGTAGGCGACCTCGCGGCCCTCGTCGGTCCAGGCCGCGATCGCCGCGGAGCAGCCGTACTCGAGGTCGTCGGGGTGGGCGACGACCGCGAGGGCACGCCGCCAGTCGTCGGGCATGGGCTGGAGTTGAGTGACCGTCGGCTCCGTCATGTCGGCAGACTAATCGGCGCCCCCGGCATCACGCCTCGTCGCGCGCCAGTGCCAGCAGCCGGTCGAGGACGCGGGGGCCGCCGGTGCGCACCCCGTCGTGCTCGAACTCGTCCGTCACCCAGGTGCGCAGGCCCCGGATCGCGCGGGCGGTGCGCAGGGAGTGGGCGGTGTCGACGTACATGTCGTCGTGGTAGACGGCGGCGGCGACGGGCACTTCGTTGGCGGCCAGGCGAGCCGGGTCGTACAGCGGTGTCCAGTCGGTGCGGGCGGCGAGCAGGTCGGCGGTCTCGCGCAGCGGGCGCAGGGCCGGGTCGCACGCGAACATCCAGGGGTGAATCGATTCTCCGGTGAACAGCAGCGGTTCGTCGCCCGCGAGGGCCTTGGCCGCGTCGAACCGCGGGAACTCGGCACGCACCCGCTCGGCGGACCAGGCGGTGGGCCGGGCGTCCTGGCCGTAGATCGACTCGTGGATCAGGGCGTACAGCGGGTGGCGGGCGAAGCTGAGCAGGTGCTGCGCCTGCTCCTGGAACGCGTCGGACAGCGCGAGGCCCCGCGGGGTGCGGACGAAGACGTCCTCCAGGAGGTGGTGCAGGCGGTGGGTGCCGTCGCCGGTGCCGAGGACGATGCCGAGGGACTGGAAGGCCTCGACGGTGAACCGGTAGCCGTTGGGCAGGACCACGTCGTGGGTGAGCAGGTGGTCGGCGATGCGGCGGGCGCGCTCGACGTCCTGCGGGTAGCGGGCGTAGTGGGCGGTGACCTTGCGCTCGATGCGCGGGAAGGCGGCCCGGTAGACGTCGTCGGCGTGCGCGTCAAGGGAGGGCAGTCCGCCGGTGATGACGGCGGCGGCGAGCCCTTCGGGGGCGAGGGAGAGGTAGCTGGTGGCGCAGAAGCCGCCGAAGCTCTGGCCGAGGACGGTCCAGGGGGCGCCGCCGGTGACCTCGGCGCGGATGGCCTCGCAGTCGCGGACGATCGCGTCGGCGCGGAAGTGCGTGAGGTAGCCGGCCTGCTCGGCCGGGCCGCCGCGCAGCGGGAGCGTCTGGCGGTTGGCGGGTGTGCTGTGGCCGGTACCGCGCTGGTCGAGGAGCAGGACGCGGTACTCCTTCAGGGCCCTGCCGAGCCAGCCGGGCCGGCCGACGGAGCGGTCCGCGCCGAAGCCGGGTCCGCCCTGGAGGTAGAGCAGCCACGGCAGGTCCTGGTGCGCCTTGTCGCTCGCGACGACCTCGCGGGCGTACAGCTCGATGGTCTCGCCGCCGGGGCGGTCGTGGTCGAGGGGGACGGTGAAGCGGCGGTCGGTGAGGACGACTCCGGGCTGACGGTAGCTGAGGGTCAACAGGGCTCCCGGGACGGACGGATGCTCAGGCCGCGTCCCAGTTCATCACAGGGAACGTCCGCGGGTGAGCCCTTCGATCATGAAACCTTGCTGAACGGCGGTTCAGGGGCGGCGGCGCCCGGACAGGCTGGAGCGGCGGACCACCAGCTCGGGCTGGAGGACGACCCTCCGGTGCTCGTGGGGCCGGGCCGCGCTCTCCTCCTCGGTCTCCTCCAGGAGCAGGTCGGCGGCCAGGGCGCCCATGGTGACGGCGGGCTGGCGGACCGAGGTCAGCGGGACGGCCGCGGCGGCGGCGAACTCGATGTCGTCGTAGCCGACGATGGCGAGGTCGTCGGGGACGCGCACCCCGGCCGCGTACATGGCCTGCAGGACACCGAGGGCGAGCAGGTCGTTGGCACAGAACACGGCGGTGGGCCGGTCGGCGAGCCCGAGCAGGCGGGCCCCGGCGTCGCGTCCGGCGGCGACGTCCAGCCGTTCGGTGGGCAGCTCGCGCAGCGCGCCGGGGCCCAGTCCGGCCTCGGCGAGCGCTTCGAGGGCGCCGGTGCGGCGGTCGCGGACCTGGTTGAGGCCGGGCGGGCCGCTGACGTAGGCGATGGACCGGTGCCCGGCGTCCACGAGGTGGCGCACGGCCAGCGCGCCGCCCGCCACGTCGTCGACGGAGACGGAGCACTCGGTGGTGCCCTCGGCGACCCGGTCGACCAGGACGAACGGGATGCCGTGCCGCCGGAACGCCTCGATGTTGCGGCCGGTGGCGTCGGCAGGGGTGAGCAGCACGCCGCGGACCCGCTGCTCGGCGAAGAGCGAGAGGTACTCGGCCTCCTCGCCCGGGTCCTGGGCGCTGTTGCAGACCATCACGCCGAGCCCGGCCCGGCGGGCGGCGCGCTCGGCGCCGCGGGCCACGTCGACGAAGAAGGGGTTGCCCATGTCGAGGACGAGCAGCCCCATGATGCGGCTGCGGCCGGCGCGCAGCTGGCGCGCGGACTCGCTGCGGACGTACCCGAGCCGGTCTATCGCGGACAGCACGCGGGCCCGGGTCTCGGTGGCGACCGTGTCCGGGCGGTTGATCACGTTCGACACCGTGCCGACGGAGACTCCGGCGGCACGGGCGACGTCCTTGATACCCACCGACTGGGCCATCGGGCAGGGACCTCCAGAGGGAGACGAGGGGGGCGGCGGCCCGGGGCGGCTTCACATTACCGGCACGCCGCCCCGGAACCGGCCGTGCTCAGGCGGGCAGCCGGAAGTCGGCGACGTGCAGGGCGGAGGGTGTCGTACCGCTGGACTTCTCCTGGTACATGAAGGACAGCACCCCGTCCTGTGCGACCCGGGTCTCGTCGACGACGACCTCGCCGAAGGCGTTGAGGCCGCCGCCGTCGAAGAGGATCTTCCAGTCGCCGTACCCGGAGGCGGCCGAGGCGGCGGCGATCCGGCCGTAGGGGAAGATCGCGTAGGCGTTGTCGTACCTGTCCAGGATCAGCTTGGTGCGCTGGCTGGAGTTGAGCGGCACCGGTATCTCGGTCTTCTGCCAGGTGCCGGAGGCGTTCTTGCGGACGTGGAAGGCGCGGCCGTTCCTGGTCCGGTCGGAGACGTAGTTCGTGGTGCACTGGCCGAAGCGGCCGGGGACGTAGGAGATGATCGCGTGCGGCCGGCCCGCGGAGTCGGTGAACTGGCTCTCCTGGTTCATCAGGGAGTGGTCCGGGTCGAGCGGGTCGACGACCAGGCCGGGGTCGTTCACGGACACCTTGTCGGAGCCGCCGGTGACGCCGACGACCGTGCCCGCGTCGTTGCGCCAGGTGCGGCCGCGGTCGTCGGAGTGGACGTAGCCGGTGTCGTGGTTGGTGATGCCGCCGCCGCTGCACGTCACGGCGCCGTTCTGCTCGCGCCAGGTGAAGAAGGCGTGCAGCCGGCCGTTGCGGTCGTAGTCGATGCCGTGCAGGTACATGTTGCGGGCGGTGGAGGAGCCGTGCTCGCTGGTGTAGGTGCCGGTGGAGCTCGACCACTCGCCCAGGGCGGTCCACCGGGTGCCGTCGTACTCGGCGAGCGCGTTGCGGCCGTTGCCGGAGACGGCGACGCGGTAGCTGAGCTGCAGCCTGCCCTCCGGCGTGGCGACGAACTGCGGGTAGGTGAACTGCGAGGTCAGGGTGAGCCCGTCGAGGGTGGACCGCGGTGCGCCGAAGCGGCTCGCGGTCCAGCTCAGGCCGCCGGGGTCGTCCATCAGCCCGGCGGCCGACTTGACGTAGGTGAAGCCGTCGCTGTGGGAGTCCATGTGGAGGTGCAGCCGGCCGTCGACCCGGGAGACGCCCATGGAGATGACGTTGTGGGAGTCGTCGTAGCGCAGGGTGTGGCCGACCTTCACGGTGGACCAGGTGCTCGATCCGAGGGCGCGCCGGCCGACGACGGCGTTGCGGTCGGCGGTGTACCAGACGGCGTACTGGTGGCCCTTGTAGGTCAGCAGGCCGTTCTTCTGGAACGCGTTGTTGTTGACCAGGCCGTCGTAGGAGACGAAGAAGAGGGCCTGGTTGTCGAGGGTGGTGGTGCCGGTCCGGGTGACCGAGGGGCCGGGGCCCGCGGCCCGGGCGGTGCCGGAGGCCAGGGCGGGGGTCACCACGGTGCCCGCGAGGGCGGCGGCCAGCAGGGTACGTCTGTGCATCTCGTGGACTCCGTCGTCATGCGAGGTGGAAGACTTCCGTGAGCGGTTGCATGGCCTCGTCGGGCCGGGCGCCGTCCGGCGACTCGAAGAACGGCGCCATCTCCGCCTGCCAGCGGGCGTTGACGTCGGTGGCTTCCATGCCGGCCCGGGCGGCCGCGAAGTCCTCGGTCTCCAGGTAGCCGACGAGCAGTCCGTCCTCGCGCAGGAAGAGCGAGTAGTTGTGCCAGCCGGTCTCCTTCAGCGCCCGCAGCATCTCCGGCCACACGGCGGCGTGCCGCTCGCGGTACTCGTCGAGGCGGTCCGCCCTGACCTTCAGCAGGAAGCACACGCGCTGCATCAACAACCCTCCGCGGATCAGAAGTTGAACTGGTCGATGTTCTTCGCGTCGAACACGGTCGGCTTGCCGAGGCTGATCACGCCGTCCTTGCCGATGGTGTACTCGCCCATGGGGCCGGCCGTGAAGGTCTCGCCCTCCTTGCCGGTGATCTGCCCGGAGGACAGCGCGACGGCGGTACGGGCGGCCAGTTCGCCCAGCTTGGCCGGGTCCCACAGCTCGAACGCCTCGACGGTGCCGTTCTTGACGTACTTGCGCATGTCGTTGGGGGTGCCGAGGCCGGTCAGCTTGACCTTGCCCTTGTACTTGGAGCCCGACAGGTACTGTGCGGCGGCCTTGATGCCGACGGTGGTCGGGGAGATGATCCCCTTCAGGTTCGGGTGCTCCTGGAGCAGGCCCTGGGTCTGCTGGAAGGACTGCTGGGCGTCGTCGTTGCCGTACGCGACCTTCACCAGCTTCATGTTCTTGTACTCGGGCTTCTTCAGCTCGTCCTTCATGAAGTCGATCCAGGTGTTCTGGTTCGTCGCCGTCTGCGCGGCGGACAGGATCGCGATCTCGCCCTTGTGGTCGATCTGCTTGGCGAGCAGCTGCACCTCGGTGCGGCCCAGGTCCTCGGCGGAGGCCTGCGAGACGAAGGCGTTGCGGCAGTCGGCGGTGGTGTCGGAGTCGTAGGTGACGACCTTGACGCCGTTCTTCATGGCCTGCTTGAGCGCGGTGCACAGGGCGCCCGGGTCCTGCGCGGACACGGCCATCGCGTCGACCTGCTGCTGGGTGAGCGTGTTGACGTAGGAGACCTGCCCGGCGGTGTCGGTCGCGCTGGACGGCCCGACCTCCTTGTAGCTGGAGCCCAGCTCCTTCAGCGCCTTCTCGCCGCCCTGGTCGGCGGTGGTGAAGTACGGGTTGTTGACCTGCTTGGGCAGGAAGCCGACGGTCAGGCCCTTCTTCAGCTCGGCGTCGGGGTCGGCCTTGCCGGCGGCTGCCGCGGAGCCGCCCTCGTTCGCGACGTCCTTCTTGGTGGTGCCGCCGCCGCAGGCGGTGAGCGCCAGGGCGAGCGAGGTGGCGGTGGCGAGCGCCGCGCAACTGCGGCGGAGGGTCGTCTTGCGCATGACTGTCGTCCTTTACGAGGAAGGGCTGAGGAAGGGCTGGTTACGAGGTGGGAGTCGAGGCGGCTCTGCGGCCCGCCCTCGCTGTGGAGATCTGCCGTACGACCCGGGGGCCGAGCACGGAGAGAACGAGCAGGACGCCGGTGACGACGATCTGCGACTGCGCCGACACGTCCTGGAGGCTCATCACGTTCTGCAGCGCCCCCAGCAGGAACACCCCGGCGATGGCGCCGCCCAGCGTGCCCTTGCCGCCGTCGAAGTCGATACCGCCGAGCAACACCGCTGCTACGACGGACAGTTCGAGTCCGGTCGCGTTGTCGTAGCGGGCGCTGGCGTAGTGCAGCGCCCAGAAGACGCCGGTCAGGGAGGCCATGAGACCGGTGAGGGTGAACAGGATCAGCTTCTGCCGCCTGACCCGGATCCCGGCGAAGCGGGCGGCCTCCTCGCTCGCCCCGATCGCGAACAGGGAACGCCCGAACGGCGTGGCGTGCAGTGCGACCACGGCGATGGCGAGCAGGACGAGGAACGGCAGGAAGGCGTACGGGAGGAAGGTGTCCCCGATGCGCCCGGACGCGAAGTCCAGGTACTGCGCCGGGAAGTCGGTCACCGCGTCGGAGCCGAGCACGATCTGCGCGATGCCCCGGTAGGCGGCCAGCGTGCCGATCGTGACGGCGAGGGACGGCAGCCCGAGCCGCGTCACCAGCAGCCCGTTGACCAGCCCGCACACCAGGCCCAGCAGCAGGCAGACCGGGATGATCGCCTCGATGGCCATGCCCTGGTTCCACAGGGCGCCCATCACGGCACCGGACAGACCGGCGGTGGAGGCGACCGACAGGTCGATCTCGCCGGAGACGACCAGCAGGGTCATCGGCAGCGCGATCAGCGCGATGGGCAGGGTGTTGCCGATCAGGAACGACAGGTTGAGCGCGTTGCCGAACCCGTCGACGAAGCCGAAGGAGAACAGCAGGACGACGACGAGGAGGGCGCCGACGACCGTGTCCCAGCGGACCGCTCGGCTCAGGGAGATGTCAGCCATGGCGGGCGTTCCTCTTCTTCAGGGCAGAGGCCACGCGCAGCGCGACGATCCGGTCGACCGCGATGGCGAGGATGAGCAGGACGCCGTTGATGGCGAGCACCCAGACGGAGCTGACGCCGAGGGCGGGCAGCACGCTGTTGATCGAGGTCAGCAGCAGCGCGCCGAGGGCCGCGCCGTAGACGCTGCCGGAGCCGCCGGTGAAGACGACGCCGCCGACCACCACCGCGCTGACGACGGTCAGTTCGTAGCCGCTGCCGGTGCCGGAGTCGACGTTGCCGAACCGGGCGAGGTACATCGCGCCGGCGAGTCCGGCGAGGGCGCCGCAGAAGGTGTACGCGGCGAGGATCCGCTTGCGCACCGGGATGCCGGCGAGCCGTGCCGCCTCCGGGTTGGAGCCGAGGGCGTAGAGCTCGCGGCCGCTGCCGAAGTGCTTGAGGTAGTAGGCGGTGGCGACGAGGACGGCCAGGGCGATCAGGGCCAGGTACGGCACGGCCGAGATGCCGCCGGAGCCGAAGTCGACGAACCCGCCGGGCAGGTCGGCCGCGGTGATCTGCCGGGAGCCGACCCAGATGGAGTCGATGCCGCGGATGATGTACAGCGTGCCGAGGGTGACCACGAGCGCGGGCACCTGGCCGAGGCTGACGAGGAGGCCGTTGAGCAGCCCGAAGGCGATGCCGAGCAGCACCGCAAGGGCGATCGCCACGACCGGGTCGCCGCCGCCCTGGAGGTGGGTGCCGGCGGCGAAGGCGCTGATGCCGAGCGTGGAGCCGACGGACAGGTCGACGTTGCGGGTGATGACGACGAGGGACTGCCCGGTGGCGACCAGGACGAGGATCGTCGCGTTCAGCAGCAGGTCCTTGATGCCCTGCTCGGACAGGAACTCGCTGTTGCCGGCCTGGGTGACGGCGATCATCACCAGGAAGACGACCAGGATGGCCAGTTCGCGCATCTTGAAGACGCGATCGGCCAGGCGCGTGCCGCTCGACTTGGGCACCTCGGCCACGGGGGCCTCCTGCGGGGTCACGACCGTCATGCGGCGGCCCTCCCGGTGGCTGCGGCCATCACGGTTTCCTCGGTGGCGTCGGAGCGCGGGATCTCGGCGGTGAGGCGGCCCTCGTGCATCACCAGCACGCGGTCGGCCATGCCGAGGATCTCGGGCAGGTCGGAGGAGATCATCAGGACGGCCACGCCGTCGGCGGCCAGCTGGGACAGCAGCCGGTGCACCTCGGCCTTGGTGCCGACGTCGATGCCGCGGGTCGGCTCGTCGACGATCAGCACCCTGGGGCCGGTGGCGAGCCACTTGGCGAGGACGACCTTCTGCTGGTTGCCGCCGGAGAGCGTGTTGACCGTGTCGGCGATCCGCGCGTACTTGACCTGGAGCTTGACGGCCCAGTCGAGGGAGCGGCTGCGCTCGGCGCCGCGGTCCATCAGCCCGGCCCTCACGGTCGTGCGCAGCCCGGTGAGGCCGATGTTCCGCTCGATGGACATGTCCATCACCAGGCCCTGGGCGCGCCGGTCCTCCGGGACCAGGGCGAGGCCCGCGGCCATGGCGGTGGAGGGGGCTCCGTTGACCAGGGGCCTGCCGTGGACGGTCACCTCGCCGGCGTCCCAGCGGTCGATGCCGAAGACGGCCCGGGCGACCTCCGTGCGCCCGGCGCCGACCAGCCCCGCGAGACCGACGATCTCGCCGTGCCGGACGTCGAAGGACACGTCGGTGAAGACGCCCTCACGGGTCAGCCGGCGCACGCTCAGGGCGACCTCGCCCGGCTCGACCTCCTGCTTGGGGTACAGCTCGTCGAGGTCGCGGCCGACCATGCGGCGCACGAGGTCGTCCTCGGTCATGCCCTCCAGCGGCTCGCTGGCGATCCGGGCGCCGTCGCGCAGGGTGGTGACCCGCCGGCAGATCTCGAAGATCTCCTCCAGCCGGTGGGAGATGAACAGCACGGCGGCGCCCTGCTCGCTCAGGGTCCGTACGACGCCGAAGAGGCGGGCGACCTCGCTGCCGGTGAGGGCGGCGGTCGGCTCGTCCATGATCAGCACGCGGGCGTCGAAGGAGAGGGCCTTGGCGATCTCGACGATCTGCTGGTCCGCGATGGACAGGCCGCGCGCGGGACGGTCGGGGTCGAGTTCGACGCCGAGGCGCTTCATCAGCTCGGCGGTGGCGTGGTGCGTGGCCTTGTGGTCGATCCGGCCGAGCGTGCGGCGCGGCCGGCGGCCCATGTAGATGTTCTCGGCGATCGACAGGTCGGGGAAGAGCGTGGGCTCCTGGTAGATCACGGCGATGCCGGCGTCGCGTGCGTCGCCGGGCCCGTGGAAGGCGACGGGCGCACCGTCGAGCAGCACCTGGCCGGCGTCCGGCCGGTGCACTCCGGCGAGGGTCTTGATGAGGGTCGACTTGCCGGCACCGTTCTCGCCGGCCAGGGCGTGCACCTCCCCGGGGAACAGCTCCAGGGAGACGTCCCGCAGGGCGCGGACCGCGCCGAAGGACTTGGAGACGTCCCTCAGCGCCAGGACCGGGGCCGGACCCGTGGTGGACGGGTGGGTCATTGGGGGCTCCTCGACGACGCCGGCGGGACCGCCTCGCGGCGTCGTGGGCGTCGTGAAAGGTTTCAACTGGGTTGCCGGGACGTTAGGCGGGCCGCGCATGTCACGTCAATGGGTCCCGGTCGAAAATGTTTCGAGGACGCAAGGTCACGCACCGGTCACGGGAAGCCGGTCCGACGGGAGGGGTTGACACCCCTTCGGGCGGCCCATAACTTCGCGTTCTGAATCGTTTCATTGGAGGTCGTCGCGCCCAGGCCGTGACGACCCGATGCCTCAGGAGCCCAGACGTGACCGAGCTCGCCGCGGCGAAGGCCGCTCTCAAGACACAGGCCGTCGAGACGCCGTCGTGGGCGTACGGCAACTCGGGCACACGGTTCAAGGTGTTCGCGCAGGCGGGCGTTCCGCGCACGCCGCAGGAGAAGCTGGACGACGCGGCGAAGGTGCACGAGTTCACGGGCGTCGCCCCCACGGTCGCGCTGCACATCCCGTGGGACAGGGTCGACGACTACGCGGCGCTGGCCAAGCACGCCGAGGACCGGGGGGTGAAACTCGGGGCGATCAACTCCAACACCTTCCAGGACGACGACTACAAGCTCGGGAGCATCTGCCATCCGGACGCGGCGGTGCGGCGCAAGGCCGTGGACCACCTGCTGGAGTGCGTCGACATCATGGACGCGACCGGCTCCACGGATCTGAAGCTGTGGTTCGCCGACGGGACGAACTACCCCGGGCAGGACGACATCCGCGGGCGGCAGGACCGGCTGGCCGAAGGGCTGGCGGAGGTCTACGAGCGGCTCGGGGACGGGCAGCGGATGCTGCTGGAGTACAAGTTCTTCGAGCCGGCGTTCTACACGACGGACGTGCCGGACTGGGGCACCGCCTACGCGCACTGCCTGAAGCTCGGGCCGAAGGCGCAGGTCGTGGTCGACACGGGGCACCACGCGCCGGGCACCAACATCGAGTTCATCGTGGCGACGCTGCTGCGGGAGGGCAAGCTCGGCGGGTTCGACTTCAACTCCCGGTTCTACGCGGACGACGACCTCATGGTCGGGGCGGCCGATCCGTTCCAGCTCTTCCGGATCATGTACGAGGTGGTCCGGGGCGGGGGCTTCACGTCCGAGGTCGCGTTCATGCTCGACCAGTGCCACAACATCGAGGCGAAGATCCCGGCGATCATCCGGTCGGTGATGAACGTCCAGGAGGCGACGGCGAAGGCGCTCCTGGTCGACGGGGAGGCGTTGGCCGCCGCGCAGCGGGCCGGTGACGTGCTGGAGGCGAACGCCGTGCTGATGGACGCGTACAACACGGATGTGCGGCCGTTGCTGCGGGAGGTGCGCGAGGAGATGGGGCTGGACCCCGAGCCTCTCGCTGCGTATCGGCGGTCCGGGTGGGCCGAGCGGATCGTGGCCGAGCGGGTGGGTGGGCAGCAGGCGGGGTGGGGTGCGTGAGCGTCTGCCGAGTTCTGTGATCTGCGGGGTGCGGGCTGTTCGTGGTTGATCGCGCAGTTCCCGCGCCCCTGAAAAGAAGGCACCTCACTCTCTCTTGGAATGGAACTGTTCATGGCTGTTCACCCCGAAGCCGACGCTCTGCTCGCCCGGTCGCACCGGCTCGGCAGTGATCCCCGGAACACCAACTACGCGGGGGGCAACGCCTCCGCCAAGGGGGTCGAGACCGATCCCGTCACCGGCGGGGACGTCGAGCTGATGTGGGTCAAGGGGTCCGGCGGTGACCTCGGGACGCTGACCGAGGCGGGGCTGGCCGTACTGCGGCTGGACCGGATGCGGGCGCTCGCCGACGTGTACCCGGGGGTCGAGCGCGAGGACGAGATGGTCGCCGCGTTCGACTACTGCCTGCACGGCAAGGGCGGGGCCGCCCCGTCCATCGACACCGCCATGCACGGGCTGGTCGAGGCCGCGCACGTCGATCATCTGCACCCTGATTCGGGGATCGCGCTGGCCTGTGCCGCCGACGGGGAGAAGCTGACCGCCGAGTGCTTCGGGGACAGCGTGGTGTGGGTGCCGTGGCGGCGGCCCGGGTTCCAGCTGGGGCTGGACATCGCCGCCGTGAAGAAGGCCAACCCGCGGGCCGTGGGGTGCGTCCTCGGCGGGCACGGGATCACCGCCTGGGGCGACACCTCCGAGGAGTGCGAGCGGAACTCGCTGTTCATCATCCGGACCGCCGAGACGTTCCTCGCCGAGCGGGGGAAGGCCGAGCCCTTCGGGCCGGTGATCGAGGGGTACGCCGCGCTGGGCGACGGGGAGCGGCGGGAGCGGGCCGCCGCCCTGGCGCCGTACGTGCGCGCCCTCGCCTCACAGGACCGGCCCCAGGTGGGGCACTTCGACGACTCCGAGGTGGTCCTCGACTTCCTCGCGCGTGCGGAGCATCCGCGGCTCGCCGCGCTCGGCACCTCCTGCCCCGACCACTTCCTGCGGACCAAGGTCCGGCCGCTGGTGCTCGACCTGCCGCCGACCGCACCGCTCGACGAGGCGATCGCCCGGCTGCGGGAGCTGCACGCCGGATACCGCGAGGAGTACGCGGCCTACTACCGGCGGCACGCCGAGCCCGGCTCGCCCGCCATGCGCGGCGCGGACCCGGCGATCGTGCTGGTCCCGGGCGTGGGCATGTTCTCGTTCGGCAAGGACAAGCAGACCGCCCGGGTCGCGGGCGAGTTCTACGTCAACGCCGTCAACGTGATGCGCGGGGCGGAGGCCGTCTCGGCGTACGCGCCCATCGAGGAGTCGGAGAAGTTCCGCATCGAGTACTGGGCGCTGGAGGAGGCCAAGCTCCAGCGGATGCCGAAGCCGAAGGCGCTCGCGACGCGGGTCGCGCTGGTGACCGGTGCCGGCAGCGGGATCGGCAAGGCCATCGCGCACCGGCTGGTGGCCGAGGGGGCGTGCGTGGTCGTCGCGGACCTGAACACGGAGAACGCCGAGGCGGTCGCCGGGGAACTGGGCGGGCCCGACAAGGCCGTCGCCGTGACCGTGGACGTGACGTCCGAGGAGCAGATCGCCGAGGCGTTCCGGGCGGCGGTGCTGGCCTTCGGCGGTGTCGACCTGGTGGTCAACAACGCCGGCATCTCGATCTCCAAGCCGCTGCTGGAGACCTCCGCGAAGGACTGGGACCTCCAGCACGACATCATGGCGCGCGGGTCCTTCCTCGTGTCGCGGGAGGCGGCCCGGGTGATGATCGCCCAGGGCCTGGGCGGCGACATCGTCTACATCGCTTCCAAGAACGCCGTGTTCGCCGGGCCCAACAACATCGCCTACTCGGCCACCAAGGCCGACCAGGCCCACCAGGTGCGGCTGCTCGCCGCCGAGCTGGGCGAGCACGGGATCCGCGTCAACGGGGTCAACCCGGACGGCGTCGTGCGCGGCTCGGGGATCTTCGCGGGCGGGTGGGGCGCCCAGCGGGCCGCCGTGTACGGGGTGGAGGAGGAGAAGCTGGGCGAGTTCTACGCGCAGCGGACCATCCTCAAGCGCGAGGTGCTCCCCGAGCATGTCGCGGGCGCGGTCTTCGCGCTGACCGGCGGCGACCTCACGCACACGACCGGTCTGCACATCCCGGTCGACGCCGGCGTGGCCGCCGCCTTCCTGCGATGAGCGCGCAGATGAGGACGTACGCGGCAGTCGACCTCGGCGCGTCCAGCGGGCGGGTGATGGCCGGCCGCGTCGGCCCCGGCGCGCTGGAGCTGACCGAGGTCCACCGCTTCCCCAACCGGCCCGTGCGGGTACCGGAAGGGCTGCGCTGGGACGTGCTCGGGCTGTACGCGGGGGTGCTCGAAGGGCTGCGGGCGGCCGGGCAGGTGGACTCCGTCGGCATCGACAGCTGGGCCGTGGACTACGGGCTGCTGGACGCCGACGGGGCGCTGCTCGGCAATCCCGTGCACTACCGGGACGCGCGGACCGAGGGTGTCGCCGAGAAGGTGTGGGCGACCGTGCCCGCGGCGGAGCTGTACGCGGCGACCGGGCTGCAGTACGCGCCCTTCAACACGCTGTACCAGCTGGCGGCGGCCCGTTCCACGGTCCAACTCGGCCGGGCGAGGCGCCTGTTGCTGATCCCCGATCTGCTGTCGTACTGGCTCACCGGCGAGCAGGGCACGGAACTGACCAACGCCTCCACCACCCAGCTGATCGATCCGCGCACCCGCGACTGGGCGTACGGCGTCGCCGGGCGCCTCGGGATCGACCTGGGGCTGTTCGCGCCGCTGCGCCGTCCCGGGGACCCCGCGGGGGTGCTGCGTCCGGAGGTGCTGGAGGAGACGGGGCTGACCGGGCCCGTGCCGGTGACGGCCGTCGGGTCGCACGACACCGCGTCGGCCGTCGCCGCGGTTCCGGCCGCCGGTGAGCGGTTCGCCTACATCTGCACCGGGACCTGGTCCCTGGCCGGTCTGGAGCTGGACGCGCCGGTGCTGACCGAGGAGAGCCGGGCGGCCAACTTCACCAACGAGCTGGGCCTGGACGGCACGGTCCGCTACCTGCGCAACATCATGGGGCTGTGGCTGCTCCAGGAGTGCGTGCGGGCCTGGGGCGACCCGGATCTGGACACGCTGCTGCGGGAGGCGTCCCGGGTGCCGGCGCTGCGGTCGGTCGTGGACGCGGGCGACGCGGCGTTCCTCGCGCCCGGGCGGATGCCGGAGCGGATCGCCGGGGCCTGCCGGGCCTCGGGCCAGCCCGTGCCCGCGTCCCGGGCCGAGGTGACCCGCTGCATCCTCGACTCCCTCGCCCTCGCCCACCGCAGGGCGGTCGAGGACGCCCAGCGGCTCGCCGGGCACGCGGTCGACGTGGTGCACGTGGTCGGCGGCGGCACGCACAACGCGCTGCTGTGCCAGCTGACCGCCGACGCGTGCGGGCTGCCGGTGGTGGCCGGGCCGACCGAGGCGGCCGCCCTGGGCAACGTGCTCGTGCAGGCGCGTGCCCACGGGCGGGCCGGTGACCTGGCCGGGATGCGTGAGCTGCTGGCCCGTACGCAGCCGCTCGCGCGCTACGAGCCGCGCGGCGGCACCGGGCGGTGGCGTGCCGCCCAGGCCCGGCTCGCCGGTGGCTGACGGGGTCTCCCTGACGCCTCGCGCCCGCACTACGCTGCACTCGTCCGATGATCAACCCACAAGGAGCCGCGATGCGTGTCGCCCTGTTCCTGACCTGCGTCAACGACACGCTGTATCCGGACACCGGGCGCGCCGTGGTGAAACTGCTGACCAGACTGGGCGTCGACGTCGACTTCCCGATGGCGCAGACCTGCTGCGGGCAGGCGCACTACAACACCGGATACCGCCATGAGGCCGAGCCCCTCGCCCGGCACTTCTCCGATGTCTTCGGCGGCTACGAGGCGATCGTGACGCCGTCCGGGTCGTGCGGGGCGATGGTGCGGGAGCTGTATCCGCGGATGGGCGAGCGGGCCCGGGCCGAGGGGCGCGGGGACACCCTGGCGGCCACGCTGGCGCCGGTGGTGCCGAAGACGTACGAGCTGACCGAGTTCCTGGTGGACGTGCTGGGCGTGACGGACGTCGGCGCGTACTACCCGCACACGGTGACGTACCACCCGACCTGCCACGGGCTGCGCGGACTCGGGCTCGGCGACCGGCCGCGGCGGCTGCTCGAGGCCGTGCGGGGACTGGAGCTGGTGGAGCTGCCGGGCGCCGAGGAGTGCTGCGGGTTCGGCGGCACCTTCGCGCTGAAGAACGCCGACGTCTCGGCGGCGATGGGCGCGGACAAGGTGCGCAACGCCGAGTCGACGGGCGCCGAGGTGCTGTGCGCGGCCGACAACTCGTGCCTGATGCACCTCGGCGGGACGATGACCCGGCTGCGCAGCGGCATGCGGCCGGTGCACCTCGCGGAGATCCTGGCGAGCACGGAGGAGGAACCGGCCGTATGAGCGGGACGTTCGTCGGCATGCCGGCGTTTCCGGAGGCCGCACGCGCGGCGGTGGGTGACACGACCCTGCGCGGCAACCTCCGGCACGCCACGCACACCATCCGCGCCAAGCGGGCCAAGGCCGTCAGCGAGGTGTCCGACTGGGCCGCGCTGCGCGAGGCGGGCAAGCGGATCAAGGACCACACGCTGCGTCATCTCGACCGCTACCTGGTCCAGTTGGAGGAGTCGGTCACGGCGGCGGGCGGCATCGTGCACTGGGCCGCCGACGCGGCCGAGGCCAACGAGATCGTCACGCGACTCGTGCGGATGACCGGCGAGTCGGAGGTCGTCAAGGTCAAGTCGATGGCCACGCAGGAGATCGGGCTGAACGAGGCGCTTGAGGCCGCGGGCATCGCCGCCTACGAGACCGATCTCGCCGAGCTGATCGTGCAGTTGGGCAAGGACCGGCCCTCGCACATCCTCGTCCCGGCGATCCACCGCAACCGGGGCGAGATCCGCGACATCTTCGCCCGCGAGATGGGCGAGTGGGGCCGCCCGGCCCCCGAGGGCCTCACCGACAGGCCCGCCGAACTCGCCGAGGCCGCCCGGCTGCACCTGCGGGAGAAGTTCCTGCGCGCCAAGGTCGGCATCTCCGGCGCCAACTTCATGGTCGCCGAGACGGGCACGCTGGTGGTCGTGGAGTCCGAGGGCAACGGGCGGATGTGCCTGACCCTGCCCGAGACGCTGATCTCGGTCGTCGGCATCGAGAAGATCGTGCCGTCCTGGCGGGACCTGGAGGTCTTCCTGCAGACCCTGCCCCGCTCCTCCACGGCCGAGCGCATGAACCCGTACACGTCGACCTGGACCGGCACGACCGACGAGGACGGCCCACGGACGTTCCATCTGGTGCTGCTCGACAACGGCCGCACCGACACCCTCGCCGACGAGGTCGGCCGGCAGGCGCTGCGCTGCATCCGCTGCTCGGCGTGCCTGAACGTGTGCCCGGTGTACGAGCGGGCCGGCGGCCACGCCTACGGCTCGGTGTACCCGGGCCCGATCGGCGCGATCCTCAGCCCTCAACTGCGGGGCACGGGCAGCGAGATCGACGCGTCGCTGCCGTACGCGTCCTCGCTGTGCGGGGCGTGCTACGAGGTCTGCCCGGTCGCCATCGACATCCCCGAGGTGCTGGTGCACCTGCGGGAACGGGTCGTGCAGGGCGGGGCGGTCACCAGGGAGGGCAACAAGGTGGTGCTGCGGCCCGCGAAGGGGCACGCCGCCGAGCGGGCCGCGATGCGCGCGGCGCGCTGGGCGTTCACCCGCCCCGGCGCGCTGCGCACCGGGCAGCGCGCCGCGTCCCGGACCCGCCGCTTCCACCCCCGTACGCTGCCCGGCCCGGGCCGGGCGTGGAGCGGGACGCGGGATCTGCCGCCGGTGCCCGCCGAGCCGTTCCGGGACTGGTGGCAGCGCACGCGCGGCGGGAAGGACGGGGCGAAGTGAACAGCAGGGAGCGGATCCTGGGGCGGGTGCGGCGCGCGCTCGCGGACGCGCCGGCCGACGACACGCCGATCGCGCGGGACTATCTGCGCGAGCACGGGCAGCGGACCGCCGCGCAGATGGTGGACCTGCTCGCCGAGAACCTGGCGGACTACCGGGCGCTCGTGCACCGCACCGGCGGCGAGGGGCCGGCCGGGCTGATCGCCGCGCTGCTGGAGAAGCGCGGGTCGAGGTCGGTGCTGGTGCCGCCCGGGCTGGACGAGGGGTGGCTGGCGGCGACCGGCGTGACGCGGGTGGCGGACCGGGCGGAGAGCACCCCGCACGAACTCGACCGGGTGGACAGCGTCGTGACGGGCTGTGCGGTGGCGATCGCGGAGACCGGGACGCTCGTGCTGGACGGCTCGCCCGACCAGGGCCGGCGCCGGATCACCCTCGTCCCGGACCATCACATCTGTGTCGTACGGGTCCCCTCGCAGGTGGTGTCCTCGGTGCCGCAGGGGCTCGAACGGCTGGATCCGGCACGGCCGTTGACGTGGATCTCCGGTCCGTCGGCGACCAGCGACATCGAGCTGGACCGGGTCGAGGGGGTGCACGGCCCGCGCACGCTGGAGGTGATCCTGGTGGACGAGGCGTGAGTCAGGGCAGGATCGCGTCGACGTAGCCGCCGTCGACGCGCAGAGCGCCGCCCGTGGTCGCCGAGGCCTGGTCCGAGGCGAGGTAGACGGCCATGTTCGCGATCTCCTCCGGTTCGATGAGCCGCTGGAGGAGGGACTGCGGGCGGTGCTGCCGCATGAAGGCGCGCTGGGCCTCGTCCCACGGCAGGTCGCGGCCGACGAGCTGGTACACGAAGTCCTCCACGCCGCCGGTGCGGGTCGGCCCGGCGATGACGGAGTTCACCGTGACGCCGGTGCCGGCCGCCTGCTTGGCGAACCCCCGGCTCACCGCCAGCAGGGCCGTCTTGGACATGCCGTAGTGGATCATCTCGACGGGGATGACGACCGCCGAGTCGCTGGCGATGTACTGCACGCGCCCCCAGCCGCGCTCGGTCATGCCGGGCAGGACCATGCGCGTGAGGCGCACGGCCGACAGGACGTTCACCTCGAAGAAGCGGCGCCACTGCGCGTCGCTGATCTCCAGGGGGTCCGCCGACTCGAAGACGCCGAGGTTGTTGACGAGGACGTCCACCGTCCCGAGGGCCTCCACGGCCTGCCGCGCGCCCTCGGCGGCCGTGACGTCGGCGGCGACGGGCACCGGGTCGGCGCCGGGGACCTCGCCCCGCATCCGGTCCACGGCCTCCTCCACCCGCCCCGGCGAGCGTCCGTTGACGCCCACCCGGGCGCCGGCCCGGGCCAGGCCCGTGGCGATCGCGGCGCCGATGCCCTGGGTGGAGCCGGTGACGAGAGCGGTGCGGCCCCTCAGATCGATACGCATACCGGGTCAGCCCTTTCTCCGTGCGGGGAACGGCCGGGTACCCGCCGGGTCCCGCCGAGCACACCCCCCGGCGCGGGTCCCGGCGGCCCGTGCGGGCACGGAACCCCGTGACAGCGGCGCTGAACAAGCGCTTAGATAGGTGCGGACCCGCCCGTACGACCTCTCGCCGCTGGAGGCTCCGTTGTTCACGTCCGTCGACGATGTCTCCGCCCGCCTGGCCGGGACCGGTTATCTCGCCTCCCCCGCCGTCGCCACGACCGTGTTCCTCGCGGACCGCCTGGGCAAGCCGCTGCTGGTGGAGGGCCCGGCGGGCGTCGGCAAGACGGAGCTCGCCAAGGCCGTCGCCCGGGTCGCCGGGGCCCGGCTGGTCCGCCTGCAGTGCTACGAGGGCGTCGACGAGTCCCGGGCGCTGTACGAGTGGAACCACGCCAAGCAGCTGCTGCGCATCAGCGCGGGCCGCGACGCGTCGTGGGACGAGACCCGCACGGACATCTTCAGCGAGGAGTTCCTGCTCACCCGGCCCCTGCTGACGGCCATCCGGGGCGACGACCCGAAGGTGCTGCTGATCGACGAGACCGACAAGGCCGACGTCGAGGTGGAGGGCCTGCTGCTGGAGGTGCTCAGCGACTTCCAGGTGACCGTCCCCGAGCTGGGCACCATCACCGCCACGCGCCGCCCCTTCGTCGTCCTCACCTCGAACGCGAGCCGGGAGCTGTCCGAGGCGCTGCGCCGCCGCTGCCTGTTCCTGCACATCGGCTTCCCCGAGGAGGAGCTGGAGCGCCGGATCGTCCGGCTGAAGGTGCCCGGGCTCGACGAGGCGCTCGCCCGCTCGGTCGTCCGGGTCGTGGGCGCGCTGCGGGCGATGGACCTGCGCAAGGTGCCGTCGGTCGCCGAGACCGTCGACTGGGCGCACACGCTGCTCGCGCTCGGCGCGGACACGCTGGACGAGACGGTGGTGCGGGCCACCCTGGGGGTGCTCCTCAAGCATCAGGACGACGTCCTCAAGGCGTCCGCCAAGCTCGACCTGGACGCCCTGTGACCACACCGGCCGGTGTCGCGGAGCGGCTGACGTCCCTGGTCGGGGCGCTGCGCGCGCACGGCGTCCGGATCGGCACCGGCGAGACGGTGGACGCGGCGCGGGCGGTCGGCGAACTCGGCCTGGCGGACCGGGAACTGTTGCGGGAAGGGCTGGCGGCGACGCTGCTGCACGGGCCCGGGCAGCGGCAGGTGTTCGACCAGGTCTTCGACCTGTACTTCCCGCGCGGGGTCGGCGGCCCGGCCGGGCGGACGGCGGGCCGCGAGGAGCTGCGCGACCGGCTGGCCGAGGCCCTGGCCGCCGACGACCGGGCCCTGCTGGGCCGGCTGGCGGTCGAGGCGGTCGACGGCTTCGGCGGCTACGGCTCCGCACCGGAGTCGGACGGCTGGTCGTCGTACCAGGCGCTGGAGCGGCTGCGGCCGCAGACCCTCATGGCCCGGGTCCGCGACTCCGTGCGCGCGCGGGGCGGCAGCCAGGGCTTCACGGACCGGCTGCTGGAGGACGAGATCCGGCGGCGCATCGAGGCCTTCCGCGCGCTGGTGACCGCGGAGGCGCGGCGCCGGGTGGCCGAGCGCCGGGGGCGGGACGAGATCGCCCGGCGGGCGGTGGCCCCGACCGCCGACCGGGTCGACTTCCTGTTCGCCGGGAAGGACCGGCTGGCCGAACTGCGCAGGACGGTCCAGCCGCTCGCCCGCAAGCTGGCGACCCGGCTCGCGGCCCGCCGCCGTCGCGCCTCGCGGGGGACGATCGATCTGCGGCGGACCCTGCGCGGCTCGCTGTCGACGGGCGGCGTCCCGATGAAGCCGGTGCTGCGCAGACGGCGTCCCGCGCGCCCCGAACTGGTGCTGCTGTGCGATGTGTCGGGCTCGGTGTCGGGCTTCTCGGACTTCACGATGCTGCTGGTGCAGGCGCTGCACGACCAGTTCGGCAAGGTGCGGGTGTTCGCCTTCGTCAACCGCGTCGACGAGGTGACCGGGCTGCTGGAGCACGGCACCGCCGACCCGGAGGGGCTGGCCGCCCGGATCCAGGCGGAGGCGGCGGTCACGGGCTACCACGGCAGCAGCGACTACGGCATGGCCCTGGGCGAGTTCGCCGAGCGGTACGCGGAGGCCGTCGGTTCCCGCACGACCGTGTTCGTCCTCGGTGACGCCCGTACGAACCGGAGCGACCCCAACCTGCCCGCGCTCCGGCGGATCGCCGAGCGGGCCCGCCGTGTGCACTGGCTGAACCCGGAGCAGCGCTCCCGCTGGGGCACCGGCGACTCGGCCGCCCCCGCCTACGCCGACGTGGTCGAGATGCACGAGTGCCGCAACGCCCGGCAGCTGAGCGCGCTGGTGGCGCGGCTGCTGCCGGTGTGACCGGCGGCGGGGGCTCGGTGGTCCGGTCGTGCGGTCTCCGGGGGAAATCAGGGTTCGTCCCCGATGGTCCGCACCGGGGCGGCCGCCTACGCTCGCGGTGGCGGAGGGGGTCCCATGAAGGCAGTGGTGCAGGACCGGTACGGCTCGGCGGACACGCTGGAGTTCCGGGAGGTCGACCGGCCGGTGCCGGGCGCGGGTGAGGTGCTGGTGCGGGTGCACGCGGCCTCGGTCAACGCCTACGACTGGCACTTCATGCGCGGTGATCCGCTGCTCGGGCGCGGGATGATGGGGCTGCGCAGGCCCAGGAACCCGGTGCGGGGCCGGGATTTCGCGGGCCGGGTGGAGGCGCTGGGCCCCGGCGTCACGGGGCTCGCGCCCGGGGACGAGGTGTACGGGGAGGCCGACGGCACCTTCGCGGAGTTCGTGTGCGCGCGGACGGGCGAGCTGGGCCCGAAGCCCGCGAACCTCACCTTCGAGCAGGCCGCGGCCGTGCCGCTGGCGGCGAACACCGCCCTCATGGCGCTGCGCGACGTCGCCCTGGTGCGGCCGGGACAGTCGGTCCTGGTGAACGGGGCCTCGGGTGGCGTGGGCACGTTCGCGGTGCAGCTCGGCAAGGCGTTCGGCGCGGAGGTGACGGCCGTGTGCAGCGCGCGGAACGCGGAGCTGGTCCGCTCGCTGGGCGCGGACCGGGTCGTCGACTACGCCCGGGAGGACTTCACCCGGGCCGGGCGCCGGTTCGACGTCGTGCTGGACCTGGTGGGGAACCGCTCACTCGGGGAGCTCCGCCGCGCGCTGTCCCCCACCGGCACGCTCGTGCTGTCCGGCGGCGGCGTGTACGAGGGCGGCAGTGCCGTCGGGCCGATGGGGCTCTTCCTCAAGCGCCGGTTCCTGGCGCCGTTCGCGCGCGGCCAGCGGTGGCTGGAGGTCTCGGCGCGGCAGAGCACGGCGCATCTCGCCACCCTGCGGGACCTGGCCGAGTCGGGGAAGATCGCCCCGGTCGTGGAGCGGACGTATCCGCTCGCGGAGGCGGCCGAGGCGATCCGGTACCTGGAGGTGGAGCACGCGCGCGCCAAGGTGGTCGTCACGGTGTGACGCGTGGCCGTCAGGTGCCCTTCGCGTACTCCCTGGCCGTCTGGCCCTGGAAGTCGTACGTGACGACCTGCTCGTCGCCCACGACCCAGGCGTCGTGTCCGGGGGTGCAGACGAAGACGTCGCCGGGGCCGACCTCCGTCTCACCGCCGTCGTCCATGCGGATGTGCAACCGTCCCTGGACGATGTAGCCGTTGTGGTGCATCTGGCAGCTCTCGGTGCCCGCGATCGGGGACACGGACTCCGACCAGCGCCAGCCCGGCTCGAACGTCGCCACGGCGAAGTCGAGATTCGTCATGTGGACGGCTTCGAGGTGGCCGCGGGGGAAATCACGCCGCTCGTCGGGCTTGTCGAGCGTCTTCACTTCCAGCATGACGCGCTCCCTTCCGGCCGCGGTGCGTCGCGGCCGGGCCGGTCTCCCCGGCGGCCCTGGACACCGCCGTCGGCGGTCGGCCCTACCTCTCCATCGTCCGCCCGGCCACCCGGGGCCGCCATTCGGGTGACCCGCGGGTCAGCCGCCGTGGCCGCAGAGGTCGGCGAAGCGCCCCGCGTCCACGTTGCCGCCGGAGATGATCACACCGACCCGCGCGGGCAGCGGGCCCGCCCGGCCGGTGAGCAGGGCGGCCAGCGGGGTGGCGCCGCTCGGTTCGACGACGATCTTCAGGCGCTCGAAGGCGAACCGCATCGCGTCGCGGATCTCGTCGTCGCAGACCAGGGCGATCGCGTCGAGGAGGCGGCGGTTGACGGAGAAGGTGAGTTCGCCCGGGGTGTGCAGGGCCTGTCCGTCGGCGATGGTGCGCGGCACCGGGATGCTGACGCGCCGCCCCGCCTCCAGGGAGCGCCGGGTGTCGTCCCCGGCCTCCGGTTCGACGCCGATCATGCGGATGCCGGGGTACAGGCCCTTGGCCACCGTGGCGCTGCCGGCCATCAGCCCGCCGCCGCCGACCGGCGCGAGGAGCGCGCCCAGCTCACCGGTGTCCTCCAGCAGTTCGAGAGCGGCCGTGCCCTGTCCGGCCATGACGTGCGGGTGTTCGTAGGGCGGGATGAGGGCGAGGCCCCGCTCGGCGGCCAGGGCCTCGGCGATGGCGACGCGGTCGCCGCTGTAGCGGTCGTAGGTGACGATCTCGGCGCCGTAGCCGGCGGTGGCCGCGCGCTTGGACGGCGGGGCGTCCTCGGGCATGACGATGACGGCGGTGGTGCCCAGCTCGCGGGCGGCGAGGGCGACGGCCTGGGCGTGGTTGCCGGACGAGTAGGCGGCGATGCCCCGGGACAGCTGCTCCGGGGTGAGGCGGGAGGCGGCGTTGTAGGCGCCGCGGAACTTGAAGGCGCCCACGCGCTGGAAGTTCTCGCACTTGAGGTGGACCTCGGCGCCGACGAGCGCGTCGAGCGTGCGGGAGCGCAGCACGGGGGTGCGGTGGGCCACGCCCCGCAGACGGGCGGCGGCGTCCCGGACGTCGTCGAGGGTGACCGGTGGGGTGGTGGTCGTCACGCGGATCCTCCGGTGGGGGTGTCGTGGGCGGCCCGGGCCTGGGACAGGTAGTGGTAGGCGGAGGCGCGGGAGATGCCGAGCCGGGCGGCGACCTGTTCGACGGCGCCGCGCACGGCGAAGACACCGCGCGCGTCCAGCCCGCCGAACAGCTCCAGGCGCTCCGCGCGGTCGAGCTCCGCCCAGCTGCCGCGCTGGCGGGACCGGTGGGCGTCGACGAGGGCGTCGACGACGGAGTCGATGTCGTTGCCGAAGGTGGTGGTGGGCAGCTCCGCCGGCTCCGCCGCGTGCCCGGCGAGCGCGCCGAGCAGCTCCTGGACCCGGCCGACGGCGCCGACGTCCACGTTCACGCAGAGGGCGCCGAAGACGGCCCCCGTGGAGTCCCGCAGCACCATCGTGGACGACTTCACCCGCGTCCCGTTGCGGGTGCGGGTGACGTAGTTCAGCTCGTCGGCCGCCTCGTCGCCGCGCGCGAGGACGCGCAGGCCGATCTCGCTCATCGCGCCTCCGGCCGTCCGCCCGGTGACCGATCCGGCCACGGTGACCACCGATCTCTCCGGGTCGCGGTAGTCGTGCAGCACGACCTCGCAGACGGGCCCGAAGGTCGCGGCGATCCCGTGGACCACCGGCACCAGTGCGGCGAGGATCGCGTCCCGCTCCCCGTCCGTTCGCTCGGTCATCCGGCCTCCCCTCTCCCCCGCCACTCTAGACCACACGTCCAGCTCTTGGATAGACAGTCCAGACGTCGTGGTCGCCCGCCGGTGCCGGACATGCGTCGCGCCGGGCACGGCGAGAGGCTGGAGGAGTCGGTACCGGCCGGGCGCCCCGAGGAGATCGTCATGGACAGCGCCACCCTGGAAGACATGCGAACCACGCTGCGGGGGCCGGTGATCGGCCCGCGGGACGCCGAGTACGACCGGACCCGCAGCATCTACAACGGGATGATCGACAAACGGCCCGCCGCCTTCGTGCCCTGCCGGGACGCCTCGGACGTCATGGCCGCGGTCGACTACGTCCGCGACCACGGTCTGGAGCTCGCCGTCCGCGGCGGCGGGCACAGCGGGCCGGGCCTGTGCCTGGTGGACGACGGCGTGACCGTCGACCTGTCGCCGATGCGCTGGGCGCGGGTCGACCCGGAGACCAGGACCGCCCAGGCGGGCGGCGGCAGCAGGCTCAGCGATCTCGACCACGCCACGCAGGCGTTCGGGCTCGCCACCCCCACGGGCATCGTCTCCATGACAGGCCTGGGAGGGCTGACCCTCGGCGGCGGCCACGGCTACCTGACGCGCAAGTACGGCCTGACCGTGGACAATCTCGTCTCCGCTGACGTGGTGCTCGCCGACGGCAGCTTCGTCACCGCGAGCGAGAGCCGCCACCCGGACCTGTTCTGGGCCCTGCGCGGGGGCGGCGGCAACTTCGGGATCGTCACCTCACTCACCTACCGGTTGCACCCGGTGGGCACGGTCGTGGCGGGGGCGACCGTCTGGCCGGTCGACAGCACGCGCGAAGTCCTGGCGTGGTACCGGGAGTTCCTGCCGCGGGCGCCCGAGGACGTGTACGGCTTCTTCGCCGTCCTCGTCGTCCCGCCCGCCCCGCCCTTCCCCGAGGAGCTGCACGGGCACAAGGTGTGCGGCGTGGTGTGGTGCTGCACGGGCGACCCCGGCGCGGCCGACGCGGCCCTGTCCGCGGTGAGCGAACCGGGCAGGCCCGCCTTCCACTTCTCGGCGCCGATGCCGTACGACGCGCTGCAGGGCATGTTCGACGAGCTGATCCCGGGCGGCTACCAGTGGTACTGGCGCGGGGACTTCTTCGACTCGATCCCCGACGCCGCGCTGGACATCCACCTCAAGTACGGCGAGAACATCCCCACTCCGCTGTCGCTGATGCACCTGTATCCGGTCGACGGGGCCGCCCACCGGGTGGGCCCGGACGACACGGCGTGGAGCTACCGGGACGCGGTCTGGTCCGGCGTCTTCGGCGGAGTCGACCCCGATCCGGCCAACGCCGGGGTCATCAGGCAGTGGTGCGTCGACTACCAGGAGGAGCTGCACCCGTACTCGATGGGCGGCGCGTACGTGAACTTCATGGGCGCGGACGAGGGCCAGGAGCGGGTCCGGACGACCTACCGCGACCACTACGACCGGCTGGCCCGCGTCAAGCGGACCTACGACCCGGACAACCTGTTCCATGCGAACCAGAACATCGAGCCCGCCCGGGACTGAGCACTGAGCCCTCCCCGGGCCGCCGCTTCCGGTGACCGGGCACGCGTGCCGGGCGCCCGCGTGGGGCGGGCCCGCCGACGGCACGGTGTCCGTGGGGCCGAACGCCGAGGTCCCGGGCGGCCCGACGGCGGGTCACCTCCCGGTCCGCGAAGCCCGCCGGCCCTCGCCCGCGGGGCGCCGTGCGCACCGAGCGGGGTGCCACCGGCCCCCGGTGGCGACGGAGGTGACGGAGTTGACGGCGTGACGGGGTTCCGTGCTGCCGGCTCGACCCACGGCCGCCCGGCGCCCCCGGGGAAGCGGGGCACCGGGCGGCCGGGGCGCCTCAGGCGGCCGCCGGCGCGGGGGCCGCGCGGGGTGCGGGCGCCGCGCAGGGTCCGGGCGCCGCGCACGGTGCGGGCGCCGCGCAGGGTCCGGGCGCCGCGCACGGTGCGGGTGCCGCGCACGGTGCGGGTGCCGCGCACGGTGCGGGTGTCTCGCGGCGTGCGGGTGCCGCGCGGTGTGCAGGCGCCGCGCGGTGTGCAGGCGCCGCGCGGGGTGCAGGCGCCGCGCGGGGTGCAGGCGCCGCGCGGGGCGCCGGCGTCGCGCGGGGTGCGGGCGCCGGCGGGCCCTCCGCCTCGGCGAGCAGGGCCAGGAGCGTCGCCCGGGCGCGGGCCACGCGGGAGCGGACCGTGCCGACCGGGCAGTCGCTCAGCTCGGCCGCCTCGGCGTACGGCAGGCCGAGCAGCTGCGTGAGGACGAACGCCTCGCGCCTCTCGTCCGGCAGCCGGGCCAGCAGTTCCAGCAGCGCGACCCCGTCGTCGAAGCCGGGCAGGCCGCGCGGCTGGGCGAGTTCGGCCGCCGGCTGCCAGTCCGGCAGGTCGGCCGGGCGGGGGCGGACGGCGGCGTGCCGGATGCTGTCGGCGACCGCGCGCCGCGCGATGGCGAGCAGCCAGACACGTGCCGAGCACCGGCCCTCGAAGCGGTGCAGGCTGCCGAGGGCCCGCAGGAACGTGTCCTGGGCCAGGTCGTCCACCGCTTGCGGGTCGGCGCACAGATGGGCGACGTAGCGGATGACGTCGCGGTGGAGGGCGCGCACGAACCGCTCGACGGCCGCGGGGTCACCGCCCCGGGCGGCCAGCGCCCAGGCGGTTATCGCCGCGTCGGCGGACGCCGATCTCTCACGGGGCGGGGCAGGAGTGATCACCTGAGGTCCTTCTCGGATTCCGGGACCAGGGGCGCACGGGCGCGGGGGCACGGCGGGTGCCGGGCGTGCGCGCGGGGCCGCGTGGTCCGGTGAGCGGGGAGTCGGCCGCCGGATCCGCTGAGCGCCCGCCGGGCAGGCGTGACCGCCCGCGGGCAGGGCCCGTCGCAGAGGCGTACGGCCGAGGCCGGGGCGCGCGAGGGCCGCCCCGGAACTGCCGGCTGCCGTCAGGCGGCAGCGGTCCCCGGGGGCGGGCCGCGGGAGGTGACCGCGTGGACGAGAAGGAGGAGCCGCGGCGCCCGGTCCGAGGCCGGACGGCGGACGCGCACCGCCGGGGGCGGCGGCGCGGGCAGGGCGAACAGCAGGCGCAGCGGCGCGGCCAGCCGGCTGCCCACGGCGCGCAGGAGCCGGAAGGCGGCGCGTTCCCCGTGGCCCAGCCACAGTCCGCACAGCAGCGCGGCGAGGAGGTGGGCGGCGAGCATGCCGAGGGAGGTGTCACCGGCCGAGGCGTGCCCCGTGTGTCCCAGGTGCTCCATGGGGGCGCCCATGTCGTGCCCCACGGGACCGCCCGCGGCCGTCGAGAGGGCCGGGGTGCCGGGGGTCCGGGAGGTGAGCGAGAACGCCGAGTGCAGTGCCGTCTGCACGCTCACGGCTACGGCGACGACGAGCCGGAGCCCTCGTTCGCGCCCCGCCAGGCACCAGCCCGCGAGGCCGGTCAGGACCCAGCCGGACGCCAGCGTGGGCAGCGGCACGTGATCGCCGGACATCATGACGTGGCCCAGGGCGGCGAGCACGACGCAGACGGCCGCGAAGACCGCGGACCGCGTCGCGCGCACGCCCCACCCAGCTGTCATGGCGCCTCATCCTCGCATCCGGCCCCATTGCGTCACCCAGGGGTACGGGCCCCGCCCGGGCCGGGCACTCAATCCCCGGCCTATGATCCGGCTCACGTGCCGCGGTGACGGTGCGTCAGACGGTGCGTCAGTGGTGCGCGTGCACCACCGCGTGCCCCTTGCCGCGGCCGATCATCCACTTGTTGACCGGGGTGGTGATCAGGAACGCGACCGCGAATCCACCGAGGAGCGCGTACCAGAACAGGCCCTCGGTGAGATGCGCGTCCATCGCTCCCGGGGTGAGCGCGATGATCGCGTTGTCGACGAGTTCCATCACCGCGATCGAGACCGTGTCGGCCGCGAGCGCGACCTTGATCGCGGCCTTGAGGCTCAGGCCGGCGCGCGCCACGGCGAACAGGGTGAACGAGTAGCCGAAGAGGAACGCGAGCCCGATCGCGAGAGCCATCGTGGGCACATTGCCCCAGCCCAGCGCCGTACCGATCACCATGCCGAGGATCTCGCCGATCGCACAGCCGGTGAGGCAGTGCAGCGTGGCCTTCACGGCGGTCCCCCAGGAAGCCGCGGCCTGGTGCGTGTGGTGCTCCGTGTGGTGAGGAAGGGTGTGGTCCATAGCCCGGAATATATACCCCCCAGGGGTATCTGGCCAGAGGTGTGACGAGACCGGATCCGCCTAGAGTGCGGGCCATGACGACAGAGGCGACGCAGACGTACCTGTCCGGGCTGTTCTCCCTGGAGGGCAGGGTCGCGGTGGTCACGGGCGGCAGCTCCGGCATCGGCCGGGCCATCGCCGGGGCCCTCGCGCGTGCCGGGGCGAGCGTGGTGGCCGTGGCCCGCAAGGAGCCGGACCTGATCGCCACGGCCGGGGAGCTGACGGCTCAGGGCTGCCGTGCCGCGTGGGTCAGCGCCGACCTGGGCACGCGCGAGGGCGTGCGCACGGCGGCGGAGCGGGCGGCCGAGGCGTTCGGGGAGCCCGACATCCTCGTCAACTGCGCCGGCGTCAATCTGCGCCCGCCGATGGACGAACTCACGGAGGACGTCTGGGACATGACGATGGCCGTCAACCTGGAGGCGCCCTTCCTGCTGGGCCAGCGCTTCGGTCCGGGCATGGCGCGGCGCGGGTACGGGCGGATCCTCAACGTCAGTTCGCAGCAGGCCCACCGGGCGTTCGTCCAGAGCGGCGCCTACGGCGCGTCCAAGGGCGGGCTGGAGGCGCTGACGCGGTCCCAGGCCGAGGCGTGGTCGGCGCGCGGCGTCACCAGCAACGCGCTGGTGCCGGGCGTCGTCATGACCCCGCTCAACGCGCGGCTGGCGTCGTCCCCGGAGACGGTGGCCGCCCTGGCCGGGCGCACGCTGGTCGGGCGGAACGGACTGGCCGAGGACTTCGCGGGCGCGGCGGTCTTCCTGGCGAGCCCTGCGTCGGCCTACATCACCGGCCAGTCGCTCTTCGTCGACGGCGGCCTGTCCGTCCACTGACGCCGCTCCCCCGGCCCTCCGCCCACGCCGTCCCGCGCGGGCCCGTGGGCGACGCCCCGGTCAGCCGGCGTCCGGCGGCCGCCGCCAGACGAACACCTCGGTGCCCGGGCCGCGTTCGGAGAACCGGCCCGACGGTGACGCCTCGCGCAGCAGGGCCCGCAGGTCCGCTTCGAAGCCGGTCCGGCGGCCCTCGAACAGATGGGGCGCCGAGAACGACATCGAGAACACCCAGGCGACGACGTCGTCGACGCTCCGCTCCAGCGCCTGCCCGCCGGGCACCACGAGACGCAGGGGGCCGGCGAACCCGGCCCGCGCGAACACCTCGGCCTCTCCGCCCGGCGTCCCCTGCGGCAGCACCCCGCGGCCGGCCCGCCGCACGGGCCCCAGGTAGTGCTTGACGAGCGCGTCGACGGCCGCGTAGGGGACCTCGGGATGCGGCAGGCCCTCAGCGGTGCGGGACGGCGACTTCAGGTCCGCGATGTGCAGCAGGGCCCCGTCCGGCCGCAGCATGTCCCGGACGGTCGCCGCCACCGGGTCCTGGTCCATCCAGTGGAAGGACTGGCCGAAGGCGGCGACGTCGAAGCGGCCGAGCCCCGCGGGCAGCGCCTCCGCGCGGGCGCGCACCCAGCGGGCCTTCGCGTCCACGCCCCGCTCCCCGGCCCTGCGCCGGGCCTCGGCGATCATCTCCGGGTCGGGGTCCACTCCGACGATCTCGCGGAACAGGTGCGCGAGATTCAGCGCGACGGTCCCGGGCCCGCAGCCCACGTCGAGGAGGCGGCCCCGCCCGTCCGGCGGCAGTGCGCGGGCGATCGCGTCCGCCAGCCCGGGGGCGTACGGCAGCCGCCCGCGGTCGTAGTAGGGGGCCGCCCCCGCGAAGAGCGTCTCGTCCCACTCCCAGCCGGTGGCCACGCCCGCCCACCCCCTCACCGGACGCGCGGCCGTCCGGCCGGGCGACGGCCTTGATGATCGCACGACCGGGACGCCGCGGCGGCAGCGCCGAACGGGTTCCGCCGGCGGGCGCGTGCCGCTGCCCGGTGCCACGCTGGGCGCAGGACCCGCGGAAAGGAACGCCCAGCCATGATCACCACCGAGTACGCCCCCGGCTCGCCCTGCTGGCTCGACCTCGGCGTTCCGGACGTCCGGGCCGCCGCGGCCTTCTACGGCGCCGTGCTCGGGTGGGAGTACGAGTCCATGGGCGGGAACGGGGACTTCGAGGGCGGGATGTTCAAGAAGGACGGCAAGATCGTCGCCGGCCTCGGCACGCTCACCGAGGAGGGTGCCCGCCCGGCCTGGATGCTCTACTTCAGCGTCACCGACGCGGACGCCACGACCCGGGCCGTGCAGCAGGCGGGCGGGGCGGTCCGGGTGGCCCCGATGGACCTCGACGGCTGGGGGCGGATGGCTCAGTACACCGACCCGCTGGGCGGCCAGTTCGCCGTGTGGCAGCCCGGGACGAGCAAGGGCCTCGACCTGGTGGACGAGCCGGGCTCACTGTCCTGGACCGAGCTGTACACGACCGACGCCACGGCCGCTCGGCAGTTCTACGGCGGGCTCTTCGACTGGCGGTTCAGCGACATGGCGCTGCCGGGCGGCGCGGGCACGTACACCCTCATCACCCCGGCCGGGCTGCCCGAGGAGCGTATGCACGGCGGCCTCATGGAGCTCCGCGCGGAGGACCTCTCGCTGAACGACGGGCGGCCGTACTGGCATCCGGTCTTCACCGTCGACGACTGCGACGCCGCGGTGGCCCGGGTCCGGGAGAACGGCGGCAGCGTGCAGATGGGCCCCGAGGACGCGGAGGGCGTGGGCCGGCTGGCGGTCTGCCTCGACCCGGCGAACGCGGACTTCGTCCTGATGACGCCGTCGGAGGGCTGAGCCGCTGAGCCCGGACGCGGCCGGGACGCTCACCCACAGGCCGCCCGGATGCAGTACTTGCATATGATGCGCAAATGCGTGCCTACATCATCAGGGAAGCCACGCCCGAGGACGTCGACGACGCCCGGGCGGTGATGCTCGACGCGGTGTACCGCGACTTCGGGACCGGTTATGTCCCGCGCTGGCACGCCGACATCATCGATCCGGCGTCCTTCTACCTGACCCCGGTCCGGCACACCCTGCTGGTCGCCGTGGACGAGCACGACGGGACGGTGGCGGCCACCGCCGCGCTGGACGCACGGGGGCCGGCACACCCGCCCAACCCGCGCCGGCTGGCCGAGCGGTACCCGTCCGGCGAGACCGCGCAGCTGCGGCGGGTGTACGTGAGGCCCGCACACCGGCGGCGTGGACTGGCGCGGCAACTCGTCGGCCGTCTGCTGGAGTTCGCCCGGAACGACGGCGGCTACCGGTCGGTCTACCTGCACACCCATCCGCACTCACCCGGCGCGATGCAGCTGTGGCGCGCGCTCGGCAAGGTGGTGTGCGACGAGCGGGAGGAGGTGCCCGGCGGAGGAAGCGGCGCCGTGCACTTCGAGATCCCGTTCGCCTAGCGCACCGCTTGGCGAAGCGCTTACCGAAAATGGTATTCATATACATTATGAACGCTCCTCGTCGCCGGCTCATAGCCGGTCTGCTGCTCGCTCCGCTGCTCTCCGGCTGTTTCGCCTCCCCCGGCGAGGACTCCGCGGACTCCGCCGGCGCGCAGGGCGGCGCACGTCTGCGCATCGCCCTCGCCTTCGCACCGACGGAGAACTACTCGCCCTACGGCCAGGACGCGATGCTCCTGTCCCGGCTCGGCGTCACCGAGGGGCTGACCCGGCTGGACGCGAACGGCACGGCGGTGCCCGCGCTCGCCGAGTCCTGGAGCAGCGAGAACGGCGGGAAGAGCTGGGTGTTCACCCTGCGGGACGCGACGTTCCAGAACGGCGAGGCCGTCACCGCGAAGGCCGTCGCCGCCGCCCTCACCGCCGCCGGCAGGGCGGACCCGCAGCCGCCCGCGCTCTCCGGAGTCGAGCTGACCGCCACCGCGGTGGACGGCGAGCGGGTCCGCGTCAGCACCGCCGAACCCGACCCGGTCCTCCCGCTGCGCCTGTCCAACCCGTCCCTCGCGGTCTTCGCCCCGAAGGCGTACGGCGCGAAGGGCGAGGTCGACGTGGTCGGCACCGCGACCGGTCCCTTCGAACTGACCGAGGTCACCGGCGACACGGCCGCCACCCTGCGCCGGTTCGACGACCACTGGGGCGGACGGGCCCAGGCCTCCGGCGTCGACGCCAAGTTCGTGTCCGACGGCACGGCCCGCGCCAACGCCCTGCGCACCGGGGACGTCGACATCGCCGAGTCGCTGCCCGTGGCCCAGGTCCCGTCCCTGGACGAGGGCACCGTCCACGAGGTCGACACCGCCCGCAACACCAGCCTGTACCTCAACACCGAGTCCGGTGCCTTCACCGACGCGGGGCTGCGGGCGGCCGCACGCGAGGCGATCGACCCCTCCGTCGTCGCCAAGGGCTCCTACGAGGGGTACGCGGTGCCCGCGCAGGGCCTGTTCGGGCCGGCGCTGACCTGGGCGGCGGGCAAGCGCCTCGAACCGGCCGGGCGGGCGCGGGCCACCGAACCCGGAGGCGAAGACATCACCGTCGCCGCCTACAGCGACCGGCCCGAGCTGCCGGAGACCGCCCAGGTCCTGCAACAGCAGCTGCGCAAGGCCGGGTTCGAGGTGAAGCTGGAGGTGCGGACGTACGCCCGCCTCGAAGGTGACCTGCTCGCCGGGAAGTTCGACGCCGCGGTGTTCTCCCGCAACATGATGCTGGACACCGGCGACCCGGTCACCGTCCTGGCGAGCGACTACACCTGCGACGGTTCCAACAACCTGTCGTTCCTGTGCGACAAGGACGTGGACCGGCTGGTCGCCGCCGCCCAGGCCGAGACGGACCCCGCCGAGCGGCAGACCGCCGCGATGAAGGCGGAGGCCGCCGTCCTCGGCACCGACGCGGTCATCCCGCTGGTGCACCTGAAGATCGCGACGGGCGTCGCCGCGTCCGTGCGGGGCGCGCTGCCCGACCCGTACGAGCGCACCCTCATCGGTACGGGGACCCGGCGCTGAACAGCTTCGGCCACCCCCTGATGAAGCGGGCCGCCGCCGGCCGGCGCGCCCTGGTGCGCGGCGGCGGCCCGGTCCTGCTCTGGCGGACCGCCCTCACGGCCGCCCTGGTCTGCGGGATCGGCCTGCTGCCGTGGCTGTCCCGCACCGACCCCGCCCTGACCGTGCTCAGGGCACGGTCGGCCGAACGCGACGCCACCCCCGAGGCGTTGCGTGCCGTGCGTGCCCAACTCGGTCTCGACGACGGCCCGTCGGTGCTGCTCGGCCGCTGGCTGGGCGGGCTGCTGCACGGGGACGCGGGCACCTCCTGGGTGTCGGGTTCCGAGGTGCTGCCCGGTGTGGTGCGGGCGCTCGGCGCGTCGCTGCTGCTGATGGCCGGGGCCCTCGTCGTCGCCGCGGTCACGGCGGCGGCCGTGTGCGCCCGCACGCTCCGGCTCGGCGCGCGCGGCCGGCTCGGCGCCCGCCGCCCCGGCGGCACGGCGTCGGCGGTGCTGGCCGCGCTGCCCGAGTTCCTCGTCGCCTCGGTGCTGGCCTCGGTGCTCGGGGTCCAGCTCGGCTTGCTGCCCGCCCTGGGCTGGTACGGCCCGCAGTGGATGGTGCTGCCCTCGCTGGCGGTCGGCCTGCCCGCCGGGGCGATCCTCGGGCGGATGCTGGACGATCTGCTGCCCGGCGCGTTCACCGAACCGTGGGCGGTCGCGGCGGCCGCGCGCGGCATCCCGCCGGCGACCGTGGCCCGGCACGCGGTGCGCCGCAGCGTGCCCGGGCTGCTGCCCAACCTGGGCCTGTTCGTGGTCGGTCTCACCGGCGGTTCCGTCGCCGTCGAGCAGATCTTCGACATCCCGGGCCTCGGCCGGCTCACCCTGCACGCCGCGCTGGCGCAGGACCTGCCCGTGCTGCAGACCGGCACCCTCACCCTGGTCCTGCTCGCGGCCGTCGCCGGCGTCCTCGCCCGGCTCACGGCCCGGCTGCTCATCGGACCCGCCCTGCGCGACGGGGCTCTGCACTCCCTGCACCGGCCGGGGCCGCCCGCGCCCCGCGTCCTGCCGCTCGTGTACGGGGCGCTGCTCGCGGCCGTCGTCGTGTCCGGGCTGCCCCGGGACCCGCTCGCCCTGGACCCCCTGGCCCGGTTGCAGGGCCCCTCCCCCGCCCATCCGTTCGGCACGGACGCCCTCGGCCGGGACGTGCTGGCCCGGGTCGCGCACGGCGCGCTGACCACCCTCGGCACCGCCCTCGCGGTGAGCGCCGCCGCGCTCGCCGCCGGTGTGCTGCTGGGGCTGCTGCCTCGGCTGTCCGGGCCGCTGGTCGACACGGTCAGCGCCGTGCCGCCCGTGGTGGCGGGCCTCCTCGTCACCGGTGTCGCGGGCAGCGGTCCGTGGACGCCCGCGTACGCGCTCGCCGTCGTGGCCTGGGCGCCGCTGGCCGCGCACACCGCCTCGTTGCTGCGTCAGGAACGCGCGACGACCCACCTGGTGGCCACCCGGGCGCTGGGAGCGGGCCGCCTGCACCTGCTGCGGCACGCGCTGCTGCCCGCCGTGCTGCCGCCGGTCACCCGGCACGCCCTGCTGCGGCTGCCCGGCGTCGCGCTGGGCCTCGCCGCGCTGGGCTTCCTCGGCCTGGGCGCCCAGCCGCCGTCCCCCGAGTGGGGTCTGCTGCTGGCCGAGAACCAGCCGTACGCCGAGCGCGCGCCGTGGGCCGTGCTCTTCCCCGCGGCCGTCCTGGCCCTGCTCGGGGCACTCGCGGTCACCGCCGCGGGTGGCCTGCGGCTGCCCCGGAGACGCACGCGGCCGGACGTCCCGCCCGGACCGCCCGGACCGCCCGGACCGCCCGAGCCGCCCGAGTCGCCCGAGTCGCCCGAGTCGCCCGGAGAGCGGGTCACGGTCGCGCCGCGGCCACGGACGAACCGCCCGGCCGCCCCCCTGGCTCCCGTGTCCGGCTCCCCCGTGGAAGAACGATGACCGAACCGATCTCCCGCGCCCCGGCCCGGGGACGAAGCGCACGCGCGCCCCGCGAGAGCGCCCGGCGGCTGTGGTCCGCCCTGTCCCCGCTGCTGCGGCTGCTGATCCTCACCCAGCTCGCCTTCAACGTCGGCTTCTACGCCGTGCTGCCGTTCCTCGCCGGGCACCTCGGCACCGCGATCGGCATGGCGGGCTGGCTGGTCGGCTTCGTGCTCGGGCTGCGCACCTTCAGCCAGCAGGGGCTGTTCGTGGTCGGCGGCTGGCTCGTCGACCGGTGGGGCGTGCGGCCGGTGGTGCTGGCCGGCTGCGCCCTGCGGATCGCCGGGTTCGTCTGGCTCGGGTACGCGCGGGCCGGCTGGGCCGTCATCGGGGCGGTGCTGCTGATCGGTTTCGCCGCCGCGCTGTTCTCGCCCGCCGTGGAGTCCGAGGTGGCCCGCCAGGCGGTGGCCTGGGAGGAGGCCGGGCACGGCTCACGCACCGGCGTGCTGGCCCTGTTCAGCGTGGCGGGGCAGGCCGGCGCCTTCGCCGGGCCGCTGCTCGGCGCGCTGCTGCTCGTCGTCGACTTCCGCACCGCGTGCCTGGCGGGCGCGGCGGTGTTCGTGCTCGTCCTCGCCGGGCATCTGCGGCTGATGCCGCAGCACATCCCGGGCCGGGTCCGGGCCGGGCGCCGGGGCGGGGCGCGGGCGCTGCTGCGCAACCGCCGCTTCCTGGCCCTGTGCTGCGCGTACGGCACGTACCTGCTGGCCTACAACCAGCTCTACCTGGCCCTGCCCGGCGAGGTGCAGCGCGCGGCGGGCTCCCAGGCGCCGCTGTCCTGGCTGTTCGCGCTGTCCTCGGCACTGGTGGTGTGCGCCCAGCTGCCCGTGACCCGCTGGGCGGGCGAGCGGCTCGGCCTGCGCCGCTCCATGACGGCCGGACTGCTACTGATCGCGGCGGGGTTCGCGGTGGTGGCCGCGGCCCGTCCCGCCGGCTGGACGGGCAGCGCCGGGCTGCTGCCGGCCGCGGGCTTCGTCGTGCTGCTGACCGTCGGGCAGATGCTCGTCGTGCCCGCCGCCCGCGCGTGGGTGCCCGACCTCGCCGAGGAGGGGCGGATCGGGCTGTACACGGGCGCGCTGTCCTCGGTGTCCGGCCTGATCGTCCTCGCGGGCAGCGCGGCCACCGGCTCCCTGCTCGACCCGGGGCTGCCGGCCGCGGTGCCGTGGCTGGTCCTGGCGGCCGTACCGGCGCTGGCGGTGGCGCTGCTGCCACGCGCGCAGAAGGAGACGGCAACGGCGGCCTAGCCACGCCCCGGCCGGGGAGGCGCGGCGCCGGACGCGCCCCGGCACCCCCGCGACCTGCGAGGCCTTCGCTCCGGGATGTCCCGGAGCGTACGGTTCGGGACATCGGTCGGGACAGGAGCGGTCATCCGGCGCCAGTATCCTGGGTCGGCTGCGGCACCCCCACCAATCCCCGTGCGACCACGGAGAGTTCGGGCTGCGGCGAGTTCCCCGAGCATGAGACGAGGACGTGTGCTGCTAGCGGGCCGCTACCGGCTGGACGAGGAGATCGGGCGCGGTGGAATGGGAGAGGTGTGGCGTGCGTACGACGAGACGCTCGCCCGAGCGGTGGCGGTCAAGCTGCTGCTGCCCCAGGACACCGACGCCACGGCGGCTTCCCGCTTCCGTCTGGAAGCCCAGACCGCCGGAAGTCTCAACCACCCGAACGTCGTCGGTGTGCTGGACTTCGGCGAGTACGACAACCGGCTGTACCTGGTGATGGAGCTGGTCGAGGGCGACAGCCTCGCCCGGGTGCTGACCACCTCCGGGGCGCTTCCCGCCGAGCGGGTGGCGGTGCTGGCCGCCCAGGCGGCCGCGGGGCTCGCCGCCGCGCACGCGCGCGGCATCGTCCACCGTGACGTCAAACCGGCGAACCTGCTGCTGGACGCCCACGGCACCCTGAAGATCGGTGACTTCGGCATCGCGCGGTTCCTCGACGACCCCGGAGCGGCCCTCACCGCGACCGGGCAGATCGTCGGCACGGGCCTCTACCTGGCGCCGGAGCGTGCCCTGGGCAAGCCCGCGGGCCCCGCCTCCGACATGTACTCCCTGGGGTGCGTGCTCTACCAGTTGCTCAGCGGCCGGCCACCGTTCGACGCCGACAGCGCCGTGGCGCTGCTCCACCAGCACCTCGACTCCGCCCCCGTGCCGCCGCGCGAGCTGGGAGTCGCCCAGCTGCCGCCGGCCTTCGAGAACTACCTGCTCGGGCTGCTCGCCAAGCAGCCCGAGGACCGGCCCACGGCCCAGCAGGCCGCCGAGTGGTTCGCGGGCGGCGCCTGGCGGGGTCTGCCCGAGCCGCTGCCGGAGGCCACGGCCCCGGTCCGCTCCCCCGGGCCGGCCACGTACGCGCCCGGCGAGACGAGCAATCCGGTCACCTACGCGCTGCCCACCGGGCCGCGTACGGCGCGGGGCGGGCGGGGCCGCCGCTCGGCGCCGCGCGGCGGCCCCGGCAACCGGCCGCGGGTGGCCGCCGGCGCCGGCGCGGCGGCGCTCTTCCTCGCCGCGATGTTCCTCGGCATGCTGTGGTTCTCACCGGACGACACCTCGACGGAGGGCACGGAACCCGACCCGTCCCCGTCCGCGAGCGGCCCCGCCGCGCCCGCGGCCGAACAGGGCGCCGAGAGTGCCGAGTCCGCCGGGCCCGTCACCTCCGGCCCCGGCGGCGCCGCGGCGCCCGAGGCCGGCACAGTGGCCGATGTCACCCCGTCCCCCGCGGCACCCGCACCACCGGCCTCCGCCGCCCCGGCGTCCGCCCCCGCGACCCCGGCGCAGGAGACGGCCGGCAGCCCTCAGGAGCAGGCGGACGCACCGCAACCCCCGCAGGATCAGCGGCCCGGGGGCCAGGGGGACGGCGAGGACGACGAGGGTGACGACTGAGCGCGCTTGCGCCGGTGTGCGAGCGGACGCCCCCTCACGCGCCCCCTGGGGCGGCTTGTCATCGCCCTTACCCCGGCCTTATTGTCACCAGGCCTTGGTGAACGGGAAATCCGGTGTGATGCCGGTGCGGCCCTCGCCACTGTGAATCGGGAAGTCCGGCTCCAGCCCTCACGGGCAGCCACTGGGTCCTCGTGACCCGGGAAGGCGGAGTTCGGGCGGTGGTACCCGTCAGCCAGGAGACCGGCCAAGGCGCGTCAACCATCCACGAGGTGCTGGAGAGGGTCTGCTGAGCCATGCACATTGCCGAGGGTTTCCTGCCTCCGGCGCACGCGGTCGCCTGGGGCGCCGCGTCGGCGCCGTTCGTCGTCCACGGGGTCCGGTCACTCACCCGTGAAGTCCGCGAGCACCCCGAGAGCACTCTGCTCCTCGGTGCCTCCGGCGCCTTCACGTTCGTCCTGTCCGCGCTGAAACTGCCGTCCGTGACCGGCAGTTGCTCCCACCCCACCGGAACCGGCCTGGGGGCGATCCTGTTCCGGCCGCCCGTCATGGCGGTGCTCGGCACCATCACGCTGCTCTTCCAGGCGCTGCTGCTCGCGCACGGCGGGCTCACCACGCTCGGCGCCAACGTCTTCTCCATGGCGATCGTCGGGCCCTGGGCCGGGTACGCGGTCTACAAGCTGCTCCGGCGCTACGACGTGCCGTTGATGGCGGCCGTGTTCTGCGGGGCGTTCGTCGCCGACCTGTCCACCTACTGCGTCACCAGCGTGCAGCTGGCGCTCGCCTTCCCCGACCCGGGCAGCGGGTTCTGGGGCGCGCTCGGGAAGTTCGGGTCCATCTTCGCCGTCACCCAGATCCCGCTCGCGGTGAGCGAGGGTCTGCTGACGGTGCTCGTGATGCGGCTGCTGGTGCAGTCCAGCAAGGGCGAACTGACCCGGCTGGGCGTCCTCGTCGCCGGCAAGCGGTCCCGTACGGAGACCGAGGCGGTGGCCCGATGAAGCGGAACACGAAGATCAACCTGGTGCTGCTGTTCGTCGTGGCCGCGCTCGCCGTGCTGCCGCTGGCGCTCGGACTCGGCGACCACAAGAAGGAACCGTTCACGGGCGCCGACGGCGAGGCCGAGGCGGCGATCACCGAGATCGAGCCGGACTACGAGCCGTGGTTCTCACCGCTGTACGAGCCGCCGTCCGGGGAGATCGAGTCGGCGCTGTTCTCCCTGCAGGCGGCCCTCGGCACCGGTTTCCTCGCCTACTACTTCGGGCTGCACCGGGGACGGCGGCAGGGCGAGCAGCGGGCGCTGGAGCGGCACACCGGGAGCGTGCCCGCGGACGCCGGCGGTCCGTCCGCCGCCGGGCAGGACTGAGCGCGCGTGCTGCCGATCGACGCGGCGGCGCACAGCAGCCGCTGGCGCCGCCGCCACCCCGTGGACAAGGCCGTGCTCGGACTCGGCCTCACCCTGCTGGCGATCTCGCTGCCGCCCTGGCCGGGCGCGGCCCTGGTGCTCCTGACGGCGCTGGTCCTGCTGCTGGGGCCGGCCGGGGTGCCCGGGCGGCGGCTGTGGCGTGCCTACCGGGTGCCGCTGGGCTTCTGCGTGACCGGTGCGGTCACGCTGCTCGTCCAGGTCGGCGGGCCGGGGGGTTTCGTCTCCCTCGCCCCCGACGGGCCGGTCCGGGCCGGGGAGTTGCTGCTGCGCACCTCGGCGGCGTCCCTCGGCGTGCTGCTGTTCGCCTTCACCACGCCCATGTCCGACCTGCTGCCGCGTCTGGTGCGGGCCGGAGTACCCGCGCCGGTCGTCGACGTGGCGCTCGTGACGTACCGGATGAGCTTCCTGCTGCTGGACTCCGTGCGGCGTATCCGGGAAGCGCAGGCCGCCCGGCTCGGTCACACCGGCCGGGCCGCGGAGTGGCGTTCCCTGGCCGGGCTCGGCGCCACCGCGTTCGTCCGGGCCTTCGACCGGGCGGCGCGCCTGCAGTCGGGGCTCGCCGGGCGCGGCTACGACGGCACCCTGCGGGTCCTGGTGCCCGAGGCCCGGGTCTCCGCCCGCTTCACCGCCGCCAGCGGGGCGCTGCTCGCCGCGCTGGCCGCCCTCACCCTCGTCCTGGAAAGGCCGCCGGCATGAGCGAGCCCGCCCTCGTCGCCCTGCGGGGCGCCTCCTTCGCCTACGAGGACGGCCCGGCCGTGCTCAGCGGCCTCGACTTCGACGTCCGCGAGGGGCGCGCGCTCGCGCTGCTCGGCCGCAACGGCAGCGGCAAGACCACGCTGATGCGGCTGCTCAGCGGCGGGCTGAAACCGCACCAGGGCCGGCTGACGGTCGCCGGGCAGCCGGTGACGTACGACCGCAAGGGCCTGACGCGGCTGCGCACGACCGTCCAGCTGGTGGTGCAGGACCCCGACGACCAGCTGTTCGCGGCGTCCGTCGAGCAGGACGTGTCGTTCGGGCCGCTCAACCTCGGTCTGGACGACGCGCAGGTCAGGGCCCGGGTGGCCGAGGCGCTCGCCGCCCTCGACATCACCGCCCTGGCCGGCCGGCCCACCCACCTGCTCTCCTACGGCCAGCGCAAACGCACCGCCATCGCGGGCGCCGTCGCCATGCGGCCGCGCGTACTCATCCTCGACGAACCGACCGCCGGACTCGACCCCGACGGCCAGGAACGGCTGCTCACCACGCTCGACGGGCTGCGCGCGGGCGGCACCACCGTGGTCATGGCCACCCACGACGTCGACCTGGCCCTGGGCTGGGCGGACGACGCGGCGCTGCTCACCCCGTCCGGCGTCCGCACCGGCCCCGCGTCCACGGTCCTGGCCCGCACCGACCTGCTCCACGAGGCCGGACTGCGACTGCCGTGGGGCGCGGCGGCGGCGGAACTCCTGCGCGTGCAGGGGCTGTTGCCGGTTGAGGAGCCGGGACCGCGCACGCCGGAGGAGCTGCTGGCCGTGGCGGCGGACCGGCTCGGCACACCGGGAAGCTGACGCCGCTCGCACGCCCCCCGGCCGCGCCGGCGCCGGGGGTCGTGTGACCCGGACCGGTGGTAGCACCTCGACGATCCCCGGCGCCCGCCGACCGGGCGCCCGTCGTCGCCGGGCCCGCGCCCGGGTGGCACGCCCCGGCCCGCCTCGGCGGGCCGGGCCCGCGCCTTCCCGTGTACCTGGGCTGAGCGCGGCCGCGCGGAGGACGGCGGTGCCCGGAGGCCGGGCGGCGGGACCGTGCGGTGCCGCCCGCCGTCGTGGGGTGCCCGGCGAGGTGGGAGCATGGTCGGTATGGACATCCGCCGCAGGAACAACGTGCAGCTCGCCGGCCCCGACGGCGCGCCGGTGCTGGTCCTGGCGCACGGGTTCGGCTGCGACCAGAACATGTGGCGGCTGGTGGTGCCCGCCCTGGCGGAGCGGTACCGCGTGGTGCTCTTCGACTACGTCGGCTGCGGCGGCTCGGACCTGTCCGCCTGGACCGAGGAGCGCTACTCCTCGCTGCAGGGCTTCGCCGATGACGTCGTCGACGTCTGCGAGGAGCTGGACCTGCGCTCAGCGGTGTTCGTGGGTCACTCGGTCAGCGCCATGGTCGGGGTGCTGGCGGCGCGGGCCGCGCCGGAGCGGATCGGGGCGCTCGTGATGGTGGCGCCCTCGCCCCGCTACATCGACGACGAGGGCTACCGCGGCGGCTTCAGCACGGAGGACATCGACGAGCTGCTGTCCTCGCTGGAGGCGAACTACCTGGGCTGGTCGTCCGTCATGGCGCCGGTGATCATGGGCAACCCGGAGCGCCCGGAGCTGGGCCGGGAGCTGACGAACAGCTTCTGCGCGACCGACCCCGACATCGCCCGGGTCTTCGCCCGTACGACCTTCCTGTCCGACAGCCGCGAGGAGCTCAAGGGCGTGACCGTGCCCACGCTGGTGCTGGAGTGCGAGCAGGACGCCATCGCGCCCCGCGAGGTCGGTGCCTACGTGCACGCGGCGATCCCGTCCTCCCGCCTGGTGACGCTCGCCGCCACCGGGCACTGCCCGCAGCTGAGCGCGCCGCAGGCCACGAGCGCGGCGATCCTCGGGTTCCTCGGGACCCTGACGTGATGTGCCGGCCGGGCGGCGTGCCCGAACCCGCCGGTACAGGGGACGAGGCGAGCATGGACGCGGCCTTCACGGCACTGCTCGAGGACGGCGCGGACGAGCTGTACGAGTCGGCGCCGTGCGGCTACCTGTCCACGCTGATGGACGGCACCGTCGCCAAGATCAACAACACCCTGCTGGACTGGCTCGGCCTGGACCGCGCGGCCGTGGTGGGCCGCAAGCACTTCACGGATCTGCTGACCGTGGGCGGGAGGCTGTATCACGAGACGCACTTCGCCCCGCTGCTGCGCATGCAGGGCGAGCTGCGCGGCATCGCCCTGGAGATGCGGTGCGAGGACGGCGCCCGGCTGCCGGTGCTGGTCTCCGCCGTGGTCAAGTACGGCACCGAGGGCGAGCCCCTGCTGATCCGCACCACCGTCTTCGACGCCTCCGACCGCCGCGCCTACGAGGAGGAGCTGCTGCGCCGCCGCCAGGAGGCCGAGCGGGCCCGGGCGGAGGCGGAACAGCTGCGGGCCGCGGCGGACGAGGCCCGGCGGCAGGCCGAGGCGGACCGGTCGAGGCTGGCCGCCGCGCTCACCGTCCTGCAGCGCTCCCTGGTGCCGGACTCACTGCCCGCGGTGCCGGGGCTGGAGACGGCCGTGCACTACCACACGGCCGCGCCGGACCTGCTCGGCGGCGACTTCTACGACCTGTTCCCCGCCGCCGGGAACCGCTGGGCGTTCTTCCTCGGTGACGTGTGCGGCAAGGGCCCCCAGGCCGCGGCCCTCACCTCGCTGACCCGCTACACCCTGCGGGCGGCGGCGCACCACGACCCGGATCCGGCCTCGGCCCTGGCCACGCTGAACGCCGTGCTGCACGAGCGGTACACGGCCGGCGGCGACCCCCGCTACTGCACGTGTGTCTTCGGGATCGTCGAGCCGGGCGGTGAGCACGGGCCGACGGTGGTGAGGCTGGCCTCCGGCGGTCATCCGCCGGCGCTCGTGCTGCGGGCCGGCGGACGGGCCGAGTACCTGCCCACGCCGGGCGGCATGCTCGTCGGTGTGGTGCCGGGCGCGCCGATGGGCACCGCCGAGACGGTCCTGGCCCCCGGCGACACGATGGTGCTGTACACCGACGGACTCACCGAGGCGCGTGCCGGAGCCGGGCGTGACGACCTGCTCGGCGAGGACGCCCTGCTCGCCTTCGCCGCGGGCCGCGCACCCGCCTCCCCCGGCGAGGTGATCGGCGCGCTCACCGGACTGCTGGAGAGCTTCGGCGACGGGCTGAACGACGACACCGCCCTGCTGGCCCTGGGTGTCCCCGCGGCCCCGTCCCGGCCCCGTGCCGGCTCCCGTTCACGTTCACGTTCCGCGACGAGCCGCTCCTGATGAACCCGCTGACCGTCGACCACCACGACACCGCGAGCGGCCCCGTCCTGCGCGTGGCCGGGGACCTGGACTTCGACCGGGCGCCCGAGCTGCGCCGGCGGATCGACGACCTCCCGCTGAGCGCCGGGCAGTGCCTGGTCCTCGACCTGTCCGGGCTGGGGTTCTGCGACTCCTCCGGCATCACCGCCCTGCTCGCCGCCCGCCAGCGCGCCCTGGCCGCGGAGGCCGAGGTCGTGCTGGCCGCCGTACCGGCGAGCCTGCTGCGCGTCCTCAGCCTCGTCGGGCTCGACCGGGTCTTCACCCTGCGCCCGGACAGCCCGTCGTCCTGAGCGGGGAGGTCCGCGGCGGCCCGGCCGCACCCCCGAGTCCGCCCGCCGCGCCCCTTGGCGCTCCCCGCACACCACCGCCCGGCCGGAAAACGCTTGGACTGCGCGGGCGCCGTCGCGGGACACTTCCGGACTCGACCCGTCAATCCACACATTTGTTGCGGCGATGGCCCCTGCCCGCACACGCGCGTGGCGGGCGGCCGCACAACGACACAGGGGTGGGATGGAAACGTCTGGAACACGCAGGGTTCAGCCGGGCAAGCGCTCGGTACTGCTCGCATTACGCCACTACACGAGGGAGTTGTCCCGGCTGCGCCGGTGGACCGCTCCCGCGATGCTGCTCTCGGCGCTGGGCAACATCGGCATCCACTACGTCGCGCCGCTGATCGTGGCCAAGCTCGTCGGCGACCTCGCCGGCGGCGGGGACGTCACGGTCGCCTCGACCGTGCCGTACGTGCTCGGCTTCACCGGTGTGCTGCTGCTCGCCGAGGTGCTGTGGCGCGTCGCCCTGCACTGCCTCAACCGGCTCGACGCCCTCGGCATCGAGCACCTGTACGTGATCGGGATGGACGAGCTGTTCGCCAAGGACGCCGCGTTCTTCCACGACAACTTCGCCGGGTCGCTGACCAAGCGCGTCCTCAGCTTCGCGTCCCGGTTCGAGCCGTTCGTCGACACGCTGACGTTCCAGATCGTGGGCAGCTTCGTGCCGCTGACGTTCGGCGCGGTGGTGCTGTGGCGCTACGAACCGCTGCTCGTCGTCGGGCTGCTGGCGATGATCGCGCTGACGGCGGTGCTGGTCGTGCCGTTGATCCGCAGGCGGCAGCGGCTCGTCGACGAGCGTGAGGAGGCGATCGCCCGGGTCTCGGGCCATGTCGCCGACAGCCTGATGAACATGGACACGGTCCGGGCGTTCGCCGCGGAGGAGCGCGAGGCCGCCGAGCACCGCTCCCGGGTCGCGATGTCGCGCCGGCTGACGATCCGCTCGTGGGACTACGGCAATCTGCGGATCGACACGCTGGTCGCGCCGATGTCCGTGCTCACCAACGCGCTGGGCCTGCTGCTCGCGGTCGCCCTCGCCGGGGGCGCGCACGGCGTGGAGGCGATCGTGGTCGCCTTCGCCTACTACAACAACGCGACCCGGATCATGTTCGACTTCAACCAGATCTACCGCCGGCTCGAGAGCTCGATGACGGAGGCCGCGCAGTTCACCGAGCTGCTGCTGACCCCGCCGACGGTGCTCGACCCGCCGGAGCCGGAGCCGCTGCGGCCGCGAGGCGCCGACGTCCGCTTCGAGAAGGTGACCTTCGCCCACCGCGGCGGCCGACCGCTGTTCGACGGACTCGACCTGCACGTGCCGAGCGGGGCGAAGGTCGGGCTGGTCGGCCGGTCCGGCGGCGGCAAGACGTCCCTGACGCGGCTGCTGCTGCGGATGACGGACATCGACGGCGGCCGCATCCTGGTCGGCGGCCAGGACATCAGCCGGCTGCGCCAGGCGGACCTGCGCGGGCAGATCGCCTACGTGCCGCAGGATCCGGCGATGTTCCACCGCACCCTGCGCGAGAACATCGCCTTCGCCCGGCCGGACGCCACCGACGCCGAGATCCGCGAGGCGGCCGCGGCGGCGCACGTCACGGAGTTCGCCGACGCGCTGCCGGACGGCTTCGACACCATGGTCGGCGAGCGGGGCATCAAGCTGTCGGGCGGGCAGCGCCAGCGGGTCGCCCTCGCCCGGGCGATCCTGCGCGACGCGCCGATCCTGCTGCTCGACGAGGCGACCAGCGCCCTGGACTCCGAGAGCGAGGTCCTCGTCCAGCAGGCGCTGTGGCGGCTGATGGAGGGGCGGACGGCGCTGGTGGTGGCGCACCGGCTGAGCACGGTCGCGACCATGGACCAGCTCGTCGTGCTGGACCGGGGCCGGATCGTCGAGCAGGGCACCCACCAGGAGCTGCTCGGGATCGACGGCGCCTACGCGAAGCTGTGGCAGCACCAGTCGGGCGGGTTCCTCGACGACACCGCGGGCCGGGCCGGGGTGGTGTAGCCCGGGCGGGGCCGCCTCCCCGCCCGGGGCGGCGGCCCCAGCCGGCGGGCTCCCGTGGTCGGGGTGCGGCGGGCCGGGAACGCGGTGCGCTGTACGTCCCCGAACAGGAGGCAGGTGCCGCGACGCCGGTCACGACCCGGGCGCGCTGCGCGTGGGCGAGGCCCTGGACACGAGCCTGCGGCGCCTGGAGGACCGGGTGCGGCTGCGCGTCGAGCAGGCCGGCGGCTGACCGGCGGGGCGCGTCATGGCACGGGTGAAGCAGTACGCCGTCGCGGCGTCCGGGCAGTGGACCGACGAGGAGGAGGGCCGGCGCCGCCTGCCCTCCGGTGAGGTGCACGCCTGGGAGCCGGACCGCAACGAGACCGTCTGCGGGCTGTCCCTGAGCCGGTCGCGCCTGGCCCGTTTCCCCCACATTGGATGGCCGGACACCTTCCCGGAGTCCGGCGGCGCCGCCGACCGGGTACGGCGCCTGCGCCCGCGCTGCGCCTCGGCCGCCGGCCGGCGCGGACCCGACGCACGCCCGCGGTGGCAGCGCACCAACCCCCGGCCCTGACCTCCCGGGAGCACAAGGGCGCGCGGGCGCGGCGGCCGCGTCACCCGGCGGGCGGCTCCGGCGGGTCGCCGCACCCCAGGGCGGAGCCGCACGCCGCCTTCGCGGCCACGGGCTCGATGGGGACGCCGTTGTCGCGCAGCACCTCGCGGACGTCCAGGATCAGGGGGAACACCTCGTGGTTGCGGTCCTCCCCCTGCTCGTCCCAGGCCCGCTGCTCGGCCTCGACGGCCATCCGGTCCTCGGCGAACACGCGCTCGGTGAAGCGCCTGATCAGCGGCCAGGCCAGCGACAGGACGCCGGGGATCCGCGGTTTCTCGATCATGAGCAGGCCGTAGGCGCGGCAGCGGCGCTGCCCGGCGTCCTCGGGCACGTAGGCGGCCCACAGGCGGAAGGACGGGCGCTCGGCGTTCTCCGGGACCAGGTCGAGCGTCTGGTACGGGTACTCGGTGCGGATCGTCATGACGTCGCTGGTGTCCCTGCCGCCGAGCCCTTCGGACGCCAGCAGGCCCGCGCCGCGGTTCCGTTTCCCTCCGGCGTGGGTGAACAGGTACCTGGCCTCCACGGACCGTGCGTCGGCGCGGTGGTCCAGCAGTTCCGGGTGCAGCTTGCCGACGACGCCGCGGTGCAGGAACTGGTGGTTCATGTCGAGCAGGTTCTCGTGCATGAAGGAGTAGTGGCAGCGCACGGTCCGCTCGTAGGTCATGGTCCGGTAGCGCGGTGAGCCGTGGGCCGGCAGGTGCGGCAGCGGGGTGGCGGCCGCCTTGCCGGGGTCGCCCGGGAACACGAACACCAGGCCGTACGCCTCGCGGACGGGGTAGCCGCGCACGCCGCGCGGCGGCCTGCCGTCGCCCTTGGACAGGTACGGGATCTGCGAGATGCGGCCGTCGCCGCGGTAGGCCCAGGCGTGGTAGCAGCAGCGGAGCGTGTCGCCTTCCACCACGCCCATGCTGAGCGGCACCTGGCGGTGGGCGCACCGGTCCTCCAGTGCGTGGACGGCTCCGCTGTCGCCGCGGTACACGGCGATGCGCTCGCCCGCGAAGGCGGTCGCGATCACCCGCCCTGCGGGTACGCGCCGCGACAGCGCGACGGGGTACCAGTAGTCCGGGTTCGCGCCGACGCGCCGCAGGTCCGTCACGCCGCCACCGGGCCCGGGCCGTTCGCCCGGGGCCTTCGCAGAGACGTCGGTCTCGGTCATACCGCTCCCTCGCACGTCCACGGCAGGGACGGCCGCCCGTCCCACCGGCATCACCGACCCGCCGATGCGGGCGTCCCGGCATCCCCATCCTGACCGGGGCGCCGCGCCCCGCCCTGCCCAGCGCGTACGGACGGGTGAGGGCCCGCTGCGGGGGTCAGTGGCCGGTGGGCGGCGCGAAGCAGCCGGTCTCCAGGTACGGGCCGTGGACCTCCACCCGGAAGTTCGCCGGCTGCAGGACGGCCGTGACGCAGGCGTCGTCGTGGACGCGCAGCCCGGCCATCGCCCCCTCGGGCGTGACGTACGCGCCGTTCTCGTAGTCCGAGGGCAGCGTCGTGACGGTGAGGGTGCCGCCGAGCCGTGTGCCGTCGGCGGCGACGCGCTCCTCCTCGTATCCCAGCCGGAGCAGGGCCGTGCGCACGGTCCCGGGGTCCCATGTCCGCCGCTCCCACAGCCGCCGCAGCACCGGGCGGACGCGGTCCGCCTCCCGCGCGGCGTCCTCGGCGTGGGCGGCGGACATCGCGCGGGGCCGGCGGTGGGCGTTGTTCTCGTCGTGGTGCGGGGCTCCGTCCCCGGCTCCGGGCTCCACGTACGGCGAGGGGCCCGCCGCGGAGCGAGAGGACGAGGGCGAGGGCGAGGTGCCGGAGGCGCTGGGGACGGCGCTCCCGCCCGCCCTGTCCGGCGTGCCGGGGACGGCGCTCTCGCCCGTCCCGTCCGAGGTACCGGGGGTGGCGCTCCCGCCCGTCCCGCCCGAGGCGTGCAGGTCACCGCACGCGGTGAGGGTGAGAGCCGCGAGCAGGGTCAGGGCCGCTGCGGTCGCGGCGCGCCGGGCGGGTCCGGAGGTGGGCATGGGCCAAGTCTGCTTCCAGGCAAGGCCGTTGGGATCGGTAGGCGTACGGGCGTGACTGAGTACGCGTACTCATGACGCGGGGCCGGCGGGTCCCTCGTCGGCGAGTTCGTCGAGCGCCACGTTGAGCTGGAGGACGTTCACCCGCGGCTCGCCCATGAAGCCCAGGGTGCGCCCGCGGGTGTGGTCCCTCACCAGCCGCTCGACCCGGGCGACCGGGAGGCCGTTGCGCTGCGCGACCCGGTGGACCTGGAGCCGGGCGTAGGCCGGGGAGATGTCGGGGTCGAGTCCGGACCCGGAGGAGGTGACGGCGTCGGCGGGCACCTGGGAGGGCTTGACGGTGTGACCGGGTACGGAGTTGTCCCGGATCACCCGGGCCCTGGCCTCCTCGACCTGCCGGACCAGGACCTCGTTGTCGGCGGCCAGGTTGGTGGCGCCGGAGACGACGAGGTCGTAGCGGGTGTTGAGGGTGTTCCGGCCCAGGCCGTGCGCGGGGCGGGGCTGGAAGTGGTCGAGGTCGTAGCCCTGTTGCCCGATGAGGGACGAGCCGGCGACCCTGCCGTCCGCCCTGATCTCGGAGCCGTTCGCCTGGTGGTGGAACAGTCCCTGCGCGACGCCGGTGACGGCCAGCGGGTAGAGGACGCCGGTCACCAGGGTCAGGGCGAGGAGGGCGCGCAGGCCCGCTCCGAGCAACCGGGCGGTGTTTTTGAGGGAGTTGGTCATGGCGGTCAGCCGATCCCGGGGACGAGGGAGAGGAGCAGGTCGATGAGCTTGATGCCGGCGAAGGGGGCGATCAGCCCGCCGACGCCGTAGACGGCGAGGTTGCGGCGGAGCATCCGGTCGGCGCCGGCCGGCCGGTAGCGCACGCCCCTCAGGGCGAGCGGCACCAGTGCGACGATGACCAGCGCGTTGAAGACGACGGCCGACAGGATCGCCGAGTCGGGCGAGGACAGCCGCATGATGTCGAGCGCGGCGAGGCCCGGATGGACCGGGGCGAACAGCGCCGGGATGATCGCGAAGTACTTGGCGACGTCGTTGGCGAGCGAGAACGTGGTCAACGCGCCCCGGGTGATGAGGAGTTGCTTGCCGATCTCGACGATCTCGATGAGCTTGGTCGGGTCGGAGTCGAGGTCGACCATGTTGCCGGCCTCCTTGGCGGCCGACGTGCCGGTGTTCATCGCCACGCCGACGTCCGCCTGGGCGAGGGCCGGGGCGTCGTTGGTGCCGTCGCCGGTCATCGCGACGAGCCTGCCGCCCGCCTGCTCCCGTTTGATGAGGGCCAGCTTGTCCTCGGGGGTGGCCTCGGCGAGGAAGTCGTCGACCCCGGCCTCCTCCGCGATGGCCCGGGCGGTGAGCGGGTTGTCGCCCGTGATCATGACGGTCCTGATGCCCATGCGGCGCAACTCCGCGAACCGCTCCCGCATGCCGTGCTTGACGACGTCCTTGAGGTGGACGACGCCGAGCACCCGGGCTCCGCGGGCGTCGTCGACCGCGACCAGCAGCGGGGTGCCGCCCGACGCGGCGACGCGGTCGGCGATGGCTGTCGCGTCCTCGGCGGCCGTGCCGCCCCGCTCGCGCACCCAGGCGCCGACCGCGCCGGCCGCGCCCTTGCGGATCCTGCGTCCGCCGAGGTCGACCCCGGACATCCGGCTCTGCGCGGTGAAGGCGATCCACACGGCGCCGGCGAGGTCGCGTTCGCGCAGGCCGTACCCCTCCTTGGCGAGCACGACCACGGAACGGCCCTCGGGCGTCTCGTCGGCCAGGGACGACAGCTGCGCCGCGTCGGCGAGTTCGGCCTCGGTGACGCCGCGCACCGGCAGGAAGGCGGCGGCCTGCCGGTTGCCGAGGGTGATGGTGCCGGTCTTGTCCAGCAGCAGGGTCGACACGTCCCCGGCCGCCTCGACCGCCCGGCCGGACAGGGCGAGCACGTTGCGCTGCACCAGCCGGTCCATGCCCGCGATGCCGATCGCCGACAGCAACGCTCCGATCGTCGTGGGGATGAGGCACACCAGCAGGGCGACCAGGACGACCGTCGACAGGCGCGTCCCGGCGTGGTCCGCGAAGGGCGGCAGGGTGGCGCAGGCGAGCAGGAAGACGATCGTGAGCGAGGCGAGCAGGATGTTCAGCGCGATCTCGTTGGGCGTCTTCTGCCGGGCGGCGCCCTCGACGAGGCCGATCATCCGGTCGATGAAGGTCTCGCCCGGCCTGGTGGTGATCCGGACGACGATCCGGTCGGACAGGACCTTCGTGCCGCCGGTGACGGCGCAGCGGTCGCCGCCGGACTCGCGGATGACCGGGGCGGACTCGCCGGTGACGGCGGACTCGTCGACCGAGGCGACGCCCTCGACGACGTCGCCGTCGCCGGGGACGACGTCACCGGCCTCGCAGACCACCAGGTCGCCGACCGTCAGCTCGGTGCCGGGGACGAGCGTGCCGTCCGTCCTGCGGGCCATGGTGTCGCTCTTGGCCCGGCGCAGGGTGGCGGCCTGCGCCTTGCCGCGGCCCTCGGCGACCGCCTCCGCCAGATTGGCGAAGACGACGGTCAGCCACAGCCAGGCGCTGATGGTCCAGCCGAACCGGTCGCCCGGGTCCCGCAGGGCGGACAGGGTGGTTAGGACGGACCCGGCCCACACCACGAACATCACCGGCGACTTGGCCATCGCCCGCGGGTCGAGCTTGCGGACGGCGTCCGGCAGCGCCCTGACCAGCTGCCCGGGGTCGAACAGGCCCGCGCCCGCGCGGCCCTGGGGGGTCCGGTGCCCCGTCGGTGTGTGCCGGGGCGGGACCAGGGTGGGTGTGGACATCGCGTCCTCGTGGGGTTCGGTACGGGTGGTCATGACGCCAGCCCTTCGGCGAGGGGGCCCAGCGCGAGGGCGGGGAAGTACGTCAGACCGGTGACGATCAGGACGGTGCCGGCCAGCAGTCCGGAGAACAGGGGCTTCTCGGTGCGCAGGGTGCCCGCGGTGACCGGGACCGGCCGCTGCGCGGCGAGCGAACCGGCCAGCGCCAGGACGAAGACCATGGGCAGGAAACGGCCGAGCAGCATCGCCAGGCCGGTCGTGGTGTTGAACCAGTCGGTGTTCGCGTCGAGCCCGGCGAAGGCGGAGCCGTTGTTGTTCGCGGCGGAGGTGAAGGCGTACAGCACCTCGGAGAAGCCGTGCGGGCCCGGGTTGAGGACGGAGTGGGGCGGGGTGGGCAGCGCCAGGGAGGCCGCCGTGCCGACCAGCACCAGGGCCGGGGTGACGAGGAGGTGGCAGGCGGCGAGCTTCATCTCCCGGGCGCCGATCTTCTTGCCCAGGTACTCGGGGGTCCGGCCGACCATCAGCCCGGCGACGAACACCGCGATGACCGCCAGGACCAGCATGCCGTACAGGCCGGAGCCGGTGCCGCCGGGTGCGATCTCGCCCAGCATCATCGACAGCAGGGTGATGCCGCCGCCGAGACCGGTGAACGAGGAGTGGAAGGAGTCCACCGCGCCGGTCGAGGTCAGCGTCGTCGACACCGCGAAGATCGAGGACGCGCCGACGCCGAAGCGGACCTCCTTGCCCTCCATGGCCCCGCCCGCGGCCTGGAGCGCCGGGCCGTGGTGGGCGAACTCGGTCCACATCATCAGGGCCACGAACCCGAGCCAGATCGTGCACATCGCGCCCAGGACGGCGTAGCCCTGCCGGACGTTGCCGACCAGGAGGCCGAACGTGCGGGGCAGCGAGAACGGGATCAGCAGGATCAGGAAGATCTCGAAGAGGTTGGTGAAGGGCGTCGGGTTCTCGAAGGGGTGGGCGGAGTTGGCGTTGAAGTAGCCGCCGCCGTTGGTGCCCAGCACCTTGATGGCCTCCTGGGAGGCCACGGCGCCGCCGTTCCACTGCTGTGCCCCGCCGGCGAACCGGCCGGCCTCGTGGATGCCGGAGAAGTTCTGGATCACACCGCACGCCACCAGCACGAGGGCGGCGACCGCCGCGGCCGGCACCAGGATCCGCACGGTGCCGCGCACCAGGTCGGACCAGAAGTTGCCGAGCTCACCGGTGCGGGACCCGGCGAAGCCCCGGACGAGGGCCACGGCGACGGCCATGCCGACGGCCGCGGAGAGGAAGTTCTGCACGGCGAGGCCGGCGGTCTGCACCAGGTGCCCCATGGTCTGCTCGCCCGCGTACGACTGCCAGTTGGTGTTGGTCACGAACGACACGGCCGTGTTGAACGACTGCGCCGGGCCGACCGCACGGAAGCCGAGCGAGCCGGGCAGCACGCCCTGCAGACGCTGCAGGAGGTAGAGGAAGAGGACGCCGGCCAGCGAGAAGGCGAGGACGCCGCGCAGATACGCGGGCCAGGTCATCCGGGTGCCGGGGTCGGCGCCGATGCCCCGGTAGATCCACTTCTCCACCCGCAGGTGCCGCTCCGAGGAGTAGACCCGGGCCATGTAGGTGCCGGCGGGGACGTGGGCGAGCGCCAGCGCCGCGACGAGCGCGAGCAGCTGGAGTGCGCCGGCGAGGACGGGGCCCATCTCAGAACCTCTCCGGGAAGAGCAGGGCGAGGACGAGATAGCCCAGCAGGGCGACGGCCACGATCAGGCCGACGACGTTCTCGGCGGTCACAGCTTCGTCACCCCCCGGGCGACGAGGGCCACCAGCGCGAAGGCCGCGAGCACGGTGACGACGAAGGCCGGATCGGCCATCGTGAACTCCTGGAGTGAGGTGCGAGTGACAACGGACGACTAGAGGAAATCGCCTCGCCGACCGGAAGGGATCACGTGTTGACGGCTCCCTTACGGCCGCACCCGCGGCCTTGACGGATCCCTGACGCCGCGCCGGGACCCGGCCCCACCCCGGGGCATGCGTACGGCCGGGAGCCGGGGCTCCCGGCCGTACCGGGGCGGGTCAGTCCTCGTCGCGCAGCCGCGCCGCCAGGGAGGTCAGGGCCTCGGTCTCCTCGGTGTGGCCCAGGGCGGTCAGGCGGGCGATCGCCGGGTCGAGCCGGCTCAGGGCGGGAGCGGTGCGCTCCAGGTAGATGCCCTCCACGACCGCCGCGAGGCGGACGCACTCGGCCCACTCGCCCGCGCGCTCGTCCCCCTCGCCCGGCTCGCCGAGCAGGGCGAGGGCCTTCTCCAGGGCGGCCAGGGCGTCGTCGTACGCCCCGGCGTAGGCGTTGACCCTGCCGTACTCGTAGGCCAGCGCGGTGTCGAGGTCGCGGCCGTGGGGCTCGTACCCGGTGGCGCGGGCCTCGTCGGCGATCCGGCCGGCGTCGGCGAGGTAGGCGAGGGCGGCGGCCAGACCGTCGGGGCCCTGCCGCTGCGCCTGGAGGCGGCCGAGTTCGCGCAGGCAGTTGCTGAGCAGCTCGATGCGCGGGTCCCGGGCGTGGGCGGCGAGGGCCTGGTCCGCGGCCTCCCGGGCCCGGTCGAAGTCGCCCGACTCGCCGAGCAGCACCGCCGTCTCGGCGGCGATCATGGCGTGGCTTCCCGGGTCGTCGTCCCAGCCGGCCGACTCGGCCGCGAGGGCGACGAACTCGGCCGTGGCGGCCTTGAGGTCCTCCCCGGCGTGCAGGGCACGGGCCCGGGTCAGGCGCAGCTGGGCCACGAGCCGGTCGTCCAGCTCTCCGGCGGCGACGTCCGGTTCGGCCAGCAGGGAGTCGAGCAGGGCGATGCAGTCCTCGACGCGGCCGAGGTCGAGGCTGAGGCGGGCGGCGTTGCTGTAGGTGCAGAACGCGTCCGTCCGGCTGCCGCGGCGCAGCTCCAGTTCCGCCGAGCGCGTGAGGTGGCGCAGGGCCTCGTCGGGGCGGCCCAGATGCATGCAGGCCTCGGCCAGGTCGCCGTGCAGGCGGGCGGTGTCGATGGCGTCGACCGGCCAGTCGGCGGCCCGTCGCAGGCCCTCCGTCAGGTCCGCGTACGCGGCCTCCGGCTCCCGCAGGCCGAGCTGGATCCGGCCGCGCAGGCCGAGCGTGCGGGGCAGGTGCCAGGCCGGGCCGTGTGCCCTGAGCCGGTCGAGGAGGGCGTCGATCCCGGTGATCGCGGCGGGCAGGTCGCCGGAGATCGCGAAGGTGCTGGCCCGCAGCAGCAGGGCGCCGGAGATCTGCCCGGGGATGTCGTGCCGGGTGGCGAACGCGTGCAGCAGGTCCGCCTCGGCGAGGACCGGCGCGACGTGTTCCTCGCGGCCCGAGTTCTGCAGGCGCAGGGCGAGCGCGGTCACCCGCAGCCGCAGCAGCCGGGCCTCCTGGTACGGGGCGAGGCCGGGGGTCTCCTCGTGCAGCCGGACCATGGCCGCGTGGGCTGAGGTCAGGGCGTCGGCCGTCGCCTCGGCGCCCCGCCCGGCCTGGTCGGGGACGGCCGGCTCCGTCTGCGCGTCCGCCGCCGGGATCTCGGCGGTGGCCAGCAGGGCGGAGGCGCGGGCGAGTGCCGCGTGCTGGGGCACCCCGGCGTCGTCGTAGAGGGCCGCGGCCTCCTCGAAGAGCGCGGCGGCCTCGGCGAACTCGTCGTTCTCGCCCGCCCGGCCCGCCTCCTCGGCCAGCAGGTCCGCGCGCAGCCGGACGAGCGGGCCCACGGCCGGGTCGTCGGGGTGGCTGTAGTCGCGGGCGGCGACGAGCGTCCGCAGCCGTGCCCAGCACGCCTTGGCGTCCGGGTGCCCCTGCTCCTCCAGCTCCCGTGCGCGCAGGACGAGTTCGGGCAGCGCGTCGGGGACGGCGGCCGGGGCCGTGCGGTCGGCGGGCGGTGCCGCGGGGGCGGCCGGGGTCACCTCGTCGAGGGTGCGGGTGCGCAGGGTCAGTTCCAGCGCGTCCAGCAGCGGGGCCCGGTCCAGACGGGCCCTGCGGCGGTCGGTGTGCGCGGTGGTGCCGTTGCGGGCGTCGAAGCGGGCGGCGAGGTCGTCGGCGCGGCCCCGCACCTCCGCGCACAGGCCGCTCGCCGTCCAGGTGCGGCCCGCGTACCCGGCGGCGGGCAGCCCGCCGTGGCCGAGGAGTTCGACACGCTGGAGGAGGACCTCCACGCCGGTGAGGAAGTGGAGCTGGTCCAGGGGCGAGGCGACCTCGTCGAACAGGTTGCGGTTCTCGGCGAGCAGTTCCAGCCCGCGGGCCTCGTTGCCGGTCAGCGCGCAGAACTCCAGATGCCGGCCGACCTCAGCGGACATCGAGGGGTTGCGGCGGCAGCCGCGGTAGCCGGCCAGGTGCAGCGCGCGGGCCCGGTCGGCGTCGCCGGTGCGCAGCAGGGGCAGCAGCGCGTACGACACGGAGCGGGACGGCTCCTCCTGGCAGGACTCCTTCCCGGCCAGGACGGGCTCCCAGGTGGCCAAGGCCCGCGCGTCGTCGCCGGCCGTGAGGTGGTGCAGGGCGCGCTCGCAGGTCTCGCAGGCCTCGCAGTCGCTGAGCCGGGTGCGGGTGCGGCCCGCCCACAACTCGTAGGCGAGGGTGGTGTCCTCACCGAGGTGGGAGGCGAGCTGGTAGGCCTGCCCGTAGTAGGGCTGGAGGCCGAGTCCGGCCTTCTCGTACCGGTCGCGCATCTCCGTCAGCCACTGGCGCAGGCTGGCCAGCGGTATCTCCGGCAGCTGGCGCAGGGCGTTCGCGACCCACTTGAACCGCCAGAACAGCAGGTGGCGCAGGCGGTCGTCGAAGACGTCGGGCTGCTCGTCGAAGAGGGTGAGCAGCCGGGCGAAGACGACGGGCGATTTGCGGGGCTCGGAGCCGTAGGTGTACGCCTCCTGCAGTTCGAGGAGCGCGTGCACGAGCGGGACGGGTTCGTCGAACTGCTCGGCCGCGTCGACGAGTTCCTCGGCGGTGAGGGTGCGGGTGCGGCCGTAGGGGCGCCGGTCGTTCTCCTGGAGCGCCTGGTACAGCTCGTCGGTGGTCTGGGGTGCGGTCGTCGGCATCGTCAGCTGTCCTTGCGGAGGGCGTGGGCGAGAAGGTCGAGGAAGGAGCGGTTGATGAGGCTCGACTCGGCGGGCCGCAGCGGGCGCCGGGACAGCATCGCGGCCTGCCCGTAGAGGGCTTCGGCGCTGGTGCGGGCCAGTTCGGGTTCGTCGATGGCGACGGCGGCGCGCACCAGGGGGTTGAGCTGGTTGAGGATCAGCTGGGCCCGCGGCGCCTCCTGGCGCAGGGCGCCGAGGATGTCGCCCCACAGTCCGCCCTCCTGCTCCCGGGCGAGCTGGGAGCGGGTGCGTTCGTGCCGGGCCTCGCGGCTGTCGACGAGGAGGGCGGGCGCGGAGGCGGGCTGGAAGGTGCGCAGGGCGACGTCGCAGTCGAAGAGGGCGAGGGCGTCGCGGGCCCGCGCGAGGTAGGCCGCGGCGGCGAGTTCCGTCTCCCGGTCGACCGGGTCGAGATGGGCGGTGAGGGTCGCCGGGTCGAGGTCGGCGACGGTCGCCTCGGGCCTGATCTCGGGGAGCCGGTGGACCAGTTCGCGGTCGTAGGTGTAGCCGCCGTTGACGACGCCGAGTCCGGCGGCGGAGGCGATCGCCGCGACCTGCCGGAACTCCTCCACGCTGGACGTGACGAGCACCGTGCGGTGGGAGCGCGCGAACTCGTCGAGGGTGCAGTGCCCGTCGGTGGTCTCGAACGGCAGCCAGGGCAGCAGCATCCGCAGGATCTCGTCGTCGTGCACCGCGAGCGACTTCACGGCCAGGTGGTGGGCCTGGAGGAAGCGGTGGAGCAGGTCCGGGTCGCTGGCGGCGGCCCGGGCGATCCAGTCGCGCAGCCGGCCGGCGAGGGCGTCGCGGACGGCGGCGAGGGTGTCGTCCTCGTACAGGGACTCCCGGGACGCCGTCGGGCGCAGGCTCTCGGCGTCGACCACGCAGCGGACGAAGAACGCCCAGTCGGGCAGGATCTCCTCGGCCTGCTCGGACAGCAGCATGCCCTTGACGTGCACGCGGTGGCCGTGGCGGCGGCCGGCCGGCACGGCTTCGGGCAGCACGCACGCGATGCCCTTGAGGCCGACGGCCGGCAGGTCCAGCTCGATGGTGTCCAGGGGCGTGAACCCGAAGACCTCCTCGCCGTAGGCGGCCAGGGCGCGCGAGCGGGCGCCGGGGGTGGGGTACGTGCGGGCCCAGGGGGCGGGTTCGGGGTTGACGGGCACGCCCGCGCCGTCCGTGCCGTCGTCGAAGGTCACCGGGTGGCGCAGGAGGGAGCCGAAGTGGCGGGCCAGTGCGTGCACCTGGGCGGGGCGGGTCCACTCCCCCGCGTCGGCGCGCGGCGTCAGCGTGACGGTGGTGCCGGGCGCGGGGCGGGTGGAGGCGGGCAGGGTGCGGACGGTGTAGCTGCCGTCGCCGCGTCCCCGCCATTCGACGGCGGGCGCGTCCGGGGTGCGGGCGGAGCGGCTGAGGACGTGGATCTCGTCCGCGACCAGGAAACAGGAGAGCAGTCCGATGCCGAACTGGCCGATGAAGTCGGCCCGTTGCTCGGCGATCCCTTCGGCCCGCTTGCTGCTGCGGCCGATGGTGGCGAGGAAGCGGTGCACATCGGCCTCGGTGAGTCCGACGCCGTCGTCCTCGACGCGGACCGCCGAGCCGTCGGCGTACAGGCGTACGCCGTAGGCGCCGGCGGGCGCGCCCGGTTCGAGGCCGTGCCGGGCGGTGAGGGCGTCCACCGCGTTCTGCATCAGTTCGCGCAGATAGACACGGGGGCTGGAGTAGAGGTGGTGGGAGAGGAGGTCGACGAGGCCGCGCAGGTCCACCTGGAAGGTGCGGTCGCTGCCGGGCGGAGTCGCGGCGGTGTGGGACGGGGTCATCGGCTGGTCCGGGGTGGGAGTGGACGGACGGTGGAAGGGGGCGGCGCCGGTCCGAGGGGGTGCGGGTGCGGGGGCCTCGCCCTTGGGCGGGGTGCGCGGGGCGTCGCCGTAGGGGTGGGACCGCTCGCACCGGAGGTACGGCGCGCGGCCGGGAGCCGGGGCTCGGACGCGAACGCTCGGACGGCGGTGCCAGGTCCGGGCGTTCGGGTGCGGTGGCTCGGGTGTGCGGGCGCGGGTGCGGTGGCTCGGGTGTGCGTGCGCGGGTGCGGTGGCTCGGGTGCGCGTGCGCGGAGGGTGAGCGGCCGGGCCCGGGCGCTCCGCGGGGGGGCCGGTGCTCAGGCGCGGCGGTACGCCCGGGCGAACTGCTTCTCGGGCTCCGCGTAGTAGGTCCAGGGCCATTCGGTGTAGGCGCCGTCCAGCGTCTGGAAGACCCGCCGCACCGTGTGGCGTTCGCCGGCCAGCGTCAGGGCCATGGCGAACATGTTGAAGTCGTTCTGCCAGCCCAGGGGCCAGGTGTAGGCCGGGTGGAGGATGCTGCGGTCGGCCGCCTCCCGCAACCTCGCCCTGATCTCGGAGGTCTGCAGGTGGTCGCCGCGGTCCGCCTCGACCCACTCCTCGATGTAAGCCATGGCGATGACGCAGCCGAGGCGGTGCCCCTCCGGGGCGCGGGAGTACGCCTCCTGCGCGAACGCCAGGGCCTGTCCCTCCTCGCCGCCCCAGCGGGGCTGCAGCTGCGACAGCCACTCGAGGTGGGTCTCCAGGTCCAGCGGGTCGCGGCGCAGGGCGGCGTCGAACCGCGTCTCGTTGACGGCCCGGCCCAGTGACATGCCCCGGCCGGAGGTGAGCAGGCGGCGCCACGGCGTGATCCACTCGGGCCGCAGCTCGGCGGCTTCGAGGAGCTGTGCCTCGGCGATCTCCAGCCGCTCGTGGAAGATCCGCCACTGCTCCCGCGTGACGTTGACGGCGCGTTCGGCGGTGCGGGCCTCCCAGCCCCACATGATGTGGCGTGTCCCGGAGATCAGCAGGGCCGTCGCCCGGTGCTCCTTGTCCTCCTCGACGGCGCGGCCGATCCAGTCCTGCACACCGTCGCGGTCGGCGACCTCGCCCAGGACCTGGTGGTCGCGGCCGAGGTCGAAGGGGGCCAGTGCCTCCTTGACGCCCTCCCAGTCACCCGCGTCGGACGCCTCCACCAGCGCGAGCACCCGCGTGTCGCCGAGGGCGCGCAGCGGATAGGTCCCGTTCCTCTGTCTGCGCGGGACGGGCAGGGCGTACGGCCCCGCCTCGGATCTCTCCGCACTCCTGCCGAACAGCTTGCCGAGCATGCCGCGCCCTCCCCTGGTCCCGCGTGATCATCGGGGTGCAGCATAAGCGGCCCCACCGACAGGCCCTCCACTGGGTTTTCACGAGGGCTCTACCGCTGGGGGAAGGCCCGGACCGGCCGCACGACGCCCGGGCGCCCCGTGGGTCAGTACGGTCCGCCGCGGAAGAACAGGCTGTGGTGGTGGCGCGGCCGGTCGCCGCGTTCGTGGGCGGCGTCGGAGCGGTCGGCGGGGGCCGAGCGCCCGGCGAGGGCCCGCAGCTCCGTCAGGCCCGCCAGGACCTCGTCACGACGGGACGCGGACTTCATCCACACGGGCAACCTGGGGAACATCGCCAGGGTCGGGGAACTGGATCGCTCGCGGAGCCGGGCCCCCACGTAGGCGGCGAGGGCGTCGACGTGCTCCTCGTTGCAGGCCCACAGGATCCGTCCCGCACAGCGGGTCTGCAACCACAACGGCCGCCGGAAGAAGGGGTCTTCGGTGCCTCCGGGCACCGCGCCGACCAGGGCCCGGCCCTCCCGCTCGGCCGCCCACTCCGTGACCGCCCCGCATCCGCCGCAGGCGAGACGGCGGGGCTGGAACAGCAGTTCACCGAAGTACTTCGGCACCGCCGTCCCCGGCCGCGGCACGACGTCCGCGCGGCCGCCGCACCGCGGGCAGACCACCAGCACCCGGGCGGTGAACCGGACGAGCCACGTGCCGACGTCGTGGTGGCGCGGGGGTGGAGAGGTCGTCGGCTCGTCACGCATACCCAACACCCTGCCAGGACCGCTCGTCCGGAGGCGACCCCCTTTCCGGCGGACGGCCGTCAGGGGCCGGTGCAGAGGAAGCACCCGTCCCAGTACGGGAGTGCGCTGAGGATCCGGTGCCGTACGCACGAGGCACACGCCTGTTCGCCCGGGCCGGGGAAGCCGTCCGCGAGCCGGGCCGCGGCCGTCGGCTCGAAGGACTCGGCCATCGCCCGGAACCGGCTCAGATGGTCCGGCGCGAAGGAGGGCTCGTAGCCCAGGTCGCTCCAGCGGTGGCGGCTCAGCGCCAGTTCGGTGGCCCGCAGTACGAAGTCCTTCGCCCGGGCACGCTCGCGCGGGGTCGCGCCCCACGCGATGTCCCGCAGATCGAATCCGACGGCGCCGCGCCCCATCACGTTCTGGTCCTGCAACGTCAGCAGCGCGGCGAAGCGGAAGTCCCATTCCTCCTCGGCGAGTTCGGACACCGCCAGCATCAGCGTACCGACGAAAACCTCCGTGCCGCCGTTGGACAGGTACAGGCTCTGCTGTCCACCTCTGAAGACGTTCCCCACGCCTCCACGGTACGGCGCCCTGCCCGGCACCGGCCCGGGCACGGCCCCCCTTCCCCCTCACCCGGGCCGGTTGGCCGACACCGCACCGGTCCCGTACGGAAGCCGTGTGCCCGGTCCCTCGCGGCCGTAAGATCGGTGATCTCTTGGGGGAGGTGGTCATGGGCAGGCGACGCCCTGGCACGCCGACGCTGGAAGAGGTGGCCGCTCGCGCCGGCGTGGGCCGGGGCACGGTTTCCCGCGTCATCAACAACGCGGCCGGTGTGAAGGAGTCGACGCGCCGGGCCGTGCAGCAAGCCATAGAGGAACTGGGCTACGTCCCCAACCTCGCGGCCCGTTCCCTGGCCGGGCGGCGCACCGACGCCATCGCTCTCGTCCTGACGGAGCCCGACTGGCGGGTGTTCGCCGAGCCGTTCTTCTCGGAGATCGTCCGCTCGCTCGGGGACGCGCTGACGGACACCGGGATGCAGTTGCTGCTGACCCTGGTCCGCTCGGACACCGAGCGCCGGCGTTTCCTGGAGTACGCGCGCGGCGGCCGGGTGGACGGCATCCTGCTGATGTCGGTGCATGCCGGCGACCGGCTGCCGGACATGCTCGCCGAGGCGCGGCTGCCGACCGTGCTGCTGGGGCGCCGCTCGGGCGACGAGTACGTCAGTTACGTGGACGCGGACAACGTGGGCGGTGCCCGCGACGCCGTCTCCCACATGCTGGCGACGGGCCGCAGAACGATCGCCACCATCACCGGGCCGCTGGACATGTACGCCGCCCGGTGCCGGCTGCGCGGCTACCAGGAGGCGCTGGAACTGGCCGGGTTGAAGGGCGAGCAGTCCCTGGTCGCCGCCAGTGACTTCACCGAGGACAGCGGGCGCCGCGCCATGGCCGAACTGCTCGAACGGCATCCCGGGATCGACGGTGTCCTCGCCGCCTCGGACACCACGGCGGCGGGGGCGCTGAGGGCCCTGCGGGACGCGGGACGCCGGGTACCCGACGACGTCGCCGTGATCGGTTTCGACGACTTCCCGCTGGCCCAGCGCACCGCACCGCCCCTGACCACCGTGCGCCAGCCGCTGGAGGAGATGGGCCGGGCCATGATCCGGCTGCTGCTGGAGGACATGGAGGAGCCGTCGGTGGCCTACCGGCACGTCATCCTCCGCACGGAACTGGTGGTGCGCGGGACGGCCTGACGCCCGCGCACCGCCGGTGCCCGTGCCGGGTGGGGTTCGGGCTGTCGGTCAGGAGGTGGCGCAGGCGGTGCCGTTGAGGGTGAAGGACGTGGGCGTGCCCGTGTCGCCGGTGTGGGCCGCCTGGAACCCGATGTCGACGGACGCTCCGGGTGCGATGACCGCGTTGTGGGAGACGTTCCGGGCCGTCACCCGGCCGGAGGCGGGCGAGTAGGCGGCGTTCCAGCCGGAGGTGATGGACTGACCGCCGGGCAGGGTGAAGGCGAGGGACCAGCCGTCGACGGCGTCGTCACCTGTGTTGGTCAGGGTGATGTGTCCGGTCAGGCCGGTGTTCCAGGCGCTGACGGTGCTGGTGACCCGGCAGGCCGACGGCGCCGGTGCCGGGTCGGAGGTCTGGAACTGCGTGAAGAACTTCCACACCTCCGCGGGCACCCAGGTGCGGGAGCCGCTGTCACCGGGCGCCCCGTCCTGCGGAGCGGCGATGTGCCCTTCGTCGAACGCGGCCCAGGCGACCGGATGGCCGGCCGAGCACCCCGCGTAGGTGGTGACCCGGTGCGTCAGGCTGCCCTGGGCCGGCTCGGGCGGGTTCTGCGGGGTGCAGCCGTTGTTCCTGACGAACCTGTCCCGCAGGGCCCGTCCGCCGGAGATGCCGAGGACGCTGTCGCGGAGGCCGTGGACACCGAGGTAGGCGATGGGCTGGGTGCCGCCGCTGCATCCGCTGAGCTGCCCGCCGCCCAGGACCGCGACCGCGCGGAAGACCGTCGCCCGGGAGCACGCGAGCGCGTAGGACATGGCGCCGCCGTAGCTGAAGCCCAGGGCGAAGCGCTGTGCGGTGTCGACGCACAGGTCCGCCTCGATCCGCCGGATCATGTCGTCGACGAAGGTGACGTCCTGCCCGCCGGTGTTGGCCCAGCCGTTGTCGAGGCCTTGCGGCGCGACGAAGACGGTGCTGCCGCCCGCCAGTCGCTGGAGCCCGTAGTAGGCCCAGGTGCCCGTTTCGACGGTGCGGCCGGTGGCGACGTCGGTGGAGGTGCCTCCCAGCCAGTGGAAGCCGAAGACCAGCCGGTGGGGCCGGTTGCGGTCGTAGCCGTCGGGAACGCGCAGGATGAAACTCCGGTTCCTGCCGTTGCTCTGGAGGGTGTGGGTACCGCTCGTCAGGGTGGGGGCCTTGCCGCATCCGGGACTCGCGGCGGTGATGCCGGAGGTCGCGGCGGCCGGAGCGGTGGCCTTGAGCGGTGCGGTCGTGCCGGCGCCGCCGGGCAGTGCCGTGACGGCCATGGCCAGGACGAGCAGCACCGCCAGCACGGCGGGCCGCACGAGGGCCTTGGTGCGTAAGCCTGCCGTGTTCCCAGTCCTTGCCCCCTTCTGTACCCTTGCCCCTTTCTGTGTCCTTGCCCTTGTCCCTGAGCTTGTCCGTGTGCTGGAGCTTGTCCATTTCATGGGGCGACTCCCCTTGTTCTCGGGCTGGTTGCGGTGGGCGGCGTGTCCCGCCCGGGTGGCGGTCTCAGGCGCGGGTCCACTTCTGGCCGGTCTGGCCGTTGCATCCGGTCAGCACCAGTGGGGTGCCGCCCGCGGTCCCGGACCTGTCCGGGGCGAGGCACAGTCCGGCGTGGACGTTGCGGATCGACCCGTCGGCGCCGAAGGTCCACTTCTGGTTGTCCTGGCCGTTGCAGGGCCAGGTGACGACGCGGGTGCCGTCGGTGGTGCCCTGCTCGTAGGCGTCCAGGCACTTGTCGCCGTAGACGCGGATCTCGCCGCCGGCCCAGGTGGTCCACAGTTGGTTCGCGGCCGTGTGGCAGTCCCAGATCAGTACCGTGGCACCGGCCGCGGTGGAGGCGTCGTCCACGTCCAGGCAGCGGCCCGACCCGGCGCCGCGCAGCCGCGAGGTGGTGGCGTCCACCGGGCTGCCGCCGCTCACCCTGAACACGGCCACGCCGTGCGCGGGGACGCTCGCGGAGATCTGCCCCGACGTGCTCGACGTGCCGCCGGTCCACAGGTCGGTGAGGGTGAACGGCCCGCCCGACAGGCCGACTTGACCGGCCGTGGTGGTGACCGTCGCGGTGGTGCCGCCCCGGTTGAACAGGCCCACCGCCACGGATCCGTCGGACAGCGGCTTGGCGAACACCTCGGTGCTGCCGTCGTCGCGTACCCTGCGCCCGCCCGCGCCCAGCGGATCCTGGTTCACCGCCAGCAGACGGGGGTTGCGCAGGATCGCGCTCACGTCGGCGGACATGGTGCGGATGTCGTTGCCGGCCATGAGGGGGGCGGCCAGCAGCGCCCACAGGGCGAAGTGCGAACGGGACTCGGTCAGGGTCAGGCCGGGACGGCCGACGACCAGCATGTCGGGGTCGTTCCAGTGCCCCGGCCCGGACTGCGCCGCCAGCGGAGCGGTGACGTCCACGACGTTGCCGACGCCCATCGGATAGCTGTTGGTGTTGCCGTTCTGCCAGATGTCGAGCAGGTCCTCGGTCGTCCGCCACAGGTCGGCGACCCCGCCCCAGTCGTAGGTGGCGCCGGTGGGGGTGTGCAGGCTGTTGGGGTTGATGCTGTAGACGATGGGCCGCCCGGTGGCGCGCAGGGCGTCGCGCATGAGCGTGAAGCGCGCGACCTGTTCGTCACGCGTGCCGCTGGGGGAACACCAGTCGTACTTGAGGTAGTCCACACCCCAGGAGGCGAACGTGGCGGCGTCCCGGGCCTCGTGCCCCTTGCTGCCGGTGGAGCCCGGGTAGGTCCCCACGGCCTGGGCGCAGGTGCGCTCGTTCGGCGCCTGGTAGATGCCGAACTTCAGGTTCCTGGCGTGGATGTAGTCCCCGAGCGCCTTCATCCCGCTCGGGAACTTGGCCGGATCGGCCCGCAGGTTGCCGGCCGCGTCGCGCTGCGGGGCGAACCAGCAGTCGTCGACGACGACGTACCGGTAACCGGCGTCCCGCATCCCCGAGGACACCATCGCGTCGGCGGCCGCGCGGACCTGCGTCTCGGTGACGCCGCAGCCGAAGCTGTTCCAGCTGTTCCAGCCGAGGGGCGGGGTGAGTGCGGGGCTGCCGGGCGCGGCCGAGGCCGGCGAGGGGGCGGAGGCCGTGAGGGACGCGGTGGCCGTCAGGACCGCGGCCGCGAGGAGGTGGAGCAGTCGCCCGCGTGATCGTCTGAGCACGGGATTCCTTTCCCAGGAGGGCGCAGGACCGTTCAGAATTTCGAACGCCATTCGAGCGGCGGAGCGTCAGGGATCCTAGGGAGACTTTCGAACAAGTCAATCCCCGTCGACCCGGCCTTTCGTCCGCGCGACGGCCCCCGAAAGAACCCCGCCATCGAAACATTTCGCTGCCAACGGCGAATCATGCGCGGGGTATTGACGGCCCTTCCCGGCCTCCTATCATCCAGGATGCTCGATGAGCCGACCGGCGTTCGACATCCCGAACCTGCGAGAGCGAGAGCGAGACAGCTATGTCATGGACTCATCACCACCCGCTGGGACGCCGACGGGCGCTGGCCGCCGCCTCCGGTCTGGCCGCCGGCGCCTTCCTCCCCCGCACCGCCCGCGCAGCCGCCTCCCCCCTCGCCCCCGGCACGGCCCCCGCGCCCGGCGCCTCCTACACCAACCCGGTGATCTGGCAGGACTTCGCGGACATCGACGTCCTCCGCGTCGGCGACACCTACTACGCCTCGGCCTCGACGATGCACTACTCCCCCGGCGCGCCCGTCCTGCGCTCCTACGACCTGGTGAACTGGGAGATCGCCGGTCACGCGGTGCCCGTCCTCGACTTCGGCGCCAAGTACGACCTGAACGGCGCGCGTGGTTACGTCCGGGGCATCTGGGCGTCCTCGCTGGCCTACCGGCCGAGCAACCGGACCTTCTACTGGCTCGGCCAGATCGACTTCGCCAGGACCTACGTCTACACCGCCACGAACGCCGAGGGACCCTGGAGCAGGCTGACCACGATCGGCACGCCGTACTACGACGCGGGGCTGCTCGTCGACAGCGACGACTCCCTGTACGTGGCGTACGGGAACACCACCATCAGCGTGGCCCAGCTCTCGCCGGACGGCCGCAACCAGGTCCGTTCCCAGCAGGTGTTCACGACACCGCCGAGCGTCGGCACCCTGGAAGGCTCCCGGTTCTACAAGATCAACGGGCAGTACTACATCTTCCTGACCCGGCCCGCGAACGGGCAGTACATCCTGAAGTCGTCGAGCGGCCCGTTCGGCCCGTACACCATGCGGCAGGTGCTTCTCGACCTGCGCGGACCGATCCCCGGCGGCGGCGTGCCGCACCAGGGCGGGCTCGTGCGGACGCAGGGCGGCGCCTGGTACTACCTGGCGTTCGTGGACGCCTACCCGGGCGGCCGGATGCCCGCGCTGGCGCCGGTCACCTGGACCGCGGACGGCTGGCCCGTCGTGCAGCTGGTGAACGGCGCCTGGGGGACGTCGTATCCGAGCCCGGCCGTGCCCGCGCCGCCCCGTCAGGTCACCCCCATGACCGGCGTCGACACCTTCGACGGCCCGGCCCTGAAGCCGAGGTGGGAGTGGAACCACAACCCGGACGCCACCAAGTGGTCGGCCGGCGGCGGCCTGACCCTGCGGACCGCGACCGTCACCCACGACCTGTACCAGGCGCGCAACACCCTCACGCACCGTATCCAGGGCCCCACTTCGACCGCCACGGCCGAACTCGACCACTCCGGCATGCGGGACGGCGACCGGGCCGGGCTCGCGCTGCTGCGCGACTCCTCCGCGTGGATCGGGCTCAAGCGCGACGGCGGCGTGACCCGGGTGGTGATGGTCGGCGGGCTGACCATGGACGGCAACTGGAACACCACCGGCACCGGCACCGAACTGGCGAGCGCGCCCGCGCCCGGCGGCCGGATCCGGCTGCGCGTGAACGCGGACATCCGGCCCGGCGGGCCACGCCCCGGCGCCTTCTCCTACAGCACCGACGGCACGAGCTTCACCCGCCTCGGTCCCGCCTTCCCGATGGGCGACGACTGGCGGTTCTTCATGGGCTACCGCTTCGCCCTGTTCAACCACGCCACGCAGGCGCTCGGCGGCGCGGTCCGCGTCACGCGGTTCGAACTGTCCACGCCCTGACCGCCGGTACGGGGCGCACGCCGCCCTCCGGTCACCGGGTCCGTCAGGTCCGCGGGAGCCGGGCGGCGACGTACTCGGTGAGGTCGAGGAGCCGGTTGGTGTAGCCCCACTCGTTGTCGTACCAGCCGAAGACCTTGACCAGTTCGCCGTGGGCCTGCGTCAGCGGGGCGTCCAGGACGCAGGAGGCCGGGTCACCCACGATGTCGCGGGAGACGATCGGGGCGTCGGAGACCCTCAGGACTCCCTTCAGCGGGCCGTCGGCGGCCTCCCGGAACGCGGCGTTGACCTCCTCCGCGGTGACCGGCCGGTCCAGGACCACGCTCAGGTCGGTCAGCGAACCGTCCTCCACGGGGACGCGCACGGCGATCCCGTCCAGGGTGCCGGCCAGTGCGGGCAGGACCAGGCCGACGGCGCGGGCGGCGCCGGTGCTGGTGGGGATGATGTTGACGGCGGCGCTGCGGCCGCGGCGCGGGTCCTTGTGCGGGCCGTCGAGGACGACCTGGTCGTTGGTGTAGCCGTGGATCGTCGTCATCAGCCCCTTGACGAGGCCGAAGTGCTCGTCCAGCACCTTCACCATGGGCGCCACGCAGTTGGTGGTGCAGGAGGCGTTGGAGACCACGTGGTCGCTCTCCGGGTCGTACGCGCCCTCGTTGACGCCCATCACGATCGTCGCGTCGACGTCCTTGCCCGGCACCGACAGCAGGACCTTGCGGGCCCCCGCCCGCAGGTGCTGTCCGGCCTGCTCACGGGTGCGGAAGCGGCCGGTGGACTCGATCACGACGTCCACGCCGAGGCCGGACCAGGACAGGGCGGCCGGGTCGCGTTCGGCCGTCACGGCGATGCGGTGCCCGTCCACGGTGATCGAGTCGTCGTCGTGCTCGACGGGGCGGCCGAGGCGGCCGTACGTCGAGTCGTACGCCAGCAGGTGCGCCAGCGCCGCCGGCGAGGTGATGTCGTTGACCGCCACGACCTCCACGGGCGTCCCGGTCCCCGTCGCCGCGCGCTCCAGCACCAGGCGCAGGTAGTTGCGTCCGATGCGGCCGAAGCCGTTGATGCCCACGCGCACGCTCATGTCAGTCGCCCCTCGGGTCGGTCCCTCTGTGTCACCGCCAGCCTTCCGGCCGGGGACGAACGGGGCTTGGGCCGTACGGGGGCGGCCCGGGGGACGTTCGGCCCGTGCGGTCCCGGACCTTCGGGAGGGTCCTTCGAGGAGGCCGTCAGCGGGTCCGGCCCCGCGGCTTCAGCGCCGTCGCGGGCAGCTCGGGCGCGGGCAGCGGAGCGCCGTCGTACCCCTTCACCTCCCCGAACCGCGTCCCTTCCATCCAGTCCCGGCGCGCCTGCTCGATCTCCTCCTGGGAGCGTCCGATCCAGTTCCAGAACATGATCAGCTCCTCGTCGAACGGCTCGCCGCCCAGGAGCATCAGGCCCGCGTCCGACTCGGCCCGCAGCGGCAGTTCGCCGCGGCCGCAGCCGAGGTAGAGCATGGAGCCGGGCAGCACCGGGACGCCGTCGACGTGGGCCTCGCCGGACATGGACAGCACGGCGTACTCGAAGTCCGGTTCCAGGGGCAGGCGTACGTCCGCGCCCCGGGTCAGGGCCAGGTCGGCGCCGACGATCGGGGTGTACGCCGTGCCCGGTGAGGCCGTGCCGTCCAGGGCGCCCAGGATCAGCGTCGCCTCGATGCCGGGCGCGGTGACGCGCGGCAGGCCGGTGTGGTGCTCGAAGCGCGGCTCGGTGTGGCGGTGGCGGTCGGGGAGGGCCACCCACAGCTGTGCGCCGTGCAGGAAACGGGCGTGCGGGCGCGGGCTCTCCTCGGAGTGGCTGATCGCCCGGCCGGAGGTCATCAGTCCGAGTTCACGCGGGCGGATCGTCTGGAGGCTGCCGGTGGAGTCGCGGTGCAGCACCTCCCCCTCGTGCAGCCAGCTCACCGTCTGCAGCCCCATGTGGGGGTGCGGCGGCACCTGCATGCCGGGCTCGTCGGCGATGTCGTCGGGTCCGTAGTGGTCGACGAAGCACCAGGCGCCCACCATCCGGCGGCCCAGGTTGGGCAGCAGCCGGCGGACCTCGGTGGACTCGCCGAGCCGGACCCGGCGAGGGCTGAGGAGTTCCCGGACCGGCTCCGCCACGACGAAACCCCGGCCGCCGCACACCGCGGGAACCGCCTCGCGCTCGAGATTGCTCATGGCGCACAACCTAGTCCGAGGGGCACCCCGCGTCTGCGTGTCATCCCGGCCGTGCCACGGGCGGACCAACGGGGAGACCAAGGAGACAATAGTAGCCATGGCTATAGTATCCATGTACTGTTTTCGCATGAGCAACGGTTCCGAAGGCGCGACCCCCGGGTTCCTGGTGTGGCGGCTGTCGATGAAGTGGCGGGTCGCGGTCGACCGCGCGGTGGCGCCCCTGGGACTCACCCACGCGCAGTACTCGCTCGTCGCCTCGCTGTACGGCATGCGGCGCGGCGGCGAGCGGCCCAGTCAGCGCCGCCTCGCCGACCACACGGGCCTCGAACCGCTGTACGTGTCGAAGCTCGCCCGCGCGCTGGAGGCCGCCGGCCTTCTGGAGCGCACCCGCGACCCCCGCGACCCGCGCGCGGTGCAGCTCGCGCTCACCGAGCGGGGCGAGGAGGTCACCCGGCGGGCGATCGACGTCGTGCACGGTCTGCTCCAGCAGCTCCTGGAGCCGCTCGGCGGTCTCGACAGCGCGCGGACGCGGGAGCTGACCCGCGAGCTGACGGCCCTGCTCGACGCACCTCTCGGCCCTTCCACCGACAGCAGCGAGACCGACAAGAACGAGGAGCAGTCATGACCGGCGCCGCACCCCTGCTCGACCCCCGCGTCATCGCCCTGGCCCACTACGCCGGCCGGGCGGTCCTGGAGCGCGTGCTCGCCCGGCACGGTGTCACGTTCCAGCAGTCCGTCACCCTCCGGCCGGCCGCCGTCGCCGACGGCCCCGTGGCGCGCGCGCAGCTCGTCGACGGCGTCACCGGCGCGCTGAAGATTGGCGAGGAGGAGGTGAACGGCGTGATCGACGAACTGATCGCCGCACGGTGGCTCGCCCCGGACGGGGTGTCGCGGGTGCGGATCACGGACGCCGGTCGGGAGCTGTACGCCGCGGCCTCCGGCGAGACGGCACCCGTCTCCGCCCGGATCTACCAGGGCATCCCGAGAGAGGACCTGGCCGTCGCGGGCCGGGTGCTGAGCCTGATCACCGAGCGGGCCGACGCCGAGCTGGCCGCCCTGCGCACGACGCCCGAGCGGTAGTGGAATATCGAACCAACAGGTCCGGTTGACGGCCTCGAAGGAGGTCACCCGTGAACACGACCTACGAGCCGACGTATTACGACCACGGAACACCGGCGGAGCGCTGGGAGCGCGCGCAGCTGTTCTTCGACGCCAAGGACTACGCCGCCGCCGCGCGCGTCCTGGCCGGGCTGGTCGAGGAGGCGCCCGAGCAGACCGGGCCGCGGCTGCTGCTGGCGCGTTCCTACTACCACTCGGCCCAACTGCGGCGGGCGGAGGCCGAGTTGCGGACGATCGTCGAGCGGGACCCGGTGGAGCACTACGCCCGGCTGATGCTCGGCCGTACTCTCCAGCGGCAGAACCGGCACGACGAGGCGGAGTCGCACCTGCGCATCGCCTCGGCACTCGCGGGCGACTTCCCGCAGCCCTGACCGGCGCGCACGCGTCCGGCGTTCGGGTCCGGCGAGCGGGCACCGGTCCGGTTCGCCGCGTCCGACGAAAGGTGCCCGGCTCCTCCAGGAGCCGGGCACCTTTGCTCGCAGGACGGTCAGCGCGCGGGCGTGCCCGGGCCGTACGAGCGCCGTCCCCGCCGGTGGGCGATCTCGCCGAGCAGGATGTCCACCGCCAGGAAGGCGGCCAGCGGAATGCCGAACAGGGGCAGGAAGTAGCCGAGGACGGCGACCGCCGCCAGCAGCGGCACCAGGATCTGCGGCGGCACGTGCTGCCAGGCGCCGCGCGGGATCGGCCGGCCGAAGGCGGCGCCGCGCCCGCGCTGCCACCACATGCGGTAGCCCCAGACGATCAGCAGGATCAGGGCGAGCGCGAGGAGCATCAGGGCGATCTGGTTGGCCAGGCCGAACAGGACGCCGGTGTGCAGGTCGATGCCCCACCGGGTGAGCTTCGCCAGCACCGGGTGGTCGGCGAAGCGCAGCACGTCCGTCACCTCGCCGCTCGCCGGATCGATCGCGACCGCGTCCTGCTTCGAGGGCCAGCTGCGCTGCACCTGCTTGACGACGTACGCCGACCGCGCGTCCGCGGGCGGCACGATCTCCACCGGGTCGCCGAGCCCTTCGGCGCGGGCCGCGGCCAGGACCTTGTCCAGACCGACCCCGTGCGCGGCGTCCCCGGCCCGTCCGGCGGCGGAGCCGTGACCGGTGTGCTCGCCGCCTGCCGCCGCCGACACCGACGGGGTGGCCTGGCCCAGCGAGGTGCGCAGTTCGTCGATGCTCGCACCGGCGTGGGCCGACCAGGTCAGGCCGGTCGCCGAGAGGAACAGGAACCCGAGCGCCGCCCACGCGCCGACGGTGCCGTGCAGTCCGAGCGTGCGGCGCCGCCCGTTCGTGCCGCGCACCGTGCGCCGGGACCGGCGGCGGCCGAACCACAGCACCAGACCGCCGGCCGTGATCACCCACAGCCAGCTGGCCGCCAGCTCGCTGTACAGCCGCCCGGGCTCGCCCAGGCGCAGGTCCCGGTGGAACTCGTCGATCCAGGTGCGCAGGGGCAACGCGCCGGTCGAGCCGTACTGATCGAGGGAGCCGCGCACCTTCGCCGTGTACGGGTCGACGAACACGGCGAGCGTGTGGCCGTCGTCGACGCCCGGGACGCCGGACAGCAGCACCCTGGTCGTCGCGCCGGGCTCCGGTGAGGGGCGTACGGCCGAGACCGTGCCCTCGGGGTGCGCCTCGCGGGCGGCGGCGACCTGTTCGCCGATCGGCAGCTTCCGCTCGCCCGCGGGGACCGTCAGTTCGTGGTCGTAGACGATCTTCTCGGCCTGGAAGGAGGCGGCGTACAGCAGGCCCGTGACGGCGGCGACGAGGAGGAACGGGGCCACCAGCAGCCCGGCGTAGAAGTGCAGCCGGAGGAAGAGGGGGCGCAGGGGCGCCCAACTGCCCTTCGGGGGCGACGGGGTGGCTGGTTTCGGGGCCTCGTCCGTGGTGGTCGAGGGAGCGGTGGTCATCGGCTGGCTTCTCCGGGGGACGTCTTCGTGGCCGTTGCGGTCCAGTAGTCGGGGCGCAGGGGTCTTCAGTTCCCGGAGCATGTGCGTGATGTGCGTCACGCGGAGGTGGGGGGTGCCGTGTCATCCTGACGCGATGGGAACTCCGAGCGATCGCGCCCCTCTGGCCGAGCGGGTCGAGCAACTCCTTGCGGGCGGCGGTCCGTTGCCCATCGTCGCGGCGGGCGACCCGGTGCTGCGGCGCGGCACCGTGCCGTACGACGGCGAGCTGGGGCCGGCGCTGCTGGCGCGCTTCGTTCAGGCGCTGCGGATCACGATGCGCGCGGCGCCCGGGGTGGGGCTGGCCGCGCCGCAGGTCGGCGTGGCGTTGCGGATCGCGGTGATCGAGGACCCGGCGCCGGTGCCGGACGAGGTGCGGCGGGCGCGCGGCCGGGTCCCGCAGCCGTTCCGGGTGCTGGTCAATCCGGCCTACGAGCCGGTGGGCGGGGAGCGGGTCGCCTTCTTCGAGGGGTGCCTGAGCGTGCCGGGCTGGCAGGCGGTGGTGGCGCGGCCCGCCGGGGTGCGGCTGACCGGGCAGGACGAGCACGGGCGGCCGGTGGACGAGGTGTTCACGGGCTGGCCGGCGCGGATCGTGCAGCACGAGACGGACCACCTCGACGGGGTCCTGTACCTGGACCGGGCCGAGCCGCGTTCCCTGTCGTCCAGCCAGGCGGTGGCGGAGCGCTGGGCGCAGGCGACGCCGCGGGAGGCGGCCCGCGCCCTGGGCTTCGACCTGCCGTGAGCCGCCCCTCCTGGCCTTCCTGCGGGGTGCGCGGCGGAAGCGCGCGAAGGCACCGCCGTCCCGATCGGCGAACCGACCGGCGACCTGCCCCCGCCTCCCGCGCGGAGGTCCCGGACGCCGTGGGCCCGTGCGGCGCGCGTCAGTTGTCCCGGTAGGCCTCCAGCAGCCGCAGCCACACCTCGCTGATCGTCGGGTACGAGGGGACCGCGTGCCACAGGCGGCTCACCGGGACCTGCCCGGCGACGGCGATCGTCGCGGAGTGGATGAGTTCGCCGACGCCCGCGCCCACCAGGGTCACGCCGCGCAGGATCTCGTCCTCCACGTCGACGACCATGCGGGCGCGGCCCTTGTAGCCGTCGGCGTACAGGCCCGCCCCGGCGACGGTGGACAGGTCGACGTCGACGGCCCGCACCCGGTGCCCGGCCTGCTCCGCCTCGGCGAGGGAGAGTCCGACCGCCGCCGCCTCCGGGTCGGTGAAGACGACCTGGGGGACGGCGGCCCGGTCGGCGGTCGCGGCGTGGGCGCCCCAGGGCCGGTCGAGGAGGGTCTCGCCGGTGGCCCGGGCGGCGATGGCGGCGCCCGCGACGCGGGCCTGGTACTTGCCCTGGTGGGTGAGCAGGGCGCGGTGGTTGACGTCGCCGACGGCGTAGAGCCAGTCGTGGCCGTCGACGCGGAGGCTGTCGTCGACCGGGAGCCAGGAGCCGGGTTCGAGGCCCACCGTCTCCAGGCCGATGTCGTCGGTGCGCGGGGCGCGGCCGGTGGCGAAGAGGATCTCGTCGGCCTCGATGCGCTCACCGTCGCCCGTCACCGCCACGACGGTGCCGTTCTCACGGGTGACGGACTCCACCGAGGTGCCCGTGCGGACGTCGGCGCCGGCCTCGGTGAGCGCCTCGGCGACGAGTTCGCCCGCGAAGGGCTCCATGCGGGCGAGCAGGCCCTTGCCGCGGACCAGCAGGGTGACCTTCGAGCCGAGGGCCTGCCAGACGGTGGCCATCTCGGTGGCGACCACGCCGCCGCCCACCACGATCAGCCGGCCGGGTACGGACGCCGAGCTGGTGGCCTCGCGGCTGGTCCACGGCTTGACGGCGTCGAGCCCGGGCAGGCCGGGCAGGGCGGCCCGGCTGCCCGTGCAGACGGCGACGGCGTGCCGGGCGGTCAGGACGCGCTCGGTGCCGTCGGGGCCGGTGACCGTCACCGTGCGGGGGCCGGTGAGCCGCCCGTGGCCCCGGTACAGGTCGGCGCCGATCGAGTCGAGCCAGCCGACCTGGCCGTCGTCCTTCCAGTGGGAGGTGTAGTGGTCGCGGTGGGCGAGGACCGCGGACGCGTCGAGGGGGCCCTGCACCGACTGGCTCAGGCCCGGCACGCGGCGGGCGTCGGCCCGGGCGATGACCGGCCGCAACAGCGCCTTGCTGGGCATGCACGCCCAGTAGGAGCACTCGCCACCGACGAGTTCGCTCTCCACGACCGCGGTGGTCAGCCCCGCCGCGCGGGTGCGGTCGGCGACGTTCTCCCCCACGGGCCCGGCCCCGAGCACCACGACGTCGTACGCGTTGGTTTCCGTTTCCGTCATGGGGTCAGTCTGGTGGGTGGTGTGCGGCCTGGCCACACGGGTAGGGGCGCGGAATACCTGCCAGGTCGGACGTGTTGTGCCGACGGCTTGACCCACCCCAGGAAGAGGGATGTACGCCATGAGCAGCACCGTGGAGCTCACCAAGGAGAACTTCGACCAGACGGTCACGGACAACGAGTTCGTCCTGATCGACTTCTGGGCGTCCTGGTGCGGGCCGTGCAGGCAGTTCGCGCCCGTCTACGAGAAGGCGGCGGAGGAGAACCCCGACCTGGTGTTCGGCAAGGTGGACACCGAGGCGCAGCCGGAGCTGGCCGAGGCCTTCGGCATCCAGTCGATTCCCACGCTGATGATCGTCCGCGACCAGGTCGCCGTGTTCGCCCAGCCGGGCGCCCTGCCCGAGGCCGCCCTGACGGACGTCATCGGGCAGGCGCGGAACCTGGACATGGACGAGGTCCGCAAGGCGATCGCCGAGCAGGAGGCCCAGCAGCCGCAGCGGCAGGGCGAGTGACGGCCCTGCCGCTCGGCACCCGGGCCGGACGCCGCCGGGGCTAGAAAGGGTACGGTGCCACGTCCGCGCGGACCGTCGTCCAGCGCAGTTCGGTGAAGGCCTCCAGGTTGGCCTCGCCGCCGAAGCGCGCGCCGGTGCCGGAGGCGGCTACTCCCCCGAAGGGCGCCACCGCCTCGTCGTTGACGGTCTGGTCGTTGATGTGGACGATGCCGGTCGGTATCCGCTCGGCGAGGTCCAGGCCGCGGGCGGTGTCGCGGGTGACGATGCCCAGGGAGAGGCCGTACTCGCTCCGCGCGGCGAGGGCCGCCGCCTCGTCGGCGGTGGCGAAGGAGCGGACGGGGGCGACGGGCCCGAAGACCTCCTCGGCGTAGGCCGGGGTGCGGTCGTCGACGTGGGCGAGGACCGTCGGCCGGTAGAACAGCCGGTCGTGGGTGCCGCCGGCGGCGACCTCGGCGCCCGCGGCCCTGCTGGCCTCGACCAGTGCGCTGATCTTCGCGAGCTGCCCTGAGTCGATGACGGGGCCCAGGTGGACCTGGTCGCGGAAGGGGTCGCCGACGGCGAGCGAGTCGGCCTTCGCGGCCAGCCGTTCGACGTACTCGTCGTAGAGGGACGCGTGCACCAGGTGGCGTCCGGTCGTCATGCAGATCTGGCCCTGGTGGAAGAACGAGCCCCAGGCGGCGGTGGAGATCACCGCGTCGAGGTCGGCGTCCTCCAGCACGATCAGGGCGGAGTTGCCGCCCAGTTCCAGGTGCGCCCGCTTGAGGTGACGGCCGGCGGCCTCGCCCACGGCCCGTCCGGCGGCGGTGGAGCCGGTGAAGGAGACGACCGGCACGCGCGGGTCGGCGACCAGGGCCTGTCCGGCGTCCGCGCCGCCGGGCAGAACGTGCAGCAGGTCCTCCGGGAGTCCGGCGGCCGCGAAGACCGCGGCGAGGGACAGCCCTCCGCAGACGGCCGTGCGCGGGTCCGGCTTCAGCAGCACCGCGTTGCCCAGCGCCAGGGCCGGGGCGACGGAACGGATGGACAGGATCAGCGGGGCGTTGAACGGGGAGATCACACCCACCACCCCGGCCGGGACGCGGCGCGTGTACGACAGCCGGGGCGCCTCGCTGTGCAGTACCTGACCGGCCGGGCGGGAGGCGAGCGCGGCGGCCTCGTAGCACTCCTGGGCGGCGACGTGCAGTTCGAAGTCGGCCTTGCCGGGGACGGAACCGGACTCGCGGACGAGCCACTCGCGCAGTTCGTCGGCGTGCGCGGTGAACAGGTCACCGGCCTTGCGGAGCACGGCGGCACGGGCGATGTGCGGGGCGCGCGCCCACGCGCGCTGGGCCGCCGCGGCACGTCCGGCGGCGGCCCCCACGTCCTCGGGCGTGGCGAGGGCGAGGGGGCCGAGGGCTTGGCCGGTGGCGGGCTCGGTGACGCTGTACCCGGGCCCCGCGAGGGCGCGGGGCTGCCAGGTCCGGGGGTCGAGCAACGGCATGGCGGCTCTCCGATCGATCGGTCACCGGCTCACGGGAGAGGGCGAGTCCCGTGCGTGCGCGGCCGGTTCGGCGGTCACAGGGCGGGACGCGCCGGCCGGCCGCAGCGGTCCGTGCCGCGGTCCGGGTGTGCACGCGCCCCATTTGGTTGAGCGCGCAACATCCTAGCCGTGGTGCCGGGAAGCGGGACCGGACGCCTGTGCCCGGCCGCGGAGTTGGGCCGCGGCCGGGTCAACTCGACTCGCGGTGCAATACCGTCGCGCCGAGCACCTTGTGCGTCTCGGGCTCGGTGCCGGGCTTGCGCACCGTGCGGTCGACCAGTTCGGCGAGTTCGCGGCCGGAGGGCAGGTGCAGACGGACCGTGCTGAGCCGGGGGCGCAGCAGCCGCCCGAGCATCAGGTCGTCCGCGCCGATCACGGCCGTCTCCTCCGGGACGCGGACACCCTCGTCCTGCAGGGCGCGCATCAGCAGCATCGCGTACTCGTCGTTGTAGGTGAACACGGCGTCCAGGCCGAGGGACCGCCAGCGGGCGGCGAGGCGCGCGGCGTCCTGTTCGTCGTAGGCGAGGGGCAGTTCGGTCACCGTGGCGTCCGTGCCGCGCACGGACTGGCGCACTCCGTCGAGCCGGGGCGCGGAGAACGCCTCCAGGCCGGGCTCCTGGGGGACGACGACGCCGATGCGGCGGCGGCCGCGGTCGTAGAGGTGCGCGCCCGCACTGTGCCCGACCACGTCGTGGTCCATGAGCAGGGCGTGCGCGCCCTCGATGGTCTCCGGGCCGAGGGTCACCACGGCCCGCGCCCCGGAGCGCTTGAGCACGGCCACGCCGCGCGGCCCGAGTCCGGAGCCGGGCACGAGGACGGCGACGGGGCGCAACTCCGCCCAGGCGCGGGCGGCTTCGTCGCCGTGCGGGCCGCCGGTGCCGTGCTGCACGACCGTGTAGTCCAGGGTGGCGAGCGCGCTCTGCAGGTCGGCGAGGAAGCGGCTGTAGAGAGGGCCGACGGGGAAGGTCGGCGCGGGGATCAGGACCATACGGCTGTGCCCGGCGCGCAGGCTGCGGGCCGCCGCGTGCGGGACGTACCCGAGTTCCCTCGCGGCGTCGTGGACCCGGCGGCGGGTGGGTTCGCTGATCCGTACGGCACCGGTGTTGTTGAGGACGTAGGAGACGGTCGCGCGCGAGACGCCGGCCAGGCGGGCCACATCGGCGCTCGTGGGCACGGAGCGCGACGGTGCGGGGGACGGGGGCGCGGGCGTTTTCGGTATCTGCACCATGACGTACGGCATCTTGGCAGAAGCCCCAATGCGCGCTTTGGGCGGGGGAGTTGTGAGAATGCCGTGAGCGCTCACGACGGGTGGCCGACGGTTGGCGGGGCGGGTGATCGGTGATGTGCGCGGCGGGTGACCGATGGTTCGCGGGGCGGGTGACCGCCGATTTGCGCGCGGCGGGCGGCCCACGACTTGCGCGGCGAGCGGCGGACGGTTCGCGCGGGGCAGGCCGACGAGGCGCGCGCGGCGGGCGGCCGACGGGTCGCGCGTCGACCGCCGACGGTTCGCGCGGGTCGGACGGCGGACGGGTCAGCGGGCGGGACCGGTGCCCGTCACCCGGTCGACCAGGTCGGTCCACGCGACCTCGAGACGGGTCACGGGCATGCCGCACTGCCGGGTCAGGTGGTGGATCAGGGCCGGGTCGAGCTGGCCCATGAGCGTGTGGGAGAGGAGCTCGCAGTCCGCCTCGGGCACCGCCTGCCGCAGCAGCATCTCCATGTGGCGCCGCAGCACGCGGCGGGGCGGGGCGACGAAGCGGCGGCTCGCGCCCGGCTCGGCCGCCAGCTGCAGTTCCAGCTCGTCGCTCGAGCGGCGCAGCATCGCGCAGCCGAACGCCCGCAGCCGCTCCACCGGCGGCGCTCCGGGCCCGAGCGGCGGCGGGCCGCTCAGGAACGCGGCCTGGAACTTCTTCTCCGAGTGGTCGAGCAGTGCCGTCAGCAGGCCGGTGCGGTCGCCGAACCGGCGGAACACCGTGCCCTTGCCGACACAGGCCTCGGCGGCCACCGCCTCCATCGTGACGGCCTCCGCGCCGCGCTCCGCCACCAGCCGGGCGGCTGCCTCCAGCAGCCGGGCCCGGTTGCGCGCGGCGTCGGCGCGCAGGCACGGCTCGCCGGGCTCCAGGGCGGTGCCGAGCTGGATCAGCTCGGGGTGGTCGACGGGCTCCTGGGGCGTCGGGAAGGGCGGCGGGGCGGCGGACATGAAGCCAGCGTAAAGCATCGGGAACAAAACTGGACCGCGGTCCGGTTAGAGTGCTAGAACATTAAACGGACCCCGGTCCGGATCGTGACACCGGTTACAGATCACTTTTCTCTACGTGGGAGTCAGCATGTCTGTTCGTATCCTCGCCCTCGTCGGCAGCCTGCGCGCCGGTTCGCACAACCGCCAGCTCGCCGAGGCCGCCGTCAAGCTCGCTCCCGAGGGCGCCGAGGTCGATCTGTTCGAGGGTCTGGCCGAGATCCCCTTCTACAACGAGGACATCGACGTCGAGGGAACGGTCCCGGCCGCCGCGCAGCGGCTGCGCGAGGCCGCGAACGCGGCGGACGCCCTGATCCTCTTCACGCCCGAGTACAACGGCACCATCCCGGCCGTGCTGAAGAACGCCATCGACTGGCTGTCCCGCCCGTACGGCGCCGGTGCGCTCAGCGGCAAGCCGGTCGCCGTGGTCGGCACCGCGTTCGGCCAGTACGGCGGTGTCTGGGCGCAGGACGAGACCCGCAAGTCGGTCGGCGTGGCCGGCGGCAAGGTCCTGGAGGACGTCAAGCTGGCCATCCCCGGCTCGATGACCCGCTTCGCCGAGACGCACCCGGCCGACGACGCCGAGGTCGCCGAGCAGCTGACCGAGGTCATCACCCGCCTGCACGGCCACGCCTCGGAGCCGGCCGCGGCCTGACCACGCCGCAGGAAGGGGCCGCGACCGGAAACGGCCGCGGCCCCTCCGGCATGCCGGGGCCCGGCCGCCTTCAGGGCGGCCTCAAGCGCCGGCGGCCAACCGTGGGAGCGGCGCAGCCCGCCGGTCGAACCGCTCGGACCGCACACGGACCGCCACCCCGGCTGGTGACACCGGGACCGCCTCCGGTCAGCCCTGCGGCCGCCACCAGTCCAGCCGGGCTGCGACAGCACCGCCACGGTCGAACCCCGCGGCGGGAGCGAGAGCGTCGCGCGGGTCGGCCCCACGGGGTCGGTCGGGAGACTCCGCCCCGGCCAGGTGCGCGGCACCACAGCGGGTCGCATACGCACGGCCACCAGTCCCGGCCCGCATCGGGGCATGCGGCGCCGCCCCGCAGTCGCCCCGCTCAGGCCGCCACGGCACTCCGCCCCGGCCGGTTCCGCCAGCACCGCCGCCGGTCGAACCCCCTCGGCGATCACCCGCCCTGCGCGCAAGGGAGCGGCGGCGCGGCCCCGCACGTCCCGGCGCGCAGCCGCAACCCACCCCAGCCAGCCCCAGTCCTCCCCAGTCCGCCCCAGCCCGCCCAAGTCGCCGTAGCGGCCCGGGGCCGGGCCCGTCCAGGCACCCGTGGGCGTCGGCGCGGTCGCGTTCACGCCGGTTGGGGCTGCGTCGTGCGTGCGGGTGCGTGGATCGGTCTGTCCGAGCCGGTGAGCGGTGCTCCCGTGCCGCCGTGTCGTACGGCGACGATCTCCGCCGCGATCGACACCGCCGTCTCCTCCGGTGTACGGGCGCCCAGGTCGAGGCCGATCGGGGAGCGCAGCCGGGTCAGGTCGCGTGCGCTCACGCCCTCCTCCCGCAGACGCCGCTCGCGGTCCCGGTGGGTGCGGCGGGAGCCCATCGCCCCGATGTAGGCGACCGGCAGCCGCAGTGCCTCCTTCAGCAGGGGCACGTCGAACTTGGCGTCGTGGGTGAGCACGCACAGCACCGTCCGCCCGTCGGTCTGCGTGCCGCGCAGGTAGCGGTCGGGCCAGTCCACGACGATCTCGTCGGCCTCCGGGAAGCGGGCCCGGGTCGCGAAGACGGGGCGCGCGTCGCACACGGTGACGTGATAGCCGAGGAACTTGCCCATCCGGACGACCGCCGCCGCGAAGTCGATCGCACCGAAGACGATCATGCGGGGCGGCGGCACGGCCGACTCCACGAGCAGGGTGAGCCCGCCCGGGCAGTGCGAGCCGTCCTCGGAGAGTTCGATCGTTCCCGTACGGCCGCCGTCCAGCAGGGCGCGGGCCTCGGCGACCGCGGTGCGGTCCAGGCCGGGATCGCCGCCCAGCCCGCCCTCGCGGGAGCCGTCGGGGCGGACGAGCAGCGCCCGGCCGAGGAGACCGCCGGGGCCGCGGACCACGCGGGCCAGGGCGACCGGCTCACCGGCCGCGGCGGCGGACAGCGCGGCCTTCTCGACGCAGTGCCCCGCCGTGACCGGGGTGACCATGACGTCGATCGTCCCGCCGCAGGTCAGCCCCACGGCGAAGGCGTCCTCGTCGCTGTAGCCGAACCGTTCGACGACCGTCCCGCCGTCCTGGAGGGCCTGGGTGCACAGGTCGTACACGGCTCCTTCGACACAGCCCCCGGAGACCGATCCGAGCGCCGTGCCGTCGCCGGCGACGGCCAGCGCGGCGCCGGGAGGGCGCGGGGCGCTGCCGCCGACGGCGACGACCGTGGCGACGGCGAACTCCCGGCCCTCCTCGGCCCAGGCGTGCACCTGCCCGGCCAGGTCAAGCATCGCCGCCCGCCATCAGCACCCGGTCGGGCCGGATCGGCAGGTGGCGGTGGCGTACGCCGGTCGCGTGCCACACCGCGTTGGCGACCGCCGCCGCGGCGCCCACGATGCCGACCTCCCCGATGCCCTTGATGCCGACGGGGTCGTCCGGGTCGGGGTCGTCGACCCAGTCGGCCTCGATGTCCCCGATGTCGGCGTGCGCGGCCACGTGGTAGCCCGCGAGGTCGGCGCCGTAGAGCCCGCCGCTCGCCCGGTCCCGGACGGCTTCCTCGTGCAGGGCCATGGACAGGCCCCAGATCATGCCGCCGACGAGCTGGTTGCGGGCGGTGAGCGGGTTGACGATCCGGCCGGCCGCGAACACGCCCAGCATGCGCCGGACGCGGACCTCGCCGGTGGCGGGGTCCACGGCGACCTCGGCGAACTGCGCCCCGAAGGCGTGCCGTTCCTTCTGGGCGAGGGCGGCGACGGCCTCCGCGGTGTTCGACCGGGCCGTGATCCCCTCCGGGGGGATGTCGGCGCCCGGCGCGAGGCTCCGGCGCAGCTCGCCGACGGCGGCCGTGACGGCCCACGACCAGGAGCGGGTGCCCATCGAGCCGCCGGCGATGATCGCCGGGCCGAGGTCGCTGTCGCCGAGCCGCACCCGGATGCGGTCCGCCGGCACCTCCAGCGCGTCGGCGGCGACCAGGGTGAGCGCGGTGCGCGCGCCGGTGCCGATGTCGGCGGCGTTGACGCCGACGGTGAAGGTGCCGTCCGCCTCCGCGGTGACGGCCGCCGTGGACGGCATGGCCGTCGTGGGGAAGGAGGCGGCGGCGGTGCCCGTGCCGAGCAGCCAGCGTCCCTCGCGGCGCAGGCCGGGGCGCGGGTCCCGCCCGTCCCAGCCGAACCGGCGGGCCCCCTCGCGGAAGCAGGCGACGAGGTTGCGGCTGCCGAACGGCAGCCCGGAGACCGGGCCCACCTCGGGCTCGTTGCGCACGCGCAGCTCGATCGGGTCGATCCCGAGGCGCTCGGCGAGTTCGTCGAGCGCCGACTCCAGCGCGAACGAGCCCGGGGCCTCCCCCGGGGCGCGCATCCACGTCGGGGTCGGCACGTCGAGCCGTACGATCCGGCTGGCCGTGTGGTGGGCGTCGGCGGCGTACATCGACCGTCCGGCGGCGGCGCTCGGCTCGACGAAGTCGTGCACGGCCGAGGTGGGGTTGAGCGCCCGGTGCTCCAGTGCGCGCAGCCGCCCGTCCGGGTCGGCGCCGAGCCTGACCCTCTGGGCCGTGGGGCTGCGGTAGCCGGCGAGGGAGAACATCTGCCGGCGCGTCATGACGACGCGGACCGGGCGCTGCAGCACGGTCGCGGCCATCACGGCGGCCACCTGGTGGGCGCGCAGGCCCTTGCTGCCGAAGCCGCCGCCGACGTGCTCGGAGCGGACCCGCACCGAGGCGGGGTCGAGGGAGAACAGGGAGGCCAGCTCGCCGGCGACCCAGTTGGTGCCCTGGTTGGAGTCGACGACCTCCAGCCGGCCGCCCTCCCACCGGGCGGTCGCCGCGTGCGGTTCCATCGGGTTGTGGTGTTCCTCGGGGGTGGTGTACTCCGCGTCCACCACGACCGCCGACGCCGCCAGTGCGGCCTCCAGGTCGCCCTTCTCCGCCACGGCGGGCACGTGCGAGTCGAGCGCGTACGCCTCGGACGCGCGCCCGGCGGAGAAGTCGACGTCGTGCGGCTCCTGTTCGTAGTGCACGACCAGGGACTCGGCGGCCTCCCGCGCCTGTTCGGAGGTCTCGGCGACGACCAGCGCCACCGGCCAGCCCCGGTGGGCCACCCGGTCGCTCTGGAAGAGGGCGGCGGACGGGTCCGGCCGGCCGCCGAGCAGGCCGGTGTAGTCGGTCTCGACGCGCGGGGCGTTGCCGTGGTGGAGCACGGCGAGGACGCCGGGCAGGGCGAGGACCGGACCGGTCTCCAGCGCGCGGACGCGGCCGCGGGCGACGGTGGACAGCACCAGCCAGCCGTGGGCGAGTTCGGCGAAGGGGATCTCGCCGGCGTAGCGGGCCGCTCCGGTGACCTTGTCGCGGCCTTCCACGCGGGGGTGCGCGGTGCCGACGAGGCCTTGGGTGGCGGTGGTCATCGGGCGGCCTCCTCGGCGAGTTCGCTGAGGGCGGCCACGACGAGGTTGCGCATCAGGGTCACCTTGTATCCGTTGTGGGGCAGGGGCCGGGCGGCGGCCAGTTCGGCCTCAGCAGCGGCCGCGAAGTGCGCTGCCTCGGCGGGCGCGCCGGTCAGGACGCGTTCGGCCTCGCGGGCGCGCCAGGGGCGGGAGGCGACTGCGCCGAAGGCCAGCCGCACCTCGTGCACCCGGCCGTCGCGTACGTCGAGCGCGGCGGCGAGGGAGCCGATGGCGAAGGCGTAGGAGGCGCGTTCGCGCACCTTGCGGTAGCGGGAGCGGGCCGCCACCGGGGCGGGGGGCAGGGTGACGCCGGTGACGAGCGCGCCCGGCGGCAGGGCGGTCTCCCGGTGCGGGGTGTCCCCGACCGGCAGGTACAAGTCGGTCAGCGGCACCTGCCCCGGGCCGTCGGCCGTCTCGTACGACACGACGGCGTCGAAGGCGGTCAGGGCCACGGCCATGTCGGAGGGGTGCGTCGCCACGCAGTGGCCGGAGGCGCCGAGGACGGCGTGGTTGTGGTGCTCGCCTTCGAGGGCGGGGCAGCCGCTGCCGGGGTCCCGCTTGTTGCAGGGCGAGCTGACGTCGGCGAAGTAGCCGCAGCGGGTGCGCTGGAGCAGGTTGCCGCCGACGGTGGCCATGTTGCGCAGCTGCCCGGAGGCACCGGCCAGGACCGCCTGCGCCAGGGCGGGGTAACGGCGCCGGACCTCCGGGTGCGCGGCGAGGTCGCTGTTGGTGACGGTCGCCCCGATGCGCAGTGCGCCGTCCTCGGCCGACTCCACGCGGTCCAGGGGCAGTTCGCGTACGTCGACCAGGAGGCCGGGCCGCTCGACGCCGGTCTTCATCAGGTCGACGAGGTTGGTGCCGCCGCCGAGGAAGCGTGCCTCGGGGTCGCCGTCGAGCAGGGCGACGGCGCCGGAGACGTCGTACGCCCGCTGGTAGCCGAACTCCCTCATGCCGCCGCCCCCTTGGCCTCGGCGGCGCGGGCGACCGCCTGCACGATCGACATGTACGCGCCGCAGCGGCACAGGTTTCCGCTCATGCGTTCCTTGATCTCCTCGGGGGTCAACTCGGGCGGCCCCGCGTCGGGATGGATGTCGCCGGTGGCCGCGCTCGGCCAGCCGGCCGCGTGCTCCTCGATGACGGCGACGGCCGAACAGATCTGTCCCGGCGTGCAGTAGCCGCACTGCAGACCGTCCAGGTCGAGGAACGCCTGCTGCACCGGGTGCAGCCGGTCGCCCTCGGCCATGCCTTCGATGGTGGTGATCTCGCGCCCTTCCGCAGCGACGGCCAGCTGCAGGCAGGCCAGGCCGCGGCGGCCGTCGACCAGGACGGTGCAGGCGCCGCACTGTCCCTGGTCACAGCCCTTCTTGGTGCCGGTCAGATCCAGCCGCTCGCGCAGCGCGTCGAGCAGGGTGGTGCGGTGGTCGACGGTCAGCGTGTACTTCTCGCCGTTGACGGACAGGGTGAGGTCGCTGGACGTCGATGGGGGCATGGAAGCCTTCTTTCTCACATCGCGAGGTCAGGCGGGGAGGTGTGCGGGTGGCGATGCCGGTTCACGACCGTGCAGGATGCGGGGACCGGCTGTGACGCGGCCGGCCGGGCTGTCCGCGCGGGCGGCACGCCGATACGATGGAACAAGCGGACAGTTGTCCGTTACCCGGAAACGTAACGGACAACTGTCCGCTTAACAAGGGCCGGGTTTCGGCCATGACCGCGAGGAGGGCGAGTGCCGCAGAGGAAGGACGCTCCCCTGCGTTCGGACGCACAGCGCAACCGCGAACGCATTCTGGAAGTCGCCCTGGCCGAACTGACGCGTGCGGCCGACGCCCCGCTGAGCGCGATCGCCAAGAAGGCGGGGGTCGGGCAGGGGACCTTCTACCGTCACTTCCCCAGCCGCGAGGCGCTGGTCCTGGAGATCTACCGGCACGAGATGCAGCAGGTGGCCGATTCCGCGGCCCCCTTGCTGGAGAGCCGCGAGCCCGACCGGGCGCTGCGCGAGTGGATGGACCGGCTGGCGCGTTTCGCCATGGCCAAGGCCGGTCTGGCCGACGCGCTGCGCCAGGCGACCAGCGCCCCGGGGAAACCGGCGAAGCCCGGGCACGCCCCGGTGACCGAGGCGGCCGAACTCCTGCTGCGGGCCGCGGAGCGGGCCGGCACCATCCGCCCCGGCGTCACCGCGGACGACCTGTTCCTCGCGATCGGCGGCCTCTGGACACTCGGCCCCCACGACGACTGGCAACGGCGCACCACCCGCCTGCTCGACTTCGTCATGGACGGCCTGCAGGTGGGCGCGCCGGGCACACCTAGCACGCCGGGCACGCCGGGAGGACGGTGAGGGGCTCCCGGCGCGGCACGCCGGGGCCGAGGGGACGGGCGCGCGGGGCCTGCCGGAGGGCGACGGGGCGGCGCGTGGGCCCGAGAAGCCACCGCGCGGACCGAGCCCCGCAGTTCGTCCAAGGCCACCGCAGCCCCCAGGCCCGTACCACCACCCGGCCAGGCCGGTGCTGAGCGTGCGCCCCTCCCCCACGGCCGCACGCCGAGGGGAGCGGACGCGCCGAGCGCGCCACAGGGGCAGACACCCCGGGCACCGCCGACCGTCAGGCGACCGCCGTGCCGGCCAGGTCCCGTAGTTCGGCCAGGGCCGCCGCGGTCGCCGGGCGGGTGTGGCCGCCTGCCCTGGTGCAGGTGAGCAGCTTGCGGTGGGGGTCGCCGGCGCAGTGCACCCGGGCGATCGGCAGGTACGGGGTCAGCTGGGCCAGGCGCGGGACGAGGGCGACGCCGAGCCGGTGGGCGACCAGGTGCGCGGTGGCGTTCCAGTCGTGGGCGTGGTGGACGACGTCGGGCGCGAACCCGGCCGCGCCGCAGGCGGACAGCACCTGCAGACGGCAGGGGCTCTCCCGCACCGGCGCGATCCACGCCTCGCGCGCCGCCTCGGCGAGATCGATCCGGGTCCGGCCCGCCAGCGGGTGCTCCTCGTGGACGACCAGGTCGAACGGGTCGTCCAGCAGCGGCCGTTGATCGAAGCGTGTGTCGCTCATCGGCGGGTTGTGCGGGGTGGACTCGACGACCGCCAGATCGGTCTCGCGCTCGAAGAGCAGGTCGAAGCTCGCCGGGACGACCGCCTCGGTGATCCGCACGGACAGCCGCGGGTGCCGCTCCCCCAGCCGCACCGCCATCGGCGCCAGCAGCACCGACACGGCCACGGGGAAGCCGCTCACCCGCAGCACCCCGGAGGGCGCCCCCTGGTCGGCCCGCAGATCGAGCTCGGCCCGGTCCCACCGGGCCTGGATGGCGTCGGCGTGCGCGAGCAGGCTCTCGGCGGCCGGTGTGAGACGCACCCCGCGCCCCTGCGGCTCCAGCAGGTCGACGCCCAGGTCGCGGGCGAGTTGCCGGATCTGCTGGGAGGCGGCGGACGGGGTGAAGTGCAGGGCGCGGGCGGCCGCGGTGACCGTGCCGTAGTGGGCGACCGCCCTGAGGACGTGCAGTCGGCGCAGGTCAATCATGAAGTCCACGCTTCACAATGCGGTCCACCAAGTCAACCTGGACGTGTACGGATCTCCGGGCGCACCCTGGCTGTGTCGCGACGGTCAACCAGCCACGACGGACGAGGAGTCAGTCATGACCAGCACCACCGGCACGGTCTGCCCGCACTGCGGCTGGCCGGACGGCGCCGAGCCGTTCCGGGTGCTCTCCCGGCACACCACCGCGACGGGCCGTACGGAGTGGACGCGCTGCGGGTGCGGCTCGCTGCAGGTCCGGGTCGTCGACGGCTGCGGGACGCGGGTGGTCTCCCGCGGCGGGCCGCACGCCGGTTCCGTTCCGGGCCGGTCGGGCGCGGCGAGCCGCTGAGCGGTCCGCGCCGGCCGGCGTGATCCGTATCGCGCCGGCCGGCCCGCCCCGCGCACCCCCTCCTGGGAGACACTGTCCGGGCGCCTTCCCCGCGGAGATCAGGAGCCTGAGGCATGAGCGTGCAGCGGTACCCCCTGTCCGGGGTCACGGTGGTCAGCCTGGAGCAGGCCGTGGCCGCGCCCTACGCGACCCGGCAGCTCGCCGACCTCGGGGCCAGGGTGATCAAGGTCGAGCGGCCCGGCGGCGGTGACTTCGCCCGCCGGTACGACACCACCGTGCACGGCCACTCCAGCTACTTCGTCTGGCTCAACCGCTCCAAGGAGTCCCTGACGCTGGACCTGAAGGACCCCCGCGGCCGGGAGATCCTCGACGACCTCCTCGACGGCGCCGACGTGTTCGTGCAGAACCTCGCCCCGGGCGCCGCCGCCCGGCTCGGCCTGGACGCCGCCGCCGTCACCGGCCGCCGCCCCCGGCTGATCCCGTGCACGATATCCGGCTACGGCACCACCGGCCCCTGGGCCGACCGCAAGGCCTACGACCTGCTCGTGCAGTGCCAGACCGGCCTGGTGTCCCTGACGGGCACCCCGGAGGCAACCGCCCGGACCGGCATCTCCGTGGCCGACATCGCCGCCGGGATGTACGCGTACAGCGGCATCCTCACGGCCCTGTACACCCGTGCCGTCGGCGGCGAGGCCCACCCCGTGGAGGTCTCCCTGTTCGAGGCGCTCGCGGAGTGGATGGGCCAGCCCGCCTACTACACCCGCCACGGCGGCACCCAGCCCCCGCGCATCGGCACCCGGCACGCCACCATCGCGCCGTACGGGACGTACCCGGCTTCCGACGGCAAGGAGGTGCTGTTGTCCATCCAGAACGAACGCGAGTGGGCGGCCCTGTGCACCGGCTTCCTCGGCAGGCCGGAACTCGCCGCCGAGCCGCGGTTCGCCACCGCCTCCGACCGCGTCTCCCACCGCGAGGAACTCGACGCGATCGTCGCCGGGCGCTGCGCCCGCTCCGGTTCCGGGGAGATCCTCGCGGAGCTGGAGGGCCTGGGCATCGCCTGTGCGGGGGTGAACGACGTCGCCGCGTTCCTCGACCACCCGGTGCTGGCCGCCCGCGGCCGCTGGACCGAGGTCGGCGTGCCGGGCGCCACGGTGGAGGCGCTGCTCCCGCCGGCCGACCTCGCGGGCCTGCCGGCGCGCATGGACCCCGTGCCCGCGGTGGGCGAGCACACCGACGCGATCCTCACCGAACTGGGCCGCACCGGCGAGGAGGTGGCGGCGCTGCGCGCGGACGGCGTCGTCTGACCGCGGCCCGGTGCCCTGCCGGGTGCACGGGTCGCTCAGCGCCACGCGTGCAGCGCCTCCAGGACGTCCTGGTCGGTCAGCTGGTCGAAGTCCTCGTACCAGAGGCCCACGGCCCGGAACGCGGCCGGCCGGTGCAGGCAGATCACCTCGTCGGCCTCGGCGCGCAGCAGCTCGGCCCCTTCGCGTGAGCACACCGGCGCGGCCAGCAGCACGCGTGCGGGGTCCTGGCGGCGGACGGCGCGCACCGCGGCGCGGGCGGTGGAGCCGGTCGCGAGGCCGTCGTCGACGACGATCACGGTCCGTCCGCGCAGCCCGGGCGCGGGGCGTCCCTGCCGGTACAGCCGCTCGCGGCGGCGCAGTTCGACGCGTTCCCGCTCGATGACGGGGGCCAGGGCGGCCTCGTCGATGCCCAGGTGCCGCAGTATGTCGTGGTCGAGGAGCGGCACCTCGTCGCCGGCCATCGCGCCGACCCCCAGCTCCTCCTGGAAGGGCGCGCCGATCTTCCGTACGACGAGCACGTCGAGCGGGGCGTGCAGCGCGGCGGCCACCTCGCGCGCCACGGCGACCCCGCCGCGCGGCAGCGCGAGCACCACGGGGTCGGTCAGTGCTCCCTCGTTCCGCCGTGCGCGCAGCGCCTCGGCGAGCGCCTCGCCGGCGTGCCGGCGATCACGGAACCGCATGACGGTCACCTCCGCTTCCCGCACGACGGACGGGACCTCGGTCCGCGTCCCGCGTACCCCGCGGGCCGCCCCGCGATGCACGCCGAGCGGGGTTCGCCGGGCCAAGGGCGGGAGGCGATGGCGCGATCGGTGGGGTGTGTGTCGTTGACGCCATGACGCCGGACGCCGGAGCGTGGAGGGGTGACCGATCGCCGTGTCGTCTTCGTCGTCTTCGACGGCTTCCAGCCGCTCGACCTCACCGGCCCGCACGAGGTGTTCCACAGCGCGGGCGGCTACGACTGCGTGGTCCTGGCGGCCCGGGCGGGGCCGGTCGTGTCCGAGAGCGGGCTGCTCGTGCACGCCGGGCACGGCGTGGCGGACCTCGATCCGGCCGGGACGGACACCCTCGTGGTGGCCGGCGGCCAGGGCGTCGACCGGGCCCGGCAGGACGAGGCGCTGGTCGCCTGGATCGCGGCCGCGGCGGCCGGTGCCCGGCGCGTGGCCTCGGTGTGCAGCGGGGTGTTCCTGCTGGCGGCGGCCGGCCTGCTGGACGGGCGCCGGGTCACCACGCACTGGGGCCGGGAGGAGCAGCTGACCCGGGAGCACCCCGAGGTGCGGGTGGACTGCGACCCGATCTTCGTGCGGGACGGGCGGGTGTGGACGTCGGCAGGGGTGACGGCCGGGATGGACCTGGCGCTCGCCCTGGTCGAGGACGACCTGGGCAGGGACGTCGCGCACGCGGTGGCCCGCCGGCTGGTGCTGTTCCTGCGCCGCCCGGGCGGCCAGTCGCAGTTCAGCGTGGCGCTGTGGTCGCGGCAGCCGGCGACGGACCCCGTGCGGGCCGCGGTCTCCGCGATCCACGCCGAGCCGGGTGCCCGGCACGACATCGCCCACCTCGCCGCCCGCGCCGGGCTGAGCCCCCGTCACCTGCAGCGCCGGTTCACCGCCGAACTGGGCGTGCCGCCGGCCGCGTACGTCGAGCGGGTGCGGGTCGAGGCGGCCCAGCGCGCGCTCACCGAGGGCGACGAACCGGTCGAGGCGATCGCCCGCCGCTACGGCTTCGCCACCGCGGAGACCCTGCGCCGCACGTTCCACCGCCGGTTCGGCGTCGCGCCGTCGGACTACCGCGCCCGTTTCCGCTCCACCGCGCACCCCGCGGGCGTCCGCACCGAGCCGGACGCCCACCCCGTTCCCGAGTGAGGAGAACCCGTATGACGACCTACGGCCTGCTGGTCTTCGAGGAAGCCGAGGAGCTCGACTTCGTGGGCCCCTGGGAGGTGTTCACCGTCTCCGCCCGCCTGCGCGGGGGCACCGACCGGGCCGTGCTCGTCGCCGAGCACCCCGGTCCCGTGCGCTGCAGCAAGGGCCTGCGCGTCCTGCCCGACCACACCCTCGACGACCATCCGCCCCTGGACGTGCTGCACGTGCCGGGCGGCCGGGGGGCACGCGAGGTGCAGGTCCACAACCGGGTGGTCACCGACTGGATCGCGAAGACCGCGGGGCAGGCCGCGTGGGTGCACGGCGTGTGCACCGGCGCGTTCCTGCTGCACGCGGCCGGACCCGCCCGCGGACGCCGGGTGGCCACCCACTGGAGCCACGAGGACGCCCTGGAGGCGCGGGGCGAGGTGACGGTGGTGCGGGACGCGCGCTACGTGGTCGACGGCGGTCTGATCACCAGCCAGGGTGTCTCCGCCGGGATCGACAGCGCGCTGTGGCTCGTCGGCCGGCTGCACGGCCGGGACCACGCGCGGGCCGTGCGCCGGTACATCCAGTACGACCCGGCGCCGCCCTATGCGGCGGACGAGCCGCTGTGACACCCGTTCGGGGCCGCATGCCGGCGCGAGCCCCGGGCAGGCGTGGGTGATGGGCGGTGACATGAGCGAGGGCGGACAGGACCGGCAGCCGGGCGCATCCGGGCATCGGGCGGTGCGGCGCCCGGGCGACATCCGGATCGAGGCGTGGGCGGCGTGCCGGGAGCACTGCCTGGCGGAGGCCGTCCTGGGGATGGTCGAGTGCTTCGCCGACCTGTCCGGGGTGCGGCCCACCGCGGTGGACCGGGTCCGGCTGGCCGAGGCCAGCGACGACGACCTGCTCGCGGCGCTGCTCGACGAGGTGATCCTCCGGCTGGAGGAGGACGGCCGGGTGCCCGTGGACGTGGAGGCGGACGACGCGGACGGCGGCCTGGACGTCCGGCTGGCGGTCGCGGGCCTCGCGGACGTGGAGATCACCGGGCCGGTTCCGACGGCGGTGGCCTGGGACCGGCTGCGGATCGGGCCGGGTCCGTACGGCTGGTCGTGCGCGGTACGCGTCGACGCCTGACCGCCCGCCCTCGCCAGGGCGTGCCGGGCGTCGCGGGGCAGACGGGAGTCCGGCCACAGCCCTAGGGTGGAGGAGTGGGCGGCGACGTCGTGACGCTGTTCCTGTGCGGTGACGTGATGCTCGGGCGCGGCGTCGACCAGATCCTGGCGCACCCCGGTGAGCCGGCACTGCGGGAGGCGTACGTCGACGACGCGCGGACCTACGTCCGGCTGGCGGAGTCGGTGCACGGCCCGGTGCCCGCGCCCGCCGGGCCGTCCTGGCCGTGGGGCGAGGCTCTGCGGATGCTGGAGGAGACCGCCCCGGACGCCCGGATCGTGAACCTGGAGACGTCCGTGACGCGCTGCGGCATGTTCGCCCGCGGCAAGGAGATCCACTACCGGATGAACCCGGCCAACCTCGCGGCCCTGGCCGTGGCCCGGCCCGACGTGACGGTCCTGTCCAACAACCACGTCCTGGACTTCGAACGCCCCGGCCTGCTGGAGACGCTGGACGTGCTGGCCCGGGCCGGTCTGCGGACCGCGGGCGCGGGACGTGACGCCGGCGAGGCGTACGCGCCCGTCACGGTGCCCCTGCCCGGTGGCCGCCGGCTCGGGGTGTCCGCGCTCGGCGCCCGTTCCAGCGGGATCCCGCCCGGCTGGGCGGCGACGGCGGACCGTCCCGGCGTGGCCTACGTGCCCGACCTCTCGCCGGCCGCGGCCGACGCCGTGGCGCGGCGGACCGGGCAGGCCGGTGGGCTCACCGTGGTGTCCGTGCACTGGGGCTCCAACTGGGGCTATCACGTGCCCCGGGAGCAGGTGCGTTTCGCGCACGCCCTGGTGGACGGCGGGGCCGCCGTCGTCCACGGGCACTCCTCGCACCATGCCCGTCCGCTGGAGGTGTACCAGGGCCGGCTGATCCTGTACGGGTGCGGGGACTTCGTGGACGACTACGAGGGCATCTCCGGCTACGAGGAGTTCCGCGACGACCTGCGGCTGGCCTACCTCGTCTCGGTCGAGGCGGACAGCGGGCGGCTGGCCGGGCTGCGGATGGTGCCGTTCCGGGCGCGCCGGATGCGCCTGGAACCGGCGTCCGGGGAGGACCGGGAGTGGCTGTGCCGGACGCTGAACCGGATCAGCGGCGGGCCGGGGCTGGTACTGGACGCGGACGGTTCACTGGTGCTCCCGGTGCGCGCCCGGTAGGCGCGCCGGCAGGGGCAGGCCGCAGTGGGCGTGGCGTTTCTCCCCCGACACGACGAGCCGGAGATCGGCCCGGACCATGTGGTCCTCGGCGGCCGGCCCGTCCCGGGCGGTCTCCTCCCGTTTCCGGCGCCGCCCGGTCGTGGCAGCGGCTCGCCGGCGCCGCCCGGGCGTGAGAGCGGCTTCGCCGGCGTCGGCCCGCTCCAGTTCCTCCCTGGCCCGCACGCCAGCCACGAGCGGCCGGGCCAGGCGCACCTCGTCCTCGGCGGTGGGCAGCGGGGTCGCGGCGGTCTGACTGAGGTACCGGCCGAGGAGGCCGGGTTTCTCGCCGGGCTCGGGGATGCGGCTGCGCAGCCGGGCGGTGCGGGCGGGGGCGGGGCGGTCCTCCCGGACGCGCCCCCGAAACCTCACGGGTGCCCGGGAGGCGGCTCCCGAACCGCATGTGCGCGTCCCGCGGGGGTACTCCGGGCCGTATGACCGGCATCGAACTGCGCAGCAACGCGTTCAACGACCACTCCTTCATCGCGCGCCGGTACGCGTACGAGGGACCCAACGTCTCTCCGCCGCTGACCTGGAGCGGCGTACCGGACGACGCGTCCGAACTGGTCCTGCTCTGCGAGGATCCCGACGCCCCGTCGGGCACCTTCGCGCACTGGGTCGTGGTCGGCATCGACCCGCACAGCGACGGCGTCGAGGCCGGGCACTGCCCACCGGGCGGCACGGAACTCGTCAACGGCTACGGGCAGCCGGGCTGGGGCGGCCCGCATCCCCCGCCGGGCGACGACGCGCACCACTACTTCTTCCGCCTGTACGCCCTGTCGGAACCGTGCGTCCTGCCCGACGCGCCCCGCGCCGACCAGGTCCACGAGGAGGTGGAGAAGCGCCGCCTCGCGGACGGCACGCTGGTGGGGCTCTACCAGCGCTGAGCCCTCCGTTTCCCTCCTGACGCCGGGGCACAACGGGTGGTTGTGCCCGGGTGACGAGCGGTTGTTTGATCGGCCCGCCCGCTCCTCGCTTGGATGGCTCCCGGCCGGTACCGGACCGGCCTCGGGAGCGGGGAGCGTGCGCCGGGCATGGCGGGCAGTCGGTCGCTGGGGCGGCGGTTCGGATGGCTGTGGGGGGCGTACGCGGTCAGTACGGCCGGTACGTGGCTGGCGTTCGACGCGTTCGCCCTGATCGCGGTGCTGGTGCTGGACGCCGGACCGGCGCAGGTGTCGCTGCTGGCGGCGGTGGGGCCCGCCGTGGGCGCGGCGGTGTCGGTGCCGCTCGGGCCGTGGGTGGAGGTCCGCCGCAAACGGCCGGTGATGATCGCGACGGACCTGGTCCGCTGCGCGGTTCTGCTGAGCGTCCCGGTGGCGTTCGCCCTGGACCGCCTGGGCTTCGCCCAGTTGCTGCTGGTGTCCGTGGCCGTCGCGGCGGCCGACATCACGTTCCACGCGGCGGCCGGGGCGTTCCTGAAGGACCTGCTGCCGCGGCGGGACCTGCTCCTCGCGAACGGGCGGTTCGAGGCGACGGCCTGGACGGCGAGCATGGCCGGGCCGCCGCTGGGCGGGGCCGCGATCGGGCTGCTGGGGCCGGTGGCGACCGTGGCGGCCGACGCGGTGAGCTACCTGCTGTCGGCGGCGGGCATCCACGCGATCGGTGGGCACGAGAACCCCCCGCCCCGCCCCGGACCCGCCTCCGTGCGCCCCCGGCCCGGCGACCTCCTCGCCGGCTGGCGCCACATCCTGTCCGATCCGGTCCTGCGCCCGCTCTTCCTCAACACGGTCCTGGTCAACGCGCTGATCATGGCGGCCTCCCCGCCTCTCCTGGTCCTGATGGTCGGCGACCTGCACTTCGCACCCTGGCAGTACGCGCTCGCCTTCGCGGTGCCCTGCACCGGCGGCCTGCTCGGCTCCCGGCTGGCACCCCGGCTCGTCACCCGCTTCGGCGGACGGCGCGTGCTGTACGCGTCCGGGCTGCTGCGCGTCTGCTGGCCGATCGGACTGGCCTTCACGGGCCCCGGCCCCGCCGGACTGGCGCTGGTGACGATCCTGGAACTCGGACTGATCACCTGCTGCGGCGTCTTCAACCCGGTGCTGGCGACGTACCGCCTCGAACGGGCCCCGAAGGACCGCACCACCCGCGTCCTGGCCGCCTGGTCGGCCACCGGCAAGGCCACCACGGCGGCCCTGACCGCGCTGTGGGGGTCACTGGCCGCACTGACGGACCCCCGCACGGCCATCGCCCTCGCCGGCGCGCTCCTCCTGGCCACCCCGGTCCTGCTCCCCCACCGCACCCGGATCCCCGACGACCGGTCGCCGGATCGCGCGCGTTCCTAGACGCCGGGGACGACCGCGGACCGAGGGTGCGTCGGCACGGAACCGCACCGTCGCTGCTCGGACCGTCGGACGGCCGGGGCGAAGCCGCGAGCAGCCTCCGCCCCGGCCGTCGGACCTCGTCTCAGACCGCCCCGGGCACGTCCTCCGTGACCCCGTTCAGGGGTGAGGACGGGTCCGTGCCGTACGGGCGGGTGAGGATTTCCAGGCCGTGGCCGGCCGGGTCGAGGAAGTAGACGCCGCGGCCGCCGTCGTTGCGGTTGATGCGGCGCGGGTGGTTGCCGTGCGGGTCGGCCTGGATGGGGACGCGGGCCTTGACGAGGCGTTCGAGGGCCTGGTCGAACTCGTCCTCGGAGACGAGGAACGCGTAGTGCTGCATGGGGATGTCGGCGTCGATGGTGAGGAAGTCCAGCGTGACGCCGTTGGCGGTCGTCACCGGCAGGAAGACCCCGGTCGGTGCCCCGACCTCCAGTCCCAGGATCTCCGCGACGAAGTGAGCGGACTCCTCCCGGTCACGGGACAGGACGATGGTGTGATTGAACTCGACTGACACGGTTGAATGCCTCCACGGGCATCTCCGCGGCGCCTCCATGCCTCACCCGGCCGGTGACCGGCACGCGATGCCGCGCCGTGGATCGTAGACAGGGGCCACCGGGGGCGTCGAGCGGTTTTCGGCCGTATCGGGGCGCGCGTCCGGCCGCTCTGCCGTGTCCCGTCGTGCGGCACGGTCCTGACAGGTGTCAGGACCGTGCCGCCGCCGGTCTCCCTACAGTGCTGAGCACCGGTCACAGCACGCATCAGGGGGATCTCGACATGTCCATTCGCATCGCCGCCAAGGCCGCGCTCGTCGGCGCCGGCGCGCTCGCGCTGCTCGGACCGCTCACCGCCGGGACGGCCTCCGCCGCCACCGCCGGGGAGCAGGGCGGCGCCCGTGTCCTGGCGGCGCCGTACGCGGTCGTGCCGTACGAGGCGGTCAACGTCCGCACGGGACCCGGCACTTCCTACGGAAAGATCACCACGGTTCCGGCGGGCCAGCCGCTCGGCGCCTACTGCTGGACCCGCGGTGAGCGCATCACCGACAACGGCTACAGCAACGACGTCTGGGTGAAGCTCCTCGAGGGCTACGTCAGCGCCCTGTACCTCAAGGGCGACGAGTACGGCGATCTGCCGGCCTCGGCGCGCTGCTGACCCGGGCCGTGACCACGCCCGACCACACCCTGCTCATCACCTTCCCACGGGGGACAGACACATGAAGCGACTGATCAGCCGTGCCGCCCTGGGCCTCGCCGTGGCCGCGCTCGCCGCCGGCGGGCTCGCCACCACGGCCCAGGCGGCCCCGGCCGTCGCCGACGGCGGCGACCCGGCCCTGACCGACGTCTACATCTGGGCCACCGACGTCAACCTGCGCCAGCAGCCGACCACCGAGTCCCCGCGGCTCGCGGTCCGTTCGCAGTGGTGGGCGGACGCCGTGTGCCAGAAGCAGGGCCAGACCGTGCGCGACCCGGCCGTCGGCACCAACAACTGGTGGACGGCCGTCATGGAGTTCTCCGGCAGCGACATCGCCTGGGTGAACAACCTGTACATCCGGGGCGGCGAGAAGATCGCCGGCGTACCGGACTGCTGAGCCACTTCCCTCCTCACAAGTCCGCGGCGGGTCACCGGCCTTCATCCGGTGACCCGCCGCGGGCCCCGGCCCCCGCCGGACCACCCGGCGATCCAGGAAGGGCAATCATGCGCATGCTGCTGCGCGGCGCCGCCGCGCTCGCGACCCTCGTCACGGTCGGGTCGCTCACGAGCGGTGCCGCGGCACACCCCCGGCCGGGCCAGAGCGAGGGGACCGCGCGGGTGGCGCCTGCGGCACAGATCCCGGAGGGCGTGACCGCAGGCGTCGCCGTCTTCGACCGCGCGACGGGCGCGTTCACCGAGCAGGTCAACGAGAGCGCGCGGTTCAGGTCCGCCTCGGTGGTGAAGCTGCTGCTGACGCTGGACTTCCTCTGGAACCGCGGGCCCGGCTACTCCGTTCCCGCGGCCGACCGCGCCCGGCTGGAGCCGATGCTGCGCAGCAGTGACGACGACGCCGCGGACCACTACTGGTCGGCGTATGGAGGCTCGGCGATCATCGACCGGATGACCGCCCGGCTCGGCCTGCGCGACACCGCGCCGCCGCCCGCCGGGTACGAGGGCTTCTGGGGTTACACCGCGCTCTCCGCCCGCGACACGGTGACGATCTACCGGTACGTCCTGGAGAAGGCGCCCGCACCCGTCCGCGACTTCGTCATGGACAACCTGCGCCGCTCCACGCGCTGTTCCTCCACCGACCACTTCGACCAGCACTTCGGCATCGCGGGGTCGTTCGACCGCCCCTGGGCGGTGAAGCAGGGCTGGTCCGGGCGCTACGGGGAGCAGGACTGCGGCCGGCAGGGCGCCGCTCCGGCCGGAAACGGGACCGTATCCGGCCCGGCTCCGCGCGCCGCCGCCGACGTGGATCTGACCCGGCCCGCCCTGCACACCACCGGCACGGTGGGCGCGGACGACCGGGCGGTCGTGGCCGTGCTGACGCTGCACCCGGTGGGCACGCCGTACGGGAAGGCGTACACGGACATCGGCCGGCTGACGCGCTCGCTGAACGTGCCGGGTGCGACGCGGCCCGCCGGGTCCTGGTTCGGCACCTGGGGCGAGTCGGTGAACGTCCGCACGGGCCCGGCCACGGGCGACGACCGGATCACCCGGCTCCCGGCCGGGGCCGAGGTGCTGGTGGGCTGCCAGGTGCGCGGCCAGGAGGTCTCCGTGCCGCCCTACACCAACGACTGGTGGGCCTATCTGCCCCAGTACGGCGGCTACATGTCGAACATCTACGTCAGCTCGCCGGACAACCGGCTGCCGGACGTCCCGGAGTGCGCCGCGGCGCGGCCGTGACGGGAACGGGGGACGAGCGGTGGGCGGGCCCGTGCGGGCTCCGCCCACCGCTCGCGTCGGTGTCCCTCCGCCCTGGCCCCGTCCCGTTCAAGCCCCGTTGCCGTGCAAGTCCCCGTTCCCGTTCCCGTTCCCGTTCCCGTGGCGGGGCGCTCAGCCCTGGTACTCGGCGAGGTAGCGCAGCACCTTGTCCACGTGCGGCCGTACCCGTTCGGGGACACCGCCCTCCTCGATGACCGTGCGGTCGCTGGTGCGGTAACCGGCCGCGACCAGGGCGGGCAGGTCCCGCTCGGGCAGTCCGGCCTCCTTGAAGCGCTGGTCGAGCCAGCACACGTACCCGCTCATGGTGGCGATCGCGTCGGGCGGCGACATGTGGTCCTTGTCGCCGTCGCCGTCCCCGTCCACCGCCCAGGCCCGGAACACCGAGGGCGTCCACATGGCGATGCCGTACTCGTCGTTCTGCGGGCGGGAGGCGTTCCGGTCGAAGCCGCTCTCCGCCTTGACCAGCGCGGCGAGCAGGGCGGGCGTGATCTCCTCGTCGGTGCAGCGGTGGGCGGCGCGGGTGATGACCGGACGCAGCGACTTCGGCACGTCGGAGTCCGCCGGGATCTCACCGGGTGCGGGGCGCGGGGTCCCGGAGGCGGCGGGGGTGCTCCGGCCCCGGTCGCCGGCCCGGCCGTCGTCTCCCCCGCCTCCGCCCCCGCCGAGCAGTGCCACCCCGGCGACGGCCCCCGCCGTCAGGACGACGAGCCCGGCGGCGACGGCGGGCACCAGACGTCTGGGGCGGGGAGCCGGACCGCGGGTCAGGGCCTCGACCCGGGCGGCGACGGTGTCCGCCGTGTGGGGCAGGCGGGCGGTGTGGTCCGGTGCCAGGCAGTCGGCGATCAGCCGCCGCAGGTCGTCGTCGAGGCCGGTGCCGAGCCGCAGGGGCGCGGAGCCGCGGGCGTAGGTCTGGGCGGCGAGCGAACGGGCCCGGGCCGTGGCGCCGGGGAAGGGGTGCAGGCCGCCGGTGAGGACCTGGTGGGCGAGGACGCCGAAGGCCCAGATGTCGGCGGTGGGGCGGACGACCGCGCCCTGGGTGCCGGTGCGCTGCGACCACCACTCGGGCGGCAGGTGGTCGAGCGTGCCGAGCGGCGGCATGTGGGCGTGGGTGCCGTCGAGTTCGGTGGCCAGCCCGAAATCGGCCAGCCGCACCTGCCCGTCGGGGCCCAGCAGCACGTTGGCGGGTTTGAGGTCGCCGTGCACCCAGCCGGCGGCGTGCATGTGGGCGAGTCCGGCGGCGACACCGCGCAGGATCCGCCCGGCGTCGCCGACCGGCTCGCCCGTCGCGGCGGCGTCGAGCACGTCCTTCAGGCTGGCGTCGGCCCGGTCCATGACGAGCGCGATCGCCCCGTCCAGCTCGGGCAGTTCGGGTGCGTCGACGGTGCACACGGCGTGGGTGCGCACGAGGTGCGGGTGATCGGCCTCGGCACTGAACCGCACCTCGCGCTCCACGAGTTCGCCGAGCGCGACGCGCTGGCCCGGGCCCAGGGAGCCGGTGGGCAGCACCTTCACCGCCGCGGGCGGGCCACCGTCGACCGCCCGGGCCTCGTACACGGTTCCCCAGCCGCCGGAACCGATGACCGCGCCCACTTCCCAGCCCTCGATCCGGAAGCCCTCCGGGAGCCGGGGCCGCGGCGCCTCCAACTCGTCGTCCACGGCGCCCGGTCCGGAGCTCATGCTCCGGCCCCCTGCGGGGCGGGACGGCCGGCGTTGCGGGGCGGCAGCAGGGCGAGGTGCTCCTCGCGCACGAGGCCGAAGCGCAGGGCGACCGAGGCGAGCCGGCTGCGCTTGGCGCCGGTGCGGCCGCCGTCGGTCCCGGTGGCCGCGTCCTCGCCGAGGTCCAGGCGCAGTTTGGCGAAGGCCAGGTAGTCGATGTGGTAGTTGACCGCCGAGCGGGTCAGGTCCCGGCAGGACTCCAGCGGCCGCAGCCGCTCCACGAGCTGCCCCACGCCGGGCAGTGCCGAGTCGGAGGGGTCACGGAGCCGGGGTTCGCACAGGGCCACCAGGACGAGGAAGTACTTCGACGTGGGGTCCAGGGCGAAGGGATGCACGGTCTGTTCGCCGCCGCCGGGTGCGGACTGCTCGCCGAGGTAGGCGTGCTGGGGCGCGAACACCTTGAACGCGGCGGTGCCGGACAGGGCCGGCAGCACCACCCGCGAGAACTCGAACGGCACGGGCGCCCCGAGCCGCCCGGGCGCGACGGTGAGGTACTCGCCGGCCCCTTCCAGGTTCTCCACGACGTACGAGACGCTGCGGCTGAAGTTGGACAGCCGCCAGTAGTCCCCGGCGGCCTCCAGCTGCCCGGCGTGGCGGGAGACACCCGGGTCGGTCAGGACGATGCGCGACGCCGAGCCGCCGGACGTGCCGCGGCCGAAGTCGGCGATGTCCCCCGGCCCCAGATGGATCAGTTCGGGACTGCCCGTCTCGACCGCACCCCATGGGGTGGGCCCGGGCAACTGCACGATGATGGTTTCCACGCGGACTCCCCCGCTGCTGACGCCCCCGGTTTGGTCGCCAGGATTGTAGGGCGGATTCCGCTTGCCGCGGAGGCGGCGGGGCCGGGCCGGGGGACGTCCGTCAGGGGATGGGCGGCTTGAGGGACCCCGGGTGCGGACACGACGGCCGCCCGGCACCAACTCCCTTGTTGGTCACCATGGTTGCGGTCACCCGGGGGCAGCCTCGGGCGCGTCGTCCGCATCCGTCGGGCACGGAGCAGCCGCCCATCCGGTCATGGGCGGCCTGCCGCCGCGGCCACCGGTTCCGGCTCAGCCGCCGAGGCAGATCACGAGCAGGCACAGCTCCTTGGACGTGGAGTCGGAGGGTGACGTCGCGGGCGGAGTGGAGCCGGTCTCGGACGGAGGCGTCGCGGAGTCCGCGGGCTGCTGCGCGTCCGCGCCGGACGTGTCGGCCGGCGGTGCCGCCTGCTGCGTGGGCTTCGACGCGGACGCGCCGTCGCCGGCGGGGGCTGTGTCGGGGGCGCTGCGGCGCGGCGCGGTGGTCAGCGGCAGCTCGCGGGGCGTGGAGGCGGTGGCGGCGTCGGTCCGGGTGTTCACGGGCGTGGTGCGGGGCTCGGCGTCCCGGGACGGCTGCCGTTCCGACGTGCGCGCGGTCTGCGGCGGCTCGGTGGGGGTGGGCGAGGAGGCAGGGGTGTCGTGCCGCGGGGTGGCGGGTTCGGCGTCGGGGTGCGCCTGGTCGCCCGCGCCGCCCATGGGCCGGTCCCCGGGCGTGGTGGCCGCCTGCACGCCGGGGCCGGCGTTCCCGCTCATCGCGGTGACGGTCAGACCGCCCCCGACGAGCGCCACGGCGGTCGCGACCACGGCACGGCGCTGGTTCTTCTTCCAGCGGGCCATCTGCCGCCGCCGCGCGGCCCGGCCCTGCGGGCGGGCCCGGTAGCCGTCGCGGGGACCGCTCTCCGGGGAGTCGTCGCCGCCCGACGGATCGAAGGGCTGGGGCTCGTGGCCCTGGGGCGCGTCGTGCGCCGTCCGCGTGCCGGCGCCGGGGGCGTCGTCCCACACGGTCCCGTCGTGCCAGGTGCCGGCGCCGTGGCCAGTGCCGGGGCCGGCCGCGTACTCCCCTGCGGCGGCTCCGCCCGAGGCCATGGCGGGCGCGGGAGCCGGGCCGGGGCGGTCGACGGCACAGGGGTCGATGTCCGGGGCGTAGGCGCCGCACCCCGGGCAGACCAAGGCGCCGTTGAGGTGCCGGCGGCACGAGGTGCAGTAGTCCATGTGTGGTCTTCCCGATCTGGCTGTTCGGGCGGCTCGGCCGCCGCCTGGTTCACGTTCGCATGGGGGAGCGAGCCGTAACGCTAACGAGACTTTGGCGGGGCCGTGTGCAGCCTGTGTGACACCCCTGCGCAGATCCTCTGGATCTCGCGTGTGCTCCGGATGACCCGTGAGTAAAGCCGACGCGGTATGGGCATCCTCGGCCGTTCACCGAGGGGCGCTCCCGCGGCGCCTGCGGCCTGGACGCGCGCCCCGGACGCGCCCCTCGCGGCACGCCTCCCTCAACTCGCTCTGTTTCCAGGGGAAATGGCGCACAACCCTTCGGGCACCCCGCGGGTCACACCCTGCAGGAGCAACCACCTCGAAGAGTTGCATGGGGGAAATATGAGATTCACCCGTTCCGTCCTGGCCGGTTCCGCTGTGGCCGCGCTGTCGCTGGGGACCGTGACCACCCTGGCGTCGCCCGCCGCGGCCGCGCCCAACACCACGCCGCAGAAGGTGTGCGGCAGCGCCTACAAGACGGTCAACTCGGCGGCCGTCGGCTCGCTGGGCACCGTCTACCTGACCTACAACGCCTCCAACGGCCAGAACTGCGTCGCGACCATCCGCAACAACCCGGGCAAGGCCGTGAACATGTCCGCGTGGATCTACGTCCCGGACACCGACGAGAGCCACTACGACGAGGGCCTGTTCACCTCGTACGCCGGACCGACGTACGTCCAGGGCAAGGGCCACTGCGTGGACTGGGGCGGCAGCATCGCCAACACCTACGTCCAGGTGTACGGCTCCAACTGCGGTTCCCTGAAGGAACACCGGGTCACCTTCACCCGCTGACCCCCTGCGGCCGGGCCACCCCGCTCCCCCTCGCGGGGCCGGGGTGGCCCGGTCCTTTCCCGCGGGCCGCAGCAGGCGTGCGGGGTCGGGACGGGAGGTCTCAGCGCAGCAGGGCCCCGGTGGTCAGGGGGAGGACGGCGCCGCCCGCGAGCCCGAGGGCGAGGGAGGCGGTCGCGGCGGTGTAGGCGGTGGCCGCCGACCAGCGGCCCGCGACGGCCTGGGCGCGGACGTGCTGCTCGCCGGGGGCGCTGTGGAAGAGGGGTCCGAGCCAGCGCAGGTAGTAGAACAGCGAGGCCACGGTGTTGGCGACCGCGAGCGCGGCGAGCCAGGTGTAGCCGCCGTCGACGGCGGCGGTGAACACCTCCAGTTTGCCGAGGAAGACCGCGGTGGGCGGGGTGCCGAGCAGGCCCAGCAGGCAGACCAGGAGGACGGCGGCCAGGGCCGGGCGGCGGCGGGCCAGCCCGCGGTAGTCGTCCAGGGTGCGGGCGTGCGGCAGTTCGGTGACGACGGCGAAGGCGCCGAGGTTGGTCACGGCGTACGCGGCCAGGTAGAACAGCAGGGCCCGCTGGGCGATGTCGCTGCGGGTGGCGACGGCGAGCGCCATGAGCAGGTAGCCGACCTGGCTGATGGCCGAGTACGCCAGCAGGCGCTTGACGGAGGTCTGGAAGAACGCCGCCAGGTTGCCCAGCGTCATGGAGGCGGCGGCGAGGATCGCCAGCAGCAGCGGCCAGTTGACGTCGGTGCCGGGCATCGCCTGGTGCAGCAGCCGGAAACCCGCGACGAGTCCGCCGATCTTGGGCAGCGTGGTGACGTACGCGGCGATCGGAGCGGTGGCGCCGTCGGTGACGTCGGGCACCCAGAAGTGTGCGGGCACCCCGCCGATCTTGAACAGCAGCCCGGCCAGGACGGCGACGAGACCGACGGCGACCAGGCCGTACGGGGCGCCGGGCAGCGTGTCGCGCAGGTCCGGGTAGAGGGTGGCCTCGCCGGCGCCGTAGAGCAGGGCGACACCGGCGAGCATGGTCGTGCCGAGCAGGGCGCCCATCAGGTAGTACTTCAGGGCGGCTTCCGTGCCGGCGCCGTCCTTGGCGAAGCCGGCGAGCGCGTAGGCGGGGATGCTCGCGAGCAGATAGCCCGCGAACAGCATCAGCAGGTCGTTGGCGCCGATCATGGCGAGCGTTCCGGCGCCGGTCAGGAGCAGCAGGACGTAGTACTCGGCCTCCCGCCGGTCGCCGCGCACCCCTTCCACGGACATGGCGAGCACCAGCAGCAGCGCCCCGAGGACGACGAGACGGCCGACGCCGGTGGCGGTGTCGACGGCGAACGCCTCGGAGAACACGGTTTGTTCGTCGTCGACGGCCATGCCGTACCCGGTGGCGGCCAGCCCGGTCGCGCACGCCGCGGCGGCCAGCACGCCGATGACCCACTGGCGGCGCCGGGGCAGCCACCCGGCGGCGAGCAGGCCGAGGACGGCGGCCGCGGTCAGGGCGGTCTCCGGCAGGAGCGCGGCGAGGTTGTTGTTCACCGGGCGACCAGCCCCACCAGGGTGCGGCTGGCCGGTTCGATCACGTCCAGCAGGAACCGGGGCAGTACGCCGATGACGAGGGCGAGCGCCAGCAGCGGGGCGATGGCGGCGGTCTCGGTGCCGGCGAGGTCGGGGAAGCCGCCGGTGCGGACGGTGGGCGGCAGCCGGACGGGTCCGAGGAGCATCTGCCGCAGGGCCCGCAGGAACAGGGCGGCGGTGAGGAGGATGCCGGTCAGGGCGATGGCGGTGGCCACGGCCTGGGAGGCCAGGCTGCCCGTGAAGATCTGGAACTCGGCGATGAACCCGGAGAAGCCGGGGATGCCCAGCCCGGCGAAGGCGGCCAGCACGGTCAGCGCCGCGAACCGCGGGGAGGGCGCGGCCAGACCCGAGTAGGCGTCGATGACGTAGGTGCCGGCCCGGTCGTACAGCACGCCGGACAGCAGGAACAGCGCGCCGGTGATCAGGCCGTGGCTGACCATCTGGACGACGGCGCCGGTGACGGCCAGGGAGCGGGCCTGCGCGTCCGTCCCGGCGAGCATGCCGGCGGCGCCGACGGCGAGGATGACGTACCCCATGTGGTTGACGGACGTGTACGCGATCATGCGCTTGAAGTCCGTCTGCCCCAGGGCGACCAGCGCGCCGTACACGGCGGAGACCGCGCCGACGACCAGGAACACCACGGCGTACTCCCGCCAGGAGCCGGGCAGCAGCGGCATGGCGATGCGGACGAACCCGTAGGTGCCCATCTTCAGCAGCACCCCGGCGAGGATCGCGGACCCGGCGGCCGGCGCCTCGGTGTGGGCCGGGGGCAGCCAGGTGTGGAAGGGCACGGTCGGCGTCTTCACCGCGAGTCCGACCCCGACGGCGAGCAGCACCAGGGCCGCCCAGGTGCCGTGTCCGGCCAGCGGGTCGGCGCGGGCCAGGTCGACGAGGTCGAAGGTGTGCGGGTCGGCGGCCAGGTACAGGCCGATGAAGCCCAGCAGCAGGACCAGGGAGCCGACGAAGGTGTACAGGAAGAACTTCAGCGCCGCCGCCCGCGCCCGTTCGCCGTGTCCCCAGCCGGCGATGACGAAGAACATGCCGACGATCGACAGGTCGAAGAAGAGGAAGAACAGGATCAGGTCCTGCGCGACGAACAGCCCGAGGCAGACGGACTGCAGGAACAGGAACAGGCAGACGTACGACCGGACCCGGCGCGTCTCGCGCAGCGCGTGGACGGCGACCGCGAGGAACAGCACGCAGGTCATGGCGACCAGCGGCAGGGACAGGCCGTCGACGCCGACGTGGTATCCGACGCCGGCCGTCGGCATCCAGCGCGCCCGCTGCTCGTACTGCAGACCGCCGCCCGCGTCGAACCCGGCCCACAGGGCGATCACCAGCGCCAGGTCGGCGGTGGCGACGGCGATCCACACCCAGGTGAAGGCCCGTGCCGGCACGCCCGGGGGGACGAGCAGCAGCAGGACGCAGGCCGCGAGCGGCAGGAAGGTGACGACGGTCAGCACAGGGATTACCTCACCAACAACACGATCAGGGTCAGCACCGCGAAACCGACCGCGGCCTGGGCGTAGTACTGGTGCAGCAGGCCGGTCTGCGGGCGGCGCGCCCACCGCCCCAGCCGTCGGGCGCCCGCGGCGACGGAGCGCACGAGCGCGTCGAGCCCGGCGTCGTCCAGCCGTCCGGCGACCCGCCCCAGGGCCACGCCGCCGCGTGCCGTCCAACCCACGGCGGCGTCGAGGACGTCGTCGTCCAGCCGTCGGGCGAGCCGCGCGGCGGCGAGGCCGCCGCGTGCGGTGTGCCGTACGGCGCCGTCCACGATCCGGTCGTCGAACGCGGCCAGGAACCCGGCCAGGGAGAGCACCGGGCGGACGAGGACGGTGTGCGCCGCCCGTTCCAGGTGCAGCCACTGACCGGCGAACTGCCGTGCCGAAGCGGGGATGCTTGCGGCTCGTGGCCGCCACAGGGCGAGCACTGCGGCGGCGAGCGCGACGGCGGCGGACAGGGCCATCTCCCAGGGGCGCGGGGAGGGTTCACCGACGGCCCCGACGGTCTCGCGCAGCCAGGCGGCGGGGCCGGGCAGCGCCAGCACGCCCAGGGCCGCGGCGGCCAGAGCGAAGGGGAGCAGCGGCCATCGCAGGCCCGCGGGTGCGGTCCGCGGGCGCGCCGCCCGCCCGGCCGACGGCGAGACCTCCGCGCCCTCGGCGGGCCCTCGCCGTCCGGCGGCCCGCCCGGCCTGGTCCGGCGCCTGCCTCGGCTTCGGCCCCGGCCTCGACTCCCGCTCCGGCTGCGGCTGCGGCTGCGGCTGCGGCTGCGGCTGCGGCATCGGCATCGGCTCCCGCCCCCGCTGCGGCTCCGACATCGGCTCCCGCCCCCGCTCCGGCATCGGCTCCGGAGCCGGGGCCTGGGCCGGAGCCGGAGCCGATGCCGGAGCGGGGGCCTGGGCCGGGGCCGGCTCCGGGGCCAGCACGTACCACAGGGCCTTCGCGCTGTAGACGGCTGCGACCGCGGCCGCCGCGATCCCGACCCCGTACAGTGCGCCGCTCTGGTGGCGTGCCGCGGCCAGGACCTCGTCCTTGGCGGCCCACAGCGACAGCGGCGGCAGGCCCGCCAGGGCCAGGGCGCCGACGGTGAAGCAGGCGCCGACCCACGGCTGGGCGCGGGCGGCGCCGCGCAGTTCGCCGAGCCGCTGGGTGCCCAGCACGGTCAGCCACGCCCCGGCGCACAGGAACAGCCCCGCCTTCACGGCGGCGTGCGCGACGAACTGGGCGGTGCCGCCCGCCACCCCCGCGCAGCCGGCGGCCAGCACGATGAAGCCGATCTGCGCGCTGGTGGAAGCCGCCAGCAGCTGCTTGAGATCGCGCTGCGCCACGGCCACCACGCCGAGGGCGAGCGCGGTGACGGCCCCCGCCCAGGCGACCAGCGGCCCGGCCCAGCCGGTGGCCGACAGCAGCGGCTCGGCCCGCAGCAGCAGATACCCGCCGGCGGCCACCATCGCGGCCGAGTGCAGCAGGGCCGAGACAGGGCTGGGGCCCTCCATGGCCCGCGACAGCCAGAAGGAGAAGGGCAGTTGGGCGGACTTGCCCAGGGCCGCCGCGATCACCCCGGCGGTGACCAGGTGCAGCCACGGCCCGTCCGTGCCGGGCAGGGCGTCCAGCCGCAGCGATCCGGCACCGCCCGCCACGGCGGCCCCGGCCGCGAGGTACAGGCCGAGGTCGGCGGTCCGGGTGGTCAGGAACGCCGTGTCGGCGGCCCGCACCCGGTGCCGCTCACGCCACCGGAAGCCGATGAGCGCCCAGCTGGTGGCGCCCATCACCTCCCACGCCATCAGCAGCAACGGCAGCGTGGTCGCGGTGACCGTCACCAGCATGGACCCGGCGAACAGCAGCATCAGGCCGAAGAAGCGGCCCGCGTCCGCCGCACGGCCGAACTCGGCCGCGCTGTAGGTCAGGACGCACAGGGTGACGGCGGCCACCGTGACGACCAGCACCGCGGACAGGCCGTCCACGCGCAGCCCGGCGCGCATCCCGGCGAACAGCGGAGCGCTCACCGAGGGCCGTCCGGCGGCGACCGCGACCGCCGTCCCCAGCACCGCCGTGCCCGCCGCCAGGCCGACGGCGGGCGCGTACCGCCGGCCGGCCGGGCCGGCCGCCGCCAGCGCGGCCCCGGCACCGAGCGGCACCGCGATCAGCAGCCACAGCAGCGCGCCCACCGGATCACCCCCTCAGGTCCTCGGCCATGTCGGTCATGTCCACCTGCCGGGCCCGGTAGAGGGCCGTGACGACGGCGAAGCCGACCGCCATCTCCACGGCCATCGCGACCACCGCGGCCACCACGACGACCTGTCCGCTCGCCGTGGAGGGAGCGAGGTGGCGCCATAACGCGGCGGCCGCGACGACGACCCCGCCGATCATCAGCTCGATGCCCATCATGATCATGACGATGGACTGCTGGGACAGCGCTCCGAAGAGCCCGACGGAGAACAGCCCGGCCGCCAGCGTCAGGACGATCTCCAGCGTCACCGGCCCACACCCCCGCCCGCCGGATCGCGCGCCGGGCGCTGGTCGAGGTCGTCGCCGAAGCGGTCGTAACGCCCCCGTCCGGTGGCCAGGACGACGGAGGCGACCATGGTGGCGAGCAGTGCCACCCCGAGGACGATCATGGTCAGCATCTGGCCGACCATCAGCGACTCGCCCAGCTGGAAGGTGGTGTCGGCGGGCCGCGCGCCCGTGCGCCGCGGCCACGGCACCAGCCAGATCCCGGCCGTCAGGGCCGCGAAGAGGGCGATGCCGGCGGCGAGCGCGCCGCCCCGGTTATGCAGCATCGACATCGGCATCAGGCCGGCCGGGTTCATCATGTACGCGATCATGAAGACGGCCATGATCAGCATCTCCATGACCATCATCAGCACGATGACCACGCCCAGGTAGGGCAGTCCGAGCACCGCCACCACGCCGCCCACGCACACCAGCGAGCCCAGCAGTGCGTAGGTGACCCGTGCCATCGAGTCGCAGGTGAACACCAGCACGGCTCCGGCCAGGGCGAGCACGCCCAGCACCCAGAACAGCGCCGTCAGCACGGCCACCACCTCCTCAGCGGGGCTATCGGTTGAGTACGACCAGCGCCGCGACCAGCGCCTGGAGGATCGTCAGCGGCACCAGCACCACCCAGGCGACCTCCATGTAGCGGTCGGCGCGGACGACCGGCAGGAGCCGGCGGACCCACACCAGCAGCGCCAGCACGGCGAGCGTCTTCAGCAGCGACCAGGCCCAGGCGGGCAGCCCGGGTCCCGCGCCGCCGCCCAGGAACAGCGGCACCGCCATCGCCGACCCGGCCGCGAGCCACAGCCACCGGCCCGCCCGCAGCAGCAGCCGGTCCACACCTGCCGTCTCGCCCAGCACGCCGCCCGCGAGGTCGTCCCCGGCCGGATACGCGAACGGCCCGATGAACCCGAACGCCAGCACCCCCGCCAGGAACGCGAGGAAGGCGACCGGCATCCACACCGCGTACCAGAGCCCCTGCTGTGCGGCGACGAAGTCCCCCACGCGCAGCGACTCCGCGCCGGTCGCGGGTGCGATGAGGGCGAACATCAGCGGCAGTTCGTAGGCGAGGCCCTGCGCGAGGAAGCGGTAGCCGCCGACGAGGGGGAACGCCGCGTTCGGCCCCCACCCGGCCAGCCACAGCCCCGCCCAGGTGAGCACCTCCATGGCGTTGAACCACACGATGCCCACCGGCAGATCGGCGAGCGTCCGGTTCCCGAGCGGGACGACCAGCACGGACATGACCGCCGCGACGGGCACGATCAGTACGCCCAGCCGCCACAGCAGCAGGTCCGGGGCGGGTGTCCGGCGCGGCTGGGCGAGCAGCGCCCGCGGCACGTCCAGCAGGGGGCGCAGCGCCGCCGTGGCCGTCACCGGCCGACCCGCCCGTCCGGCGGCCAGCAGTGCGTCCCCGGCCACCGCCGCCACCGCGTACAGCAACAGGAGGGCGGGGGCGAGGAGCAGCCCCCACCAGGGCGCGGTCTCAACCACCGGCCACCTCCCGCACCCGGACGGCGAGTTCGTCCGGGTCCGGGTCCAGACTGGCCACGATCAGCCGGGCCGCCGCGAGTTCCGCGCCTTCGAGCAGCCCGGGCAGCAGGCGCACCAGGGCGGCCGACGCGTCCGGACCGCCGCGCGGGCCCTCCTCACGGCCGGGGTCGAGCGGGGAGGGGTCGCCGAGCCGGGCCACGTCGCGTTCCGTCTCGGCGAGCCACTGCCGGTAGCGGGCCGGTACGTCCCCGTCGGCTCGCGCAGCCGGTCCGCCGACCCCGGCGGCGCCGGCGTCGGCCGTGGACAGGGGCCCGATGCCGTGTGTCAGCCAGTGGAGGGTGCGGGAGCGGCCCACCCGCCGGGTGAACCTCCGCAGCCGCCGCGACAGCTCCTCCCCCGCGGCCCCGTCGAGGAGGTCGTCCCGCAACCGCCGTGCCGTGACGGCCTGCGCGGGCCAGCCGGCCACGGCCAGCAGCCGTCCCAGACTGTCCAGGTGCGCCGCGGCCCGGCGCCGCGCGGCCTCCCCGGCGGAGACCGGTTCGCCGGCCGCGGCCCGCTGCCACGGCCGGGTCCAGAAGGGCGCGGGCGGTGCCGCCCCGGGGGCGGGGGTGACCGGGTCGTCGACGGTGGCTTCCTGGACGACGTCCCCCTGCAGGGTCAGCCGGACCGTCAGACCGGCCGGCCAGTCGGTGAGCAGCGGTCCCAGCGGTACGTGGAGGCGGTCCAGCGCCAGGCCGTCGCGGTCGGGCCCTCGCTCGGCCATGGGCAGACCGGCGGGCATCTCCATGCCGCCGTGACCGCCGTGGCCGCCGTGGTCCCCGTGGCCTCCGCCGTGCCCTTCTTGCCCCTCGCCCTGGTCGTCATGGCCCTCACCGCGACCGCCGTGGCCGCCGTCCCGGTCGTCATGGCCCGCGCCGTCACCGGCGTCAGCGTCGTGGCCGCCGTGACCGTCGTCGGTGTCATGGGCCGCGTCTGCATCCGCGTCCCGGTCCGAGTCCTGGTCCGGGGCCGGGTGGGCGTTCGAGGGTGCGTCCGGGGGTGTGTCCGGAAGCATCGCCAGCCGGGTGCGCGCCGCGTCGAGCGCCGAGGTGACGTCCGAGGGAGCGTCCGCGTGCACGCGGGCCCGGGGTGCCGGGGTGTCCCGCCACAGCCGGTCCACCGCCGCCGACAGGGCGGGAGGGACGGGCCCGGCCACCAGGAGGACGTCGGCCTCCGCGGGCGTGAGCGCGGCGGGGAAGTCCCGCAGCCTCAGCTCCCGTTCGGCCGCGAGCCGTACGCCGGTGGCGCCCGGCATCGGCAGCAGCAGGACCCGGGGGCGCCCGGCGGCGGCGCGCAGCAGCGGTGTGGTCAGGTCCATCGCAGGGCGCCCTCCCGCCAGGCGTAGATCACCCCGGTCAGCAGGATCGCGAGGAAGACGAACATCTCGAGCACGGCACTGGGCCCCATCGCGGAGATGACGCGGGTCCAGGGATACATGAAGACCATTTCCATGTCGAACGCGAGAAAGAGCATCGTCACCGCGTACCACCGCACGTGGAACCGGCTGACCGCATGCTCGCCCGGTTCCAGGCCCGACCCGAACGGCGCGGCAGCCAGCGGCTCACGGACCACCCGTACGGCCCACGCCGCCCCGTACAGCGCGACGATCACGAGCCCGGCCACGCCGAGCAGGGACAGACCCGCGACGACCCCGCTCACCGCGGCACCGGCCCCGTGGCCGCGACGGTCATGTGCCCCACTCCCTCTCCGTGTCGTGGAGCTGCGGCCTTACCCCCCGGAGGGACGCGCGAACCGGATGTTCCGCCGTCCAGAGGAGGGGCCCCGCCACCCGGCCGGTGCCTCGGCTCCGTTTCGGCCGGGCGCGCCTCGGGCACCCGTGCCAGGCTCGGAGCGAGCGGCCGGCGTCCGATCGCGGCGGGCGGCCGGCCGGATCGAACGGCACGAGGGCGGAGGCACGGTCATGGCCGACGACAGCACGACGGGGGGCCGCCGGGCGGCCACCGGACCGGGGCACGGCCATCCGCCGACCGGCCCCCACCCGGACGTGGCCCGCGCGTCCGGGTATCCGGACGCCCCGCCTCGCATGGGCTTCTTCACCGACACCTCCGTCTGCATCGGCTGCAAGGCGTGCGAGGTGGCGTGCAAGGAGTGGAACGCCGTTCCGGAGGACGGGCTGGAACTGACCGGCATGTCCTACGACAACACCCAGGGGCTCGGCGCCAGCACGTGGCGGCACGTCGCCTTCATCGAGCAGCGCAAACCGCTGGGCGGCCAGGAACCCGGCGGCGGCCACGAGGACGTCGACGTCTTCGCGGCGGCCGGGCGGCTGGGCACCTCGCCCTCCTCCCCCGGCCCGGGCGCCACCGCCCCGCAGGCGGGGTCCGCGCCCGCGGGAGCGCCCGCCGGGGAGATCTCGCCCCTGGCACCCGACGGGCGCACCGAGTTGCGCTGGCTGATGTCCTCGGACGTGTGCAAGCACTGCACGCACGCCGCCTGCCTCGACGTGTGCCCCACCGGGTCGCTGTTCCGCACCGAGTTCGGCACGGTCGTCGTGCAGGAGGACATCTGCAACGGCTGCGGCTACTGCGTGCCGGCCTGCCCGTACGGCGTCATCGACCAGCGCAAGGGCGACGGGCGCGCCTGGAAGTGCACCCTGTGCTACGACCGGCTCGGCGTCGGCATGGAGCCGGCCTGCGCCAAGGCCTGCCCCACCGACTCCATCCAGTTCGGGCCGCTGGAGGAGCTGCGGGAGCGGGCGGCGGGCCGGGTGGCGCAGCTGCACGCGGCCGGTGTCCCCGACGCCCGGCTGTACGGGGAGAGCCCCGACGACGGGGTCGGCGGCGACGGCGCGTTCTTCCTGCTGCTCGACGAGCCCGAGGTGTACGGGCTGCCGCCCGACCCGGTCGTCACCACCCGCGATCTGCCCGACATGTGGCGGCACGCCGCCCTGGCCGCCGCCTCGCTCGGGGCGCTGGCCGTCGCCAGCTTCCTCCGGAGGCCCCGATGAGCGACTCGGACGTGACCCGCGCCGGCAGGGAAGGCGCGCGGCCCGGCCGCGAAGCCGTCACCGGGGAACAGGCAGGGCGCCGTCGCCGACGGCGCGGGCGCGGCGAGCGCGCCATGGTGCCCGACGCCGAGTTCTCCTCGTACTACGGCAAGCCGATCCTCAACAAACCGACCTGGAAACCCCTCGACATCGCCGGCTACCTGTACCTGGGCGGCCTGGCCGGCGCGTCGTCGCTGCTGGCCGCCGGGGCACAGCTCACCGGCCGGCCGGCGGTGGCCAGGGCGGCCAAACTCGGGGCTGCGGGAGCCATTTCGCTCTCGCTGGCCGCACTCGTGCACGACCTCGGGCGCCCCGCCCGCTTCATCAACATGCTCCGCGTCTTCAAACCGACCTCTCCCATGAATCTGGGGTCATGGCTACTGGCCGGATACGCACCGCTCACCATGGTCGCCGCGGCCACCGACGTCGCGCGCCGGTACCGGCTCGTGGGCTCCGCGGCGACCGCGGCGTCCGCCGTCCTCGGCCCGGCCGTCGCCACGTACACCGCCGTGCTCATCTCCGACACCGCCGTGCCCTCCTGGCACGAGGGCTACCGGGAGATGCCGTTCGTCTTCGCGGGGTCCGGGGCGACCGCGGCGGCCGGGCTGGCGCTGGTGTGCGCGCCAGCGGAGCAGACGGGGCCCGCACGGCGCATGGCGGCGCTGGGCGCGGCGCTGGAGCTGGGCGCGTTCGGGCTGATGAAGCGGCGGATGGGTCTGGCGGCGGAGCCCTTCGAGGAGGAGGGCACGCCGAAGCGGCTGCTGCGGGCCGCGGAGGTCCTGACGGCGGGCGGCGCGGCGCTGGCGGCGGTCGCCGGGCGGCGCCGCGGCCGGGGGCCGGGCGCGGTGGCCGGTGCCGCGCTGCTGGGCGGGTCCGCCGCGCTGCGCTTCGGCGTCTTCCACGCCGGGGTGGTTTCGGCGGAGGACCCGAAGTTCACGGTCGTACCGCAGCGCGCACGCCTGCGGGCGGCGGAAGGATGACCGGGCGGCCCCCGGAGGGGGACACCGGCGCCGGTTTCGACGGGTGCGACGCGGGTACTCCGCTGCGCCGAGGCAGGACACGGGCACCACGGGAGGGCGGACGGCATGGGCGTGCGCACGTGGATCGATTCCTGGCCGGTCTACCGGCAGCTGAAGGGCACCGACCCGCTGGGCCGGGGCGCCGCCGCCAGGAGCGGGACCAGTGAGCGGCTGACGCCCAGGGTGGCGAGCGCCGACCGGGTGGTGAAGTCGGTCTGCCCGTACTGCGCCGTGGGATGCGGCCAGAACGTCTACGTCGAGGACGGCCGGGTCACCCAGATCGAGGGCGACCCCGACTCCCCGATCTCGCGCGGCCGGCTGTGCCCGAAGGGCTCGGCCAGTCTGCAGCTGACGACCGGCGACAGCCGTGAGCACCAGGTCCTGTACCGGCGTCCGCACGGCACCGCGTGGGAGCGTCTCGAGCTGGACACGGCGATGGACATGATCGCCGACCGGGTGATCGAGGCCCGCCGCGCCGGCTGGCAGTGGGAGGTCGACGAGACGCGCACCCGGCGCACCGTCGGCATCGCCAGCCTCGGCGGGGCGACGCTGGACAACGAGGAGAACTACCTGATCAAGAAGTTGTTCACCGCGCTGGGAGCCGTGCAGATCGAGAACCAGGCGCGTATTTGACACTCCTCCACCGTTCCCGGTCTGGGAACCTCGTTCGGACGCGGCGGCGCGACCACCTTCCAGCAGGACCTGCAGAACGCGGACTGCATCGTCATCCAGGGCTCGAACATGGCCGAGTGCCATCCGGTCGGGTTCCAGTGGGTGATGGAGGCCAAGGCCCGGGGCGCGAAGGTGATCCACGTCGACCCGCGTTTCACCCGCACCAGCGCCCTGGCCGACCTGCACGTGCCGCTGCGCGCGGGCACGGACATCGCCTTCCTCGGCGGGATCATCAACCACGTCCTGAGCAACGACCAGTACTTCCGCGACTACGTCGTGGCCTACACCAACGGCCCGGTGCTGCTGCGGGAGCAGTTCCGCGACACCGAGGACCTCGACGGCGTCTTCTCAGGCCTGGACCCCGACAGCCGCACGTACGACCCGGCCGGCTGGCAGTACGAGGGCATGGAGGTGCAGGCGGCCTCCGGACTGCGCGAACAGGGGTACGACAGGCGCACGGACGGCGGCGCGTCGGTGTCGGAGGCCGGGCGCGGCGAGGCGCTCGGCTCGGGCGGCGCCGACATCGGCGCGGGAGAGCCCGAACGCGACGAGACGATGACCCACCCGCGCTGCGTCTTCCAGGTGCTCAGGCGGCACTACGCCCGCTACACGCCCGAACTGGTCGAGCGGATCTGCGGCGTGCCGCAGGACCTCTTCCGCCAGGTGTGCGAGCACATCACGGACAACTCCGGGCGCGAGCGCACCACCGCGTTCGCCTACGCGGTCGGCTGGACGCAGCACACCGTGGGGGTGCAGTACATCCGCGCGGCGTCCGTCCTGCAGAGCCTGCTGGGCAACATCGGCCGGCCGGGCGGCGGGATCCTGGCCCTGCGCGGGCACGCCTCCATCCAGGGCTCCACGGACATCCCGACCCTGTTCAACCTGCTCCCCGGCTACATCCCGATGCCGCACGCGCACGAGAACGACGATCTGGAATCCTTCGTCCGGTCGCAGGCGGCGCGGAAGGGTTACTGGGGCAACATGCGCGCCTACCTGGTGAGTCTGCTGAAGGCCTACTGGGGCGACGCGGCCACAGCCGACAACGACTTCTGCTTCGACTACCTGCCGCGTCTGACGGGCTCCCACTCCACCTACGAGACCGTCATGGCCCAGCTGGAGGGCACCTGCAAGGGCTACTTCCTCATGGGCGAGAACCCCGCGGTCGGTTCCGCCAACGCCAAGCTCCAGCGGCTGGGCATGGCGAACCTGGACTGGCTCGTCGTACGGGACTTCTCCCTCATCGAGTCGGCCACCTGGTGGCAGGACGGCCCGGAGATCGAGACGGGCGAGCTGCGCACGCAGGACATCGGCACCGAGGTGTTCTTCCTGCCGGCCGCCGCGCACACCGAGAAGGACGGCACGTTCACCAACACCCAGCGGCTGCTGCAGTGGCACCACCAGGCCGTGGAACCGCCCGGCGAGGCCCGCAGCGACCTGTGGTTCGCCTACCACCTCGGGCGGATCATCCGGCAGAAGCTCGCCGCGTCCACCGACCCCATGGACCGTCCGCTGCTCGACCTGACCTGGGACTACCCGACCCGGGGCGCACTGGCCGAGCCGGAGGCCGAGTCGGTGCTGGCCGAGATCAACGGCCGGGACGCAGACGGCAGTCCACTGGCCTCCTACGAGCAGCTCGCCGCCGACGGCTCCACCAGCTGCGGCTGCTGGATCTACTGCGGCGTCCGCGCCGACGGCGTCAACCAGGCCGCCCGGCGCAAGCCCGGCGGGCAGCAGGACTGGGTGGCGAACGAGTGGGGCTGGGCGTGGCCCGCCAACCGGCGCATCCTCTACAACCGCGCCTCCGCCGACCCGGACGGCAGGCCGTGGAGCACACGCAAGGCCCTGGTGTGGTGGGACGCGGAGCGCGGGCGGTGGACGGGCCACGACATCCCCGACTTCAAGGCGGACAAGGCCCCCGGCCACCGGCCCCCGAAGGACGCGACCGGGCCCGAGGCGCTCTCGGGCACCGACGCGTTCATCATGCAGGCCGACGGCAAGGCGTGGCTGTACGCCCCGGCGGGGCTGACCGACGGGCCGCTGCCCGCGCACTACGAACCGCAGGACTCCCCGTTCCCGAACCTGCTGTACGGCCGGCAGCGCAATCCGGTACGGCAGTTGCTGCCGCCGCACCCGGACAACCGCTACCAGCCCAGCGCGGGCGAACCGGGCACGGAGGTCTTCCCGTACGTGGCGACGACCTATCGGCTCACCGAGCATCACACCGCGGGCGGCATGTCCCGCTGGCAGCCCTATCTGGCGGAGCTGCAGCCGGAGTTCTTCTGCGAGGTGTCCCCCGGGCTGGCGGCCGAGCGCGGTCTGGAGCACACCGGCTGGGCGACGGTCGTCAGCGCCCGCGGGGTGATCGAGGCGCGGGTGCTGGTCACCGACCGCGTGCCGCCGCTGACCGTGCACGGGCGCACCCTGCACCAGGTGGGCCTGCCCTACCACTGGGGACCCAACGGCTACAGCACCGGCGACGCCGCCAACGAGCTGGTGCACCTGTCGCTCGATCCCAACACGCACATCCAGGAGACCAAGGCGTTCGCGGTGGACATCCGGCCGGGCCGCCGTCCCCGGGGCCCGGCGGCCGTGGAGCTGGTGAGGGCCTACCGGGAGCGGGCGGGCATCACGGACCGGACGGGCACGGAACTGTGACCCGGCAGGCGCTCAGCGCAGGACGACCGAGTGGCTCCGGCGCGGGACGAGTTCCCCCACCACCGGGGCACCGGGCACCTCCCCGGCCACGAGCAGGCCGCCCGAGGTCTGCGCGTCGGCCAGCAGGAGGCGGGTGCCGGCGGAGGTGTCCCCGAAGTCGGTGAACGGCGCCACCCACTCCAGGTTGCGCCGGGTGCCGCCGCTGACGTACCCGTCGCGCACCGCCTCCCGGGCGCCGTCCAGGTACGGCACGGCGGCGGTGTCGACGACCGCCGTCACCCCGGAGGCGCGGGCCAGTTTGTGCAGGTGGCCCAGGAAGCCGAAGCCGGTGACGTCGGTGGCGCAGGTGGCTCCCGCCGCCAGGGCCGCGGCCGACGCGTCCCGGTTCAGGGCCACCATGGTGGCGACCGCCTGTTCGAACCGCTCGCCGGTGGCCTTGTGGCGGTTGTTGAGCACGCCGAGGCCGAGGGGCTTGGTGAGCGACAGCGGCACGCCCGGCCGGCCCGCGTCGTTGCGCAGCAGCCGCCCGGGATCGGCCAGGCCGGTGACGGCCATGCCGTACTTGGGTTCCGGGTCGTCCACGCTGTGTCCGCCGCCCACGTGGCAGCCCGCCTCGGTGGCGATGTCGAGCCCTCCGCGCAGCACCTCGCGGGCCAGGTCGAGGGGCAGCACGTCACGGGGCCAGGCGAGCAGGTTGACGGCCAGGACCGGGCGGCCGCCCATCGCGTAGACGTCCGACAGGGCGTTGGCGGCGGCGATGCGCCCCCAGTCGTAGGGGTCGTCCACGACGGGGGTGAAGAAGTCGGCGGTGCAGACCACCGCCGAGGCCGGGGCCCCGTCCGGGCCGGGCAGGGCGGCGACGGCGGCGTCGTCGCCCGTGGCCAGCCCGACCAGCAGCGGCGTGTCGCCCCCGGTCGCGCGAGGCGCGGTCAGGTGGCCAAGCACGTCCTCCAGTTCGCCCGGCGGGATCTTGCAGGCGCAGCCGCCGCCGTGGGCGTACCGGGTGAGCCGTACGGGGGCTTCGCGCGTCGGGGTCATCGAGGGTTCTCCTTGCCGACGACGGGGTCGCCATGGGGTTAGCCTGTCGGGCGGAGGCGTGTGGGTGCCTGGTGGCCCTCCCGGTCTTCAAAACCGAGGTGCCCGAGGATCTCGGGCAGGCGGGTTCGATTCCCGTCCGCCTCCGCTTCCGTTCTCCGTGCCCGCCCGGCAGCGCCGGCGCTGGGCGTCCACCCGCTCGGTGTACCCGCGGGTGTCGAGGTACTCCAGCAGCGGCACGGCAACCCGGCGGGTGGTGTCCAGGGCCCGGCGGGCCTCGCTGAGCGTGAACGGCTGGGCGATCTCCCTCAGGACGGCGGCGGCCGCGCTGTCCGCGTCCGGGAGCAGGACGATGCCGTCGCCGACCGCCAGCAGTTCCCCCGCGCAGACCGCCGCGGCGAGGGCCTTGCGGTCGAGGCCCAGTTCGGCCAGCCGGCCGGCCTCCGGGGCGCGGAAGGGGGCGTGCTCCAGATCGCGCCGCACGGCGTCGACGGCAGCGCGGACGGGCGGCGGCAGGGTGGGTCCGGTGCCCCCGGGGCCGTGGAGCCGCCCGTGGCGTCGGCGCACCTCGGCCGCCGTCGCGGCGAGGGCGTCGACCAGGGAGCGGTCCGGCAGGCCGAGCAGCCGCCGGGCCGCCTCGGTGGGCAGGCCGGGCTCCATCGGGTGCCGCGCCGCGTGGCGTTCCACCTCGGCGGTGAGCCGGTCCCGCAGGGCCGCCCAGTGGTCGGGGTCGGCGAGCCAGTCCCCGGCGACGGGCTCGCCGGGTGCGGCCACGCCCATGGCCCGCAGTTGCGAGCGCGTCACGAGCCCGCGGCGGCGCAGCTCGGCCGCGCCGTCCGGGCGGCCGGTCATGCCCGCGAGGTCGGCGGCCCGGGCGCGGGCCGCGCCCCGCCGGGCCAGCCGTGGGGGCCGTACGTCCAGCACGGTCGCCCCGCACGGTGGGCGCCGCCCGCCCGGTTCCCGCAGGACCGCGCGGTCGCCGACGCGCAGGGGCAGGGGCCGCCGGAGAGTCAGCCGGGCGGTGTCGTCGCCGAACGGGCGGACCGTGACCGGCACGGCGGCGGTGCCCAGGTGCAGGGTGAGGGTGCGGGGCAGGTCCGCGACCGGCTCTCCGGTCACCCGCACGTCGGCCACGCCGGTGAGCAGCCAGCGGCCGGGGGTCAGCAGCACCGCGCCCCGGCCCAGGGCGGCGTCGGCGGGGCCGTGCACGTTGACGGCCACGCGCGCCACGCCGCGGGCGGCGGTGACGTCCTCCTGGAGGCACTGGAGTCCCCGGACGCGCAGCGCCGTGGTGCCGTCGCCGGTGACGAGCCGGTCGCCGGCGCGCAGGGTGCCCTCGCCCAGGGTGCCGGTGACGACGGTGCCGTGACCGCGCACGGTGAAGGCGCGGTCCAGCCACAGGCGGACGTCGGCGCCGGCGGGCGGCTCGGGCAGCGACCGGCCCAGCCGGTCCAGTTCGCGGCGCAGCCCGTCCAGGCCGGCTCCGGTCACCGCGCTCACGGCGACGGACGGCACGTGGCCGAGCGAGGTGGCCGCCATGCGCTCGACGGCGTCGGCGCGCACCGGCCCGGGGTCGGCCAGGTCGCTGCGGGTCACCGCGAGGACGGCGTGCCGCACGCCGAGCGCGTCCAGGATCTCCAGGTGCTCCTGTGACTGCGTCTGCCAGCCCTGGTCGGCGGCCACCACGAACAGCACGGCCGGTACGGGTCCGACGCCGGCGAGCATGGTCGCCACGAACCGCTCGTGACCGGGCACGTCCACGAAGGCGATGCGCCGGCCACCGGGTCCGTCGGGCGCGGTCCACACGAACCCCAGGTCGAGGGTCAGGCCCCGGCGCCGCTCCTCCTCGAAGCGGTCGGGTTCCATCCCGGTCAGCGCCCGCACCAGCGCCGATTTGCCGTGGTCGACGTGACCGGCGGTCGCCAGTACCCGCATGCCGCCTTACTCCTTCTCCACCGAGCGGACCGCCCCGGCCAGTGCCCCGTCGTCCTCGGGCGGCACGGTCCGCAGGTCCAGCAGGCACCGGCCGCCCTCCAGCCTCCCCACCACGGGGACCCGGCCGGCCCGCAGGGCGGCGGCGTACGGCTCGGGCAGGGACAGGGCGGCGCTGGGCAGCGTCACGCCGGGGGCGCCCCCGCCGCCGACGGTGGCCTCGCTCGGCACGGCCCGGGCGTCGACGCCGTCGGCGCGAAGTGCGGCGGCGAGCCGTTCGGCGCGTGCCCTGAGCCGGTCCGGGTCGGCGCTCAGGGCGGCGGCGGTCGGTGTCCGCGGCCCGGTCAGGGTCGCCTCCAGCGCGGCCAGGGTCAGCTTGTCCACGCGCAGGGCGCGGGCGAGCGGATGCCGGGACACGGTCCCGACCAGCGCCTCTTCTCCGAGGAGCAGCCCGCACTGCGGTCCGCCCAGCAGTTTGTCGCCGCTGGCGGTGACGAGGGACGCTCCGGCCCGCAGCTGGGTCTGCGCGTCGGGCTCCTCGGGCAGCAGGGGGTGCGGGGCGAGCAGCCCGGAGCCGATGTCGACGACCACCGGGGTGCCGAGCGCCGCCAGTTGCGCCACCGTGGCCGCGCTGGTGAAGCCGGTGACGCGGAAGTTGGACGGGTGCACCTTCAGCACGAAGGCCGTGCCGGGGCCGAGGGCGGCGGCGTAGTCGGCGACGGTCGTGCGGTTGGTGGTGCCGACCTCACGCAGCCGTGCCCCGGTGGACTCCAGCAGGTTTGGCAGGCGGAAACCGTCCCCGATCTCCACCATCTCGCCCCGGCTGATGACGATGTCCCGGCCCGCGGCGAGGGCGGTGGCCACCAGGACGAGTGCGGCGGCGCCGTTGTTCACGACGTGCGCGGCGGCCGCCGCGGGCACGCGCGCCCGGAGCGCGGCGAGGGCGCTGCGCCCGCGCCGGGCCCGTACTCCGGTGCGCAGGTCGAGTTCGACGTCCGTGGGTCCGGCGGCCTCCTGGACGGCCTGCCGGGCCGCCGCCGACAGTGAGGCCCGGCCGAGGTTGGTGTGCAGGACGACGCCGGTGGCGTTGAGCACCGCGCGCAGTCCGCCCGGGGTGCCGGGCAGCAGGGCCACCGCCGCGTCGGCCACGTCCTCGGGCGCGATCGCACCGCCGCGTGCCCGCTCCTGGGCCTGCCGCACCGCCGTCTTCACGACCGTGGGCCCGAGCCGCTGCGCGGCGTCCTCCAGGCGGGCGTCGCGCAGCACGGCGTCGGTGCGCGGGATCCGCCGTCGGGTGTCCGTCGCGTCGCCGTCCTCGCGCCGGCCGCCGGGGCCGGGCGGTGCCGCTCCGGTCCGGGCGGCGGTCGCGTCCCGGGTGACCCGCTGGTCCACGCGGCCCCTGCCTCTCCGTGCGCTCCGGTGACTGTCCGAGGAAACGCCCATCGTCTCCCAGTGCCCCCTGACGGTGCCGCGACACGCCGGGGAGCGGCCGGCGCGCGGCTCAGGCCCAGGCCGTCACCGGCACGAACGAGCTGTCCTGCCGGAACAGGTCCGTGCCGTCGGAGCGTTCGACGCGCAGCTGGTAGGCGTAGTGGCGGAGGTAGCGGCCGGGGTGGTTGTACGACTCGAAGCGGACGGAGCCCGACGCCGTGCCGGCCCGCAGCAGGAACGTGGCGTCCTCGGCGAACGTGCGCGTGCCGTCGTTCGCGTCGAAGCGGGCGCGGAAGTCCCAGTGGCGCAGGTAGGCGCCGGTCATGTCGCGGAAGGAGCAGCCGCCGGCGTCGGCCAGCCCGGGGACGACCGTGAAGGTGGCGGCCTGCTTCTCGGCGCTGCCGCTGGAGCCGTCGACGACGGGCAGGTTCAGCAGGGAGGACTGCCGCTGCCAGTGGCGGGTGGGGTAGTTGGCCGAGCGGAAGGAGCGGGTGGTGTTCCGGGCCAGGCTCGGTCCGCCCGTGACGGTCTCCTTGACGACCGAGAAGTGCCGGGCCGTGCCGGAGATCCCGGGCAGGGCGGCGGGGGGCGTCCAGGTCGTGAAGGTGTCGCGGCTGTCGCTGTAGTAGTAGGTGCCGTCGCCGTAGCCGTCGAAGAAGATCCGCCAGGCGCCGTTGTCGAGCTGCACCAGGGCGGGGCCCTCGCGGTAGCTGCCCCAGCCGGCCCAGTCGCCCGTGCGGCGGATCGTGTAGGGGCCGGTCAGGTTCGTGGCGGTGGCGTACTCGATGTACTTCGTCGTCTCGTTCTTCGGGAAGGCGTGGTACGTCGAGCCGATCCGCACGATGAAGGTGTCGATGTGGTTGGCGCCGATGCCGGTGAGGGGCACCGGGGTGCTCCACGCGGTGAGCGCGCTGTCGGTGGCCCGCATCAGGTAGGGCGTGAAGATCCACTCGTCGTTCGTGGTGGAGCAGGACACGATGACGTGGACGCCGCCGTCGCTGTCGACGAACCACTCGGGCGCCCAGGCGCGCGACAGGCCCGGGACCGGGACGGTGTGGTCGTACAGGAACGTCCAGTTGACGCGGTCGGGGCTGCGGGCGAAGCCGATGGTGGTGCTGGGGTCCTGCCAGGTGCGCGTGGTGTAGGCGGCGTAGTAGCGGCCGTCGGTGTGCCGGATGACGCTCGCGTCGCGGATCCGGCCCGCGGGCGGGGTGTACGCGGAGGAGCGCAGCAGCCGGAAGTCGGTGGCGTCGTCGGACTGGAAGACGTCGACGGTGCCGTCGTCGCTGTTGCGGAACGGGACGATCGTGTAGCGGGTGGCCGAGCCGTTCGGGGGCGCGGCGGCCAGGGCGCCGCCCAGCAGTCCGGGCGCCTCGCCCAGCAGCGCCGCCGAGGCGGGCAGGGCGGCCAGGGTGCGCAGCAGGGTACGGCGGGACGGGGCGGCGGGGCGTGGGGTCACGGTGGCTCTCCCTCGAGCACCAGGGTCGATATGTCGAACAGCATTCGGCGACTCGACCGGACGTGGGGGCTCAGAAGCTAAGGGCGAGGCGCGGGGCCGTCAATGGTTTGAACAGGGGCCGGCGAGCCCAGTGAGGAAGGTGTGGCCGACGGTCGGGCCCTCACTCCTGTCGCCGGCATTCCGCCCCCGGCCACCGGACGTTACCGTTCGGTAGACAAGCCGCTTCCGGAGGTGTCCGTATGACGCTCGACCGTGCCGCAGGACTGGCGGAGACCGCCCGTGCGCTGGCCGCGGGGGAGGTGACGTCCCGGGCGCTGACCGAGCGGACGCTGACGCGGATCGAGGCGACGCAGGGCACGCTGAACGCCTTCCGGATCGTCCGGGCCGAGGCCGCCCTCGCCGAGGCCGGCGCCGCCGACCGGGAACTGGCCGCGGGCGGGCGCAAGCCGCTGCTCGGGGTGCCGGTGGCCGTGAAGGACGACATGGACGTGGCGGGCGAGCCCACCGCGTTCGGCTGCCGCGGGGAGTTCCCGCCGGTCGCCGAGGACGGCGAGGCGGTGCGGCGGCTGCGCGCGGCCGGTGCCGTGATCGTCGGCAAGACCAACACCTGCGAGTTCGGGCAGTGGCCCTTCACGGAGGGGCCCGCGTTCGGCGCGACCCGCAATCCGTGGAGCACGCAGCACACGCCCGGAGGCTCCTCGGGCGGCTCCGCCGCAGCGGTCGCCGCCGGACTCGTGCCCGCCGCGCTCGGCTCGGACGGCGCCGGGTCGGTGCGGATCCCGGCCGCGTGGACCCATCTGGTCGGCATCAAGCCGCAGCGCGGCCGGATCTCCACCTGGCCGCGCGGCGAGTCCTTCCAGGGCATCACCGTCAACGGCACCCTGGCCCGCTCGGTCGCCGACGCGGCCCTGCTGCTGGACGCGTCGAGCGGCAACCACGCCCAGGACCCCCACCGGCCCCCGGCGATCGACCTGTCCTCCGCGGTCGGCCGCGACCCCGGGCGGCTGCGCGTCGCGCTCTCCCTCAAACCGCCGTTCACGGCCGTACCCGCCCGGCTCCGGCCGGAGGTGCGGGCGCGGGTCGTCGCCCTCGCCGAGCGGCTCGCCGCGCTGGGGCACACGGTCGAGGAGGCCGACCCGCCCTACGGGCAGATCGGGCTGACCTTCGTGCCGCGGGCCACGGCCGGGATCGCCGAGCGGGTCGGCGAGGCGCCCTTCCCGGCGCTGCTGGACCGGCGCACCCGGGACGCGGCCCGGCTGGGCCGGCTGCTCGGCGGGGCCCCGCTGCGGGTGGCCCGGCGGGCGGAGGCCGTCCTGCACCGCCGTATCGGCGGGTTCTTCACAACGTACGACGTGGTGCTCGCGCCCACGACCGCCGCTCCCCCGCCCCGCGTCGGCGCACTGCTCGAACTCAGCGGGTTCGCCACCGACCGCGCGATGATCGCCGCCTGCCCGTACGCCTGGCCGTGGAACGTGCTGGGCTGGCCGGGCGTCAACGTGCCCGCCGGTTTCACGCCGGACGGCCTGCCGGTCGGGGCGCAGCTGCTGGGCCCGGCGAACAGCGAGCCGCTCCTGGTGGGGGTGGCCGCGCAACTGGAGGCGAAGCTGCGCTGGGACGACATCTGGCCCTCGCCACCCGTGACGGCGCGTTCCGCTGCCGCCTGACCGCGCTGTCGACGAGCTCGCGCCGCCTGCGCGAGGCGCAGGGGGCCGCGGGCTCTGGCAGCGGGCTCGGCCGCGGGCTCGGTGGGGCGGCTCGCGCCGCCCGCGCCAGGCGCAGGGTGCGGGCCGGCGATGCGCCACCCGGAGGGCGTGCGCGCCGGGGCGGCCTCTAAGGTGCCCCCGTGAGCACCTACGCCGACGAGAACGTCCCGGGCCGTCACGGCCTCTCCGCCACCGTCCAGGCCGACCCGCGCGAGGTGGGCCGGGTGCGCACGGAGTACTCGCCCGCCCACGACGGCGATCCCGACCCGGGCGAGATCGTCTGGACGTGGGTGCCCTTCGAGGAGAACGACGGCCGGGGCAAGGACCGCCCGGTGCTCGTGGTCGCCCGCGAACCGGCGGGCACGTTCCTCGCCGTGCAGCTCTCCAGCAGGCGGCACGACGGCGACACCGAGTGGGTGCCGATCGGCAGCGGCCCCTGGGACCGCTCGGGGCGTGACTCGTGGGTCGGCGTGGACCGGGTGCTGCGCCTGCACGAGGACGGCATGCGCCGTGAGGCCTGCGCGCTCGACCGGATGCGCTTCAACCTGGTGAGGCGGCGGCTGCAGGAGCGCTACGGCTGGAGCTGAGCGGTGCTCCCGGACCGGCTGCCGAGCACCCTCTCGAACGCGCCCCGCACCTTCAGGCCCGGGGTCCGGTCCAGAATCCCGAACGCCACGTGCTCGAACGTCCCGGCGAACCGTCCACCGGGACCCAGCAGCCGCCGGAAGGCCTCCGCGACCTGCGCGGGGTCGTTGCGGAAGACCCCGCAGCCCCACGCGCCCAGGACGAGCCGGGGGTAGCCGTGGGCGGCGGCCGTCTCCAGGACGCGTTCGGCGCGGCGGGCCAGGACCCGCGGCAGCTCGTGCGCCCGATCGGGTGCCGTGCGGAGCACCACGCCCGCGTTGGGCGCGGGCGAGGTCAGGAAGCCCGCGGTGTACGGCTCGTCCAGCAGGCGGCCCCGGTCGTCGCGGAAGACGGGCACGCCCGGTGAGTGGATGACACGGTCCGTGTAGAACGGGTCCCGGTGGGCGCGGTGGTGGTCGTAGAAGGCGCGGGCTTCGAGCAGGCAGGTGTACAGCGCCGAGGCGCGGCACAGGGCCTCCTCCTGCGCCTGGGCGCCGTTGAGGTAGCCGCCGCCCGGGTTGCGGGCCGAGGCGAAGTTCAGGACGGCCACCCGGCCCCCGAGCCGGCGGGCGGCCTCCAGGCTGCTCTCGCCGGTGACCTCGGTCAGCGTCCCCGTCACCCGGACGGCGGACACCGGCACCGGTTCCGGTCCGTACACGCGCGTGCCCTCCCGGGCGGCCCGCAGCTCCGCCGCGATGGACACCTCGCGGCCGTCCGGTGCCCGGTAGGCCCCGGCGGCCACGATCTGCTCGTTCTCGCGCGCGAGGCCGCGCAGCCGCGCGCTCACGGCGCCACCCCCGTGCGCGCCGTGACCGCGCGCCGCGCGGCCCTTCTTGTCGTGCTCACGCAGGCATCGTGGGTGATTCCGCATCCGTGGCGCAACGGGGTTTTCGCCGCGGGAGGACGCCGGGAAAGCCGTGGCGGAGCCGTCGCGGAGCCGTCGCGGAGGGCCCGGCCGGCTCGTGTGACGGGCCCGGAACGCCCCGGTTCGCGCCCTTGTGCCGAGCGACGGGAGGGTTTTGAGTGGGACGAGTGACCCCGGTCCGGGCGCCGGAATGCCCGGACCGATGGCATGGTGGAATCTCAGGAGGATCCCGACATGTCCGATTCGGTAGGTGGCTGTACGGAGCCACACACCCTGTCCGAGGCCGAGGTCGAGGCCCTGGTACGCGGCATCTGCTTCAAGACGGGCCCGCCGCGCCGCCTGGGAGTGGAGGTGGAATGGCTCGTCCACGAGCTGCGTGCCCCGCAGCTCCCCGTCACACCCGATCGACTGCGAGCGGCCTACGCCGCCCTGCGGACCCTGCCCCTGAGGTCGGCGCTCACCGTGGAGCCCGGCGGCCAGCTGGAGCTGAGCTCGCCGCCCGCCGCCTCGCTCATGGAGTGCGTCCGCACCGTCTCCGCCGACCTGGACGCCGTCCGCGCCGTCCTGCGTGAGGACGGCCTCGTCCTCGTCGGCATCGGCCAGGATCCCTGGCACGAACCCCGCAGGTTCCTGCGCGAACCGCGCTACGACGCCATGGAGACCTGCCTCGACCGCACCGGCCCTGCCGGACGCGCCATGATGTGCAGCTCCGCATCCGTGCAGGTGTGCCTGGACGCCGGCCACGAGGAGCCCGGGCCCCTCGGCCATGTGCGGCGCTGGTGGCTGGCCCATCACCTGGGCGCGGTCCTCGTGGCCGTGTTCGCCAACTCCCCGCTCGCCGGGCACCGGCCCACCGGCTGGCTGTCCACCCGGCAGCTGATGTGGACCCGGATCGGCGCCGGCCGGGCGGGCGGACCGCCCCTGGACGCCACGCCGCGCGACGCCTGGGCCCGGCACGTGCTGGACTCGCCCGTGATGTGCGTACGGCGGGACGGCGCGTCCTGGGACGTCCCCGAAGGGCTCACCTTCCGGGAGTGGATCCGCACGGGCGACCCCCGGCCGCCCACGCGGGAGGACCTCGACTACCACGTCACGACCCTGTTCCCACCGGTCAGGCCGCGCGGCCATCTCGAACTGCGCATGATCGACGCGCAGCCCGGCGACGACGGCTGGATCGTGCCGCTGGCCGTGGCGGCGGCCCTGTTCGACGACCCCCAGGCCACCGAGACCGCCTACCGGGCCGTGAAGCCGCTGGCCGAGCGCACCCTGGGGCTGCCCGCGCCGCACAACCCGCTCTGGCTCGACGCGGCCCGGCGCGGCCTGGCCGACGCCGAACTGCGCGAGGTGGCCGTCGCGTGCTTCACGACGGCACTGGACGCCCTGCCCCGGCTCGGCGCCACGCCGGACGTCGTCGAGGCCGTCACCGCCTACCTGGACCGCCATGTCGTCCTGGGCCGCTGCCCCGCCGACGACCTGCTCGACCGACAGCGCGGCACGCACGGTCGCGCCCAGGGGAAGGACCCGCGCCCATGACCGACACCCGCCCCGCTGCCGGCCCGGACACCGACGCCGCCGACCCCGAGGCGCTGCGCGAGCGCGCGGTCGCCTCGCTGGTCCTCGCCCGCGACCGCACCACGCTGCTGACGAGCTGCGTCGAGGAGCCCGACCTGACGGCGCAGCACTCGCCGCTGATGTCGCCCCTGGTGTGGGACCTCGCGCACATCGGCAACCAGGAGGAGCAGTGGCTGCTGCGGGCCGTCGCCGGACAGGAGGCGATACGGCCCGAGATCGACAGCCTCTACGACGCCTTCGAGCACCCCCGGGCCGAGCGGCCCAGGCTGCCCCTGCTGCCGCCGGCCGAGGCCCGCGCCTACGCCGCCGACGTGCGCGCCCGGGCGCTGGACGTCCTGGAGCGGGCCGCGTTCGACGGGACGCGGCTGACCGAGGCCGGGTTCGCCTTCGGGATGATCGCCCAGCACGAACAGCAGCACGACGAGACCATGCTGATCACCCATCAGCTCCGCAAGGGCCCGCGGGCCCTGACCGCGCCCGACCCGGAGCCGGTGCCGCTGTTCACCGGCCCGTCCGAAGTCCTGGTCCCGGGCGGCCCGTTCACCATGGGAACCTCCGGCGAGCCGTGGGCCCTGGACAACGAACGCCCGGCGCACCGGCGCGAGGTGGCACCCTTCCACATCGACACCACCCCGGTGACCAACGCCGCCTACCAGGCCTTCATCGAGGACGGCGGCTACACGAACCCCCGCTGGTGGACGCCCGAGGGCTGGGCGCACATCCGCAACTACGGCATCGCCGCCCCGCTGTTCTGGCGCCGGGACGGCGGCCAGTGGCTCAGGCGCCGCTTCGGCGTCACCGAGGTCGTCCCGCCCGACGAGCCCGTGGTGCACGTGTGCTGGTACGAGGCCGACGCCTACGCCCGCTGGGCCGGGCGGCGGCTGCCCACGGAGGCCGAGTGGGAGAAGGCCGCCCGCCACGACCCGGCCGCCGACCGCTCGATGCGCTATCCGTGGGGCGACGAGGACCCGCGCCCCGAGCACGCCAATCTGGGCCAGCGGCACCTGCGCCCGGCCCCCGCAGGCAGCTACCCGGCCGGCGAGTCCCCGCTGGGTGTACGGCAGCTGATCGGCGACGTGTGGGAGTGGACGGCGAGCGACTTCCTGCCGTACCCGGGCTTCCGGGCGTTCCCGTACAAGGAGTACTCGGAGGTGTTCTTCGGGTCCGACCACAAGGTGCTGCGCGGCGGTTCGTTCGCCGTGGACCCGGTGGCCTGCCGGGGCACGTTCCGCAACTGGGACTACCCGATCCGGCGGCAGATCTTCGCCGGGTTCCGCACGGCCCGGTCGGAGGACGTCTGATGTGCCGTCATGTGGCGTACGTGGGACCCCACGAGCCGCTGGGCGGGCTGCTGGTGGAGCCCCCGCACGGGCTGTACCGGCAGTCGTGGGCGCCCCGGCGGCAGCGGTACGGGACGGTCAACGCCGACGGTTTCGGGGTGGGCTGGTACGCCGAGGGCGATCCGGTGCCGGCCCGCTACCGGCGGGCCGGGCCCGTCTGGGCGGACCTGTCGTTCGCGGACCTCGCCCGCGTCGTGCGGTCCACCGCGCTGCTCGCCGCGGTGCGGGACGCGACCCTGTCGGGCGCGGACGCGGAGGCCGCCGCCGCGCCGTTCGCCGCGGGGACCTGGCTGTTCAGCCACAACGGGGCCGTCAAGGGCTGGCCCGGTTCGCTGGCCGCGGTGTCGCGGACGCTGCCGCCCGAGGACCTGCTGTCGCTGGAGGCCCGCAACGACTCGGCGCTCGTGTGGGCGCTGGTCCTGGCCCGGCTGCGCGCCGGTGACGAGGAGGGCCAGGCGCTGGCCGACACGGTCCTGGAGGTCGCCGCCGCGGCCCCCGGCTCCCGGCTCAACCTGCTCCTCACCAACGGCGACACCATCACCGCGACCGCCTGGGGCGACACCCTCTGGTACCTCGCCCGGCCCGGCGGCGGCACCGTCGTGGCCTCCGAGCCCTACGACGACGACCCGCACTGGCAGGAGGTGCCCGACCGCACGCTGCTCGCGGCGAGCCGCACGGACGTGCTGCTCACCCCGCTGAAGGAGCCGGCCGAGGCATTCGCCCCCTCCCCGAAGGACCCGAAGGAGCCCCGTACGTGAGCCCGTTCCACCTCACCCGCACCCTGCCCGAGGACGCCACGGACGCGGCGCTGCGGGCCGACGTCCGCCGGGGTCTGACCGGCCGGCCCAAGACGCTGCCGCCCAAGTGGTTCTACGACGCCCACGGCAGCGACCTGTTCGAGAAGATCACCGAACTGCCCGAGTACTACCCCACGCGCGCCGAGCGGGAGATCCTGCTCGCGCGCTCCGGCGAGATCGCCGCGGCGACCCGGGCCCGGACCCTGGTCGAGCTCGGTTCCGGCTCGTCGGACAAGACGCGGCATCTGCTCGACGCCCTCACGGACCTGCACACCTACGTCCCCGTCGACGTCAGCGAGAGCGCCCTCGCCCAGGCCGGGCGGGCGCTCGCCGCCGAGCGGCCGGGGCTGGACGTGCACGCGCTGATCGCCGACTTCACCGCGGAGCTGACGCTGCCGGACACGCCCGGGCCGCGGCTGGTGGCCTTCCTCGGCGGCACGATCGGCAACCTGCTGCCCGCCGAGCGCGCCGTGTTCCTGTCCGCGGTGCGCGCCCTGCTCGCCCCGGGCGACGCCCTGCTGCTGGGCACGGACCTGGTCAAGGACGAGGAGGTGCTGGTGAGGGCGTACGACGACGCGGCCGGGGTGACGGCCGCGTTCAACAAGAACGTCCTGACGGTCATCAACCGTGAACTCGGCGCGGACTTCGAGCCGGACGCGTTCACCCACGTGGCGCGGTGGGACGCCGGGCACGAGTGGATCGAGATGCGGCTGCGGTCCCGTACGGCGCAGACGGTGAAGGTGCCGGCGCTCGGCCTCGCCGTCGACTTCGCGGCGGGCGAGGAGCTGCGCACCGAGGTGTCGGCGAAGTTCCGGCAGGAGGGGGTACGCGCCGAACTGGCCGCGGCGGCGCTGGAGCTGGCCCACTGGTGGACCGACGGGGCGTGCCGGTTCGCGCTGTCGCTGAGCGTGGCCCGCTGACCCCGGTGTCCCCCGCGGCGGCGCGGGCGGGCGGCGACGCCTCGCGCTTCGCCGCCGCGTGGGGCACGGTGGAGTGACGTGTGACATCCCCGTCACTGGACCGAGGAGCAGCGCATGTCGAACCACACCTACCGGGTCACGGAGATCGTCGGCACCTCGCCCGAGGGCGTCGACCAGGCCATCCGCAACGGCATCGGCCGGGCCTCGCAGACGCTGCGCAACCTGGACTGGTTCGAGGTGACGCAGGTGCGCGGCCAGCTCGAGGAGGGGCGGATCGCACACTGGCAGGTGGGGCTGAAGGTCGGCTTCCGGCTGGAGGAGTCCGAGTAGCCGCCGCCAGCCGTCCCGTCCCCGGAAGCCGGATCGCGCGCGGGCGCGTGCGCGGCGCCGGCCGACCGGCCTGGGGCCTGTCGTTCGGATCGCGGCGCAAGAAGGGCCTCAGGTCCGCCCTTCGCGCTCCTGCGCCTGCTCCATCTCGGCGGACCGGGTCGCCCAGTCGGCCTGCAGGACGGTGAAGCCCGCGCGCCGGGCGTCCTGGCACACCAGTTCGTCGTCGTCGACAAGGACGCGGACCTCGCGTGTGCGGGCGAGCCGCCGCAGGATCTCCAGCTTGGTGAACCGGGCGGGGCGGCGGTCGGCGTCCCGCCGCATGTACACGCGCCCCTCGGGCAGCCCCTGCGCGGCGAGCCAGTCGAGGGTGTCGCGGCGGCAGCGCTCGGGACGCCCGGTGAGATAGACGATCTCGCACTCCCGGGCGCTCTCCCGCACCAGCGCGATGCCCTCGCGGAGCGGCGGGTCGTGCGGCGCGGCCGCGAAGAAGCCGTCCCAGTCCCGCGGCCTGCGCTCCAGGAAGCGCTGGCGGTGCGCGGTGCCGGCGAGGGTGTTGTCCAGGTCGAACACGGCCAGCGGTGCCTTGCTGCGGTCGTCGCTCACGCCGCCCAGCCTAGGTCCTGCCGTGCGCACGCGGCGCCCCGGGCCGCCGCGTGCGCACCGCTGCCCGGCAACCTTCCCTCCCCCGGCGGCCACTGCTGTGCGACACCCACACAGCAAGGGCAGGAGGCCGTATGCGCAACGCACGGATCTGGTCGGCGGCGACGGCGGGGGCCGCGCTGGCCATGGCACTGACGGGGCCGGCGGCCGCCGCGGGCACGACCCTGGTCGTGGCGCCGAACGGCGACGACGCCGCCCCCGGCACCCTCGCGCGGCCACTGCGGACCATCCAGCGGGCGGTGGACCTCGCCGGGCCCGGTGACACCATCACCCTGCGCGGCGGCACGTACGCCCTCACCGACAACATCACCATCACCACCTCGGGGACGGCCGCGCAGCCGATCACGCTGGCCGCCCACCCGGGCGAACGGGTCGTCGTCGACGGCGAGAAGCTGCCCGCGAGCCACACCCCGGTCGGCGGCGGCATCCCGCGTGCCGAGCGCGGGGCGGTGCACATGGAGGCCTCGCACTGGCGGATCTCGGACCTGGAGATCGTCAACGGCCCCTACGGCGTGTACTGCGACGGCTGCGACGGGAACGTGTTCGCCCGGCTGCACACCCACGACAACTACGAGTCCGGCTTCCAGCTCCAGGGCGCCTCCAGCGGCAACCTCATCCTGGACCTGGACAGCCACCACAACCGCGACCCGCGCAAGAACGGCGAGAGCGCCGACGGGCTGGCCGTCAAGGAGGGCAGCGGCGCGGGCAACGTGGTGCGCGGCGCCCGGCTGTGGAACAACGTCGACGACGGTTTCGACGCCTGGAAGTTCGCCTCCCCGGTGACGATCGAGAACACGGTCGCGTACGGCAACGGCTACAACCGCTGGGGCTTCCCCGACTTCGCCGGCGACGGCAACGGCTTCAAGCTCGGCGGCGGCAGCCCGGCCCCGGCGGTGGCCCACACCGTACGCAACAGCGCCTCCTTCAAGAACGCGAAGCACGGCTACACCGACAACGGCAACCCGGGCTCCCTCGCCCTGAGCCGCAACTCCGCCTTCGGCAACGGCGGTACGGGATTCGACGCCGACGTCCAGGACGGCACGGCCAGGCTCACCGGCAACCTCTCCGTCGCCGACCAGCGCCCGGCCGCCGTCGGGTCCCGGACGGTCGTCAGCGGCAACTCCTGGAACCTGGGGGGCACCTGGGACGGCTCCTCGGTCCTGAGCACCGACCCCAACCCGCTCACCGGCCCCCGGGCGGCGGACGGCTCGCTGCCGAAGGCGCCCGCGTTCCTCGTGCCGCGATCCGGCGCGGCGGTCGGGGCCCGTTTCTGAGCCGTCCGGCGCCTTTCGGACAGCCCGGCCGGGAAATGGTCCATGGTCCGTACTGTTCCCGCGTCGACGGTGATGTGAACGAGCCATGCCGACAGGTGAATTCACCCGCACAGTTGATGGCTCAAGGACGGCACTGACATACTCCGCTTCCAGCCTCGCCACCACCCGTGGCCGGGGCTGGTCGGGGATCCCCACACAGAGCCCCGAGGCCGTCCGCGTGTTTCCGAAAGAGCTCTTTCTCTCGGTTTCACGCCCCCCCACAGAGCCCGCACCCCCACGATGCGTCCGGCCCCCTCCACCCTGCCCGAAGGCCGGACGCGACACTGACTCGAAGGGGTCGAGTGCGGGGCACGAAGCAGCGAAGAAGGTGCGCCTGTGCCCGAATTCTCACCGAGGCGGGACGAAACTCCCCCATTCCCGCACCCGCACATCGAACATCCTCCGGCGTCGCATATATCCGCTCATCCCGAATTCCACTCGCTGCGCCGCTCCCAGCGCCGGTTCGGCACCCGGGCGACCATCCTGTCGGTGGGTGGATTCCTGCTGTACGTCCTGCTGTCGAGTTTCGTTCCCGCGGTGATGAACCAGCCGCTGTTCGGCCGTCTCACCGTCGGACTCACCCTCGGTCTCGGGCAGTTCGCCCTCATGGGCGTGACCGCCTGGTGCTACGTCCGGCACATGCGCACCCGGGTCGACCCCCTCGCCCGCGGCCTGCGGTCCCGGGCGCGCGAGAACCAGGCCCGCCGCGCGCGGCCGCACGGCGCCGGACAACCCCTCCGGCAGGGCACCAGGGGGTTCCGCTCGTGGTGACCGCCGCCGCCATCGACGACGACAGCCTGCAGCTGACGTTCGTGCTGTTCCTGACCGTGGTCGTGATCACGCTGTTCACCGCCCTGCTGACGGCGCCCCACCGCGACGAGATCAGCGAGTTCTACCTGGGCAACCGCACCATGTCGGCACTGCGCAACGGCCTCGCCATGTGCGGCGACTACCTGTCCGCCGCCACCCTGCTGGGCAGCACCGGCCTGGTCGCGCTGACCGGGTACGACGGCCTGATGTACCTGGGCGGCACCACCGTCGCCTGGATGATGGTGCTGCTGCTGATCGCCGAACCCCTGCACCGCACCGGCACGTTCACACTCGGCGACACGGTGGCGCTGCGCATGCCCCGGATGCAGCGGCCGGTGCGGGTGGCGCTGGCCGTGTGCATCCTGGCCGTCGCGACGCTCTACCTGGTGGCCCAGCTCGTGGGCAGCGTGGCCCTGCTGACGCAGTTCACCGGAGCGCCCAGCGCCACCACCCGCGCCCTGTGCGTGGTCGTGATCGGCACCTTCGTGATCCTGTACGCCTCCCTCGGCGGCATGCCCGGCGCGACGGTCATCCAGATCATCAAGGCCGTGATGCTCATCGTGGGCGTGCTGTTCACCGCGGGGCTGGTGCTGCACCGCTTCGACTGGAACGCGGACGCGCTGCTGGAGCGGGCGGCGGCACGCAGCGGCGCCGGCCCGCAGTTCCTCGAACCCGGCCTGCGCTACGGCGGTACCGTCACCGACAAGCTGGACTTCCTCAGCCTCGAACTGGCCATCGTCCTCGGTCTGGCCGCCCTGCCCCACGTGCTGATGCGGCTGCTCGCCCCGCGCAGCACCGGCGTCCTGCGCTCCTCCGTGGTCTGGGCGGTCGGCCTGGTCGGCGCGGTCTGCTTCGGCGCCGGCATCCTCGGCCTCGGCGCCACCGCGCTCCTCGGCCACGACACGCTCGTCGGCACGGACAGCACCGGGAACGCCTCGGTGCTGCTGCTCGCCCACGAGCTGGGCGGCAGCGTCCTGACCGCGCTGCTGACCTGCCTGGCGTATCTGACCCTGCTCGCCGTGGCGGTCGGGCTGACCCTCGCGGCGGCCTCGTCCCTCGCCCACGACCTGTACGGCGCGGTGATCCGCAGGGGCCGGGCGACCGAGACGGAGGAACTGGCCGTCGCCCGGCTGTCCGGCGCGGTCATCGGCGTCCTCGGGATCCTGCTCGCCCTCGTCGCCTGGGGCGCGAACACCGCGACGCTGGCCTTCCTCGCCTTCGCCATCGCGGCGTCCGCGATCCTGCCGACGATCGTCTACACCCTGTTCTGGCGGCGCTTCTCGGCGAAGGGCGCCCTGCTCAGCCTCTATGGCGGGCTGCTGTGCTCCGTGCTGCTCGCCGCGTTCTCGCCCGTGGTCTCCTCCACCCCGGCCTCGTTCTACCCCGACGCCGACTTCGCCTGGTTCCCGCTGCAGAACCCCGGCATCGTCTCGATCCCGGTCGGCTTCCTCCTGGGCTGGCTCGGCACGGTCCTGGACCAGGGCCCGGCCGAGGACCCCGCCGCGCACGAGGAGTTCGAGGTGCGGATGCTCGTGGGCGCCGACGACTGACGGACGCCGGGACACCGGCGGCAGCGGCAGGACACCGGCGGCAGGACACCGGGACGCTGATTGTTAATGGGATCCATTTTCATGTAGCGTCCTCGGTGCCCTGCCCGTCCGGCAGGAGTTCCGAGGAGGATTCCCATGGCTGTCCCGAAGCGGAAGATGTCCCGCAGCAACACCCGTCACCGCCGCGCCCAGTGGAAGGCCACCACGCCGGCCCTGGTCCCGGTCACCGTCGACGGCGTCCGTCATCTCGTCCCGCAGCACCTGGTCAAGGCGTACGAGCGCGGCCTGCTGCGGCCGGAGGGCTAGGGCGATGCCGCACGACAGGCTGCCCGTCACCGTGCTCTCCGGATTCCTCGGGGCGGGCAAGACCACCCTGCTCAACCACGTCCTGGCCAACCGCGAGGGCCTGCGCGTCGCGGTCATCGTCAACGACATGAGCGAGGTCAACATCGACGCGGCCCTGGTGCGCGGCGGTGAGGCCGCGCTGTCGCGGACCGAGGAACGCCTGGTCGAGATGACCAACGGCTGCATCTGCTGCACCCTGCGCGACGACCTGCTCGACGAGGTGGACCGGCTGGCCCGCGAGGGCCGCTTCGACCACCTCCTCATCGAGAGCTCCGGCATCTCGGAGCCCCTGCCGGTCGCCGCGACCTTCGCCTTCGCCCGGGACGACGGCGCCACCCTGGGCGACGTCGCCCGGCTGGACACCATGGTCACGGTCGTCGACGCGGCCAACTTCCTCACCGAGCTGGCCGGCGGTGACGACCTGGCCGAACGAGGGCTCGCCCCGTACGAGGATGACGAGCGCACCGTCAGCGATCTGCTCGTCGACCAGATCGAGTTCGCCGACGTGCTGGTCCTCAACAAGCTCGACCTCGTCGACGAGGAGTCGGCGGCGCGCCTGCGGGCCGCCCTGACCCGCCTCAACCCGGTCGCCCGGCTGGTCCCCGCCACCCACGGCCGGATCGGGCTGCGCCAGGTCCTCGGCACCGGCCTGTTCGACCTGGAGCGCGCCCAGCAGGCACCGGGCTGGGTCCGCGAGCTCAACGGCGACCACGTCCCGGAGACCGAGGAGTACGGCATCTCCTCCACCGTCTTCCGCTCGGAACTGCCCTTCCACCCCGAGCGGTTGTGGTCCTTCGTCACCGAGGACCTGGACGGCGGCACGTACGGCCGCGTCCTGCGCTCCAAGGGCTTCTTCACCCTGGCGAGCCGCCCGCGCGTGACGGGGCTGTGGTCGCAGGCCGGCGGCGTCGCCCGCTTCGAACCGTCCGCCGCCCGGGACACGGACGTCCCGCACGCGCAGGAGCTGGTGTTCATCGGGACGGAGCTGGACACCGACGCCCTGCAGCGGGCCCTGACCGCGTGCCTGGTGCGGCAGGGCGAGGAACCGCCCGCGGACGACCCCTTCCCCGCCTGGGACACCTACGGCATCGACGAGGCGTGCGACCACGAGCACGCGGCGTAGCGGCCGGCGCCGGCCCGGGAATGCCCCGCCCCGCCGGGCGTTGAACCCCGTGTGACCTCCCTGATCGCCTCGGCCCGCTTCTCCGTCCTCGACCGCTCCCGCACCCGCGAGGGGCACACCCACCCCGAGGCGCTGCGCGACACCGTCCGGCTGGCGCGGGAGTTGGAAGGGCTCGGCTTCCACCGGCTGTGGGTGTCGGAGCACCACGGGGTCCCCGGGGTGGCCGGTTCCGCGCCGGCCGTGCTGGCCGCGGCCGTCGCGGCGGCGACCGGGACGATCCGGGTCGGCACGGGCGGGGTGATGCTGCCCAACCACCGGCCGCTGGTCGTGGCCGAGCAGTTCGGGGTGCTGGAGTCGCTGTTCCCCGGCCGGATCGACATGGGCCTGGGCCGGTCGGTGGGCTTCACCGACGGGGTGCGCAAGGCGCTCGGCCGTGACAAGGGCGACGCGGACGACTTCGAGGCGCAGCTGCGGGAGCTGCTCGGCTGGTTCCGGGGCACCTCCCCCACCGGGGTGCACGCCCGCCCCGCGGAAGGCCTGACCGTGCCGCCGTTCGTCCTGGCCATGGGCGAGGGCGCCGGGATCGCGGCCCGTCTCGGGCTGCCCCTGGTCATCGGCGACCTCAGGAACCGGGACCGGATGCGGCAGGGCGTCGACCACTACCGCGCGCATTTCCGCCCCTCGCCCTGGGCGGACGAGCCCTACGTCGTCGTCTCCGGCACGGTCGCGGTGGCCGGGACACCCGAGGAGGCGCGGCGGCTGCTGATCCCCGAGGCCTGGTCCATGGCGTACTCCCGCACCCACGGCACCTTCCCGCCCCTGCCGCCCGCCGAGCGCGTCGAGGCGCTCACCATGACCGGAAGGGAACGCGACCTCTACGAGGCCGGACTCACCGGGCACATCGCGGGCACCGAGGAGCAGGTCGCGCACGAGCTGGAGACGCTGCTGAAGGAGACCGGGGCACAGGAGGTCCTGGTCACCACCAGCACCTACGACCGCGCGGCCCTGCTGGACTCCTACCGGCGGCTGGCCGCGATCACGTCCGGTTAGAGTCGGTTTTCATGCACGACGACCCCCACGGCCCCCACGATCCGTACGTCCGCGTCCGCGGTGCCCGCGAGCACAACCTGAAGGGCGTCGACGTCGACATCCCCCGGGACGTGCTGGCCGTGTTCACCGGCGTGTCCGGCTCGGGCAAGTCGTCCCTGGCGTTCGGCACGATCTACGCCGAGGCGCAGCGGCGCTACTTCGAGTCGGTCGCCCCGTACGCGCGCCGGCTGATCCACCAGGTCGGCGCGCCGAAGGTCGGGGAGATCACCGGTCTGCCGCCGGCGGTCTCGCTCCAGCAGCGCCGGGCGGCGCCCACCTCCCGCTCCTCGGTGGGCACGGTCACCAACCTCTCCAACTCCCTGCGGATGCTGTTCTCCCGCGCCGGCACCTACCCGCCGGGCGCCGGGCGGCTCGACTCCGACGCCTTCTCGCCCAACACGGCGGCCGGGGCCTGCCCCGAGTGCCACGGCCTGGGGCGGGTGCACCGCACGAGCGAGGAACTGCTGGTCCCCGACCCGTCGCTGTCGATCCGCGAGGGCGCGATCGCCGCGTGGCCGGGCGCCTGGCAGGGCAAGAACCTCCGGGACGTCCTCGACGCGCTCGGACACGACGTGGACCGGCCGTGGCGGGACCTGCCCGCGGACCAGCGCGAGTGGATCCTGTTCACGGACGAGCAGCCGGTGGTCACCGTGCACCCCGTGCGGGACGCCGGCCGCATCCAGCGGCCGTACCAGGGCACCTACACGAGCGCCCGCCGGTACGTGATGAAGACCTTCTCGGACTCCAGGAGCCCGGCGCTGCGGGCGAAGGCCGAGCGGTTCCTCACCAGCGCCCCCTGCCCGGCGTGCGGGGGCAGCAGGCTGCGCCCCGAGGCGCTGGCGGTGACGTTCGGCGGCCGGACCGTCGCCGAGCTGGCGGCCCTGCCCCTGGTGGAGCTGGCCGCCGCGCTCGACGCCACGACCGAGACCGCGCGGGTCCTCACCGAGGATCTCAGGTCCCGTATCGAACCGGTCGTCGAGCTGGGCCTCGGCTACCTCAGCCTCGACCGCCCCACCCCCACCCTCTCCGCCGGCGAACTGCAGCGCCTGCGCCTGGCCACCCAGCTGCGCTCCGGTCTGTTCGGGGTCGTCTACGTCCTGGACGAGCCGTCGGCCGGGCTGCACCCCGCGGACACCGAGGCGCTGCTGACCGTGCTGGAGCGGCTGAAGGCGGCTGGCAACTCGGTGTTCGTCGTGGAGCACCACCTCGACGTCATGCGCGGCGCCGACTGGCTGGTGGACGTGGGGCCGCGGGCGGGCGAGCACGGCGGACGGGTGCTGCACAGCGGGCCGGTGGCCGCACTGGCGTCCGTCGCGGAGTCGGCGACGGCCCGCCACCTGTTCGACCGCTCCCCCGCCCCGGCACGCGAGGTGCGGACGCCCAGCGGGTGGCTGAAGACCGGCCCGGTCAGCCGGCACAACCTGCGCGGGCTGACCGCCGAGTTCCCGCTCGGCGTGTTCACGGCCGTCACCGGTGTCTCCGGCTCGGGCAAGTCGACGCTCATCGGCGAGATCAGCGAGGACCTCGCCGGGGTGGGCCGGCTGGTCTCGGTCGACCAGCGGCCCATCGGCCGCACCCCGCGCTCCAACCTCGCCACGTACACCGGTCTGTTCGACGTGGTGCGCAAGGTGTTCGCGGCCACCGACGGAGCCCGTGAACGCCGCTACGGCGTGGGCCGGTTCTCCTTCAACGTGGCGGGCGGGCGGTGCGAGACCTGCCAGGGCGAGGGGTTCGTCAGCGTGGAGCTGCTGTTCCTGCCGAGCACGTACTCGCCCTGTCCCGACTGCGGCGGCGCCCGGTACAACCCGGAGACGCTCGAAGTGACGTACCGGGGGCGGAACATCGCGCAGGTGCTGGATCTGACGGTGGACGGCGCGGCGGAGTTCTTCGCGGACACCCCGGCCGTGGCCCGCAGCCTGGACACCCTGCTCGACGTGGGGCTGGGCTATCTGCGCCTCGGGCAGCCCGCGACCGAGCTGTCCGGCGGCGAGGCGCAGCGCATCAAGCTGGCGAGCGAGCTGCAGCGCGTCCGGCGCGGCAGCACGCTCTACCTGCTCGACGAGCCGACGACCGGCCTGCACCCGGCGGACGTCGACGTCCTGATGCGCCAGTTGCACGGCCTGGTCGACGCCGGGCACACCGTGATCGTCGTCGAGCACGACATGTCCGTGGTCGCGGGCGCGGACTGGGTGATCGACCTCGGGCCGGGCGGCGGCGACGCGGGCGGGCGGATCGTGGCGGCGGGACCGCCGGCCGAGGTGGCGCGAGCGGGCGGCAGCGCCACGGCGCCGTATCTCGCCCGGGTCATGCCGTGAGGGCCTCCCGCGTGCCGGCCAGCGGTTCCCCGGCCCCGGTGAGAGGTGCGGCAGGCCGCGGCCCGGGGACCCCTGCCTGACTCTCCCGTGGCAGGGTGGCGGCCTCGGCCGCCCGGGCCAGGGCGCGGCGGTCGGTCCCGCTGCCCGGTACCAGCACCTGCCTCACCTCCACCTCGGCGACCAGCCCGCGTGCCGTGGCCACCCGCCAGACCGATGTGAGCAGGGAGTCCTCGCCGACGAAGGCGGGGGTCGTGGTGGACGGTCCCCCTGCCAGCCGGTAACGCAGACGCACCGGCTGGACGGGGACGCCCGCGTCCAGGGCGGCCTGGAACACGGCCCGGCGGAACCGCCCTTGAGCGCGGCCGCACCAGGTGCTGCCCTCGGGGAAGACGGCGACGGCCTCCCCCGCCCGCAGCGCCCCGGCGATCCGGGCCACGGTGCCGGGCAGCGCGCGGATCCGGTCCCGGTCGACGAACAGGGCCCCGCCGCGCGCGGTCAGCCATCCGGCGACCGGCCAGGCCCGGATCTCCGCCTTGGCGAGCATCCGGGCCGGGCGGACGGCGGCGAGCAGCGGGATGTCCAGCCAGGAGACGTGGTTGGCGACGAGCAGCAGGCCGGTCCCGGCCGGGACGCCGCCGTCGATCCGGACGCGTACGCCCGCGGCGCGCACCACCCACCGGCACCAGCGCCTCACCAGCCCCGGCGGGATCCGCCCGCCGAGCGGGCCCACCACAAGCGCGGCACCCAGGTTGGCCACGATCCCGCCCACCAGCAGAACCAGCACGGCGCCCACCCGCAGGACGGCGAACGGCAGTGCCCTGACCCGAACGGCGGGTCCGACACAGGACCGCGGCGCACAGGGAGCGCTCGGCCGCCACCAGGTCCCCGCGTCGGCCGCGTGGAGCGGGGTCCGGGCAGGCGAGACGCCGGTCCCCGCACCGGCCGCCTCGAGCGAAGCCCCGGCAGGCGCGCCGACTGCCCGGACCAGGGGGCCGGTCCCCCCGTCGCCCGCATGGACCGACGCACCGACCCCCTCATCGACGGCCCGCCGTGCGCCCAGCCTCGGGAAGCCCGCGGGGCCGGGCGGAGGCGGGCTCACTGCTGCCCTGTCCGTCACGCCGGGACGAGGGAGAGGAAGTGCCGCAGATAGCGCGGGTCGACCCGGCGCATCGACAGCAGCACGTACAGGTCGGCCACGCCGAACTCGGCGTCGTGGGCGGGTTCCCCGCAGACCCGGGCGCCGAGGCGGAGGTAGCCGCGCAGCAGGGCGGGCAGTTCGACGCGCGTGGCGGGGACGGGGGCCGTCGGCCGCCAGGGGCGCAGCGGCCGTACGCGGTGCTCCTCGGGGGCGAGGTGCTTGGCCCGCACCCGGTCCCAGGTCGCGGCGGCGAGCGTGCCGCCGTCGGCCAGCGGGATGGAGCAGCAGCCCGCCAGCCACTCGTGGCCGCGGTCGACCATGTAGCGGGCTATGCCGGCCCAGATCAGCCCGATCACGGCGCCGTCGCGGTGGCCGGGATGGACGCAGGAGCGGCCGACCTCCACCAGGTCCGGACGCAGCCCGTCGATCCGGGAGAGGTCGAACTCGCCCTCGGAGTACAGTCGTCCCGCCACCGCCGCGCGCTCCGGCGGGAGCAGCCGGTAGGTGCCGACGACCTGCCCGGACACCTCCTCGCGGACCAGCAGGTGGTCGCAGTACGCGTCGAAGGCGTCGATGTCGTGGCCCGGCTGCGGGGTGGGCAGCAGGGCGCCCATCTCACCGGCGAAGACGTCGTGCCGCAGCCGCTGGGCGGCGCGCACGTCCTCCTCGTCGCGGGCGAGTCCCACGGTGTAGCGGGTGGGTGCCGTGGGCTGCGGCGGGCGGTCGAGCGTGGGAACACCGGTCATGGCTCTCTCCTGGTCACGGGCCGGTTCGGCGAGGCGGGGGCGGCTGAGCGGTGGCGTGCGGATCCGCCGCCCCTGTTCTCCCGATGCCGGCTGACCTTCGCGTGTCGAGCGCGGGGAGAGCGGGTGTGAGGTTGCTGAACGGCTCGCGCGGCCCGGGAGGCGGGGAGAAAACCAGACGGGACCGGGATGAGCACCGCTCCCGGTCCCGCCCGTCCGCACTCTCGGCGAACGTCTCGTCCCCCGCGGGGGTCAGCGCTTGGCGTCCCCCGCGGGGGTCAGCGCTTGGCGACCTTGCGGGTCGCCCGCAGCCACTCCTTGTTCATGCTCGTGATGGACATCAGCGGAATGCCCTTGGGGCAGGCCGTGGCGCACTCGCCGGCGAGCGTGCAGCCGCCGAAGCCCTCCTCGTCCATCTGCTCGACCATGTCCAGCACCCGGGTCTCCCGCTCGGGAGCGCCCTGCGGCAGCACGTTCAGGTGATTGATCTTGGCGGAGGTGAACAGCATCGCCGCCCCGTTGGGACAGGCCGCCACGCACGCCCCGCACCCGATGCACTCGGCGTGCTCGAAGGCGAAGTCGGCGTCCGGCTTGGGCACCGGAGTGGCGTGCGCCTCGGGAGCGGCCCCGGTCGGCGCGGTGATGTAGCCGCCGGCCTGGATGATCCGGTCGAAGGCCGAGCGGTCGACGACCAGGTCCTTGATGACCGGGAAGGCGGCCGCCCGCCACGGCTCGATGTCGATCGTGTCGCCGTCCTGGAAGGACCGCATGTGCAGCTGGCAGGTCGTGGTGCGCTCGGGGCCGTGGGCGTCGCCGTTGATGACGAGCGAACAGGCACCGCAGATGCCCTCGCGGCAGTCGTGGTCGAAGGCGACGGGGTCCTCGCCCTTGAGGATGAGTTCCTCGTTGAGGGTGTCGAGCATCTCCAGGAAGGACATGTCGGAGGAGACACCGTCCACCTCGTACGTGGACATGGCGCCTTCGGCCTCGGCGTTCTTCTGCCGCCAGACGCGCAGGGTGAGCTTCATGCGTAGCTCCGCTGGGTGGGGTGGACGTACTCGAAGACCAGGTCTTCCTTGTGCAGGACCGGGGCCTCGCCGGTGCCGGTGAACTCCCAGGCGGCGGCGTAGCCGAACTCCTCGTCCCTGCGGGCCGCCTCGCCGTCGGGCGTCTGGGACTCCTCGCGGAAGTGGCCGCCGCAGGACTCGCCGCGGTGCAGCGCGTCGAGGCACATCAGCTCGGCCAGCTCCAGGTAGTCGACGATGCGGTTGGCCTTCTCCAGCGACTGGTTGAACTCCTCGCCGGTACCGGGCACCTTGATGCGCCGCCAGAACTCCTCGCGGATCTGCGGGATGCGCTCCAGCGCCTTGCGCAGTCCCGTCTCGGAGCGGGCCATGCCGCAGAACTCCCACATGAGTTCGCCGACCTCCCGGTGGAAGGAGTCGGGGGTGCGGTCGCCGTCGACGGACAGCAGCAGGCCGAGCCGGTCCTGTGTCTCGGCCAGGACCTCCTGCACGACGGGGTGTTCGTCGGTGACCGGGTCGTGGTGGGGGTTGCGGGCGAGGTAGTCGTTGATGGTGGCCGGCAGCACGAAGTAGCCGTCGGCGAGGCCCTGCATCAGCGCGGACGCGCCGAGCCGGTTGGCGCCGTGGTCGGAGAAGTTGGCCTCGCCGATCGCGAACAGGCCGGGCACGGTGGTCTGCAGGTCGTAGTCGACCCACAGGCCGCCCATCGTGTAGTGCACGGCGGGGTAGATCCGCATCGGTACCTCGTACGGATCCTCGTCGGTGATCCGCTGGTACATGTCGAAGAGGTTGCCGTACTTGGCCTCGACGGCCTTGCGGCCCATCCGCGCGATGGCGTCGGCGAAGTCCAGGTAGACGCCCTGGCCGCCGGGGCCCACTCCCCGGCCCTCGTCGCAGACGTTCTTCGCGGCGCGGGAGGCGATGTCGCGCGGGACGAGGTTGCCGAAGGACGGGTAGATGCGCTCCAGGTAGTAGTCGCGCTCGTCCTCGGGGATCTCGTTCGCGGGCCGCCGGTCGCCCTTGGCCTTCGGCACCCAGATCCGGCCGTCGTTGCGCAGCGACTCGCTCATCAGCGTCAGCTTGGACTGGTGGTCGCCGGTGCGCGGGATGCAGGTGGGGTGGATCTGTGTGAAGCAGGGGTTGGCGAAGTACGCCCCGCGCCGGTGGGCGCGCCAGATCGCGGTGGCGTTGGAGTTCATGGCGTTCGTCGACAGGTAGAAGACGTTGCCGTAGCCGCCGGAGGCGAGCACCACGGCGTCCGCGAAGTACGTGTCGATCTTCCCGGTGATCAGGTCGCGGGCCACGATCCCGCGTGCCCGCCCGTCGACGACGATCAGGTCGAGCATCTCGGTGCGGGGGTGCATCTCGACGTTGCCGGCGGCGATCTGCCGGCTGAGCGCCTGGTAGGCGCCGAGCAACAGCTGCTGACCCGTCTGGCCGCGGGCGTAGAACGTCCGGGAGACCTGGACGCCGCCGAAGGAGCGGGTGTCGAGGAGCCCGCCGTACTCGCGGGCGAACGGCACGCCCTGCGCCACGCACTGGTCGATGATCTCGACGGAGATCTGCGCGAGCCGGTGGACGTTGGACTCGCGGGCGCGGAAGTCGCCGCCCTTGACGGTGTCGTAGAACAGCCGGTGGACGGAGTCGCCGTCGTTGCGGTAGTTCTTCGCGGCGTTGATGCCTCCTTGCGCGGCGATGGAGTGGGCGCGGCGCGGGGAGTCCTGGTAGCAGAACTGGACGACGCGGTAGCCCTGTTCGGCGAGGGTGGCCCCGGCGGAGCCGCCCGCGAGGCCGGTCCCGACCACGATCACCGTGTGCTTGCGCCGGTTGGCCGGGTTGACCAGCTTGGCCTCAAAGCGGCGCTTGTCCCACCGCTCGTGGACGGGCCCGGAGGGCGCCTTGGTGTCGGCGACCGGCTCACCGGTGACGTAGTTCGTGTATGCGGTCATGTCAGCTCACCACTCCGGTCATGACGCCCACGGGTACGGCGATGAAGCCGGCCGTGAGCAGCAGCGCGAGGACGTTCGCCGTGGTCTTCAGGGCGCGGTCGCGGGTGCGGCTGCCTGCGCCGAGGGTCTGGGCGGCGCTCCAGAAGCCGTGCCGGACGTGCAGGCCGACGGCGAGCATCGCGACGATGTACAGGGCGTTGCCGTACCAGGTGGAGAAGGTGTCCACGACGTTCTGGTACGGGCGGCCCGACTCGAAGCCGGGGTGCACGGTGCCGGTGGTCAGGTCCAGGATGTGCCAGACGATGAACAGGCCGAGGATGATCCCGCCCCAGCGCATGGTGCGCGTGGCGTAGGAGGCCCGCGGCTTCTTGTGCACGTACTTGCTGGGCCGGGCCTTGATGTCGCGGCGGCTGAGCTGGTAGGCGGACACGGCGTGGGCGACGACCGCGACCACGAGCACCACCCGGACCAGCCAGAGGGTCCACTCGTAGTGCATGAACGGCTCGCCGACGGTGCGCAGCCAGTGGGCGTAGTGGTTGAAGTCGCCGGCCCCGAAGAAGATCTTCAGGTTCCCGATCATGTGGACGACCAGGTAGAGCAGCATGATCAGACCGCTGACCGCCATCACGGTCTTCTTGCCGACGGTGGAGTCCCACACGGTGCGTGCCATGGACGGCCGTCGGTCCGTCCGCGTTGCCAGAGCCATGGGACAGCACGCTACGGACGCGCGGGCGATCGGTCCAAGACATGGTCCGGCTTGATTCCATAGGCGCGGGCTATCGTACGAGGATGCAGTTCACCCAGCTCCAGTACTTCGTGGCCGTCGCCGAGACACGGCACTTCACCCGGGCCGCCGATCTGGTCCATGTCGCGCAGCCCTCGCTGTCGCAGCAGATCAAGGCGCTGGAGCGGGAGCTGGGCGCGGATCTGTTCCTGCGCGCCCGCGGCAACATCACACTCACCGACGCCGGGGAGGCGCTGCTGCCGCTGGCCCGGCGCATCCTCGCCGACGCGGACACCGCCCGGCACGAGGTGCAGGAACTGGTGCAGCTGCGGCGGGGCCGGGTCCGGCTCGGCGCCACGCCCAGCCTCTGCACGGGCCTGCTGCCGGACGTCCTGCGCGCCTTCCACGACCGCTACCCCGGCATCCGGTTGCTGATCGAGGAGGGCGGCTCGCACGACCTGGTCCGGGAGCTGGCCCGCGGCGCCCTCGATCTGGCCCTGGTGGTGCTGCCGCTGCCGACGCCCTCCCCCGCCCTGACGACGGTGGAGCTGCTGCGCGAGGACCTGGTCGTGGTCTCCTCCCCGGACGCCCCGCGTCCGGGCGGGGGCGGCCGCACGGTGCGCGTCGCCGACCTGGAGGGCGAGCGCCTGGTGATGTTCCGGCACGGCTACGACCTGCGCGAGCTGACCGTGAGCGCGTGCCGCGCGGAGGGGTTCGAGCCGGACTTCGCCGTGGAGGGCGGGGAGATGGACGCGGTGCTGGGTTTCGTACGGGCCGGGCTCGGGGTCGCCGTGGTGCCGCGGATGGTGGCGGTCAGGTCCGGAGCCGGGCTGCGGGTGACCGCGCTGGCCCGGCCCGGTCTGCACCGGACGATCGCGCTGGCGCATCGCAGTGATGTGGCGCCGCCGCGGGCGGCGCGGGAGTTGCAGCGGATGCTGCTGGAGCGGTGAGGCGCCGGCGCCGCTCAGACGGCCGGCCGGTGGGAGGACGCCAGGTGCAGGAGTTCGTCGACCGGCCACTGGTCGTAGACGTGCTCGCCGTACTTGGCGGCGAGGACCCGGCCGTCGGGGGCGATCAGGAAGTCGGCGGGCAGGCCGAGCCTGCCGCCGGGCTGGCTGGTCGCGGGGAGGCGTTCCCGGCCGCGGAGGACCTCCCGGCCGCCGCTCAGCACGGCTCGGACGACCGGCCCCCAGGCGCGCGGGCTGAGCAGCGCCCGGGGAGCCGACTCGACGCCGAACTCGGCGTAGAGCTTCTTGCCGGGGTCGGCCACCACCGCGAAGGGCAGGTCGGCGGTGTGCCGGCGCAGCTCCTCGGCGGGCGAGTGGAAGACGACGACCTCGCGGACGCCGGCGGCCTCGATCTCCGCGTGCCTGCGGACCACCGACCGCAGGTGCAGATGGCACACCGGGCAGCCGGCGAACCGCCGGAACTGCAGGTGGACCAGGCGCCCGGGATCGGGGACGGCGACCGCGTCCCCGAGGACGGTGGTCATCGAGCGTCCGGTGACGGTGGAGCCGGGCCGCACGGACCGTGCGGGCATGCGCATGAGCATGGGTGTGCTCCCTTTTAGGTGTACGGCGTACTCCTACGGAGTGTAGGCGTACGCCGTACACGCGACAAGGTAGGCGTATGACGTACGCTGATCGTCGTCATGCCACGTCCCCGCTCCCTCAGCCATGACCGCCTCGCCTCGGCCGCCCTCGCCGTGATCGACCGCGACGGGCTCGCCGGGCTGTCCATGCGCTCGGTCGCCAAGGAACTCGGCATGAGCACGATGGCGCTCTACCGGTACGTGGAGGACCGGGAAGAGCTGGAGAGGCTCGTCGTCGACCTCGTCCTCGGCACCGTGGACACCGAGCCGCCCGGCCCCGGCACGCCCTGGCCCGAACGGATCGAGGTGCTGGTGCGGCGGATGCGGGACGCCATGGCGGCGCATCCGGCGATCGTGCCCCTGACCGTCGCGCACCGGCACCGGTCCCTCGCCGGGCTGCGCTGGTCGGAGTCGGTGCTCGGGGTGCTCACGGAGGCCGGGTTCGACGGCGAGCGGCGGGTGGTGGCACTGCGCGGCCTGCTCGGGTACGTCATCGGCGCCATCCAGCTGGAGCACCTCGGGCCGCTGTCGGGCGAGGGCACGGTCGCCATCAGCGAGCTGCCGCCCGACGCCTTCCCGCACATGGCGGAGACCGCCCGTCACGCCCGGAAGGTCAGTGCCGACCGGGAGTTCCTGGGCGGTCTCGCGCTGCTGCTGCGCGGGCTGGGCGCCTGACCCGTCCCGCGCCGCGGCCGGTCGCCCGGGGCGTCAGCCCGTCGCGTCCACCAGCGTCAGCTCGTGCAGCCGCTCCGGCGGGCCCGGGCGGGCGTAGTACCAGCCCTGGGCCGTGTCGCAGCCGAGGATCCGCAGCTGCTCGGCCTGCGCGCCGGTCTCCACGCCCTCGACCGTCACGGCGAGATCCAGGCTGTGGGCCAGCGAGACGATGCCCTCGACGATCTTCAAGTCGACCGGGTCCGCGGGGAACTGCTGCATGCTCTGCGTGAAGGACCGGTCCAGTTTGAGGACGCTGACCGGCAGGCGGCGCAGGTTGGCGAGGTTGGAGTAGCCCGTGCCGAAGTCGTCCAGGGCGATGTCGACCCCCATCTCCGCCAGCCGCCGCAGCGGCTTCAGCAGATCGTCGTCCGCCCCGATCAGCGCCGACTCCGTGACCTCCAGGCACAGCGCGTCCGGCGCGACACCGGCCCGCTCCAGGATGTCGACCGTGTCCTGCACCAGGCCGGGGTGGGTCAGCTGGCACGGCGACAGGTTCACGTTGATGCGCAGCGGCCCGGCGTCCGCGCCGCCGTGCAGTTCCCGCCACTCCCGCGCCTGCCGCACGGACTGCTCCAGCACCCACCGCCCCAGCGGCACGATCAGCCCGGTGTGCTCCGCGAGCGGGATGAACCGGTCCGGGCCGAGCACCCCGTGCTGCGGGTGCAGCCAGCGCACCAGCGCCTCGGCGCCGCGCACACTGCCGTCGCCGAGGTGCACCAGCGGCTGGTACTCGATGAAGAACTCGCCCCGCTCCAGGGCCGTCGGCAGCGCCGTGGTCAGCCCGTGCCGGGTGATCGCCCGGGCGTCCGCCTCGGGGTCGGCGAGCTCGAAGCGGTTGCCGCCCGCCGACTTGGCCCGGTACATGGTGATGTCGGCGCTGCGCAGCACCTCGGCCGGGCTGCGCTCCCCGGCCGGGCCCTCGACGATGCCGATGCTGCCGCGCACGGTCAGCTCCCGGCCGTCGACACTGATCGGCGCGAGCAGCGCGTTCATGATGCGGCCGGCCAGTTCCTCGACCCCGCGCTGGGTGTCGGGTCCGGTGGTCAGGGCCACGAACTCGTCGCCGCCGAGCCGCGCCACCATCTCGCCGGGCGCGGTGGCGCAGGACTGCAGCCGGTCGGCGACCTCCACCAGCAGCCGGTCGCCGGCCGCGTGGCCGAGGCTGTCGTTGACGGTCTTGAAGCCGTCCAGGTCGAGGTAGCACAGCCCGAACCGCTGGCCCTCCCCGGCGCCCAGCGCCTTCTCCAGCCGCTCGAAGAAGAAGGTGCGGTTCGGCAGGCCCGTGAGGGCGTCGTGCGTGGCCTCGTAGCGCAGGCGCAGGTTGAGCAGCCGCCGTTCGGTGGTGTCCTCCATGAGGGCGAGCTGGTACTGCGGGTTGCCGTCGGCGTCGCGGAGCAGGGAGACCGTCAGATTGGTCCACAGGACCGTTCCGTCGGGGCGGTAGAACGCCTTCTCCAGGTGGTAGTGCTCGCGCTCGCCGCGCACGAGTTCGTCGTAGAGCCGCCAGGTCTGCGGGGCGTCGTCGGGGTGGGTCCAGTCCCTGACGTTGCGGTTGCGCACGGCCTGCTCGGAGACGCCGAACATGCGCAGCAGCGCGCCGTTGACCTGCAGGATGTTGCCGTCGAGGTCGGCCATGCCGATGCCTATGGCCGCGCCCTCGAAGACGGCGCGGAAGCGGGCCTCGCTCGCGTGCAGCGCCTGCGCGACGACGCCCTGCGCCTGCAGCGCGGCCTGCGCGACGGCCTCCTGCTCGGCCAGGGTCCGCTCGCGCAGCGCCCGGGCGAAGCCGGCGGCCATCGCGTGCTGCAGCCGCGCGGAGCGGGCGCGCAGGCCCTCCGGGTCGCCGTCGCCGCCGCAGTACAGGACGAGGTAGGCGTCCACGCAGTCCAGCGTGCGGCTGAGCGCCTCCGGGTCGGTGCAGTGCGCGTCCACGAGGGCGGCGCCGACCGCCTTGCCCGCTTCGGCGTCGAAGCCCCGGGCCAGCAGCGCCTCGCTCAACCGCCGTGCCAGCGGCAGCAGGTGTTCCTCGAACTCCGGGCGGGTCGCCGACGTCGAGGTCACCGGGAACACCGCCCGGCTCCAGATCGTCGCGAACCGGCGCAGTCTGCCCTCCGGCCCGTCCGGTTCGGCGGTCACGCCGTACGCCCCACGCCCGCGAAACCGGAGAACGCGTACGGATCCTCGTCCTCCGGTGCGGTGTCGGGCCGCCAGCGCGGCATCGCCACCAGTCCGGGTTCCACCATGTCGTACCCCTCGAAGAACCGCGCGATCTCCTCGCGCGAGCGCATGATCAGCGGACTGCGGATGTCCTTGTACACGTCCACCGCGCCCCCGGCCCGCTCCTGCGGCAGCGGGACCCCCTCGTAGGAGGCGTGGGTGAGCACGAGCAGGCTGCCGGGCGCGAGCGCCGCGCCCAGCTCCGCCACCGCCCCGTACGGATCGTCCTCGTCCTCCACGAAGTGCAGTATGGCAACGAGGAGCAGCGCCACTGGCTGATTCAGGTCGATCAGCCGCTCCACTTCGGAACTGGCGAGGATCTCCCGGGGCTTGCGGAGGTCGGCGGCGACGACGGCCGCGTCCGGGTTGCCCTCCAGGACCGCCTGGCTGTGCGCCACGGCCACCGGGTCGTGGTCGACGTAGACCACGCGCGCGCCGGGGCGGGCGCTCTGGGCGACCTCGTGCACATTGCCGAAGGTGGGTATGCCGGAGCCGATGTCCAGGAACTGGGTGATGCCCTGGCCTGCCGCGTAGCGCACGGCGCGGCGCATGAACGCCCGGTTCGCCTGCATGATCTTGGGGAGTCCCGGCATGAACTCCATGGCCCGGCGGGCCGCTTCCCGGTCGACCTCGAAGTTGTGCGATCCGCCCAGGTAGTAGTCGTACATCCGGGAGACGCTGGGCACCGATATGTCGATGCTCCGTGGGGCCCAGGCGGGACGCTCCATCGATCTCTCCAAGGCGTAGGCGATCCGGTGTTCGAGCAGAGGCTACTGATCGCCCGCCAAGGGAGCGACCCGAAACGGAAATTGACCATCCGTTCCCGGTCACTGCCTGCGGCACGTGCCGAATTGATACCCGTCCGCCTGCCCCTCGAACATATGACGATCAGTGGCCGAGGCATTCCGGAGCGTTCCCGCGAGGAGGGAAGAAAGTCGGGAATTCAAGGAGTTCGGGTGCGCCACGCACAGCGGTCCGCCCCTCCGCGGGGAACGGAGGGGCGGACCGGGCCGGCGCTTCGGGTGGACGAGACGATCAACCCTGGGGAGGTTTCTCTACTGTGCCGAGGCGCCGACCGGCTTTCCGTCGGGCCGGACGGCGTACCAGGTGCCGCCGACGCCCTGCCCGTTGGTGTCGCCGGGCGACTTGTCACCGGCGAAGGTGTAGATGGGCGAGCAGTTGATGGTCTGCTGCTTGCCCTTGCCGTCGGTCCGCTCGAAGATCATGTAGCCCTTCTTCTGGATGCCCTTGGTGTCGTCGTAGTCGACGGGCTCCACCAGCGGCCACTTCTCCAGGCACGCGCCGCTGCAGTTGGAGACGGGCTTCGGCCAGGCCTCGTCCTTCATGAAGCGGTAGACGGTCATGCCGTTCTTGTCGACGACGATCTCGCCGAGCTCGGGGTCCTTGCGGGTGGACAGCCCGGCCAGTTCGGTCCCGCCCTCATCGGCGGCCGCGCCGCCCTGGGCCTTCTTGCCGTCGGGGGCGAGCGCGTACCACTTGCCGCCCACGCCCTGGCCCTTGACGTCACCCGCGTTGACGTCCTTGGCGTAGCGGTAGGCCGGCCAGCCGCCCACCGTGAGCTGCTTGGTGCCGTCGGCCCGGGTGACCGAGCCGAGCAGCGCCTTGTCGATGCCCTCGCCGGCCTCGGCGTCGTCCGCGGGCACCGGCGGCCAGGTCTTGGCGCAGTCGCCGTCGCAGTTCGACTTGGGCGGCTGGTCGGCATCCTGGTCGAAGCGGTACAGGGTGAGTCCGAGGCTGTCGGTGACCACCTTGCCGACCGCTTCGGTGGTGGAGACCGACAGCTTGCCCGCGGGGTTGGACGAGGTGGACGGGCCCGGCGTGGCCTGGCCGCTCGCGCCGGCGCCGGCTCCGTTCCCGGTGCCGATGCTTCCGTAGTCCCCGGGCGCGGCCGTGGCTCCCACGTTCTGGCTGGCCGCCGGTGGGCTGTCCTGACCGCACGCCGTCGTCAGCGCCAGGACCGCCGCGGCGCTCGCCACGAGTGAGGCGCTCCGCCAGGTGGTCTTCATCGTCAACTCCCCATAATCGCAAGGGTGTTGCAGCGCCCTACTGCGCCGCCGCACGGCCATGAGTACGCACGGGGGCCGGGTGCGCGTTCAATGACCGGCCGAATTTCTTTCGGGAACCCGTGACGGGCACGCCACGCCACCACGGACCGTGCCCGTCCGACTCCACCCCCGGCCACCGCGCGGAACCGCACAGGGATCCGCATACGGCGCCGTACGGGCGAATCCCCACATGACCGGCGAGACCCGTACATCCCTCGTTCGGGGCAATCCCCTCGCACCCCGGCGCGTCCGGGCGGCGCTGGGCTCATGATCTTCGTCGTGCATGGACCCCTCTCCCTCCAACGCGCTTTCGCCGCACGGGCCTTGGCCGTGGCGACGCTCACCTGGACGCTGGTCGGCGCACCCGCGCAAGCGGCGGTGGCCGACGCCTGCGCGTACGCCTCGACGGGACCGGGCGGCGCCGAGGCGGTGGCGGTCGCCGGAAGCATGACCTGGCCGGCCGTTCCGCCGTGCTCGCCCCCTCCGCCTCCCCCCACCCCCACACCGGCCCCCGAGCCCCCGCCGCCCGAGCCGGCCCCGGCTCCCACTCCGACACCGAGCCCGGACCCGCCGCCCCCGCCGAAGCCCCCGCCCCCGCCCCCGAAGCCGCGACCCCCGGCCCCGCCCGAGCCGCCGGCACCGCCCCCGCCGCCCGCACCCCGCGCGGCGCCCGCCCCCCGGCCGGTGCCGAAGCCCGTACCTCCACCGCCACCGCCCTCACCGGCCGCCCCCGCGTCGCGTCCGTCGGCGAAGCCCGTGCACTACCCGCGCCACCGCGCCGCGCCACCGCGACCGCGCCCGGCGGGCGGAGCGATGTCGCCGCTCACCTTCGTCCTGCTCGTCACGGTGCCCGCGGTGGTCGCCGTCGCCGCGCTGCGCGCGCGCTGATCCCTGAACCCCTGGAGGCACCTCTTGCCGGAATGGCTTGTTCTCACCCTCGCGATGCTGGCCGCCTGCGCCGTGGTGGTCGCCATCACCCTCGTACGGCACCGCAGGGCGCCCGACGACGAGGACCCCAGTGAGACCCCGGACGTCATCGAGTACATGACGATGTGGATCGGCGTGGTGTACGCCATCGTCCTGGGCCTGGCGATCGCCGGGGTCTGGGAGGGGCGCAGCGCCGCCCAGGACCACGTCCAGGCCGAGGCCACCGCGCTGCACGAGATCTCGGAGCGGGTCCGGGTCTATCCGGAGGAGGTGCGCGACCGCATCCGGGGCGACGTCGAGTCGTATGTGAGCCATGTCGTCACCACCGAATGGGACTCCATGGCGCAGCGGGACGAGGTCACCGAGCGCGGCGACGCGCTGTTCGAGCGCGTCCGCGCCGGCGTCACCGACTACGAGCCGGGGACGGACTTCGAGGCCCAGGCCTACCAGCCGCTGCTCGACCAGGTGACCGCGGCCAGCCAGGCGCGGATCGCCCGGGCGGAGTCCACCGGGGAGACCATGCCGGGGGTGGTGTGGTTCGGGCTGATCGCCGGGGCCGTCGTCACCATCGGGATGGTCTTCGCCCTGCAGATCCGCAGAACGACGCGGGAGCTCGTCCTCGCCGGGCTGTTCTCGGCGCTGATCGCCTTCCTGCTGTTCCTGATCTGGGACTTCGACTCGCCGTACAGCAGGGGCGTGACCGCCTCGGCGGACCCGTTCCTGAACCTCTTCCCGGGCTCCGGGGACTGAGCACGCCCCGCACCACGGATCCCCGGCGGGGGGACGCGCGACACGCCGCAGCCGTCCCCCGGCCGGGGGACCGGCGTTCCCCCGGCCGGCCCATAGGTATGACCCGTTCGCGCGATTGCGATCGCGCCTTACCCTGCCCTTTCTTAGCGTTTCGGGCATCGAGGTGCATTTGTGACGAGAGCGGAACAGGTCCGCTGCTGCCCCTCGGGACCGGAGGATTCACCATGCGCGCGATATGCGTCGCTTCGGCTGTTCTGCTGGGCGCCGGCGCCCTCACCTCCTGCCTCCCGCCCGCCGACGCGGCCGGGAGGAACGACTTCGGCTTCAGTGTCGAGCCCTCCACCGTCGCGCCGGGCGACGAGGTCACGCTGAGTGTGGAACGCAACAGGGCATGCCGGGGCGAGGCGGCGGTCAACTCGCCGGTCTTCGACATGGTCACGATCCCGCCGCGGGAGTCCTGGACGACGGCCGTCGTCGACTGGGACGCCCGGCCCGGCGCGGTGTACGACGTGCACTTCGAATGTGACGAGTCGAGCGGCACCGCACGGCTGACGATCGACGACGGCCCGACCCCGCCTCCCACGCCCCACCCCACCCACCCGAAGCACCACCCGCACAAGGGGGTGCACGCCGGTGAGGGCGGCACGCTCGCCGGCTTCGACCTCAAGGAGCTCGGCCTGGGGGCCGCGCTCATCGCCGGCTCGCTCGGCGCCGCCTACCACTTCGCCCGACGCCGCACCGGGGAGGACTCCTGACGGAACCGACGGGCTCCGCAGCCGCCGCAGGTCTTCGCCCCGGGTCCCCCTTCGTGAGGGGACCCGGGGCGAAGACCGTTCACGTGCGAGGCGATCGCTCGGGGAAGAGCGCGAAGAGCGCCGGGGCGGGCGGTCAGATGCTCCGCTCGGCGCGGCGGCGCATCCAGAACACGCCACCGCCGACGACCGCCGCGGCCACCAGACCGCCGCCGATGGCCATGTCGGTCGGCGTCGCGCCGGTGGTGCTGCTGCCGCCGATACCGCCGCGGACGCCGCCGATCACCGTGAAGGCCTGCGGCTTGGTCATGCTCCGGCCGCTGCAGGTGACCGTGATGTCGTACGGGCCCGGGCGGGCGTTGCTGTTGATGGTGGCGGTACCCCTCGCCGTCTCGTTGCGCGTGCCGGGCACGGGCGAGAGCGTGGTGGTCGGGAAGGCGCTGGACGTCGCCGTACCGCCGTGCTTGCAGCCGTCGGCCGTGATGGTCAGCTGGCCGCCGCGGGCGATGACGCTGGGCAGGGCGGTGATGTTGCTGGGCGTGTCCCACGCGACGGCCGCGGGAGCCGAGAGGCCGAGGGCGGCGACCGCCGCACCGGCGACCGCCAAGGCACGAGTCTTACGCATGTGAACCTCCGCGGAAGACGCCCCGGGGCCCGTTCCCCGGTCGATCGGCGAGAAAGCGCCTCCCAGAAAGACAGTCAGTTGCCTTGCCGGGCACCGCATTTCGGGAATGGTCCGTCCTGGTGAGAGAAGGCACCCCCGGAAAACCGCGGATGCGATATCACCGCAGGTCACGGGCCGTCAGAAATTCCCTCCGGGGGCAGACTCGGATGGCGCACCTCATGCCCTGCCCGGAGGCGCCGGTCCTGCTTTCCCGCGCCCCCGGTACGGCCCGGTACCACCCGTTCGCCCCAGCCCCGTCGCCGCTTTCGCGCGCGGCACTTAGCGTTCGGATATGCGCGATTGACACGGCGACGGCCGCGTCGAGAGGGGATGGCGAATGTCTGCGTCCGAGCTTGCCGAGGCGGAGGAGGAGGCGCGGCGGAAGAAGCGCGCCCCATGGGGCGTGATAGCGCTTGTTCTGCTGACGGGCCTCGCGCTCATTCGGAATGGTTCGGGAGAGTTCGACGAGGGCCCGCCCCAGCCGGCGACGGCCGCCGCGGCGGACAACCACGTGCCCGGCGCGGCCTTCGCCACCGCGGTGAAGCCCCTGCCCTACGCCCTCCCGGCCCGGGTGAGGATCCCGGCGATCCAGGTCGACGCACCGATCATCCCGGTGGGCCTGGACGCGGACGGCTGGGTCGGCGCGCCGCCCCCGGAGGACCCCAACCTGGCCGGCTGGTTCACCGGCGCCGTCACCCCCGGCGAGAAGGGCACGTCGGTCGTCGTCGGCCATGTCGACAACCAGCAGGGCCCCGCCGTGTTCTACGGGCTCGGGGCCCTGAAGCAGGGCAACCGCGTCGAGGTGGCCCGCCAGGACGGGAAGACGGCCGTGTTCGAGATCTACGGCATCGAGGTCTTCGAGAAGGACAACTTCCCCGGCGACCGGGTCTACGCCTCCAAGGGAGCGGCCGAGCTGCGCGTCATCACCTGCGGCGGCGGTTTCTCCGAGCAGGACGGCTACGCCGGCAACGTCGTCGCCTTCGCCCGCCTGGTCGAGGTGCGCTGAGCGCTCTCCGGCCGGGCGGGCCGCGGCCCGCCCGGCCGGCCGTTACGCGTAGTGCCGCCGGGGCACGGTGACGTGGTAGCCGGAGTCCAGCAGGTCCGGCAGATAGTGCCGCAGGGCCCGCACGCTCTGCGAACGGTCGCCCCCGGCGTCGTGGGAGAGCACCACGACGCCGGGGGCGGCGCCGTTCTCGACGCGCCGGACGATGGTCCGGGTGCCGGGCGCCTTCCAGTCCAGGGTGTCCACGGTCCAGGCGAGCGGTTCCATGCCGAGCCGGGCCCCGATCTGGAAGGCGTCGCGGTTCCAGGCGCCGTAGGGGGCGCGGAACCACTCGGGGCGTTCGCCGCAGGCGTCCTCGACGACGTCGCTGGTGCGTTCCATCTCGCTGCGGATCTGCCGGCGGCTGAGGCGGGTGAGCAGCGGGTGCGACCAGGTGTGGTTGCCGATCACGTGGCCCTCGTTGGCCATCCGGGCCAGCAGGTCCCTGCCGCCGCCGGTCGCGGCCATCTCGCCGCACACGAAGAACATGGCGCGGACGTCGTACTCGCCCAGCGTGTCCAGGATGGCCGGGGTGTAGCGGGGGTCGGGGCCGTCGTCGAAGGTGAGCACCATGGTGCGGCCGCGGCCGCTGACGCGCCGCAGCGGTTCACTGCGCAGCAGGGTCCGGTGGGGTGCGGCGCGCGGCGGGCCGTAGCCGGTCAGGGGCTGGAGGCGGTACGCGGAGGGCTTGAGGGAGCGCCGGGCCGGGGAACCAGCGGCCGGGGCGGAGCCTGCGGGTCCGTCCCCGGTGACCGCGGTGAGCACGCCGGCCGCGGCGGCCGCTCCCACGGCGCCGGCGCCCGCGATCAACGCCCCGCGTCGGGTGAGCAACTGATCCTTCTTCATGACTCATCAGTCGCCCGGCGGAAGGATGACGCACCTGAGCAACACCGGTGCGGCGGCACGGATTCACCCGGCCGGATCAGGCAGAAGAGTCAGCGTGCCGCCCACCGGAGGACCCGGCGCCGGGGTGCTTTTCCGGTCATGTACGCGACCGGCACGGGGTGGGCGGCGGGCCCGGCCCCGTCCCCTCCGGCGGGGCCGGGCGCCGCCCTCGACGACGGCCCGCCGGTGAGGGCGGGCCGCTGTCCGCCCTTCGGGTGCCCCTTTTTCCGGCGGCTCGTGCATCGGAGTACGGACGCGAACCGGCGAGGGTGCGGACCCTGCCCTCGAACACGGGGCCGGGTGCGGGGGAGTTCAGCGACGGCTGCGGACCCGCTCCCGCCGAGAGGGCTCCCGTCGAGAGGGCTCCCGCCCCGCGGCCGGAACGCGGGCCTCCGATAGCCTCGCGATGTGACGGAACAGCACTCCTCCCGGTTCGAGCGGGGCACGGACGGGCCGAAGGTGATCGTGGTCGGGGTGGACGGCTCCGACTCCTCCCTGCGGGCCGCGGCCTACGCGGGCGGCCTCGCCCGGCGGCAGCACGCGCTGCTCGCCGTCGTGTACGTGCAGCCCGTCCTGGCGGCGGGGGCGGCGCTCGGGGCGCCGGTGGCGGGGACGACCGAGGAGATCGCCGAGGACCTGGTGGCGCAGATCCGGGAGGCGGCCGAGCGGCTGAAGGGGATATTCGAGGTCCGCTGGGAGTTCCACACGTTCCGCGGCGACCCGTACAACGGCCTGGTGAAGGCGGCCGACGAACTCAAGGCGGACGCGGTGGTCGTGGGCGCCTCGGAGCAGGCGGGCCATCGGATCGTCGGCTCGGTGGCGGTCCGCCTGGTGAAGGCGGGGCGGTGGCCGGTGACGGTCGTGCCGTGAGGACCCGCGCCTGCGGTCCTTCCTTCGGGGGGTCGGCTGGGCCATCATGATCCGCCGTCAGGCGGTTGCCGAACGCGAAGAGGTGAGGCGCATGGCCCCGATCCGGATGGGCGAGGGAATTCTCCGCCGCAAACCCATCGAGCACATCGAGGAGACGGAAGCCGGCAGGGGCGCCCAGCTGGCGCGGTCCCTGGGGCTGTGGCAGCTGACGGCCATCGGCGTCGGCGGGATCATCGGCGCGGGCATCTTCACCCTCGCCGGGACCGTGGCGAACGGCACGGCGGGCCCGGCCGTGCTGGTGTCGTTCCTCATCGCCGGTGTCGCGAGTGCCGCGGCCGCCCTGTCCTACGCCGAGTTCGCCGGTCTCATCCCGAAGGCGGGCTCGGCGTACACCTACGGCTACGCGGTGCTCGGGGAGCTCGCGGGCTGGTTCATCGGCTGGGACCTGCTGCTGGAGTACACGGCGATCGTGGCGGTGGTCGCCATCGGCATCTCGGGCTACTTCAGCTTCCTGGTGGGCGAGATGGGCGCCGACCTGCCGGACTGGATGCTGGGCGCGCCCGGCACGGGCGAGGGACACCGGGTCGACCTGTTCGCGGCGCTGCTGTGCCTGCTCATCGCGTACCTGCTGACCCTCGGGATCAAGAACGCGGCCCGTTTCGAGACGGTCGTGGTGATCCTGAAGGTCCTGGTGGTGCTGCTGGTGATCGGGGTGGGCGTGTTCCACATCGACACGGCGAACTACAACCCCTTCTTCCCGTACGGCGTCGGCGGGGCCTTCACCGGCGCGGCGACGGTGTTCTTCGCGGTGTTCGGCTACGACGCCATGTCGACGGCGGCCGAGGAGTCCAAGGACGCCCAGCGCCACATGCCGAAGGCGATCATCTACTCGCTCGTCATCTCGATGGTGCTCTACGTGGCGGCCTGCCTGGTGCTGACGGGCATGCAGGACTACAAGGACATCGACAAGGAGAGCGGCTTCTCGACGGCGTTCAAGTCGGTGGGGCTGAGCGGTCTGGCGGACGTGATCGCGGTGGGCGCGATCATCGGCATCCTCACGGTGATGTTCACGTTCATGCTGGGCGTGACCCGGGTCTGGTTCTCGATGTCCCGGGACGGGCTGCTGCCCCGGTGGTTCGCGAAGACGCATCCGACGCGGCACGTGCCCACGCGGGTCACCTGGATCGCGGGCGTGGCGTCGGCCGCCATCGCCGGGTTCCTGCCGATCGGCGAGGCGGCCGAGCTGACCAACATCGGCATCCTGCTGGCGTTCGTGGTGGTGTGCGCGGCGGTGATCGTGCTCCGCTACCGGCGGCCGGACCTGCCGCGGACCTTCCGCACGCCGTGGATGCCGGTGGTGCCGCTGCTGGGCATCGTGTTCTCCCTCTGGCTGATCACGTTCCTGCAGTGGCAGACCTGGGCGCGGTTCGCCGTCTGGTTCCTGCTCGGGCTCGTCGTCTACTTCGGCTACTCCTACCGGCGCTCGGAACTGGCCCGGCGCCGGTAGGAGCGGGACGGCCGGCTGCTACTCCCCCATCACCAGGCCGTCCGCCGCCGCGCCCCGGCTCAGGACGACGTCCCGGATGCGGTCGCGGACGGCCTGGACGCCGGCGCCCCCGGCGATGGCCTTGTTGAGGTTCACGACCCGTCCGGCGTCGACGTCGAAGAACTGCGGGACGAACTCGGCCTTCGTCACCTGCCAGCGCCCGCCGGGCCGGGCGGGCGGGGAGAAGGTGAAGCGGCCGAGGGTGGACTGGTTGCCCCGCGGGTCCTTGGCGCCCTGGTGGTTGGTCATCTCGCCGGCGATCTGGTCGCCCATGCCGTAGATCACCCAGGTGCCGTTGACCTTCTCGTAGGCCTGCGGCACGTGTGCGTGGGTGCCGAGGACCAGGTCGATGTCGGGGCGTCCCGCGCTCTGTGCGGCGGTCAGGCTGCGGGCCAGGGTCAGCTGCCGCTCGTCGGGGGCGTCCTGCCATTCGGTGCCCCAGTGCATCGAGACGACGACCACGTCGGCGCCGGCCCTGCGCGCGGCCCGGGCGTCCGCGAGGATCCTGCCCTCGTCGATGAGGTTGACGGCCCAGGGCTGTCCCTCGGGCAGCGGGATGCCGTTGGTGTCGTAGGTGTAGGCGAGGTGGGCGACCTCGGCCCGGCCCGCGCGCAGGACCGTCACCGTGCGGGCCTCCTCCTCGGTGCGCGCCGAGCCGGCGTGCCGTACGCCGGCGCGGTCGAGGGCGTCGAGGGTGCGGCGGATGCCGTCCGCGCCGTCGTCCAGGGTGTGGTTGGAGGCGGTGGAGCAGCCGTCGTAGCCGGTGCCGGCCAGGGCCCGGGCGATCTCCGGTGGGGACTTGAAGGTGGGGTAGCCGGTGTAGTCGCCGTTCGCGCCGTAGACGGTCTCCATGTGGCACAGGGCGATGTCGGCGCGGGAGACGACGGGGCGGATCCCGGCGAGCATCGGGCGGAAGTCGTAGCCGGTGCCGCCCGCGTCGAAGCGGGCCCGGTCGATGATCGTGCTGTGCGGGAGGACGTCTCCCGAGGCCACCAGGGTGAAGCCGCGGGGTTCGCCGCGGGCCGGGGCCGGGCGCCCCGGGCCGGGTGGTTCGTGTTCGCGGGCCTGGCAGGCGGCGCCTGCGGCGAGGACGACGGTCAGGGCGAGAGCCAGCTTTCGGCTGCGTGCGAGCATCGATTCACCCCACTGTGGGCGTTGTGGTCGTATTTACGCACAATCAGGAAAGAAGGCTCGCCACGCCCCAGGCGACTCCGACACGCTCATCAGCCCGTCCGGCACCCGCTTGGCCGGGCACCCCGACCGTTCGTCGAACCGTTCGTCGACGCGATCGACCGTCCGTCGCACAGCCGGGTACGTGCCCTGTGCCGCGCGCACCCCCTGCGGTGGCATACGGCCATGACGGCCGGATCCACTCTCACGAACGGAACGACCGCCGAGCACGAGCTCGCCGCACTGCAGCGGGAGCACGGCCGGCCCCTCTTCGCGCTGCTGCTCCGGCTCTGCGACGGTGACCGGCAGCGCGCGGAGGACCTGGTCCAGGAGACGCTGGTGCGCGCCTGGCAGCATCCCGAGGCCCTGCGCGCCGACGACTTCGACTCCGTGCGGCCCTGGCTGATGACGGTCGGGCGGCGGCTGGCGATCGACGCCCGGCGCGCCCGGCAGGCCCGCCCCGCCGAGGTCGGCGACGCGGTGCTGGAGAACGCGCGGGTCATCTCCGATCACGCCGAACGGGCCGCGGCGGCGCTCGACGTCCGCCGCGCTGTGAAGACACTCACTCCGGAGCACCGTGAAGTCCTGGTGCTCGTGTACTTCCAGGGGGCGAGTGTGGCGGAAGCCGCGGCGACCCTCGGGATCCCGCCCGGTACCGTGAAGTCCCGCGCGTACTACGCGCTGCGCGCCCTGCGCAGGGTTCTTCCCGGATACGCCGCCGACCTGCGGTGAAACCGGTCGGTGGGTCAAGCCTCCGTAAAGCGCCTTGCCCGGGACCCCGGTTGAGTAATCGGCTGTCCTCATCCGTGTTCCGGATGGGGGCGGCACCGCCCCGGGAGCCGGTGTCGGGCGACGCGCGCGTACCGGAGGAAGGCAGGAAGGGATGCTGCACAGAGGGCAGGAGAGCACGGACGGCCCGGACGGCGAACTGACCGTCCCCATGGCGTGGTTGTACGCCGAGTACATCGCCGACGAGCTGCTGCGGACCGGCGATCTCATGCCGCCGACGTCCTTCGAGTTCCGCGCCGGGCGCGACGCCCTGGCGCTGACCATCTTCCTCTCGGACACCGACGGGGAACTGTCCGGCATCCGGGTGGTCACCCAGCTGGAGACGTGGCTGTCGCTGACCGCCTACGACCAGCCGTGGCAGGAGTGGGTGCGCGAGCGGCTGGAGGAACTGGCCGCCGAGACCGCCGGGTCGGGGCGGCCCGCGCCGGACCTGGACCTGGCGGAGGAGGCCTGGCGCTGGCTGCAGGAGACGGAGCTGCTGGCGCCGGATCTGAACGCGGTGCCGGGCGGTGCTCCCGTGGCCGGTGAGGACGAGGGGCCGAAGGTCTGGACGCCCGCCTGGCAGCTGGGACTGCCCCTGGGACACCTCGCGATCCATCTTTTTTAGATTTCCGCGGCCCCGGACCAATCCGCGGGCCGGAGCGCTCCGAATCCTTTGGTTGCGATTGTGTCACCGGCTTGAGTGATTCCGCTGCCTGGTCCGTACCGGTGGGAGCAAGGAGTAACCCCACCCGCACCCAACGGCACGAGGATTCGGCATGAGGTCCCTGGAAAGGCATCGCGACGTCGGCGCCTACGCGCTCGGCGTGCTGGACGAGGCGGAGGCCTTCCGCTTCGAGGACCACCTCATGGAGTGCCCCCGGTGCGCTGCAGAGGTGACGGAACTCGGCGTCACGACACGGCAGTTGATGCTGTACCGGCGGGCCACGCCGCGCTTCGTGCACCCGATGGCGCAGCCCGGTCCGCGCATGCTGGACCAGCTGCTCGCCGAGGTGGCGACGCGGCGCCGGGCCGGCCGCAGGCGCCTGCTGTTCGCCCTGGCCGCCTCGGTCGTCTTCGCGGTGTCGGTGCCCGGTGTCGCGATGATGGCCGAGGGCAGCGCCGCCGAGCAGCAGGCGCTGACGGTCGCGGCGACCGACACCCGCACGGGGGTGTGGGCGCAGGTCACGACGGCGGACGAGGCCTCGGGCAGCCAGGTCGAGCTGAAGGTCAAGGACGCGGCCGGATCCCGCGCCTGCCATCTGGTCATCGTCGGCCATGACGGCAGCGAGGAGACCGCGACCAGCTGGCAGGGCCCGGGGCACGACGCCCACCCCCACACGATGATGGCCAGCACCTCCAAGCACCCGGACGAGATCGCCCGTTACGAGATCCGTTCGAACACCGGGGAGGTCCTGGTCCGGCTGGAGACCAGCTGAGCGTCCGTCCACCGCTGTCGCCGGGCGACCCGGGCACCCGGGTGTGAGACCGCTGGACGGCACACCCCTGAGGCACCCGGGGTGCCGGCGGTCCGGCGAGGGCAGAGAAGGTGGCCGGACCCGGCTCCGGGGGAGCCGGATGACCCGTCGCCGCCCGGTCACTTCAGCAGGCGCGACATCCTGCGGTCCGCCAGCGGCTTGCCGCCGGTCTGGCAGGTGGGGCAGTACTGGAGGGAGGAGTCGCTGAAGGACACCTCGCGGACCGTGTCGCCGCACACCGGGCACGGTTCGCCGGTACGGCCGTGGACGCGCAGGCCACTCTTCTTCTCGGCCTTGAGCCGCCCGGCCGCCACGCCCCGGGAGCGTTCGACCGCGCCGGTGAGCGTGTCGCGCAGGGCCGCGTGGAGCCGGCCGGTCTCCTCCTCGGTCAGGGAGGCGGCCAGTTTGAAGGGCGACATCCGCGCCGCGTGCAGGATCTCGTCGCTGTAGGCGTTGCCGACGCCCGCGATCAGGCTCTGGTCGCGCAACGCGCCCTTGAGCCGGCGCCGTTCACCGGCCAGGAGTTCCGCGAGGCGGCGCTGGTCGAAGTCGTCGGCGAGCGGGTCGGGGCCGAGCCGGGCGACGCCAGGGACCTGCTGCGGGTCGCCCACGACGTACACCGCGAGCCGCTTCTGGGTGCCGGCCTCGGTGAGGTCGAATCCCGCGCCGGTGTCCAGGGCCACACGCAGCGCCAGGGGGCCCTTGCCCGGGCGGGGCGGGCCGTCGGGGAGGCGGTCCTTCCAGTGCAGCCAGCCGGCGCGGGCCAGGTGCGTCACCAGGTGCGGGCCGTCCCCGGTCGCGAGATCGAGGAACTTGCCGTACCGGCGCACGGCGGTGACCTCGTCTCCCTCCAGCGCGGACAGGGGCGGGTCGTACGTCTTCAGGACGCTGACCGCGACGGGCAGCACCCGCACGATCTCACGGCCGACGAGGTGCTCGGTCAGGAAGTCCTTGAGCGCCTCGACCTCGGGGAGTTCCGGCATGGGTCCAGGGTGCCACGCGCGGTCACTCCCCGTCGGGCACCACGAACTCGCACCACACGGCCTTGCCCCCGCCGCGGGCCTCGACGCCCCACACGTCGGTGAGCAGCTCGACCAGCAGCAGGCCGCGCCCGGACACCCCCGACTCGCCCGCCTCGCGGCGCCGGGGCAGGGCGCTGGAGGAGTCCTCCACCTCGACGCGCAGGCGGAGTGCGGAGCCGCTGAGCGCCCGCAGGGTGAGGATGGCCGAGCCCTCGGTGTGCATCAGGGAATTGGTGATCAGCTCGTCGGCGACGAGTGCGATCTCGTCGGCGCGTTCCGGCGCTCCCCAGGCGGAGGCCACGGTGCGGACCATGTGCCGGGCGTCGGACAGGGCCGCCGGGTCGCCGGGGACCACGAGGCGCTGCAGGCGGCGGCCGGGCCGGGGGCCCTCGGGGCCGCGGCGGCGCAGCAGCAGGATCGCCACGTCGTCCTCGCCGCGGCGTTCGGCGGCCACGTCGATGAGCCGGTCGGCGAGGTCCCGTACGTCGTCGGGGCCGGTGCAGACGAGCGCGGTGAGGGTGCTCATGCCGTCGTCCAGGTCGGCGCCGGGCTGCTCGACCAGGCCGTCGGTGCACAGCACCAGGGTGTCGCCCGGGTCGAGTTCCAGGGTGCCCACCGGGTAGACGAGTCGCCCGAACTCGGCGGACAGGCCGAGCGGCAGGCCGCCCGGGACGGTGACGCGGCTGCAGGCGCCGTCGGCCCGCCGCACCAGCGGGTCGATGTGTCCGGCCCGCACCATCTGCACCACGCCCGTGGCCAGGTCGGCCTCGGCGTACAGGCAGGTCGCGGAGCGATCGGTGTCGAGCTCGTGCAGGAAGACGGAGGCGCGGGCCATCACGGTGGCCGGCGGGTGCCCCTCGGCGGCGTAGGCGCGCAGCACGATGCGCAGCTGGCCCATGACGGCGGCGGCGTGCGTGTCGTGGCCCTGGACGTCGCCGATCACGGCCCCGACCCGGCCGCCGGGCAGCGGGATGAGGTCGTACCAGTCACCGCCGATGTCCCGGCCGACGGTGCCGCCGATGGTGGCGGCACGGTAGCGGACGGCGACGTCGGCGCCGGGCACGCTGGGGATGGTCCGGGGCAGCATCGCCTGCTGCAGGCCCTGGGCGAGGTCCATCTCCTGCTCGTAGAACATGGCCCGCTGCAGGCTCTGGGCGATGCTGCTGCCGAGGGCGACGAGGATGTTGCGCTCCTCGGGGGTGAAGCCCCGCCGGTCGCTGTAGAGCAGGCCCATCGCGCCGATCGGCCGGGCCTGGACGATGAGCGGCAGGTAGGCGGCCGAGGTGATGTTCAGGCCGGTGATGTGCGGCCACAGGATCGGGTACCGCTCGGCGAACTCCTCCGGCGACTCGATGAAGCAGGGCCCGAGGGTCCGTACGGCCTCGCTCATCGGGTAGGGCTCGTCGATCCGGGTCACGCGGGTGCCGGGCACGAAGCTGTCGGCGGGCCCTTCGGCGACCAGGCGGATCCGGCCGGCCTCGACCAGGCCCATGACCAGGTTGTCGGCGCCCAGGCGGGTGAGGCCGTGGGTGTCCTTGAGGACGTCGATGACGTCCTGGACGGTGCGGGCGTGGGCGAGGGCGGCCGTGGTGAGTTCGACGACGCTGGTCTGCTGGCGGCGGGCCTCGTCGCGGGCGGCCTGGTCGCGGCGGGCGTCGATCTCGCCGAGTTCCTGGGTGGCGTCGCGGACGATGCCGATGATGCGCCGGGGCCGTCCGGTGCCGTCGCGCCGGATGTAGCCCTGGGTGTGGGTCCAGCGCACGGTGCCGTCGCGACGGCGGACGCGGAAGTAGGCGCCGTAGTTCTCGCTGCCGTCCTTCAGGGCGCGGGAGACGACGGTGTCCAGGCGTCTGGCCTCGCCGGGCGGGACGCGCAGGGCGAGGGTCTCGGGGTGGTCGTCGTACTCGTCGGAGCGCACGTCGAAGATCTCGTGGGCCTGTGCGTCCATCTGCATCAGGCCGGAGTCGAGGTCCCAGTCGAAGCTGCCCATCCGGTTGAGGGCGAGGAACGGGTCCGGTTGGGCGGGCCAGTCGTCCGGGAGTGACAGGGCGACGCTCGCTCCCCGATCAGCCATGGGCCCACCTTGCCAGGATTCGTCCGATTCTTCGACCGGATGTGCCGAGTGTACGGGCCACCGGTCCTGGGCGGCCCTCAGTGACCGCGGACGTCCCCGGAGCCCCGGGGGATGCGCCCGGCGGCCCGGTCGTCGGGAATGAGCCCGGCTCCGTCGGGCGGATCGGGCAGGTCCGGGACGGTGTCGGGGCCGGCCGCCTCGCCGGAATCGCCCGGGTCCTCGGGGTGCCCGGGGTGCCCGGGGTCGACGGGAGCCTCGCGGTCCTCGGGATCAGGGGGGTCCACGGTGTCCGCGGGGCCCGGGTCGCCGGGGGCGTCCGGGGCCGGTTCCTCGGGCGGCGGCTCGGACGGCGGCTCGGACTCGCCGGCCGGGGGCGCGGGCGGCTCCACCGGGAGGCCCGGGTCGGCCGGGGAGGCCGGACCGGGGGGAGGCGGCCGGTTGCGGTCCGGGGCCGTGCCGGTGCCGTCCGGGGCGGTGGGCGGCGGCTCGGGGTCGGCCGGTGGCCGGGGCGCCCAGACCGGCGGCGGCAGCACCCGGTCGTGGCGCACGTCGTGCCCGGGGCGCCGTTCGATCCAGGTGCGGGCGGCGCTGTCCACGATCGTGAAACCGGTGATCACCCGCGGTGCCGGGGTCACCACGACCACCGCGCCGGGGCGGTAGCCCGGCCAGGGCGTGCCGCGGGTGGCCGGGGTGGAGCGCGGCGCACGCGGCGGCCGGAGCGGGTTGCCGCAGGCGCAGCGGACGCGCGGCAGCCCCCGGTCGTCGACCAGGACGGCGGTGCCCGCCTGCAGGACGGACTGGTAGGCGGTCACCCGGCCCGCGCGGTAGCCGTGGCCGGTGACGCGCGTGTCGGCACGCAGCACCATCGGGGTCAGGGCGCGCACGTAGTCGGGTACGGACGCCGCCGGGACGCCCGCGACCCGGGCGAAGGCACGGCCCCTGGCCCGGTCGCGGGTGAGGTGGCCGACCTGCCGGCCGATGTCGCAACTGCCGCTGCGCTCCCTGCCGCCGTACAGGCCCGGCGTCGCCCCGGAGAGCGAGCGGGGTCCGGCCGAGACCCGGGCGGCGGCGCCCGCCGCGCCCGGTGTGCGCGGGGCGGACGGCGGGAGGGCCGTCGCGACGGCGGTGGAGTCGGTGAAGGGGTCCGGTCCGCGGTCGCCCGCCCGCAGCAGGAGGAGCGTGGCTCCGGCACCCGCCTCGGCACCGTCGCCGCCGGGGCCGCAGCCCGCGAGGAGGAACGCACAGCAGAGCGCGCAGGCCAGGAGGAAGGCCCCCGTGGGTGTCCGCACCTCGTCCTCCCGCTCACCGCGTCACATTCCGGGCAGTCGATCACTATTGTTTGCGTCGCTCGCTCGGGTTACGCAACCGGAGCGGTGGTACGCGGAGCGTGACACCGAGGTGCCGCCGCACCGGACCGGGAGGAGGAGGGCACCGCCGTGGAGTGGTTCACCGCACCCGACTACTGGCTGACCCGGCTGGTCTTCCAGCGGGCGCTGGCCGCCGTGTACCTGGTGGCGTTCCTGACGGCGGCGCTGCAGTTCCGCGCGCTGATCGGGCGGCGCGGCATGCTGCCGGTGCCGGAGTTCGTCCGGCGGGTGCCGTTCAAGCGGGCGCCGAGCCTGTTCCAGCTGCACTACTCGGACCGCTTCTTCGCGCTGTGCGCCTGGTCGGGCTGCGCGGTGGCGGCGGCGCTGCTGGCCGGGCTGGACTCCCTGCTGCCGCTGTGGGGCGGCATGCTGCTGTGGCTGGTGCCGTGGGTGCTGTACCTGTCGATCGTCAACGTCGGGCAGACCTGGTACTCCTTCGGCTGGGAGTCGCTGCTGCTGGAGGTCGGGTTCCTCGCCGTGTTCCTCGGCAACGACGAGGTGGCGCCGCCGCTGGTGGTGCTGTTCCTGCTGCGGTGGATCCTGTTCCGGGTGGAGTTCGGCGCGGGGCTGATCAAGATGCGCGGCGACGAGTGCTGGCGGAAGCTGACGTGTCTGGACCACCATCACGAGACCCAGCCGATGCCGGGTCCGCTGAGCTGGTTCTTCCACCATCTCCCCCGGCCGCTGCACCGCGTGGAGGTGGCCGCCAACCACGTCACCCAGCTCGTGGTGCCGTTCCTGCTGTTCACCCCGCAGCCGATCGCCACGGCCGCCGCCGCCCTGATGATCGTCACCCAGCTGTGGCTGGTGCTGTCGGGCAACTTCGCCTGGCTGAACTGGATCACGATCGTGCTGGCCCTGTCGGCCGTGCGCTTCCCGGCCGGCGCCCCGGACGTGCCGGACGCGCCGCTCTGGTACGTGGTCCTGGTGCTCGCGGTGGCCGTGCTCCTGACGGGTCTCAGCTACCGGCCGGTGCGCAACATGCTCTCCCGCCGGCAGGTGATGAACCGCTCCTTCGACCCGCTCCACCTGGTCAACACCTACGGGGCGTTCGGCAGCGTGAGCCGGGTGCGCCACGAGGTGGTCGTGGAGGGCACCGCGGAGGAGGTGCCGCGCGAGGACTCGGACTGGCGGGAGTACGAGTTCAAGGGCAAGCCGGGCGATCCGCGGCGCTGGCCGCGCCCGTTCGCGCCCTACCATCTGCGCCTGGACTGGCTGATGTGGTTCGCGGCCCTCTCCCCCGCGTACGCCGGGGCCTGGTTCGGCGGGCTGGTCGAGCGGCTGCTGGAGAACGACCGGGACACGCTGAGGCTGCTGCGCCGCTCGCCGTTCCCGCCGGACCAGCCGCCGCGGTTCGTGCGCGCCCGTCTGTTCCGCTACCGCTACACGACCTGGCGCGAACTGCGGGAGACCGGCGCCTGCTGGGAGCGGACCTACGTACGGGAGTACCTGCCGCCGACGCGGCTGCCGGAGCGGGTTCAGAGGCCGTAGACGCGGGCGGCGGTGGTGTCGAGGATCCGCGCGTGGTCGCGCGGGTCGGTCAGGCGGCGGGTGGCGTCGAGCATGCCGCCGTAGGTCGTCCCCAGTGTGCACACCGGCCAGTCGGAGCCGTACATCAGCCGGGCGGGCCCGAAGGCCTGCAGCGCCACGTCGGCGTACGGGCGCAGGTCCCCGGCGGTCCAGGAGGCGGGGTCGGCCTCGGTGACCAGGCCGGACAGCTTGGCGGCCGTGTTGGGCAGGGCGGCGAGGGCGCGCAGTCCGGACGCCCAGGGTTCGAGGGCGCCGGAGGCGACGGGCGGTTTGCCGAGGTGGTCCAGGACGAAGGTGAGGCCGGGCAGGGCGGCGGCGGCCCGGGCGCAGGCGGGAAGCTGGTGCGGGAGCACCACCAGGTCGTACACCAGCCCGGCCTCGGCGACGGCCGCCAGTCCCCGGAGCACCTCCGGGCGCAGCAGCCACTCGGGGTCGGGCTCGCCCTGCACCTGGTGGCGGACGCCCTTGAGGTACCGGCCGCCGGGCAGCTCCCGCAGCCGGGCGAGTTCGCCGGCGACGCCGGGGCGGGTGAGGTCGGTCCAGCCGACGACGCCCGCGACGAGGTCGTGCTCGTCGGCCAGGGCCAGGAGTTCGGGGGTCTCCTCGGGCACGGTGACCGTCTGGACGAGGACCGTGCGGCTCACTCCGGCTGCTCTCGCCGCGGGTTCGAGGTCCTGGAGGGTGAAGTCGCGTCGCAGCGGGGCGAGTTCGGGTCCGGTGATCCAGTCCTGGTCCCGGACCGACAGGTCCCAGACGTGGTGGTGGGCGTCGGTGACGGTCACGGCTCCTCGCCGGGTACGGGGGCCTCTGGCGGCAGCAGGCCCCGGGCGCGCAGGTCCTGCCAGAACGCGGCCGGGACGCGGGCGGCGAACTGGTGGGCGCAGTCCCGTACTTCGTGTGCCGAGCGGGCGCCGACGAGGACACTGGCGACGGCCGGGTGGGCGGCGCAGAACGCCAGGGCGGCGGCGCGCAGGGTGGTGCCGTGGCGGTCGGCGACGGACTTCAGGCGCAGGGCCCGTTCGACCAGGGAGGACGGGGCGACGGTGTAGTTGTACCGGGCGCCGGGCTCGGGGTTCGCGAGCAGGCCGGAGTTGAAGGCGCCGCCGATGACGACGGAGGTGCCGCGGGCGTGGGCGGCGGGCAGCAGGCCGGTGAGGGCGCTCTGGTCGAGCAGGGTGTAGCGGCCGGCGCACAGCACCACGTCGACGTCGGTGTCGCGGACGAAGCGGGTGAGCATCTCCGCCTGGTTCATCCCGGCGCCGATGGCCCCCACCATGCCTTCCGAGCGGAGTTTCTCCAGGGCCGGGTAGCCCTCGCGGAAGGCCGCCTCGGCGTGCTCGTCCGGGTCGTGCAGGTAGACGACGTCGACGCGGTCGAGGCCGAGGCGTTCCAGGCTGGACTCCAGGGTGCGCCGGATGCCGTCGGCGCTGAAGTCCCAGACGCGGCGGTGGGTGGCCGGTACCGCGAAGCCGCCCGCCAGGTCGTCGCCGCCCCCGTCGTGCGGTGCGAGCCGCCTGCCCACCTTGGTGGAGACCGTGTACTGCGCGCGGGGCCGTTCGCGCAGGGCGGCGCCGAGGCGGCGTTCGGACAGGCCGAGTCCGTAGTGCGGGGCGGTGTCGAAGTAGCGGATGCCGCGCTGCCAGGCGGCGTCCACGGCCTCGTGCGCCTGCTCCTCGCCGACCTCGGTGTACAGGTTGCCGATGGCGGCGGCGCCGAAGGACAGGGCGCTGACGTGGACGGCGCTGCGCCCGAGCCGGTTCACCGGGCCACCGGGCGCGGCCGCAGGCCCTGCATCCCGCCGTCGACGGCGAGCGCGGTGCCCGTGGTGGCGCCGGACAGGGGGCTCGCCAGGTAGGCGATGGCGCCCGCGACCTCGGCGGCGGTGACCAGCCTTCCGGTGGGCTGGCGGGCCTGGAGGGCGGCGCGCTCGGCGGCCGGGTCGGCGGCGGCGTCGAGCAGGCGGCCGACCCACGGGGTGTCGACCGTGCCCGGGTTGACGCAGTTGACGCGGATGCCCTCGCGGACGTGGTCGGCGGCCATCGCGAGGGTCAGGGCGTGCACGGCGCCCTTGGTGGCGCTGTACAGGGCGCGCTGCGGCAGGCCCGCGGTGGCGGCGACGGAGCAGGTGTTGACGATCGCCGCGTGCGCGGAGGCGCGCAGGTGCGGCAGGCACGCGCGGGTCGTGCGGACCATGCCGACCACGTTGACGTCGTGGACGCGGTGCCACTCGTCGTCGGAGTTGTCCTCGACGGTGCCCAGGGCGCCGACACCGGCGTTGTTGACCAGCACGTCCAGTCCGCCGAGGTCGGCGACCGCGGCCGCCACGGCCCGGCGTACGGAGGTGTCGTCGGTGACGTCCGCGCGGTGGGCGAACAGCGGCTCGCCGACGGGTGAGGGGTCCAGGTCGAGGACGGCGACGCGGGCGCCGCGCCCGGCCAGCAGTTCGGCGGTGGCCCGGCCGATGCCGGAGGCGCCGCCCGTCACCAGGGCGGTCAGGCCTTCGAAGTCGCTCATGCGGTGTGCCCCTCCGTGCGCGCGTCGAGGTCGGCGGCCCAGAACGCGCCGCCCGGGTAGGCGTACCGCGCCAGCGACTCGGGGCGCATGGCGGCCGAGAAGCCGGGCGCGGTGGGTGCCCTGTAGTGACCCTGACGGATCACCACCGGGTCGAGGAAGTGGTCGTGCAGATGGTCGACGTACTCGATGACGCGGTCCTCGGTGGTGCCGGAGAGGGCCACGTAGTCGAACATCGACAGGTGCTGGACGAGTTCGCACAGGCCGACGCCGCCCGCGTGCGGGCAGACCGGCACGCCGAACTTGGCGGCGAGCAGCAGGATCGCGAGGTTCTCGGGGACGCCGCCGACGCGGGCCGCGTCGATCTGGACGATGTCGAGCGCGCCGGCCTGGAGGAGCTGCTTGAACACGATCCGGTTGTGGACGTGTTCGCCGGTGGCGACCTTCACCGGGGCGACGGCCCGGCGGATCGCGGCGTGGCCGAGGATGTCGTCGGGGCTGGTGGGTTCCTCGATCCAGTACGGGTCGAACGCGGCGAGTGCCCTGGTCCAGCGGACCGCCTCGCCGACGTCCCAGCGCTGGTTGGCGTCGACGGCCATGCGGATGTCCGGGCCGATGACGGAACGGGCCACGCGGCAGCGGCGGATGTCGTCGTCGAGGTCGGCGCCGACCTTGAGTTTGATCTGCGTGAAGCCGTCGGCGACGGCCTCGGCGGCGAGGCGGGTGAGTTTGTCGTCGTCGTAGCCGAGCCAGCCGGGTGAGGTGGTGTAGGCGGGGTAGCCGCGCTCCAGCAGCCGGGCCGTGCGCTCGGGCGCGCCCCGCCGGCCGTCGCGGAGGAGGGTCAGGGCCTCCTCGGGCGTGAGGGCGTCGGTGAGGTAGCGGAAGTCGATCTGCCGTACCAGCCAGGCGGGTTCGGCCTCGGCGAGCAGCCGCCACAGCGGCAGGCCGGCCCGTTTGGCGGCGAGGTCCCACACGGCGTTGACGACCGCGCCGACGGCCATGTGCATCACGCCCTTCTCGGGTCCGAGCCAGCGCAGCTGGCTGTCGCCGATCAGGTCGCGGTTCAGGGTGGCCGGGTCGGCGCACAGGTCGTCGACGCGGCGGCCGAGCAGGTGTCCGCGCAGTGCGTCGATCGCGGCGACCTGCACCTCGTTGCCCCGGCCGATGGTGAAGGCGAACCCGTGTCCCTCGTGCCCGTCGGGCGCGTCGGTGCGCAGGACGACGTAGGCCGCCGAGTAGTCGGGGTCCGGGTTCATGGCGTCGGAGCCGTCGAGCGCGCGCGAGGTGGGGAAGCGGATGTCGTGGGTGTCGACCGCGGTGACGCGGGCGGGCGTCGGCGGGACGGGGGGCCTTGCGCTCCCGGGCATTCGTCAGGGCTCCCATCGACCGGTTGCGGGCGGATGACGCATGCTTATCAGACCAATTGCGCTCCGGAACACCCTCCTGCGGCGATTCTCACGGCTTTCGCTGCCCAGTGGTCCGACCACTCCCCTCGTTAGACTGCGCCGGAACGCTGGGATCGGAGGAATGGCGTGGACGACGAGACAGCCCCGCAGAAGGGCACCGTGACGCAGCGCGCCATCGAGCGGATCAAGGCGATGATCGCCGAGGGCCTGCTGGAGCCGGGCCAGCGACTGCCGACCGAGCGCGACCTGGCCGTCCAGCTGGGCATCTCCCGCAGCTCGATGCGGGAGGCGATCCGCGCGCTCACGGTCCTGGGGGTGCTGGAGGCCCGGCACGGCTCGGGCATCTACGTCACCCGGCTGGAGGCCGGCGACCTGCTGGAGACGTTCGGGGTCGTGGCCGACCTCTCCCGCGGCCCCCGACTGGTGGAACTGCTGGAGATCCGGCGGGCCCTGGAGTCGACGGCGACGGCGCTGGCCGCCGCGCGGATCACCGACGACCAGCTCGCCGAGGTGGCGGCCCATCTGGCGGCGATGCACGCCACGGAGGACCCGGAGGAGATCATCGCCCACGACCTGGCCTTCCACCGGGTCATCGCGGTGGCGGCGGGCAACGCGACCCTGGCCGCGCTCCTGGAGGGCCTGTCGTCGCGCACGTTCCGGGCCCGCATCCGGCGCGGCTACCAGGAGGACGGCGCCTTCGCCCGCACCCGCCGCGAGCACGCGGCGATCCACCGCGCCCTGGCCGCCCGCGACCCGGAGGCGGCCCGCGCGGCGGCGGCCGCGCACGTGGGCGAGGTGGAGCAGTGGATGCGGGCGCAGCTCGGGGCCCAGGACGACCTGGACGGGACAGCAGGGAGTCCGGCCGCACGGCGGAATGGGAACTGACCGCCCTGCTGGACGGCGGCCCGGCAGGGACGGTGCGGGTGCCGGTGCCGGTGCCGGTGCCGGAGATGATCGAGCGGGACGGTACGGGAGTGGCGCGAGTGGTGTGAGGGGTGGGCGGGGCCGTCCGTCCCGACCGGCGCAGCACGCACCGGGCGACAATGGACCGTATGCGCCTACGGGGCACCGCCTGCGCCTCCGCCGCCGTGCTGCTGGCCGTCGCGACCGGCTGCACCGGCGGCGCGGACGCCACCGCGCCCGCGACCACCCCGGCACCGGCGGGAACGGCCGGGAAGGCGGCCCCTCGCGGCAGCCCCTCCCCCACCCCGGCCGACCCCGTCTCCCTCCCGGCGCTGATGCGACGCGAGCACACCGGCTCGGATCTGCGCCTGGGGGCGGTGCTCGACCGCACCTCCGCCTACACCCGGTACGCCGTCACGTACGAGGCGAACGGCCTGACCATCTCGGGGATCATGAACATCCCGGAGGGCGAGGGCCCCTTCCCCGCGCTCGTGCTGGCCCACGGCTACATCGACCCGGACGTCTACGTCAGCGGCCAGGGCATGCCCCGGGAGCAGGACCGGCTCGCCCGCGAGGGCTACGTCGTCCTGCACACCGACTACCGCAACCACGCCCGCTCCGACACGGACCCGGACAACGACGTCGACCTGCGCCTGGGCTACACCGAGGACGTCATCGGCGCCGCCCTGGCCCTGCGCGACTCCGGGCGCCCCGAGATCGACGGCGACCGCATCGGCCTGTTCGGCCGGTCCATGGGCGGCGGGGTCGTCTACAACACGCTGGTCGTGGCGCCCGGCCTGTTCGACGCGGCCGTCGCGTACGCACCGGTGAGCGCGCGGCCCGAGGAGAACATCGACCACTTCCAGCGGCCCGACGGCGACCCCTTGGTGGCGGAGATCGAGGAGAAGCACGGCACGCCCGAGCAGAACCCGGACTTCTGGCGCGGCGTCACCCCGCTCAGCTACACCGACCGCGTCACGGAACCCCTGCTGATCCAGCACGGCACCGCCGACGACACCTGCCCCCTCAGGTGGTCGCGCGAGGTCACCGCCGCGCTCAAGAAGGCCGGCAAGGACGTCGAGCTGCGCACCCTCCCCGGTGAGGGGCACACCTTCGGTCCGCGGTGGGCGTCCTCGATGGACGTCACCGAGGCCTTCCTCGCACGCCACCTGCGCTGACCCCGGGCCCCTGCGGCCCGCAACCCGAACGGCCCGAACTCCGCGCTGCGCACGGGGTGTCGGGCCGTCCCCCTGCCCGTGCCGTCCCGTCCCTCCCCTGCCCGGGCCGCCTCACCCCTGCCCGGGCCGCCTCCCGCCGGCCGCTGCCGCCGCACGTCCGGCCCCACCGCGGGCGGACACCGAAACGGTCGGCGATCTCGACGTGCGCCCCACGGCCGGTGCACAGTGCTCCCTACGTACTCGCCAGTAAGTCCGTCTAGTTCCCCACGAGGAGCCACTGTGAGCACCTGGGCCGGTCGTACCGCCACCGAGATATCCGCCGCCGTCCGCGACAAGCGGGTCACTCCGCGGGACGTGGTCGCCGAGCACCTCGCCCGGATCGAGCGGCTGGACGGACGCGTGGGCGCCTTCCGCACGGTGCGCGCCGAGGCGGCCCTGGCCGAGGCCGACGAGGTGGCCGCGCGCGGCGACTTCGCCGGTCTGCCGCTGGCCGGGGTGCCGGTGGCCGTCAAGGACAACCTCGCCGTGCGCGGCGAGTCCCTGCGCGTCGGCTCGGCGGCGACACCGGACACGCCGGCCGCCGCGGACCATGTGACGGTGGCCCGGCTGCGGGCGGCGGGCGCGGTGGTCGTGGGACTGACGAACGTGCCCGAACTGTGCGTCTTCGGCACCACGGACGGGGTGCTGGGCACCGCCCGCAACCCCTGGGACCCGGCGCGCTCGGCGGGCGGCTCGTCGGGCGGCAGCGCCGCCGCCGTCGCCGCCGGAATGGTGCCGATCGCCCTCGGCAACGACGGGATGGGCTCCCTGCGCATACCGGCCGCCAACTGCGGCCTCGTCACCATCAAGCCCGGGCACGGGGTGGTCCCGGCCGGGGACAGCGACTGGTTCGGCATGGCGGAGAACGGCCCGCTCGCCACGACGGTCGAGGACGCCCGCCTGATGCTCTCGGTCCTGGCCGGGTCCGAGCCCGCGCCCGGCCGCGCTTCCGGCGCGGGCGCGCTCAAGGTCGCCGTGTCGCTGCGCAGTCCGCTGGCCGGCGTCACCGTCAGCCGTCCGTACGCGGCGGCCGCCCGGGACGCGGCGGGTCTGCTGATGCGGGCGGGTCACCAGGTGCGGCGTGCCGACCCGCCCTACCCGCTGTCCCTCGCGACGACCTCCCTGGCCCACTGGACGGCGGGCACGGCCGCGGACGCCAGGCCCCTCGACCCGCGCCTGCTGACGCGCCGCACCCGCGTGCACGCCAGGCTCGGCCGGCCCTTCGTGGGCTCGGTGAGCTCCGGGGCGGCCCGGCGGGAACTGCGGCGCCGGCTGGAGCCGTTCTTCGCCGAGCACGACGTGCTGCTGACACCCGCCCTCGCCCGGCGCTCCCCGAAGGCCGGACCCTGGCACGAGCGGGGCTGGCTGAGCAACCTGCTGGTCAACACGAACTACTCGCCCCTGACGCCCGCGTGGAACCTGACGGGCTGGCCCGCCATGGCGGTGCCGTACGGAACTCTCCCCTCCGGCGCCCCCTGCGCCGTGCAACTGGTCGGGCTCCCCGGCTCGGAGTCCCGACTGCTGGACGTGGCGGGGCAGTTGGAGGCCCGAAACCCTTGGCGTCGCACGGCGCCGATGGACTAGAGTCGGCCGGGTGACTGCCGGGTCGGCCGTAGGCCATGCACGAGTGAGGCGCCCGGCCCCGGCGTGAGCGCGGCGGGGGCGACCCCGCCCGGGCCCCGCCGGGAGCCGCGGAGGGCACGAGCCCCGCCTCCCGTCTCCGTTCCTCGATCCCCCGCGCCTGAGCGGCGCTTCCACACGGACCTTCGAGAACCGGAGACCCATCCACCCATGTCCACCACCCTGCCCAGCCCCGGGCTGCCGACCACGGTCGCCCACCTCGACCACACCGCCGTCTACGCCTCGGACCGCCGGCTCTCGGCGGAGTTCCTGGCGGCCGTGCTCGGTCTGGAGGTCGGCGCCCCCTTCGGCCCCTTCCTGCCCGTCGACCTGGGCAACGGCGTGACGCTCGACTACTACGAGAAGAGCGACGAGCCGGTCCAGCCGCAGCACTACGCGTTCCTCGTGCCCGAGGAGCAGTTCGACACCATGATCGCCCGACTGGAGGCGCTCGGCGTGACGTACTACGCGGACCCGGGCCACACCGAACCGGGGCGGGTCAACGACCTCTTCGGCGGTCGCGGCGCCTACTTCGACGACCCGGACGGCCACAACATGGAGATCATGACCCGGCCGTACGCCCGCCCCTGACCTCCGCCGGGCGGTCGCCCTGCAGCGCGCGGTACATGATGTGCAGCCCCACCAGGCCCTGCCGGGGATGCTCGTACGCCTGTGGCACCGTGCCGAGGATCGTGAAGCCGAGGGAGGTCCAGAGCTTCACGGCGGGGTTGGTCTCGACGACGGCGTTGAACACCATGCCGCGGTACCCGGCGGCCCGGGCCTCGGTCAGGAGGTGCTCGGCGAGGGCCCGGCCGTAGCCGCGTCCGCCCCGGTCGGGGTCGACCATGAAGCCCGCGTTGGCGATCCGGGCGGCGGGGCCACCGTAGTTGGGGGTGAGGTAGGCGGAGGCGACGACCGTGCCGCCGTCGTCCTCGACGACGTAGACGCGCTTGGCCGGGTTCATCCACAGGACCCGGGCCTCCTCCTCGGAGGTTCCCGGGTCCCAGGTGTAGGTCTCGCCCGCGGTGACGATGCGGTGCCAGAAGGGCCAGATGCGAGGCCAGTCGTCAGCCGTTGCTTCCCTGATCAGCATGGGTGCGAGTCTGGCACGCCCGTGCCGGCGGGCCGCCGAGGGGTCCGCGCCCGGTCAGTCGACGCTGGGCAGGATGTGGGGCTCCGCGAGGTCGTCCTCGTAGCCCGCGAGGCGGATCGGGGCCGACCTGGCCCACACGTCGAGACTCCCGAGCTCGTCGGCCCGCCGGCCGGCGCGCTCGCCGCGTTCCTTGGGGCGCTGATCGCGCTTCGTCTTCTCCGGTGTCACCGCGCACTCCTTATGTGTCGGTCACCCTCGGGACGTACGCGCCGCTCCTGCTGCGCCTGACGCCCCGCTCGGGCTCGTATGTCATGTGCAGTTCGGACGCGGTGGCGCCGGTCGACTCACGGGATCGCGGGCCGTGGTGAACCGGCTTGTCCCATGACGGACCGTGGGTGTGGGTAGGACCCCGTGTCGCTGTCCGTCGGCATCAGATTAACCAAATGAGCAACCCCCCGCTCGATGGGGCTGAAAACAACCGGTAACGATCGCGCGTCATCTGCCGTTCCACTAGGGTTTCCGTACTGTTTTATCCCTCAGTGGGCGATTTGCAGATCACTCGTTCGGCGTAGGCAGGTGACGACGGCTTCCAGACGGTTGCGCAGTTCAGGTGCCGTTGGCCGGGGAGAAAGGTCGTCATGCTGCGCTACTGGGGGCAACGGCCGTCGCGCGGGAGGACCGAGGCATGGAGCTGCGCAGCGTCGAGGAACTGATGGATCTGCTGTACGCCTGCCGGGGCACCCGGGACGTACAGGAGGGCGACGGCCCGCCGGTCGACCTGCACGACCACGCGCTGCGCACCGCCGCCCTGCTGCGCCGGGGCCGCCCGGCCGACAAGGAACTCCAAGTGGCCGGGCTGGTCCGGCCGGTCGGGGTGCTGCTGTGGCCCGGCGATCCGGCGGCGCGCGCCGGTCACCTGGCCGACGCGGTCCGCACCCTGCTCGGCGAACGGGTCTCCGGTCTCGTACGCGGCCGCCCCGGCCAGGACGCGGACGCCGGCGACGACCTCCTCGCCCTGCGGGAGGCCGCCCAGGAGGGCCGCGCGGCCCCGTTCGACGCCGGCGTCCTGGAGGACTGGCGCACCGTGCTGCACCTGGTGGCCGCCCGCAACTCCCGCCTGGGAGCACTTGACTGACGGAGCGTCACGAGGCGCGCCCCGCAAGGGCGGGGCCCGAGCCGCCTACCACTTCCCGGGGGCGTAGTCCTTCAGGAACACCCCGTACAGGTCCTCCCCCGCCTCACCGCGCACGACGGGGTCGTACACGCGGGCCGCGCCGTCGATCAGGTCGAGCGGTGCGTGGAAGCCCTCCTCGGCGAGGCGCAGCTTGTCGTAGTGGGGCCGCTCGTCGGTGATCCACCCCGTGTCGACCGAGGTCATCAGGATGCCGTCGGTCTGGAACATCTCCTGGGCGCTGGTGCGCGTCACCATGTTCATCGCGGCCTTGGCGGCGTTGGTGTTCGGGTGGCCCGCGCCCTTGTAGCCGCGCCCGAACACCCCCTCCATCGCCGAGACGTTCACGACGTAGGCCCGGCCGCTCGCCGCCTTCTTCGCCGCCTCGGCCATCGCCGGCCGCAGCTTGCTGATCAGGATGAAGGGTGCGGTGTAGTTGCACAGCTGGGTCTCCAGCAGCTCCACCGGGGAGATCTGCTCGATGGTCTGCACCCAGGTGTTGGTGTCGACGACGTCGGGGACGAGTCCGCCCGCGTCGATGGCCGTGCCGTCGAGGTGCCGCTCGACGCTGGCGTTGCCCGCGACCAGGGCCAGGTCGGCGACCTGCTGCGCGTCGAGGCCGCTGATGCCCTGGGGCAGCGCGGCCAGCCCGTCGACCGCGCCGGAGTTGAAGGCGCCGATGACGTGGTGGGCGGGCAGCTCGCCCGCGGGCAGCGGGGCGCTCTCGCCCTCGACCAGGGCGGCGTACGCGGAGGGCAGCCGGCGCACGGTCTGGGTCGCGTTGTTGACGAGGATGTCGAGCGGGCCCGCCTCGGCGACCTGCTCGGCGAGGGCCACGGCCTGTGCCGGGTCGCGCAGGTCGATGCCGACGACCTCCAGGCGGTGCATCCAGTCCGCGGAGTCGTCCATGGCCTTGAAGCGGCGGATGGCGTCCTTGGGGAAGCGCGTGGTGATGGTGGTGTGCGCGCCGTCGCGCAGCAGCCGCAGCGCGATGTACATGCCGATCTTGGCGCGGCCGCCGGTGAGCAGGGCCCGCTTGCCGCTGAGGTCGGCGCGGGCGTCGCGCTTGGCGCGGTTCACGCGGGCGCAGTCGGGACAGAGCTGGTGGTAGAAGTAGTCGACTTCCACGTAGCGGGTCTTGCAGGTGTAGCAGGAGCGCGGGCGCTGGAGTACCCCCGCGATCCGGCCCTCCTGGGTGCGCGAGGAGGGCAGCAGGCCCTCGGTCTCGTCGTCGATGCGCTGGGCGGAGCCGGTCGCGGTGGCCTCGGTGACCGCCCTGTCGTGGGCGGTCTTGGCGGCCCGGCGCTCCTGGCGGCGGCGCTGCTTGACCATGCGGTAGACGCCCGCGGTGGCCCGGCGCACGGCGATCGCGTCCGGGTGGTCGACCTCCAGCTTGTCGAGTTCCTCGAGCACACTGAGGCAGACGGCCAGCCGCTCGGGGTCGATGCCGGGTCCGTACGAGGGGCCGTTCGCCTCGTCCATGGCCCGCGGGCCGTCCTCTGTCACCGTCATCGCCGCTGCGTTTCCCTGCTGTGCCTCGCGGCGCGCCGGTCGCGCCCGCTTTCGAACGGCGGATTTTACTTCAGCGGCGGGCCGCACCGCCAAACCCGCGTCGATCACGACCGGCAGGCCTTGATCAGCGTCGCCACCTCCTTGGAGAGGGCGGTGGCGAACAGGTCGAGGTCGGGGACCGCCTCGCCGTCGGCGACGAGGCCGTAGTGGACGCTCCCGCGGTACGTCGACACGGCCACCGCCAGCGCGTGGCCGGCGGCCAGCGGGGCGAAGGGGAAGACGGCGGTGAGCGGGTGGCCGCCGAGCTTCAGGCCCAGGCTGGGCAGCGGGACGCTGGTCACGAGGATGTCGAACCAGAGCCGCGCCGCCTGGCCGACCAGGGGGCCGCCGAGCCGGTGGGCGAGGGCGGGGACGTGGTCGGCGAGCAGGGCGACGGCGCCCGCGCCCCGGTTGGGCCCGGCGTCCTTGTTGCGGTCCATGGCGGTGCGGACGCAGGCGAGGCGGGCCAGCGGGTCCGGATCGTCCACCGGAAGCCGTATCAAGTACCCGGAGAGCCGGTTGCCCTGCGGATACGCGGTGCGCGGGCGGCGCTTGGAGACGGGGATCAGGGCGCGGGGCGCGACGTCCCGGCTGCCGTCGCCGCGCTCGTCGAGCCAGCGGCGCAGGGCCCCCGCGACGACGGCGATGAGGACGTCGTTGACGGTGCCGCCGACGGTCTTGCGCACCCGGTGCACGTCGTCGAGGTCGAGGACCACTCCTGTGGTGCGGCGGGTGCCGCTCGGCTCGCAGGTGAGCGCGGGGCTGGAGCGCACCTCCAGGGAGGAGCGGGCGAGGGAGGCGCCGATGTCCAGGGCGCGGCCCACGTCGGACAGGGCGCCGCGCATGAGTCCGGGCAGGTCGCGCACGTCCGGGAGCAGGCCGCGCGGCGGTTCGGCCGGGCGGGGCCGGGGTGCGGGCATGTCCATGGGGTCCATGACGCCCGCGGCGAGGGTCAGGGCCCGCAGCCCGTCGGCCAGGGCGTGGTGGAACTTGAACAGCACCGCGAAGCACACCCCGTCCTCGCCGGGCAGCACATGGGCCTCCCAGGGCGGCCTGCCGCGCTCCAGCGGACGCCCCATGAGCCGGCCCGCCGCGGCCTGGAAGTCGGCGGTCGGCGCGTGCAGCCGGACGTGGTTCAGGGGGTCGAAGTCCGGGTCGGGCTCGCGGGCGGCACCCCCGAAGGCGAGCGGCCGGCGCAGGGCGCCGGGCAGCGGCTGCCACACGTCGCGGATCCGCATGCGCAGTCCGGAGACCCCGGCGGCCCGGGCCGCGAGCAGGTCCGCCGCGTGGGCGCCCGCGGCGGGCGAGTGCGCGGAGAAGACCCCGAGCGCACCGAGGTGCATCGGGTGGTCGGCGGACTCGATGTTCCAGAACGCCAGGTCCAGAGGAGCGAGCAGGTCAGCAGTCAAGGGCTTGCCTCGCGTCGACGACGGGTGGGTCAGCAGTCAACCGCCCCCCGCCGATTACGGTCAAGTACGATCAGGCTACGTACAGTTAACAGCAGATTACGTGTCCCGCCCCGTGATCCGGGGCGGGACACATGGTGCATGTCCGGTCAGTCCAGCACAGGTTGCGGCGCCGGGCACCCCGTGGGTGTCACCCGGGAGGCGTCACGGATCAGCTCCTGGTGGGCCGCCTTCAGCCGTGCCGTGTCGGGTTTCAGCACGGCGCGGTCGTAGGTGAGGAAGCCGTTCAGTTCACCCTCGACGTCCGCGATCTGGGTGTACACGGCGCCGTTGCCGCCCTTGCAGACCAGCGCGCGGACCTCGTCCAGCTTCTCCAGGTAGTCCTCCGTGTAGGTGGCCGGGTCGACGTCGACGTACGACTGCTGCACCGACCAGGCGTGGCCCGGCACCGCGAGGCCCAGGCCGCCGTACTCGCCGCTGACCAGGGCGCGCTCCCCGTCGGGGCGGGGCGGCAGGGCGGGGCTCGGGTAGCCGTGCTCGTCCATGATGTCGCCGGTTCCGCCGTCGGCGCCGAGGTTCAGCCCGGACTGGCCGTTGACCAGCCGGGTGGGGTCCCATGCCTTGGCCTGCTCGGCGATCCGGCCGACGTCGTACTGGCCCCAGCCCTCGTTGAAGGTCACCCACATGACGACCGACGGGCTGCTGCTGTGCTCGTCGATCATCTCCTTCAGCTCGCGCTCGTAGCGGGCGCGGGAGGAGGCGCTCGGGTTCACCCCGGCCGTCATCGCGGGCATGTCCTGCCACACCAGCAGCCCGAGCCTGTCGGCCCAGTAGAACCAGCGGTCCGGCTCGACCTTGATGTGCTTGCGCACCGAGTTGAAGCCGAGCCGCTTGTGCGCCTTCAGGTCGTAGGCCAGGGCCTCGTCGGTGGGTGCGGTGTGCAGGCCGTCGGGCCAGAAGCCCTGGTCGAGGGTGGCCATCATGAACACCGGCTCGCCGTTGAGGACCGTGCGCGGGACGCCGTTCACCTTCTCGACGGCGATGGAGCGCATGCCGAAGTAGCTGCCGACCCGGTCGCCGCCGACCGTGACCTTCAGGCCGTAGAGGAACGGGTCGTCGGGCGACCACAGGTGCGGGTCGCGGACGGTCAGCGTCAGCGGGCCGCCGGTGCGGCCGCTCGCCGTGGCCACCTTGCGCCGGCCGTCGTACGCCGTCGCCGTGATCGGCACGCCGTCCCGGACGCCCCGGGCCTCGACGGTGACCTTCTCGCCGGCCACGTCGGGCGTGATCTTGAGGGAGTCGACGTGGTCGCGGGCCACCGGCTCCATCCAGACCGTCTGCCAGATGCCGGAGGACGGGGTGTACCAGATGCCGCTGGGGTCCAGGCGCTGCTTGCCCAGCGGCGGGTTCTCCCCGGAGGCGGCGTCGGTCGGGTCGTACACGCCGACGATGAGCTCCTGGGTGCGGCCGGGCTCGAGCGCGTCGGTGACGTCGGCGCTGAACTTGTCGTAGCCGCCCTCGTGCGTGGCGACCTTCGTGCCGTTGACGTAGACCTCGGAGCGCCAGTCGACGGCGCCGAAGTTGAGCCTGAGCCGCTTGCCGGAGCCGATCCGCCAGTCGGCGGGGACGGTGAAGGTGCGGCGGTACCACATGCGGTCCTCGTGCCGCTCGATGCCGGAGAGCTGGGACTCCACCGGGTACGGGACGAGGATGCGCTCCTTCAGCGTCCTGCCGACGGGCGGCTGCTCGCCCTCCTCGGCGGCGGCGAACTGCCAGCGGCCGTTGAGGCTGCGCCAGGCGTTGCGGGTCAGCTGCGGGCGCGGGTACTCCGGGAGGGCGTTGTCCGGTCCGACCTCGCCGGCCCAGCGGGTGCGCAGCTGGTGGGTCGAGTGGTTCGGGCCGGACGACCAGAACTCTTTGACAACGTTGCCGTCGGTGTCGGTGAGGCCTCCTTCCCCGTCGTAGCGGACGTCGGCCGTGCCGCGGGCCGTGCCGGTCTTGTTGCCGACGACGGGCTCGTCGAGGGCGACCAGGAGGGCGGTGGGGTCGGCCGGGTCGAGGCGGGCCTCCCCCAGGGGCCAGGCGGCGCCGCCGATCACGGCGTCCAGGTGGCCGGTGAAGCCCGCCGGGGGTGCGGTGAGCTCCTGGGCGAAGTCGAGCTTCAGGGTGCGGCCGGTGGGCTGCACGGTGGCCGCGAGGGCGCCGTCGTAGTCGAAGCCGTCGGGCAGGCGGAAGGCCGACTGCGGGACGGGGGCCTTGGCGGCGCCGGGCTGGGTCCAGCGCAGGTGGAGGTTGGAGCCGCCGTAGTGCTCGAAGTACTCGACCTTGAGGTCGTAGGCCCGGCCGGCGGTCAGCTCGACGGGCTCGGCGGTCTGTTCGCGGTCCCAGTCGTCGACCCAGTGGTCGATGGCGAGCCGGCCGTCGATCCAGAGGCGGAAGCCGTTGTCGGCGGTGAGGGAGAAGGTGTGCGGCCCGGTCTTCTCCGGGACGATCTTCCCGGTCCAGCGGACGCTGACGTCGTCGGACCTGCCGGTGGTGAAGGCCAGGCGCGGTTCCAGGTTGTCGAAGTCGAGGTCCTGGTCGAAGGTCGTCGCCTTGAGGGTGTGGAAGTCGAAGGCGCCGGGGGCGGAGTGGGTGTAGTACTCGCCCTTGAGGCCGTGGATCCCGGCCGGGTCGGCGGGGTCGTCGGCGAGGGCGGGGGCGGCGGTCAGGCCCGTGAGGGCGAGGAGTGCGGCGAGCAGTAACGCGAGCCGGTCTCTGAGGCGTCCGGTACGCACGGATCCTCCGTTACAACGTTGTCATGTACAGGAGGTGGCATGACAACATGGATTCCGCTTCTTCGTCCAGAGCCAGGACAAAGTCCGTCCCGGCCACAGCCCGTCAGGTGACCAGCTGGCCCTTCCCGAGCGCGATGACCCCGCCCTTGGAGACCGAGTACAGCTCCGCGTCCCGCTCCGGGTTGACGCCGATCGTCGCGCCCGGCGGCACCTCGACGTTCTTGTCCAGGACGGCGCCGCGCACCACCGCACCCCGGCCGATGTGCACGTTGTCGTGCAGCACCGACCCCTGCACCACGGCCCCCGGGTCGACCACCACGCCCGGCGACAGCACCGATCGCGTGACCTGCCCGCGCACCAGGCAGCCCGCGCTGATGATGGACTCGCTGGCGATGCCGCCGGCGTTGAAGCGGGCCGGCGAGAGCTGGTACGAGTGCGTGTAGATCGGCCAGCTGCGGTTGTACAGGTTGAAGGCGGGCCGCTCGGCGATCAGGTCCATGTGGGCCTCGTAGTACGCGTCCAGCGTCCCGACGTCCCGCCAGTAGCCCTGGTCGCGGGTGGTCTCGCCGGGCACGTGGTTGTCGCTGAAGTCGTACAGCGCGGCCTCGCCCCGGTCGGTCAGCTGGGGCAGGATCGAGCCGCCCATGTCGTGCACGGAGGACTCGTCCTCGGCGTCCCGCCGGAGCGCCTCGATGAGGGCCTTGGTGGTGAAGATGTAGTTGCCCATCGAGGCGAAGACGGAGTTGGGGTCGTCCGCCAGGCCGGGCGGGGCCGACGGCTTCTCCAGGAAGCGCTCCACCGTCTGGCCGTCCGAGCCCGGCGTGATCACACCGAAGGACGAGGACTCGGTGCGCGGCACCCGGATCCCGGCCACCGTCACACCCGCCCCGCTCTCGATGTGCTGGGTGAGCATCTGGCGCGGGTCCATGCGGTAGACGTGGTCGGCACCGAAGACGGCGACGTACTCGGGGCGCTCGTCGTAGATCAGGTTCAGCGACTGCAGGATCGCGTCGGCGCTGCCCAGGTACCAGCGGGGGCCCAGGCGCTGCTGGGCGGGGACGGGCGTGACGTAGTTCCCGAGGAGGTTGGACATCCGCCAGGTGGTGGTGATGTGCCGGTCCAGCGAGTGCGACTTGTACTGCGTCAGCACGCAGATGCGCAGCACGTCGGCGTTCACGAGGTTGGACAGCACGAAGTCGACCAGGCGGTACGTGCCGCCGAAGGTCACCGCCGGTTTGGCCCGGTCCGCGGTCAGGGGCATCAGCCGCTTGCCCTCGCCGCCCGCCAGCACGATCCCCAGGACCGAAGGACCACCACCACGCATGGCCGCTCCCCTCACGCCGATTTCCCTCTGCCTGCCCCCGAGCAGTACCCGCTAAGCCTGTTTGACGATCTCCTCGTAGAGCCGGACCGTGCGGCGGGCCACCGCGTCCCAGCCGAACTCGCCGACCGCGCGCTCCCGCCCGGCCTCGCCCATCCGCCGCGCGGCCCCCGGATCGCCGAGGACGGTGTCCATGGCCCGGGCGAGCCCTGCCTCGAAGCCGTCACCGGCCGGGACGAGCAGTCCGGTCCGGCCGTCGTCCACGACCTCGGGGATGCCGCCGACCGCCGAGGCCACCACGGGCGTGCCGCAGGCCATCGCCTCCAGGTTCACGATGCCGAGCGGCTCGTACACCGAGGGGCAGACGAACAGCGCGGCGTGCGTCAGGAGCTGGATGACCTCCGGGCGCGGCAGCATCCTCGGGATCCAGAACACGCCGTCGCGGACCTCGCTCAGCTCCGCGAACAGCTCGCGGAACTCCCGGTCGATCTCCGGCGTGTCCGGCGCGCCCGCGCACAGCACGACCTGGGCGGCCGGGTCGATGCCGCGCACCGCGCGCAGCAGGTGGGGCACGCCCTTCTGCCGGGTGATGCGGCCGACGAACAGCACGTACGGGCGGGAGCGGTCCAGGCCGATCCGGTCCAGGGCGTCCGAGCCGTGGTCGGGGCGGTACAGGCTCGTGTCGATGCCGTTGTGCACGACGTGGACCTTCTCCGGGTCCAGCGCCGGGTAGCAGCCGAGGATGTCCTCGCGCATGGCCGAGGAGACGGCGATCACCGCGTCGGCGGCCTCGATCGCGGTGCGCTCGGCCCAGCTCGACAGCTCGTAGCCGCCGCCGAGCTGCTCGGCCTTCCAGGGGCGCAGCGGCTCCAGGGAGTGCGCGGTCATCACGTGCGGGATGCCGTACAGCAGCTTGGCGAGGTGGCCGCCGAGGTTGGCGTACCAGGTGTGGGAGTGGACCAGCTCGCGGCCCTCCAGGGCGGCGGCCATGGCGAGGTCCACGGAGAAGGTGCGCAGCGCGTCGTTCGCCCCGTCGAGGGCGGACCAGGGCCGGTGGCGCCGGACGCCGTCGACGCGGCCCTCGCCCCAGCAGTGCACGTCGAGGTCGACGAGCGGTCTCAGCTCCCTCGCGAGGAACTCCACGTGGACGCCCGCGCCGCCGTACACATCCGGCGGGTACTCCCGGGTCAGCAGTCCCACTCGCACCCGCAACTCCCTGCTCTCAGCGGCCGTTCCCTTTCATGGTCACCCAGATGGGGCGCCCGGGGAAGAGCGAGGCGGACTTGTGAAGCAACAGTCGCCGCAGACGCCCCCGCCGGGCACCCGGTAGTACAGGCAGCAGCTGCGGCGCCGGAAGGCCGTGCCGGTGAGCGTTCCGGCGCCGTCGAGCAGGGGGTGGGCGAGGAGTCCGGCCGTCAGGGAGCGGGCGCGGGCCGCGATGTCGCCGCGGTCGTTCCGCCGGGCCCAGCGGTCGAGTTCGCGTGCGGCGCCCGCCAGCGCGGAGGCCGCGTTGCCGCGCAGCAGGCCCGGGGCGAGGCGGTGGTGGACGCGCAGGGCCGCCGCCAGGGGTTCGAGGTGACCGCGCAGCACGGTGTCCGCGAGCCGGCCGGGATCCGCGGGCGAGGACCGCACGCCGGACAGCCACAGGTCGTCGGGGGCGCTGCCGTCCGGGTCCCAGCGCAGCAGCCGGGCGTCGAGGTCGGGGAGGCGGCCGTACAGCGCGGCGCAGCCCAGCGCGACCGACCAGAGCCGGGCCGCCAGGCCCTGGTGGGCCACGGACGCGGCGACGCGCGGCTCCGGGGTGCGCAGGGCGTGCGCGACCTTGCGCACCCGGAAGTTCAGCGGATTTCGTGACACCTCCGGTGACCTCTGTGCGTAGGCCTGTGCGAGAGTGGGAAGGGACCCGGCCGGCGTTCCCCCCGTGCGCAGGACGAAGAAGCCGCCGAGCGGCCGGAGCGCGGCGAGGTCGGGGTCGAGGTCCACGAAGAGCAGTAGTACCAAGGCCCCTAAGGGATGCGACCAGGGGACCCCCCACCGGCGGCGCCCACCCTGGGGATGACCGGGTTCTCCTCGTACTCCATCGGCAGTAGGACCCAATGAGTGCTCAGGGACGACGACGGGAACACCTGGACACGGCAGGGTGTTGGTCATGAAAGCCGACCTTTCGCCGCGCCGGGCCGAGCGCCCCCGCCAGACGCAGAGGAGCAGCCGATGAGCGCCCTCGCGTTGTCCGTCCTGCTGTCCCTCGTCTCCGCGTTCGCCTACGCGGGCGGGGCGATCGTGCAGGAGCGGGTGGCGGAGTCGTCGCCGGGTGAGCAGTACGCGCCGCTGCGGCGGCCGGGCTGGTGGGCGGCGGTCGCGCTGAACGGCCTCGGCGGACTGCTGCACGTGGTGGCGCTGGCCTACGGTCCGCTGAGCCTGGTGCAGCCGCTGGGCGCGCTGACCATCGTGGTGGCGCTGCCGATGGCGGCCCTCTTCGTCGGCCGCAGGGCCGGTGCCACGGCCTGGCGGGGCGCGATCATGGCGACGGTCGGTCTCGCCGGTCTGCTGTCCCTGGTCGCCGCGTCCGACGCGCAGTCGCTGAACGCGGCGGAGCGGGTGGCGGTGGCCCTGGTCACCGCGGGCGTGGTCGTGTCGCTGATGATCGCCGCGCGGGCCGCGCACCGGCACCCGGCGGTCCGCAGCATGCTGCTGGCGACGGCCTCGGGCATCGCGTTCGGCATGTCCTCGGTGTTCACCAAGACCGTCGCGGTCGACTGGACCGGCGGCGTGTCGGCGGCGGACGTGCCCTCCCTCGCCGTGATCGGCGTCCTGGCCACGGCCGGCATGCTGCTGTCGCAGGCGTCCTACCGGGGTGCCGGCCTCGCGGCCCCGCTGGCCACGCTGACGGTCGTGAACCCGGTGGTGGCGGCCGCGGTCGGCATCACCATGTTCGGCGAGACCTTCCGCTACGGCACGACCGGCACGGCGCTGGCCCTGAGCTGCGGCGTGGTGGCGGCCGGCGGTCTGATCCTGCTGACGACGGAACGGCTCGCCCGGACCCAGCCGGAGCACGAGGCGGCGCAGCCGGAGACGGAGTCGGCCGGGAGGCAGCCGGTCGCGGTGGCGGCGGGTCGCGGGACGAGCATCGGCAGGGCGGTCCTCGACGCGGAGACGGGTCGCCGGACGAGCATCGGGGCGGGCCTCGGGGCGGAGGCGGTTCGCCGGACGAGCATCGGGGCGGACCTGGACGCGGACCTCGTGGCGACGGGCGTCCTGGGCGGTCGCGCGGACGGGCCGGCCGGGAGCCCGCGGGAGATCCCGGAGACGGTGGGAGCGCTGTGCGGGGTGGCGGAGCGGGCCGGGCCGTCTCCGGTCGGCATGCCGTCGGCAGCCGGCGGGCCCGGCGTCCCCCTGGCACTGACACCGGACGGCACCGCTGCCCCCGCCGACCCGGGCGGGCCGCCCGACCCCGCTGCCGCCGGGCCGGACGCCGCGCCCGGGGGCAGCGGTCCGCTGCTCGCCGAGGACCTGCTTGTCGACGACCTGCTCGTGCCGGGGCCGGCAGCCCCCGCCGGGCCGGACGCGGCGTACGGCGGCGGGGCGGCGCCGGGGCCCGCCGACGACCGGCACCCGCTCTCCTACGTGCCCTTCTACGGCGTCCCGTACGTGCCGCTGCCCGCGGTGAACCGGCACCGCACGCGCGTCAGATCCTGACGCCGCCGGCCCTGAGGTACGCCACGGGGTCGACGTCCGAGCCGAAACCGGGCCCCGTCCGCACCTCGAAGTGCAGATGCGGGCCCGAACTGTTGCCCGTGGAGCCGGACCGGCCGATGCGCTGGCCGGCGCTCACCGTCTGCCCGTCCCGTACGGAGATCGCCGACAGATGGGCGTACTGGCTGTAGCGGCCGTCGGCGTGCCGGATCACGACCTGGTAGCCGAACGAGCCGCCCCACCCCGCGCTGACGACGCTGCCCGAGGCGACCGACTTCACGGACGTGCCGGTGGGCACGGGGAAGTCGATGCCGGTGTGGTAGCCCTTCGACCAGGACGAGCCCGCCTTGCGGTAGGGCGTGCCCAGGGAGGCGCCGACCGGGGCGACGAGTCCCTGCCGGGTGGCCGTGGACCGGGCCGCGCGCTCCTTGCGCTCGTCCTCGGCCCGGTCCTTGCGCTGGTCCCTCGCCCGGTCCTTGCTCTCGACCTTGGCCCGCTCCTTGGCGGCCTCCTTGGCGCGCTCCTTCCCACGCTCCTCGGACGGCTTGTGCGGGACGGGCCGGGCCGACTCGGACGGCTTGGGCGCCGGACGCGTCTTCGCCGCGCCCTCGCCGCGCAGCGCGAGCCGCTGGCCGGGCACGATCAGGTCGGGATCGGCCCCGATGGTCGAGCGGTTGGCCGTGTACAGGCCCCGCCAGCCGCCCCGGACGTCCTGGTCCGAGGCGATGCCGGAGAGCGTGTCGCCGCGGACGACCGTGTACATCTCGGCCTTGCCCGCCCGGGACTGCGGTGTGGACTGCGGCCGTACGTCCTCGACGGAGGTCCTGGCCTTCTTCCGCGCGTCGCGCTCGGTGCCCTTCCCGGTCTCCTGCCTCGTGCTCCCGGAGGCCGGGCGGATGTCGGGCTCGGCACCGCCCCGGGTCAGCCCGGCCCGTACCGAGCACACCGGCCAGGCGCCCGGGCCCTGCCCGTCCAGCACCTTCTCGGCGACGGCGATCTGCTGGTCCTTGGTGGCGAGGTCGGCGCGTGCCGCGTAGGCCCGGCCGCCGTACGCCTCCCAGGTGGACTGGGTGAACTGCAGCCCGCCGTAGAAGCCGTTGCCGCTGTTGATGTCCCAGTCGTTGCTCGACTCGCAGGCGGCGACCTTGTTCCAGGTGCCCACGTCCGCCGCGTGGACGGTGCCGGCGCCCAGGAACGGGAGCGCCATCCCCGCGCCGCCCGCCGTGACGGTGAGTGAGGCGCGGTTGATCCTGTTCGGCTGATACCGGCGGTGCCGGCCGCGTACGGCCATCGATTGCCCCCCCTAGACATGCGTCAGGAGGGGCAAAAGTAAGCGCGGCGAACCGGCCGGAACAAGACGGCTATCGGCCGCCCGGGAGTCACAAATGGCCGGTATGAGGCCCCTGTTGCGCGACGTGCGCCCCGGCGGTGCACCGCGTACGCCACGCGGTGCACGGGTGCGGCGTACGCGGGGACGCGTGCCTCGGCTGAGTGCCCCGGGTGCTCTCGTGCGTATGGTCCTGCGCCATGCCGTCCCGCCCCGCGCCACGCCGCACGACCCGCGCGTGCGGACGCGGGTGGAGCACGACAGGATGGTCGCCGGGGGTCGTGCCGGCGGGCATGCCCCGGCAGCACCTATACCGAGGTCTTTAGGAGCGAACCGAATGAGCAGTACAGCGCAGATCGGCGTCACGGGTCTCGCGGTCATGGGCCGCAACCTCGCCCGCAACTTCGCCCGCAACGGCTACACGGTGGCGGTGCACAACCGGACGCCCTCACGCACGCACGCCCTGGTCGAGGAGTTCGGCGGGGAGGGCGAGTTCATCGCGTGCGAGAGCGCGAAGGACTTCGTGGCCGCGCTGGAGCGGCCGCGCCGGCTGGTGGTGATGGTGAAGGCCGGTGAGCCGACAGACGCGGTGATCCAGGAGTTCGCGCCGCTGCTGGAGCCCGGCGACATGATCATCGACGGCGGCAACGCGCACTTCGCCGACACCCGGCGCCGCGAGCGGGACCTGCGCGAGCAGGGCATCCACTTCGTCGGCATGGGCGTCTCCGGCGGCGAGGAGGGCGCGCTGAACGGCCCGAGCATCATGCCGGGCGGCCCGAAGGAGTCCTACGACTCGCTGGGCCCGATGCTGGAGAAGATCTCGGCCAAGGCGGCCGACGGCACGCCGTGCGTCTCCCACGTCGGCCCCGACGGCGCCGGGCACTTCGTGAAGATGGTGCACAACGGCATCGAGTACGCGGACATGCAGCTCATCGGCGAGGCGTACCAGCTGCTGCGGGACGTCGCCGGGTACTCCCCCGCCGAGATCGCGGACATCTTCCGCACCTGGAACCAGGGCCGTCTCGACTCCTACCTGATCGAGATCACCGCCGAGGTGCTCTCCCACGTGGACGCGGAGACGGGCAAGCCGTTCGTGGACGTGGTGGTGGACCAGGCCGAGCAGAAGGGCACCGGCCGCTGGACGGTCCAGATCGCCCTCGACCTGGGCGTTCCGGTGTCCGGCATCGCGGAGGCCGTGTTCGCGCGCTCCCTCTCCGGCCACGCGGAGCTGCGGGAGGCCTCGCGGGGGCTGGCCGGCCCGCAGGCGAAGCCGCTGGGCGAGGCGGAGGCCCGGGCCTTCGCCGACCGGGTGGAGCAGGCGCTGTACGCGTCGAAGATCGTGTCGTACACGCAGGGCTTCCACGAGATCGACGCGGCGCGCGGTGAGTACGGCTGGGACATCGACCTGGGCGCGGTGTCCGCGCTGTGGCGTGGCGGCTGCATCATCCGCGCGGCCTTCCTGGACCGGATCCGCGCGGCCTACGACGCCCGGCCCGACCTGCCGAGCCTGCTGTCGGACGCGACGTTCGCGCAGGAGATCGCCGACGCCCAGGACGACTGGCGCGAGGTGCTGGTCGCCGCGACCCGCCAGGGCGTACCGACGCCGGGCTTCGCCGCGGCCCTCGCCTACTACGACGCCCTGCGCGCGGAGCGGCTGCCGGCGGCGCTGACGCAGGGGCAGCGGGACTACTTCGGTGCGCACACCTACCGGAGGGTGGACCGGGACGGGTCGTTCCACACGCTGTGGGGCGGGGACCGGTCGGAGGTCTCCGCGTAGGCGCTCCGCATAGGCGCTTGCGTAGGCGCTCTGTGCCGGGATGACGGTGAACGGGCCGGTGGACAGCCGTGGATCGGCGGCTGTCCACCGGCCCGTTCCGTCGGTAGGTGGCGTGCTGCGGTGCCGTCGCTCAGGACAGCGGGGGCCCGGGCTCGGGGTTCGGTACGGGCTCCGGTCCCGGGGGGATCGGGGACGGGTCGGGGCCCGGCACGGGACCGGGACCGGGGCCCGGGGGCGTGGGCCCCGGGGGCGTCGGGCCGGGTGGGGGCGGGGTGGGCCCCGGCGGCGGGGTGGGCGACGGCGGGGGCGGCGTCGGCTCGGGCCCCGGCGGGGGCTGCGGGTTCGGCACCGGATCGGGGCCCGGGGGCTCCGGGGGCTGGGGCTCCGGGCCCGGTGTCGGTGCCGGCGACACGGGGTCGGGATACGGGTCGGTCATCAGGTCCTCCAGCCAGTGGATCGACTCCGGCTCTGGACTACTCCCCCGCCTACCCGACAGCGGCTTCGGCAGTCACCCCGTGGCGGGACGGGGTGGGGGCCAGATGGGGGTAGCGGGGGGTGCTGGGGGCGGTGGGGGTTGGTGGGGAAGCGGCGGGGGGGGCCGGGGCGGCAGGGCTGCCCCGGCCCCGCCGGTGGAGGGGCGTCACGGAACCGGTCGTGGAGACAGGTCGCGGAACTGATCGTGGAGACGGGCCGCGGGACCGGTCGCAGGTTCGTCGTCAGCCCCGGGCGCAGGCTCGTCGTCAGAACCTGCCCGGATGGACGGCCAGCCAGCCCTTCGCCGCCGTCAGCAGGTCCTGGCCCGCCGGTGGGGCCTCGTCCGGATGGCGTTCGGCCCACTTGGCGACGTAGGGGCAGAGCGGGGCGACCGCGCTGTCCTCCCGGGCGGCGATGCCGTACAGCTCGCGGGCGAGGGAGCCCGCGATGCCCTTGCCCTCGTGGGCCGGCTCGACGATCGTGTGGACGGGGACGAGGGCGCGCTCGGGACTGTCGAGGACGAAGTACTCGATGCGGCCGACCACTTCACCGTCCGCCACGGCCTCCAGACGGCCCGCCGCCCGGTCGTCACGGATCTCCGTGTCGCTCATTCCCACGCTCCTCTGTGTCGGTCAGCCACTGACGGCCTGCGGGCTGCGCTGCTGGTCCGTGCCGGGTACCGGCTCGGACGGGTCGGCGCCCAGGGCCACGATCCGGTTGTCGCGGTCCACGTGCACGACCCGGGGCGTGAGTGCCCGCGCCTCGGCGTCCGTCACCTGGGCGTAGCTGATGATGATGACGAGGTCGCCGGGGTGCACGAGGTGCGCGGCGGCGCCGTTGATCCCGATGACGCCGGAACCGCGCTCGCCCTCGATGACGTACGTCTCCAGCCGGGCGCCGTTGGTGATGTCCACGATGTGCACCAGCTCGCCGGGCAGCAGGTCGGCGACGTCGAGCAGATCGGCGTCGATGGTCACGGATCCCACGTAGTGCAGGTCGGCCTGGGTGACGGTGGCGCGGTGGATCTTGGACTTGAACATCGTACGAAGCATGAGGAAACTCCCGGTTCGTCTGCTCCCTGCCTGCCGTGCAGGTCAAGGGCGGTGCCCGCAGCGTACAACCATTCGCATGTCCGGTCAGCTGTCGCCGGGTGTCTCCGGACTCACATTGATCTTTGCTGACGTCCCTGCCGGTCGAGACCTCAGCGAGCCGCGACTCTCGTGGGGGCGTGCACGGACACCGGCCGGCGCATCCGCGCCCGATGCACCGCATCTCCAGTCGCTCCGCCCTGACATCGGCGGACAACGGCGCCTGACAAGACGTAGATTCAGCCGACGGCCACTCCCTGCCCGGGAAGCGCCGGACATGCAACGAGCCGTGCTCCTCCTTTCCGGCGACGGTCTTCGCAGAAGACGGTGAAGGGATCCGCGAGGCAGCGGACTGGTTCGTGGGGGCGGCGGCGCTGGATCTCGCGAGGCGGGACTGGATGCCGTCGGAGACGTCGACAGGGGGACAACCGTCATGCGACTCATGAACGACCTCACGCTGACCCGCGACAGGCGGCATTCGTCTGCTTCCGGATCATGCCGGTGCTGCGGCACATCGGCTGGCTGTGGTCCGACGACGTATGAGGGAGGTGGGCACCTGTGGCGAGCGGGCCGCACAGGCAAGACCGATCTTTCCCTGAACGCCCATTGGATCACCGACCTGTTCAGGTCGGATGCACAGGCAAGGAAGTGCGCGTGAGTGAGAACGGCTCCGGCGGAAGAGTTCAGCCGGCGCGCCCCGGCGATCCCACCCTCATAGGCCCCTACCGCATCATCGGCCGCCTCGGCGCCGGAGGCATGGGCACCGTGCACGCCGGGGTCACCTCCGACGGAACACGTGTGGCAGTCAAGGTCGTCCATCCCGAGTACGCCCAGGATCCCGAGTTCCGGGCCAGGTTCCGGCGTGAGGTGGAACTGTCCTCGCGGGTCACCGGGCCTCATCTCGTCCCGCTGCTCGCCGCCGACCCGGAAGCGCACCTACCGTGGCTGGCCACCGCCTATGTGCCGGGGCCGACGCTGGACCAGCATGTGAGCGCGCACGGGTCTCTGAGGGAGGGGAGCCTCTACGCTTTCGCCGCCGCCACGGCGCAGGCGCTGGCCGCCGTTCACGCCGCGGCGGTGGTGCACCGGGACGTGAAGCCGCAGAACGTCCTCCTCACCCCCGCCGGGCCTCGTGTGCTGGACTTCGGCATCGCCCGTGCCGGCGACGGCACCAGCGTCACCCGCACCGGTGTGATGACCGGTACCCCCGGCTGGATCAGTCCCGAGCAATACCGTCAGGGCACCGCAACTCCGGCGGGGGACGTGTTCGCGTGGGGAGCGCTGGTGGCCTATGCGGCCACCGGGCGTCTGCCGTTCGGGGCGGGCGCGCCCGATGTGGTGGCCTTTCGCGTGATGTCGGGTGAGGCGGACCTGGAGGGCGTCCCCGCCACGCTGCGCGGGATCGTGGAGGCGGCCCTGGCGCAGGAACCGGCTGACCGCCCGTCGGCAGCCGAGGCCGCCCAGGCCTGCGCGGCCCTGCTGGCCGCCCAGGTCACCCAGGTGGTGCGCTCCGACGCGATGCCGGCAACGACCGTCGACATGGTCGCTTCGGCGTGGGACGTACCCGCCGGGGACGATCCCGCCTGGCCCCTGCCCCCGGGTGGCGGCCGTTCACGCAAGCGCCTGGCCGGCGCGATCGTTCTCGTGGCTGGCGTCATCGGTGGCTTGGCCGGAGGCGCGGCGTCGCTGTTGCCCCTGGACGCCGAAACCGGCCCCAAGGCCTCTGCCCCGCACTCCTCCGCGGCCGGATCCCCGCAGCCTTCGGCGAGCACCGCGCAGGCCGATACGGCCGCGGAACGTCAGACGACCGAGAGCGGTTCGGCGACCGTGAAGAGCTGGGAGCAGGCGCGGCCCGCGGAGGGCGCGGCCGAGCATGACGTCGCGCGCGCCGTTCTGCACGACGAGGGTGTGGTGGCACAGGACCTCAGCGGCGGCATCGACTTCGACCCGGGGGCCGTGCGGTTTCACCCGTCGCGCGGCGAGGTCTACCTCTCGTACACGCTGGCCTCCGACGAGCAGGGGGCACTGTACGCCGAGACGGAGATCGCCGGCACCATGTGTCTGACGCTGCGGGATGTCGTTCTCCGCCTTCATGCGGATCTGCCGTATCGCAAGTACATCCTGGTCAAGACGGGGAGCGGCCGGAGTCCCCACATCACATGGCAGGACGACTTCGTCACGAACGCAGGGTGCCGGTCGGCGGCCGACGACGACACCGGGCAGGTCCCCGTCGGCCCCCCGCAGGACTGGGAGCCGGACGAAGACGGTCTCGGCCTGGCGATGATCCCGAGCACGGACCGCGCCGAGATCCGGGTCGCGGACGGGGCCGCCCGGCAGATCATCGCGGGTGCCAACGGCATGCGCCAGAGCCTCGGCACCGATCGGGTACTCGGGAACGCGGAGATCAAGGTGGGCTTCGATCCGGTCGGATCGGTGATGTACGTCTGGTCGGACTACGTGCAGTGGAACGAGCAACAGGTCGAGTCCTGGGCGGACATGGCCGCCGGCAAGGCATGCCGAGCCCTCGTGAGCGAATCGCGGAGTGCGGGCGGCGCATGGCCGTACCACCGCTACGCGGTGGCGGAGATCGGCGGATCCGGCTACCTGATGATCCGCTGGGGCACGGCCACTGCGCAGGCCGATTGCCCTGCGTGAGGCGCAGGGGCGGCGTTGGCGCGTTGCGGTTCGGCGGCCGGGCCGGTGTGCTGGTCCCCCACACGGGTTGGCCCGCCGACGAGGACGATGACGGTGGTGAGGAGCACGCCGGCGTCGACCGGGACTTCCTGCTGGCTCAGGGCACTGCGCGCCGTACGAGTGCGGTCGCGAAGGGCTCACCGCTGCGACGGGCGTACGCCATCCGCTCGCGGACCTCGGACAAGGTCCGGGGACGGTAACCGGGCCCGCCGCAGCAACTCTTGTGGAAGCGGACGCCCGCGTGCAGCAGCACGGCCAGCGTCCGCCAGGCCGCGGTGTCCCGGCGGCGGGGCGTGGCGAAGGCGGAGCCGACGTGGACCAGCGGCTGCGCGCAACGAGGGCAGATCCGCTGCCTGTCCCTGTCGTGGGGCTGCTTGTATGCGGCCCGGCAGGGGAGGCAGACGTACGAGGTCTTCGCGTGGGCCATGTCGGGCAGAGTAGACGACGCCCGGCCGGAAGCGGCCTACGGCTCCTGGCCGTCGGCCCTGGAAGCCCATCTGGGCGGACCTTGACCGGAACGCGCACCCGGGTGTGCAACGGATACGCCCCGGATACATCAAGCCGCCGGGATCTCCGGACGCACCAGCGTGCCCGATCTGCCGTGGACGATCTCGTACGCCGCGTCCAGGGCGCCGATCGCGGCGATTCCTCCCGTGCGTTCGACGAAGCGGGCGGCGGCCTCTGCCTTGGGGCCCATCGAGCCTTCCGCGAAGCCGGCGCGGCGCAGTTCGGCGGGGGTGGCGTCGAGGACGGGGCGCTGTCTCGGGGTGCCGAAGTCGGTGTAGACGTTGGGGACGTCGGTGAGGATCAGGAGGAAGTCGGCCTTGAGGTCCTCGGCCAGGAGGGCGGCGGTCAGGTCCTTGTCGATGACGGCCTCCGTGCCGCTGAGCGCGCCGGTGGCCGGGTCGGCGACCACGGGGACACCGCCTCCGCCGGCGCAGATCACGAGCGTGCCCAGGCTGAGCAGGTCGTGGATGGTTCCGGCTTCGAGGATCCGCTCGGGGGTGGGCGACGCGACGACCCGGCGCCAGCCGGTGGTGTCCTGGCCGATCCGCCAGCGCAGTCTGCGGGCCAGCGTCTTGGCCTGCGAGTAGGAGTAGACCTGGCCGACGAACTTGGTGGGCCGTTTGAAGGCGGGGTCGTCCGCGCGGACGACGGTGTGGGTGACGAGGGCGGCGATCCGCTGGGCGGGCAGCACGTCGTGCAGCGTGCGGGCCAGCAGCGAGCCGATCATGCCCTGGGTCTGCGCGCCGAGCAGGTCCAGCGGGTACGGCGCGCTGAGGGCGGGGTCGGCCGAGCTCTCCACGGCCAGCAGCCCGATCTGGGGGCCGTTGCCGTGGGTGATGACGATCTCGTGGTCGCGGGCGAGGGAGGCGACCGCCGTGGCGACGCGGTCGATGTTCGCCTTCTGCACGTCGGCGTCGGGGCGTTCCCCCCGGTGCAGCAGGGCGTTGCCGCCGAGGGCGATGACGATGCGCATGGCTTGAGTCCTTTAGGGTGGCGGCGGGTACGGCCTTGATGGTGTGCAGCCGGTTCTCCGCCTGGTCGAAGACGAGTGGGGCGGGTGAGGAGAAGACCTCGTCGGTGACCTCCAGGCCGGTCAGGCCGGTCAGGCCGTAGGGCCGCGTCAGTCACGTCGGTCACGTCGGTCATGTCAGTCGTGGTGCGGGAGGGGGGCCCTGACGGTGCCGCGGGGGCGCGGGATTCCCGGCCGGCGGCGGGCGGGGGCGGGCGGTGGGGTCTCGGCGGGGCGCTCGTCGGGGGTCGCGGCCCGCTCGTCGGGGGTCACCGGGCGGCCGGGCTTGGGCCGCGCGTCGTCCTCGCGGCCGTGCCGCAGCCAGATGTAGACCGGCAGGCCGAGAAGCAGCACGAACAGCCCGTAGTAGACGGTCTGGTAGCCACTGCCCTGGATCGACCAGTAGGAGAAGGCCATGGCGAGCACGGCGACGGTCACGTCCCTGGCCAGCGTGCGCGGGCGCAGGCTCCCGCGGCCGTGCTCCAGCAGCCAGTACAGCTGCGCGGCGGCCGAGAACAGGTAGGGGATCACCGCGGTCAGCACGCTCAGCAGGACGATCTTCGTGAAGACGTCGTCGAAGCGGGTGTAGCTGAAGACGGTGATCAGCGAGGCGAGCACGGTGGACGCCACGATGCCGAACACGGGCACGTCGTTCTTCCCGCGCAGCGTCGCGAAGGCACGGGGGAACAGACCGTCGCGGGCGGCCGCGTACGGCATCTCCGCGCACAGCATGGTCCAGCCGTTCAGGGCACCGATGCCGGACACGATCGCGGCCACGGCGACGACGTCACCGGCCCAGGTGCCGCCCGTGATGTTGTTGGCGGCGTCGGTGAACGGGGCGGAGGTCACCGCGAGTTCACCGTGCGAGACGGTCCCGAAGACGGCGAGGGTGCCGAGGATGTAGATGGCCGCGCAGGCGAGGGTGCCGTAGACGGTGGCGCGCGGTACGTTGCGGCCCGGCTCCCGGACCCGGCTCGCGACCACGGAGGCGGCTTCCAGTCCGAGGTAGCTGAACAGGGCGATCGCACCGGCCGCCGAGATGGCGCCGAGCGCGGAACCGCCGCCGGCGTTGAACGCACCGAAGTTGTCCGGGTCGATGAACAACAGCCCGACGGTGGCCATGAAGACCAGCGGCACGAACTTCAGCACGGTGGTCAGCACCTGGAACGCGCCCGTGTTCCGCACCCCCGTGAGGTTGATCGCCGCGGGGATCCACAGTCCGATCAGCGCGATGAGGGCGGAGACCCAGGTGCGGTGCTGGGTGTTGACGAAGACCTCGACGTAGCCGACCCAGGCCACCACTATCGCGGCGTTGCCGGCCCACGCGGTGATCCAGTACGACCAGGCGTTGAGGAATCCGGCGAACTCGCCGAACGCCTCCCGGGCGTAGACGTAGGGCCCGCCGCTCGCCGGCGCCCGCTTCGACAGCGATCCGAACGTCATGGCCAGCGCGAGCGCACCGAGCGTGACCACGACGAACGCGACGAGGGAGATGGGACCGTACGGTGCCAGGGCCGCGGGGAGCGCGAACACGCCGGTGCCGATGATGCTGCCGATCACCAGCGCCGACGCCGCGGGCAGACCGAGCGACGCTCCTGGCGCGGGTTTCGCGTCGCCGCGTGGGGTGGGAGACATGACGGGGCTGCTCCTTGGACTGGTCCGTGGGGACGCCACGGGCGACTGAGGACGTGATCCTTCGTCAACGATCTTCCGGCGCGGCGCCTCCCACCGTGAGTGGCCGCTGGTCCCTCGGTGGGGCCATGGGTCCTTGTCCGGACCGCCCGGCCTGGGGAAGTCGGACACGTCGATGCGCTCACGCCGGCCGCTTCCGGTGAACTGCCGCCAGGCGTCGGCGTTTCGGGGACCTTGGGGTCCGGGCCGCACGCCACCGTGGAGAACTCGGCCGGGGGCGGCGGCCAGGGGGCAGCGGCCCGTGGACGGCGGCCCCGTGGACGGCGGCCCGTGGACGGCGGCCCGTGGACGGCGGGTAGGGGCCCGGGCCGGGCCCCTCGTCGGCGTCGGGTGTACGCCGCCACCGACCGTGCCGGGGCAGTGGGCGTCCCGGCCCGGCCGTTCCCAAGCGGCCCGGCCCGGCACGGTCCTGGGCGGCCCGATCCGGCCGGTCCCGGGCGGGCCGGGCCGCGTGTGCGTGCGCGTGGGCTCAGTCGTGCGGGACCACGGCGACGGGGCAGCCCACGTGGTGCAGGACGGCGTGTGTGACCGGACCCGAGTGGGCGCCGATCCGGCGTCCGTTCGTGCGGCGGCCCACGACGAGGAGTCCGGCGTCCCGCGCCGCGTGCACCAGGACGACGGCGGCCCGGCCCTCGGTGACGGTCTCGGTCACCGGGACAGCCGGGTACTTCTCCCGCCAGGGGCGCAGGACCGCGGTCACCGTGCGCTCCGCGTCACCCAGCGCCTGGCCCCGCGCCTGCCCCCGCGCCTGGCCCTCCGGTGGCACGTCCTCGACGTCCGTGAACGGCAGCGGCACCGACGGCACGGGGGTGTGCCGGGCGGGCGTCCGGCACGCGTGGACCACCCGCAGTCCGGTGCCGCGCCGCCGGGCGGCGTCGAAGGCCCATGCGATCAGCTCGTCGCAGGGGTGCTCGACGTTCAGTCCCAGCACGACCTCGCGGTACGGCGTCCGCGGGATCTCCTCCGGGGCGAGGCCGTCGGCGGCCGGCAGGTGCTCGTCGGCGGCGCCGCGGCCCGCCCGGACCAGCACCACGGGGCGGGCGGACCGGGCCACGACCCGCTGGGACACGGAGCCCGTCACGAACCCGCTCGCGGGCCCCAGACCGAGGGAGCCGAGGACCAGCATCTCGGCGTCGGCCGCGGCGGCGACCAGCGCGGTGACCGGCGCGTCGCACACCAGCCGCTCGGTGACCCGCAGACCGGGGTGGGCCGCCCGCACCGTGCGCACGGCCTCCTGCAGCGTCCGCTCGGCCCAGTCGTGCTCGGTGCTGTCCCCGGGTACGTACGGCGCGGAGCGGACATGGCGGTACCAGGCGTGCACCACGCTGAGCCCGGTCCCCCGCCGCTCGGCCTCCTGGGCCGCCCACAGTGCGGCAGCAAGGCTCGCGGGCGATCCGTCGACCCCCACCGCGATGTCGTGGATCATGACGCGTCCCCTCCCTGATCGGCCGGCTTCCGGATGATTTCCGGAAGACTTCCGGATGATTCCGGATGATTCCGGATGACTTGCCGAGTGGCTTTCGGATGGCTTCGAGCCTCCTCCGTCCGGGGGCCGGTGCTCAGGGGCTGCACAGCCCTGATTCCGGTCCTTTGGACCCTGCGGGGGCGGCCGGAGGGGGTCGGCCGGCCCTCGGGTCGGGACCTGCCGGTACCTCCCCGGCACGGCGCCGGCGGCCGACGCTGGAGGAGCCACGCCCCCAGCCGAGGAGAGCAACGTCATGGCGCGCTACGTGTACGACTTCACCGAGGGCGGCCGCGAGATGGCCGGCCTGCTCGGTGGCAAGGGATCGAATCTGGCCGAGATGACCCGGCTCGGTCTGCCGGTGCCGCCCGGTTTCGTCATCACCACCGAGGCGTGCCGCGCCTTCCTGGAGAGCGGCGGTGAGCCCGCGGGCATGTCGGAGGAGGTCGCCGAGCACCTGAAGGCCGTCGAGGAGGCGGCGGGCCGGCAGCTGGGGCAGCGGGACGATCCGCTGCTGCTGTCCGTCCGCTCGGGAGCCCGCTTCTCCATGCCGGGCATGATGGAGACGATCCTCGACATCGGGCTGAACGACGACTCCGTCCGCGGCCTGGCCAAGGCCGCCGGCAGTGAGCGTTTCGCCTGGGACTCCTACCGCCGTCTCGTGCAGATGTTCGGCAGTACGGTCATGGGGGTCGACGGCGGCCTGTTCGAGCGGGCGATGGCCGGGCTCAAGGAGCGGCGAGGCGCCCGCGACGACCTGGGCCTGGACGCCGACGACCTGGCCGGGCTGGTGGAGACGTACAAGAGCCTGATCCGGCGGGAGACGGGCGAGGACTTCCCGCAGTCGCCCGCCGAGCAGCTGCGCCGGGCGATCCTGGCCGTCTTCGAGTCCTGGAACGGGCAGCGGGCGCGCCTGTACCGCCGGCGCGAGCACATCCCCGACGACCTGGGCACCGCCGTCTCCGTGCAGCGCATGGTCTTCGGCAACCTGGGCCCCGACTCCGGCAGCGGCGTCGCCTTCACCCGCGACCCGGCCACCGGCCGTCCCGGGCTCTACGGCGACTACCTGCCCAACGCCCAGGGCGAGGACGTCGTCGCCGGCATCCGCAACACCGTGCCGCTGAGCGAGCTGGAGCGGCTGGACCCGGAGTCGTACACCCGGCTGCGGGCGCACATGGAGACCCTGGAGCGGCACTACCGGGACCTGTGCGACATCGAGTTCACGATCGAACGCGGCACCCTGTGGATGCTGCAGACCCGGGTGGGCAAGCGCACCGCCGAGGCGGCCTTCGCGCTCGCCGCCGCACTGGCCGACGAGGGGCTCATCACCCCGGACGAGGGTCTCGCCCGGGTGAGCGGTGAGGGCCTGGCCCGGCTGATGTTCCCGCGCTTCGACACCGCCGGGACCGGTGACCCGCTGGCCCACGGCCTTCCGGCCTCCCCCGGCGCCGCGGTGGGGATCGCGGTCTTCGACTCCGCCGAGGCGGTACGGCGTGCCGCCGCCGGCGAGCAGGTGGTGCTGGTCCGTCAGGAGACCACTCCCGACGACCTGCCCGGCATGATCGCCGCCCAGGCCGTGCTCACCAGCCGCGGCGGCAAGACGAGCCACGCCGCCGTGGTGGCCCGCGGGATGGGCAAGGTCTGCGTCTGCGGTGCCGAGGAACTCTCGGTGGACACCGGGGCGCGGCGCTTCACCGCGGCGGACGGCACCGTCGTCGAGGAGGGCACGCTGCTGTCCGTGGACGGCACCGCGGGTGCCGTGTACCCGGGTTCCGTTCCGCTGGTGGACTCGGCCGTCATGCGCTTCCTGGAGGAGGGCGGTGCGGGTGACCGCGCGGCGACCGGGGTGGTCGGCGCGGTGGCCCGCGCGCTGGACCGGGCCGACGCGGTGCGGCGGCTGGAGGTGCGCGCCAACGCCGACACCCCTGAGGACGCCGCCCGCGCACGCCGGTTCGGTGCGCAGGGCATCGGCCTGTGCCGCACCGAGCACATGTTCCTCGGCGAGCGCCGCAAGCTCGTGGAGGAGATGATCCTGGCCGGTACGGACACCCGGCGCGACCGGGCGCTGGCGGCCCTGCTGCCGCTCCAGCGGGCGGACTTCACCGGCATCCTTCAGGCGATGGACGGCCTGCCGGTGACCATCCGCCTCCTGGACCCGCCGCTGCACGAGTTCCTGCCGGACCGCACCGAACTGGCGGTGCGGATCGCCGCCGCGGAGGCCCGCGGCGACGTGCCGGACGCGCACGAGGCCGAACTGCTGGCCGCGGTGAACCGCATGCACGAGGAGAACCCGATGCTCGGCCTGCGGGGCGTGCGCCTGGGCCTGGTGGTCCCGGGGCTGATCGCCATGCAGGTCCGGGCGATCGGCGAGGCGGTCGCGCAGCGCCGCCTGGACGGCGGCGACCCCCGGGCGGAGATCATGGTCCCGCTCGTCGGGGACGTCAGCGAACTGCGGATCGTCCGGGAGGAGGTCCGGCGGGTGCTGGCCGAGGTCTCCGAGGCGTCGGGCGTGCCGGTCACCTGCCCCGTCGGCACCATGATCGAGCTGCCCAGGGCGGCGCTGACGGCGGGCCGGATCGCCGAGGAGGCGGAGTTCTTCTCCTTCGGCACCAACGACCTGACCCAGACCACCTGGGGCTTCTCCCGCGACGACGTCGAGGCGGAGTTCTTCTCCGCCTACCTCGACAAGGGCGTCTTCCCCGCCTCCCCGTTCGAGACGATCGACCGGGACGGCGTGGGCCGGCTGGTGCGGATCGGCGTGGCGGAGGGCCGTGCCGCGCGGCCGGACCTGAAGATCGGCGTCTGCGGCGAGCACGGCGGGGACCCCGAGTCGGTGCACTTCTTCCACGCCGCCGGCCTCGACTACGTCTCCTGCTCGCCGTTCCGGGTCCCGGTGGCGCGGCTGGAGGCGGGACGGGCCGCGCTGGAGGGTGCCGAGGGGAGCGACACCAGGTGAGGGAGCAGGACGGTCGGCCCCTGGGAGCGGGGCCGACCGCCCCTGGGAGCGGGACGGGTCGCGCGGCAGGCTGGACACAGGACGCAGCGATCAGGAGGAGTGGCGCACATGACTGACCAGGACATCGGTATCGGCGGCCCCGGCACCACCGTCCGGGTGCGCGCCCAGGGCGAGGTCGACGAGCAGTCGCTCGCCTACATCCGGGAGAAGGTCGGCGCCGCGCTGGACCGTCCCGGCCTGCCGCCCGTCGGCGGCGAGGTGCGCGTGGTCAGGGCCGCGGCCCACCACGACGAGCTGCCCTGGTCGGCCGGCGCGGAGATCCGGGTGGGACACGACCTGGTGGTCGTCCACGCACGCGAGGCCACCGCCCGGGAACTCGCCGACCGGCTGCAGGACAGGCTGCGCAGCAGCACCAACCGTGCCGCACACCGCTGGGACGCCACCCGCAGGACGGCCACGCCGCCCCCGTGGCGCGGCGGCCCGGACCGTTAGCGCGCCCGGCGCCCGGTCCGGCGGGGAGGTGAGGCCTCATGCCCCTTCCCCGCCGTGCTCGTGAAGGAGGAGACACCGTGCCCACTCGCAGTGTCGGTGAAGTGATGACCAGGAACGTCGTGCAGGCCCGCCGGACGACACCGTTCAAGGAAGTGGTCCGGCTGCTCGACCAGCACCGGATCAGCGGGCTGCCGGTGCTCGACGACGACGACAAGGTGCTCGGCGTGGTCTCCGGAACCGACCTCGTGCGCGCGCAGGCGCAGCGGGCCGACCGGGATCCGTCGGCCGCCGTCACGGCGGCGGACGTCATGTCGAGTCCCGCGATCACCGTGCACCCGGAGCAGTCCGTCCCCGACGCGGCCCGGCTGATGGAGCGCCGTGGCGTCGAGCGGCTGCCCGTGGTCGACGAGGAGGACCGGCTCATCGGCATCGCCACCCGCCGTGACCTGCTCCGCGTCTTCCTGCGCACGGACGACGACATCCGCCGCCAGGTGACCGACGAGGTGCTGGCCGGTGCCCTGGGGCTGCCGGACGGGGCCGTCCGCGTCTTTGTCCGCGACGGTGTCGTGACCCTCGACGGCCGGGTGGAGCTGCGCAGCCAGGTGCCGGAAGCCGTCCACGCCGTGTGGCGGCTGGAGGGTGTCGTCGGCGTGATGAACGCGCTGACGTTCCGCGTCGACGACGTCGCGCCGCCCGTCGCCGCCGGCAGCACCGAGGTCCGGTGACCCGCCCGGCCCGCGCACGTGCGGGCACGACCGGGGCCCGGGCCGAGGGTCCCTGCCGAAGAGGGCCCAAGGGGTGCGCAAGGGGACCTTCGGAGCCTGCTGCGGCGCCCGGCCAGGCAGGACAGTGGAGTCAGGGAGGGGCACCGATCCCCCGCGGTGCCCCTCCCGTTCCGACGCCGCCGCCCTCGCACGGCGGCCCCTGACAACGGAGGCAGACCACCATGACCCGACAGGACTCGCGGACCGCGGCCACCCTGGCCACCGAGGCCCCCTCCGACACCGCGGTCGCCGTGGACCGTCTGGTCACCGCCGGCCTCAAGGCGCTCGCCGACTACGAGTCCCTCACTCAGGAGCAGGTCGACCACATCGTCAAGAAGGCGTCGGTCGCCGCCCTGGACCAGCACACCGCGCTGGCCCGGCTGGCGGTCGAGGAGACCGGGCGCGGCGTCTTCGAGGACAAGGCCGCGAAGAACATGTTCGCGTGCGAGCACGTCACGCACAGCATGGGCCGCATGAAGACCGTCGGTGTCATAGCCCGCGACGACATCGAGGACGTGGTCGAGATCGCGGAGCCGGTGGGTGTCGTGTGCGCGATCACGCCCGTCACCAACCCGACCTCCACGACGATCTTCAAGGCGCTGATGGCGCTGAAGACCCGCAACCCGGTGGTGTTCGCCTTCCACCCCTCCGCGCAGCGCTGCAGCGCCGAGGCCGCCCGCGTCGTGCGGGACGCCGCCGTCGCCGCGGGCGCGCCGGAGCACTGCGTGCAGTGGATCGAGAGCCCGTCCGTCGAGGCGACCAGGACGCTCATGCACCACCCCGGTGTCTCCCTCATCCTGGCCACCGGCGGCAACGCCATGGTCAAGGCGGCCTATTCGGCCGGCAAGCCCGCCCTCGGCGTGGGCGCCGGCAACGTCCCCGCCTACGTCCACAGGAGCGCGAAGCTGTCCCGGGCCGTCAACGACCTGGTGCTGTCCAAGTCGTTCGACAACGGCATGATCTGCGCCTCCGAGCAGGCCGTCATCCTGGACGACGAGGTCTACGACGCGGCGCTCGCCGAGTTCCGCGCCCTGCACGCCCACCTGGCCACCGCAGAGGAGAAGGCGAAGCTGGAGTCCTTCCTGTTCCCCGCCGCCGGCGGTTCGGGCGGCGGCTGCGAACCGAAGGTCAACGCGGCGGCCGTCGGCCGGAGCCCGGCGTGGATCGCCGAGCAGGCCGGGTTCTTCGTGCCGGAGCACACCTCGGTCATCCTGGTCGAGGCCGAACGGGTCGGCCCGGACGAGCCGCTGACCCGGGAGAAGCTCTGCCCGGTGCTGGCGGTGCTGCGGGCGGCGGACGAGCGGCAGGGCTTCGACCTGGCCGCCGACATGGTCGCCTTCCACGGCCAGGGCCACAGCTCCGTCATCCACACCGAGGACCGGGAACTCGCCGAGGCGTACGGCAGGCGGATGAAGACCGTCCGCGTCATCGTCAACTCGCCCTCCTCGCACGGCGCCATCGGCGGCATCTACAACGGGCTGCTGCCCTCGCTGACCCTGGGCTGCGGCTCCTGGGGCAGCACGTCGGTGTCCAACAACGTCACCGCCGCCCAGCTGCTCAACGTCAAGCGGGTCTCCGCCCGGCGCAACAACCTGCAGTGGTTCAAGGTCCCGCCGAAGATCTACTTCGAGCCGCAGGCCATCCGCTACCTGACCTCCATGCCGGACGTCCACCGCGTCACGATCGTCACCGACGCCACCATGACGCGCCTCGGTTTCACCGACCGGGTGAGCCGGGTCCTGCAGCGCCGGCCGCAGCCGGTGACCCTGCAGATCATCGACAACGTCGAACCGGAGCCCAGCATCGACTCCGTGCAGCGCGGCGCCCGCCTGATGCGGGACTTCCGCCCGGACACGATCATCGCGCTGGGCGGCGGCTCGCCCATGGACGCGGCGAAGGTGATGTGGCTGCTGTACGAGCAGCCGGACATCGACTTCGCCGACATGCGGCAGAAGTTCTCCGACATCCGCAAGCGTGCCTTCCGCTTCCCCACCCTGGGCAGGCTGGCCCGCCTGGTGTGCGTGCCCACCACGTCCGGGACCGGCGCGGAGGTCACCCCGTTCGCCGTGATCTCCGACCCGGCGTCCGGCAAGAAGTACCCGCTGGCCGACTACGCTCTCACCCCCAGCGTGGCCATCGTCGACCCGCTGCTCACCACCGAACTGCCCCCGGCGCTGGCCGCCGACAGCGGCTTCGACGCCCTCACCCACGCCATCGAGGCGTACGTGTCGGTCTACGCCAACGACTTCACCGACGGCCTCGCCCTGCACGCGATCCGCCTCATCTTCGGCAACATCGAGGCGGCGGTGAACGAGCGTGACGGCTCGGCCGGGGCGCGGGAGAAGATGCACAACGCCGGCACCATCGCGGGCATGGCCTTCGGCAACGCCTTCCTCGGCATCGTCCACGCCATGTCCCACACCCTCGGCGCCACGTTCCACATCGCCCACGGCCGCACCAACGCGGTCCTGCTCCCCCACGTCATCCGCTACAACGGCACCGTCCCGACGAAGCTGACCGGCTGGCCCAAGTACGAGAACTACCGCGCCCCCGAACGCTTCCAGGACATCGCCCGCACGCTGGGCCTGCCGGCGGCGACCCCGGCCGAGGGCGTGGAGTCGCTCGCCGCGGCCGTCGAACGGCTCCGGGACGCCGTCGGCATCGAGCCGGCGTTCCGGGCCCTCGGCGTCGACGAGCGCGCCTTCCTCGACGCACTCCCTCAGCAGGCCCTCAACGCCTACGAGGACCAGTGCGCCCCCGCGAACCCGCGGATGCCGATGCTCGACGACATGCAGGAGCTCATGCGCGCCGCCTACTACGGCTGAGCGCAGTCGACCGAGGGGCGACCGAGGCCGGACGGGCGGGCACCGTGCCCTCGCCCGTCCGGCTCGGTCCGTCCAGGCCCCGGGACGTGACGCCGCGGGGTGCCCGAACGACCTTGTGAGAAGAAGGAGTTGTGTGATGGCGAAGGCCCATGTGGTGGGCAGCGGGATCGCGGCGCTCGCGGCCGCGGCGTTCCTGATCCGCGACGGCGGTTTCGACGGAACGGACATCCACCTCTACGAGGAGGAGCCGAACCCCGGCCCGGACGCGCACAGTACGGCGGAAGCCGCGTACGGCCCGTTCGGCGGGCGGATGTTCGAGGCCGAGTCCCGCTGCACCCGCGACCTGCTCTCGGGTGTTCCCTCACTCGACGACCCCTGCGTGTCCGTGGCGCGGCAGGTCCTGGACGGGCACGAGGACGTCACCCTGGACGGCATCGCCCGGCTCGTCGACGGGGACGGGAAGACCGTCGACACGCTCTCGATGGGCTTCTCCGAGCGCGACCGGCTGGAGCTGGTCCTGTGCCTGGCCACGCCCGAGGGGCAGCTGGACGGCAAGCGGATCAGCGACTGCTTCGGCGAGCACTTCTTCACCACGCGCTTCTGGTTCCTGTGGTGCGCCCCCTTCGCCTTGCAGCCCTGGCACAGCGCCATCGACTTCCGTCGTCATCTGAGGCACTTCCTGCGCCGCTCCCCCGGCCTCCCGTCCACGTCCGGCGTCATCCGCACCCGAGACGACGTCCACGTCTCCATCACCCGCCCCTTGACGGCCTGGCTGCGGGGACACCGCGTCACCTTCCACAGCGGATGCCGCGTCACCGACCTCGGACTCGCACCGGGACGCCGCGGCACCACGGTCGAGACCCTCTACGTCACGCGGCACGGACGCAACGAGAAGATCGCCGTGGCCCCCGGCGACCTGGTCCTGGTGACCAACGGGTCCGTCACCGACGCGTGCAGCACCGGCTCGCACACCACCGCACCGGCTCCGCGTCCGCACCGCTCCGACGCCTGGCTGCTCTGGCACCGGCTGGCGCGCGGGCGCGACGACTTCGGCGACCCGGCGGTGTTCGACAAGTCCGTCAAGGAGTCCGCCCTGGTGTCGTTCACCGTCACCACGGAGGATCCCGCCCTCCTCACGGCTCTGGAGGCGCTCGGCGCCGGCGAGGGCGGCTCGGTGACCTTCACCGGCTCCCCGTGGTTGCTCACCGTCGCGGCCGGCCCCCGGCCCGGCCACCGCGACCGGCCCGACGGCCCTGTGGTGCTGCGGGGTCACGGCCTGTACACCGACCGCGCGGGCGACGCCACACCCAAGCCGATGACGATGTGCTCCGGCCGGGAGATCCTCGAAGAGGTCCTGCACCACCTGAGGTTGGACGAGGCGACGACCGCGCGCGTCCTCGCGGCGTCGACGGTCGTGCCGTGTCTGATGCCGTACCTCACCAGCCCGTTCCTGGCCCGGCGCCGGGGCGACCGGCCGCAGGTCGTACCCGCCGGGTCGGTGAACCTGGCGTTCGTCGGCCGGTTCGCGGAGGTGCCGGACGACGTCGCCTTCGGCGTCGAGTACTCCGTGCGCACCGCCTGGACGGCGGTGGCCCGGCTCCTCCACCTCGACGGACAGCCGCCCGCCGTGTTCACGGGGCGTCACGCTGCCCACGAGTTGGCCGCCGCCCTGGAGACCGTGCACCGCCGGTGACCCGCCCAGGCAGCCCCGTGCCCCCGCTCGGCCGAGCGGGGGCACGGGGCTGCCTGGGCGGGAGTGCGGCCGGTCAGGCGGTGGGCCTGGCCAGGGCGCTGCCCGCCCTGGCGCGCACGGCCTCGACCGTTTCCCATTCCTCGGTGCCCAGGTTCGCGAGTGCGGCCGGGAAGACGCCGTCCTGTTCCTTGAGGATGTGGTCGCGCAGCACGGCCATCGCCTCCATGAGCCGGTCCGACCAGGCCGGGTCGGTGGGCGTCGCGCCGCCGGCGGCCTCGGCCAGCACGGCCTCGATGCGGCGGTGCTCGGCCTCCAGGGCGGCGATCTGGTCCGGGAAGTCCGCGGCCAGCGCGGGGAACAGGCCGTGCTCCTCCACCTGCGTGTGCGGGCCGAGCACGGCACCGATCCCGCGGACGACGCGCGCCATGGCGGCCACGTCGCCGTCCCGGTGGGACGAGCGGAGGTGACTGATCAGACGGACGACCTCGTCGTGCTCGCGGGTCAGCTCGTCGATCGACGCCAGCGACTGGCATCCGCAGTACTCACACACCGGCTTCTCCCTGTTCGTCGCCGTCGCCGGAGCCGGCGGGTGCCGGGGCGGGCAGCATGGTCAGCAGCATGATGCTGGGCTCGACGGCCCGCACGGTGTGCGGCAGCCTGGCGGGCAGGCGGATCCAGCTCCCGGGGAGGGCCTCGGTCTTCTGCTGGCCGAGGACGAGGTCGAGGCGGCCCTGGACGACCTGGATGACCACGGGCAGGGCCGAGGTGTGCTCGGTCAGTTCCTGGCCGGCGGCGAAGGCGAAGCCGACCACGCGCAGCCGGTCGTCGCGGTAGAGGACGCGGCTGAGGGTGCCGTCCTCGGGCAGCGGCAGTTCGGCGGCGAGATCGGTGATGACGGTGGCGGACATACGGGCGTCTCCTCACACGGTGGTCGGGGGCGGGGGCGGGGGCGGGGGCGGCGATCAGTCTGACGCTGACGGCGCCCGGCGGGCGGTCCGCCTGCCCGCGGTGCCCGCCCGTGCGGCGCACGGCTGCGTCGGGCCGGGGCGGCGGGGCGGCGGGGGTGCCCGGGCGGGCGACCGCGGCCGGGTCGCGGTCGACTGCGGCGGAGGGCGGGAGGGCGCGGGTCAGCCGGGCGGTGGCGCGTAGGCCGCCGGGCGGCTGCACGACCCGGTAGCCGGGGCCGATGGCCGGCGAGCCGAGCATCCAGCGGGTGGGCTCCCCTCCGCCGGGGCCCGGCATCCGCTTGCCCCGGAGGGCCGGCGGCCGGTGCCCGGGCGGGCGGTCCGCGGCCGGTCCGTCGCCGGGGACGGGGACTGGGACCGGGACGGGGACCGGGACCGGGACGGGGACCGGGACCGGGACGGTCCGCGGGCTCGGGTGGTGTGTCGGTGCCATCGTCCGTGCCTCGCTCTCTGACCGCACGGGTGCCGCTCGGGCGAACCTAACCCGCGGAGCCGTCGCGGGGAGAGGGCCGAACGTCCCGTTCGACAGGGCAGGTGGTCCGGCTGCCGGCGGTCACAGCAGGCTGCTCCAGTACGGCCAGAAGCGGGTGAGGACGAGCAGCGCGATCACCCCGTACCAGGCGCCGAGCAGCAGCACGTGCGTGTCCCGGACGACCTCCAGCACACCCCTGGGGGCGGGGACGATGCCCTGTTCCAGGCAGTGCAGGGTGACGTGGAAGAAGAGGGCGATGGTGACGACCCAGACGACGGCGCAGTAGGGGCACAGCCGGTTGAGCTCGTACAGCGACTGCCCGATCAGCCAGTGGACGAACACCACCGCGGCGAGGGCCCCGGCGTTCAGCGTCAGCCACAGCCGCCGGTGCAGACGGGCACCGGTGAGCACGGCGGCGCCCAGGGCGGCCACGGCGGCGAAGGCGCCCAGCCCGAGCAGCATGTTGGGGAAGCCGAGCAGACTGCCCTGCGGGCTGGTCATGACGCTGCCGCAGCTCACGACGGGGCTGAGGTCGCACGGCGGCCGGTAGCCGGGATCGCGCAGCAGGCGCCAGTCGTCCGCGGTGAGCTGGAAGGAGGCGAGCCAGCCTGCGATCCCGGTGAGCAGCATGACCAGGCCCGTCCGGCGGGACGCGCCGACGGTGCGCGGGCGCCGGACGGCCGCGGTGTCCTGTGCGAGCGCCGGTCCGCTGCTCATGCGGCGCGTCGGGAGCCGGAGGGCGGCCGGGTCCGGCGGGTGGCCGTCGGGGCCGCGGTGGTCGTGGCGCGCCGCCGGTAGACGAGGTACGGGCGGGCGAGGTAGCCGATGGGGGCGCTCCACACGTGGACCAGCCGGGTGAAGGGCCAGGCGGCGAAGAGCAGGAAGGCGCTCAGGGCGTGCAGCTGGAACAGCAGCGGCGCGCCCGCGATGGCCTCGGGGTGGGGCTGGAGGACGAACAGGCCGCGGAACCAGACGGAGACGGTGGCACGGTAGTCGTAGCCGGCGCCGAAGACGTTGTGCGCGGCGGTGGCGGTGATGCCGAGCAGGACGGTGGCGGACAGCAGGGGGAACAGGAGTTTGTCGCTGCGGTCGGTGCCGAGGCGGATCTGCCGGGTCAGCAGCCGGCGGGCGCACAGCATGCCGAGGCCGGCGACCATGGCGACGCCGGCGACCGATCCGGCCCAGACGGCCGTGGTGTGGTAGGCGTGCTCGGTGATGCCGGCGGCCTCGGTCCAGGAGTCGGGGACCGCCAGCCCCACGACATGCCCGGCGATCACCATGAAGGCGCCGAGGTGGAACAGCGGGCTGCCCCAGCGCAGCCAGCGGTGCTCCAGCAGCTGGGTCGTGCGGGAGGTCCAGCCGAACTGGTCCTGGCGGTACCGCCAGACGTGCCCGACGGCGAACACGGCGAGGCAGATGTAGGGGACGGCGACCCACAGGAGCAGTTCGGCGCCGTTCGCCGGGCCGGCGGCCAGAGGGAGGAGCGGGGTGGTCATCGTGGGCCTTCCGTACGGCTGGTCGGGGCGGGCGGTACGCGGGTCGGCGGGGCGGGCACCGGCGGGACGAAGGTGCCGGGAGGCGCGAACTCGCCGTCCCCGTACGTCCCGTACGGGTCCAGGCCGACCTCCTCGCCGGGCGGGCCCTCGGCGATGAGTTCGGCCACCGCGGCGCGGTCCGCCTCGGTGGGCGGCGGCAGCAGGGTGAGCAGCGCGGCCAGGACGTGCCGGTACGGCGAGTCGGCGTCGGTCAGGGCGCGGTGGATCAGCTCAAGGCCGCGCCGGTGCTGGCGCAGCGGTGCCTCGCCGCCGCCGGGGCCGGCCAGGGCGGCGAACTCCAGCACGACCGGGAGGTGGTCGGGCAGTTCGCTGCCGTCGGTGTCCCAGCCGGCGGCCCGGTAGCGCTGGTTCAGGGTGAGCAGGGCCATGCCCCGGCGGCGGGTGTCGCCGTGCAGGTAGTAGGTGAGGTACAGGCTGCTCTTGCGGCGCAGGTCGAACATGTCGACGTAGGTCCGCTCCAGGGCCTCGGGCTCCTGCGCGGCGAACCAGTCGGTGAACCGGGCCAAGTGGTCCGCCGCGGGCGTGGCCGGCAGGGCCCCCACCACAGTCGCCAACTCGGCTCGGGAAGCGGTCAGTTCGGTGTCCGGGTACTGCAGCAGCAGCGACACCAGCCGCAAGGTCAGCGCCCGGCCCGCCGTCTCCTGCGGGGTGAGCCGGGTCGGGCGGCGTACGGCCGCGCGGACCCGGGTGCGGACGAGGCCGGGGATGGTCGACGGGATCGGGCTCACGGACGGCCTCCGGCGGGGGTGTTGCGGCGCAGGGTGGGGATGCCGAGCATGACCTTGCGGGGCTCGGCGTCCCCGGAGGTCTCGACGGGGCAGCGGTTCTCCAGGGCGGAGAGCGCGGCGGCGTCCTCCTTGTGGGCGGCGGGGACGACGTAGCGGTCCTGGTACTTGGCGACGGCGAGGAGCCGGTGCAGGTCCTCTGCCTGACGTGCCGTCAGGCCGACGGCCTCCAGCAGGGTCTCGTCGCCCTCCTCGCCCAGGGTGCGCTCGCGCATGTACGAGCGCAGCGCGGTGAGCTTCATCAGCACACCCGCGACGACGTCGGTGTCCCCGGCGGTGAACAGTTCCGCCAGGTACTCCAGCGGGATGCGCAGCCGCGTGACGGCGGCGAAGACGTGGTCGGGGTCGTCCTGGTCGCCGCCCGCAGCGTCGACGGCGTCGAGGACGGGGGACAGCGGCGGCACGTACCAGACCATGGGCAGGGTGCGGTACTCCGGGTGCAGCGGCAGCGCCACCTTGTGCCGCATGACCAGGTCGTACACCGGGGAGCGCCGGGCGGCCTCCAGCCAGTCCTCGGGGATGCCCGCCTCGCGTGCGGCCGCGCGCACCTCGGGATCGTGCGGGTCGAGGAACACGCCGCGCTGGGCGTCCAGCAGGTCCTTCTCGTCCGGGGTGGCGGCGGCCTCGCCGACCTTGTCGGCGTCGTAGAGGAGCAGGCCGAGGTAGCGCAGCCGGCCGACGCAGGTCTCGGAGCAGACGGTGGGCTGGCCGGCCTCGATCCGGGGGAAGCAGAAGGTGCACTTCTCGGCCTTGCCGGTGGCGTGGTTGACGTACACCTTCTTGTACGGGCACGCGGTGACGCACATGCGCCAGCCGCGGCAGCGGTCCTGGTCGACCAGGACGATGCCGTCCTCGACCCGCTTGTACATCGCGCCGGACGGGCAGGCGGACACGCAGGCGGGGTTGAGGCAGTGCTCGCACAGCCGGGGCAGGTGGAAGAGGAAGGTCTGCTCGAACTCGAACTTCACCTTCCGGGCCCATTCCCCGGTGAGGTTGGGGTCGCCGCCCGCGTTCTCGGGCGCGCCTCCCAGGCCGTCCTCCCAGTTGGCGCCCCAGGTGATGGCGGTGGGCCGGCCGGTGAGGACCGAGCGGGGCCGGGCGACGGGCATGTCGTTCCGGGCGGGGGCGCTGACGAGGTTGTCGTAGTCGTAGGTGACCGGCTCGTAGTAGTCCTCGAGGGACGGCAGGTCCGGGTTGGAGAACAGCGACAGCAGCCGCTTGACCCGGCCGCCGGAGCGCAGCACGAGCCGGCCGCGCCGGTCGAGCATCCAGCCGCCCTTCCACTGCTCCTGGTCCTCGTAGCGGCGCGGGTAGCCGACGCCCGGCTTGGTCTCGACGTTGTTGAACCAGGCGTACTCGACGCCGGTGCGGTTGGTCCACGTCTGCTTGCAGGTGACCGAGCAGGTGTGGCAGCCGATGCACTTGTCCAGGTTCATGACCATGGCGACCTGAGCCATCACGCGCATGTCAGTACTCCACGTTCTGCGAGCGGCGGCGGATGACCGTGACCTCGTCGCGCTGGTTGCCGGTCGGGCCGTAGTAGTTGAAGGCGTACGTGAACTGCGCGTAGCCGCCCGCGAGATGGGTGGGCTTGAGCAGCAGTCGCGTCAGCGAGTTGTGGATGCCGCCGCGCCTGCCGCTGACCTCGGTCTTCGGCACGTTCACGGTGCGGTCCTGGGCGTGGTACATGTACACGGTGCCCTCGGGCATGCGGTGCGTGACCACGGCGCGGGCGGCGACGACGCCGTTGCGGTTGTAGGCCTCGATCCACTCGTTGTCCCTGACGCCGATCTTCTCGGCGTCGGCGGTGGACATCCAGACGGTGGGTCCGCCGCGGGACAGGTCGAGCATGTACTTGTTGTCCTGGTAGTTCGAGTGGATGGACCACTTGGAGTGCGGGGTGAGGTAGCGGACGGTGACCTCCGCCCGGTCCGTGTCGTGCAGGTGCTCGTCGCCGTAGTGGCGCGGGGTGTTCAGCGGGGGCCGGTAGACGGGGAGTTGTTCGCCGAGTTCGGCCATCCAGTCGTGCTGGACGAAGAAGTGCTGCCGGCCGGTGAGGGTGTGCCAGGGCTTCTTGTGCTCGGTGTTGATGACGAACGGCGAGTAGCGGCGCCCGCCGGTCTCCGAGCCGGACCACTCGTAGGAGGTCATCACGGCCCGGGGCTGGGTGCGGGTGTCGGCGAAGGTGATGCGCTCCGCCTCCCGCTCGGAGGCGAGTTCCACCAGGCCCTCGCTGCCGGTGCGCCGCTGCAGTTCGCGGAAGCCCTCGGTGGCGAGCCGGCCGTTGGTGGTGCCGGACAGGGCGAGGATCGCCTCGCACATCTCGCTCGCGGTGGCCAGCGAGGGCCGCCCGGCGGCGATCCCGTCCCGTACGGTCCCGTTGCGGTGCCGCAGTTCCTCGATCTCCCGGTCCGGGTGGACGGTGACGCCCTTGGTGGTGGTGCCGAGGGTGTCGAGCAGCGGGCCGACGGCGCGCATCTTCTGCCCGATCGCGGCGTAGTCCCGTTCGACGACGGCCAGCTTCGGCATGGTCCGCCCGGGGACCGGCTCGCACTCTCCGGCCTTCCAGTCCCGTACCACCCCGCCGGGCTGGGCGAGTTCGTCGGGGGTGTCGTGCAGCAGGGGCACCGCGAGGACGTCGGTGCGGGTGCCCAGGTGCTCGGCGGCCAGCTCGCTGAACCGGTCGGCCATCGTCAGGAACGTGTCGTAGTCGGTGCGGGCCTGCCAGGGCGGGGCGATGGCCGGGGTGAAGGCGTGCACGAAGGGGTGCATGTCCGTGCTGGACAGGTCGTCCTTCTCGTACCAGGTGGCGGCGGGCAGGACGACGTCGGAGAGCAGGCCGGTGGAGGTCATCCGGAAGTCCATGGTGACCAGCAGGTCGAGCTTGCCCTCGGGTGCCTCCTCCCGCCAGACCACGTCCCTGGGCCGGTGCTCGGGCGGGGTCTGCTCGGAGCGGACCGCCGCGTCCGTGCCCAGCAGGTGCCGCAGGAAGTACTCGTTGCCCTTGCCGGAGGAGCCCAGCAGGTTGGCCCGCCACACGGTCAGCACGCGCGGGAAGTTGGCCGGGTCGTCCGGGTCCTCGACCGCGAACCGCAGCCGTCCCGACTTCAGTTCCTCGACGACGTGCTCCGCGACGGGCCGGCCGGCGCGCTCCGCCTCGTCGGCCAGGTCGAGCGGGTTGCGGTTGAAGCCGGGGTGGCCGGGTGTCCAGCCCATCCGCACGGCCTGCGCCAGGCAGTCCGCGAACCCCTTGCCCGCGAACCGCCCCTTGCCGAGCGGGGAGGCCAGCTCCTCCGGCCCGAACGCCTCGTAGCGCCACTGGTCGGAGTTCAGGTACCAGTAGGAGGTGCCCGCCATGTGCCGGGTGGGGCGCTGCCAGTCGAAGGCGAAGGACAGGTGCTGCTGCCCGGTGACGGGGCGGACCTTCTCCTGGCCGACGTAGTGCGCCCAGCCGCCGCCGTTGACGCCCTGGCAGCCGGTCATCGTGGTCAGCGCCAGGAAGGCCCGGTAGATGGTGTCGGAGTGGAACCAGTGGTTGGTGCCGGCGCCGAGGGCGATCATGGAGCGGCCTTCGGTGCGTTCGGCGTTGCGGGCGAACTCCCGGGCGATCCGCGCCGCCTGCCCGGCCGGGACGGAGGTGATCGTCTCCTGCCAGGCGGGGGTGTACGGCTCGGCCGCGTCGTCGTAGCCGGTGGGCCAGGTGCCGGGCAGGCCGGGGCGCGCGACGCCGTACTGGGCGAGCATCAGGTCGAAGACGGTGGTGACCAGACGGCCGCCGACGGTGCGGACCGGCACGCCCCGCAGCATGGCCGTGCCGCCCTCGGTGGTGCCCTCGTCGAACCGGGGCAGGGCGATCTGCACCGTCTCCTCGGCCGACTCCAGCAGGCTCAGCTCGGGTTCGACGTCTCCGAGTTCGAGGTTCCAGCGGCCCCGCCCGGCTTCCCCCCACCGGAAGCCGAGCGAGCCGCCGGGGACCACCGGTTCTCCGGTGGCCCGGTCCAGCAGGACGGTCTTGTGCTCGGCGTGCTCCTCGTCGTCCCGGCCGAGATCGGCCGCGGTGAGGAACCCGTCGGGGACCAGTCCGTGTGCGTGCTCGCGCAGGGTCACCAGGAACGGCGCGTCCGTGTAGGTCCGCAAGTACCGCTGGAAGTACGGCACTTCGCGCTCCACGAGGAACTCGCGCAGGATCACGTGGCCCATGGCCATCGCCAGCGCGCCGTCCGTGCCCGGGTGCGGGGCCAGCCATTCGTCGGCGTGCTTGACGTTGTCGGCGTAGTCGGGGCTGACGGCGACGACCTTGGTGCCGTTGTAGCGGGTCTCGGTGAGGAAGTGCGCGTCGGGGGTGCGGGTGACGGGGATGTTGGAGCCCCACATGATCAGGTAGCCGGCGTTCCACCAGTCCGCGGCCTCCGGTACGTCGGTCTGGTCGCCGAAGACCTGCGGGGAGGCGATCGGCAGGTCGGCGTACCAGTCGTAGAAGGACAGCAGCGTGCCGCCGATCAGCGAGTGGAAGCGCGCCCCGGCCGCGAACGACGCCATCGACATCGCCGGGATGGGCGAGAACCCGGCGACCCGGTCGGGGCCGTACGCCTTGACGGTGTGCACCTGCGCGGCGGCGACCAGCTCGCTCACCTCGTCCCAGTCGGCCCGCACCAGGCCGCCCTTGCCCCGGGCCCGCTTGTAGGCGCGGGCCTTGGCCGGGTCGGAGGTGATCTCCGCCCAGGCCGCCACCGGGTCGCCGAGCCGCTTGCGGGCCTCGCGCCACAGCTTCAGCAGCGCGCCCCGCACATACGGGTAGCGGACCCGGCTGGGCGAGTACGTGTACCAGGAGAACGACGCCCCGCGCGGGCAGCCGCGCGGCTCGTACTCGGGGCAGTCGGCGCCGATCGACGGGTAGTCGGTGGCCTGGTGCTCCCAGGTGATGATGCCGTCCTTGACGTACACCATCCACGAGCACGAGCCGGTGCAGTTCACTCCGTGGGTGGAGCGCACGACCTTGTCGTGGGCCCACCTGTCCCGGTAGAAGCCCTCCCACTTGGGGTCGCCCGTGCCGAACACGGCGCGTCCGTCGGCCGACACCTCGCGGCGGGTGAGCAGTCTGCGGGTGGCCAGCGGCCAGCCCGCACCGGCGCCCGGCGCCTGACGCCGGGCTTTGTGATCGTTCTCCATGGACCGGAACGCTAGGGGGCGCGGCACCTGCCGCACCCGGGGCCGGCGGTCCCTGCACGGTGTCCCTCCGGCCCCATCCTGCCGGCCGGAGAGGGGACCAATGGTCCCGGTGATGGGGTCCGGTCGGCCGGGGGGACCGCCGGGACCGGGGCCGCATGCTGAGCACGGATCGAACCGCGGAGGCCCGTCCGCCCGTGCGACCGAGTTCCCGTGTCCGTCTGCGGCCGTTCACCCGTCCCCCGGCCGCAGGAGACGCGGCGCGCACGGCGTGTGCCCTCCGGTTCCTTCGCGCGTCCGGTCGCGCGGTGCGGCCGGACGCGGCACCCGCCCGAGAGCCGGCGCCCGGACTGCCGCCTGTGCGCGCACACCCCGGCCGCGCCGGCCCGACCTGCCAAGGACACGACCATGAGCGTGCTCACTCTCGCCTCGGACCCTCAGGACGCCGCGGCCCTCGAAAGCGCCGAGGCGCACCACGCCCGCCTGGCGGGGGAACTGGCCGGCCGGGTGCAGATGCTGCTCACGGCCGTGGGCCGCGACCCCGGCGCCGCCGAGAGGATCCACGCCGGGCTGGTGGCCTTCTGCGACCGCTCGCTGCTGCCGCACGCCGCGGCCGAGGAGGCCGCGCTGTATCCCGCCGCGCACGGGCTGCCGGAGGCCCGCCTGCTCGTCGAGAGCCTGGTCGGCGAACACCGCTGCCTCGCCACGCTGGCCGACACCCTGCGCGCCGCGCCCGGCCCGGCGGACGCGGCGGCCGACGCCCGGGCGCTGCAGGTCCTCTTCGAAGAGCACGTGGCCAAGGAGAACGGCCTCGTGCTGCCGCTGCTCGCCCTGGCACCCGAGGTCTCCCTCGCCGGGCTGATGACGGACATGCACCGCAGGCTCGCCGGTGACCCGCGCGCCGGGAGCGCCGGGGACGACGCCAGGGACGCCAGGGACGCCGGGGACGCCGGGGGCGCTGCGGAGGGCCGCGCCCCGCGCGCGGGACGGCCCGAGGAGGCCGGGGGCTGCGGTGGCGCGTGCGGCTGCGGCGACGCGCCGGAGGCGGCCGAACCGGAGCTGGACGTGCGGGAGGTGCCGCACGCCCTGCGCCACGCCACCGTCTTCGGCGCGCTCGACGCCGTCCCGGCGGGCACCGCGATGGTGCTGGTCGCCCCGCACGACCCGCTGCCGCTGCTGGCCCAGATCGAGCAGCGCCACCCCGGGGCCTTCTCCGTCGAGTACCTCGTACGCGGCCCGGAGGCCTGGCGGCTGCGGCTCAGCCGTCACTGACACGCGTACGACACCACCCCGCGTCCGAGTCCGACTCCGAATCCGGATCCGGATCCGGATCCGAGTCCGAGGAAAGAGAGAACACCAGGTCATGAACGGATCACACCGGCGCGCCGCCGCCCTGCTCGGGACGGTCGGTGTCGCGCTGTCGGTCGCCGGACCGGTCATGCTGCTGCGCGCCCGCAGCGGCAGGAAGGAGATCCGCGCCGAGCTGACGGCCCAGAAGATCACCTTCCCTCGCCGCGGGCTGCCCGCCGAACTCGCCTCCTACGCCGGCGGCGACGTCGACACCGGCCCCGCGGCGCACGCCTACGCCCGGTTCATCCAGGGCAATCTCGCCCACGCCACGGGCGGCCGCACCTACGCCGAGATCACGTCGGAGCTGTATGCCGCCGGGGGTGACGACGAGAAGCTGGCCGAGCTGCGCCAGACCGCGTTCATGGGCCAGACCCTGCGCGCCTCGCTGCTGTCCGCCTACCAGGCGTGGCACCTCACCACCCTGGTCACGGGCCTCGGCGCCGCACTGACCGGTCTGGGCGTCGCCCTGCTCGCCACCGCGGACGCCCTGACGCCCCGTACCGCGCACCACCGCTGAACACGGCCGGCCCGCGGCACCTCTGAACACGCCCCGGCCCGGGGGCCGGACGGTCCGCCGGACCCCGTCGACGCGCGGAACCCCGGCGGTCCGCCGGACCTCGTGGACGCGCGAAATACCCGGACGGTCCGCCGAACCCCGCGGACGCCCGAAACCCTGGCAGTCCGCCGAACCCCGCAAACGCCCCAAACCCCGGCGGCCCGCCGAATCCCGCAGACGCCCGAAACCCTGGCAGTCCGCCGAACCCCGGCAGTCCGCCGAACCCCGTAAGCGCCCGTAACCCCGGCGACCCGCCGAACCCGTAGGCGCGCGCACCCCCGGCGGTCCCCCGGACCCCGCAGATGCGCGGAACAGGGACCGTTGCCCCGTGTTCGCGGGACCATCGGCCGCCGCGCCGCCCGCGGTCCCCGGTGGATGCTGACAGCCGACCGATCCTGGAGGTTTCCCGTGCACGACCGTTACCGGCCCCCGCTCGGCCGGCTCCGCCGCCGGCGCTCGCGAGGGCTGCCGCGCATGGTCGGGACCGGTCACCGTCCGGCCGCCCGCCTCGTCTGCCCTGACTCCAGGGCGGCCGGACACACCCTCAACGGCCCGGGGAGGGCGGCGCGATGAGCGCCGGCACCGCCCGCGCGATCCGCCGCCAGCGGCACGACGCCACCGAGCGGCCCTTCATCGTCATCTGGGAGTCCACCCGCGCCTGCCCGCTGGCCTGCCGCCACTGCCGGGCCGAGGCGGTGCCCGACCGCGACCCGCGCGAGCTGGACACCGCCGCCGCCCGGGACCTGCTGCGTCAGGTGGCCGCCTTCGGGCAGCCCGCCCCGCTGTTCGTGATCACCGGCGGAGACCCGTTCCAGCGCCCCGACCTGACCGAACTCATCGCGTACGGGCGGGAGATCGGGGTCCGGGTGGCCGTGTCGCCGTCCGGCACGCCGACCCTCACCGAGGAGAGGCTGCGGGCCGTGCACGCCGCGGGGGCGGCCGGGCTGTCGCTGAGCCTGGACGGCTCCACCGCCGCGCTCCACGACGACTTCCGGGGCGTGCCCGGCGTGTTCCGCTGGACCCTGGACGCCTGGGACGCCGCCCTCGCCCTCGGGATGAGGGTGCAGATCAACACCACCGTCGCCCGGCACAACCTGCACGACCTGCCCGACATCGTCCGGCTGGTCGCCGAGCACGGGGCGATGCTGTGGAGCGCCTTCTTCCTGGTGCCCACCGGGCGCGGCCGGGCCCTCGGCGCGCTGACGCCGGGCGAAGTGGAGGACGTCCTGAACTTCGTGTACGACGTGGGTCTGACCGTGCCCGCCAAGACGACCGAGGCCCATCACTTCCGCCGTGTCGCCCTGCAGCGGCAGATCCTCGCCGCCAAGGGGGACGACCACGTGGCGGCCCTCGGACTCGGTCCCCTGTACCGGGAACTGCGCGAGCGCGTAGCCGAGTTGGGCCTGGACGCGGGAGAGCGGCGGGTGCGCCGCCCGCCCCTGGACGTCAACGCGGCCCGCGGCTTCGTCTTCGTCTCCCACACCGGCACCGTCCATCCCAGCGGCTTCCTGCCGCTGAGCGCGGGGAGCGTGCGCGAGTCGCCCCTGACCTCGATCTACCGGACCTCACCGCTGTTCACCGGCCTGCGCGCCGCCGACATGCTGGGCGGCCGCTGCGGGCGGTGCGAGTTCCGCCGGGTGTGCGGCGGCTCGCGGTCGCGGGCCTACGGCGTCCACGGCGACCCGTACGCCGAGGAGCCCTGGTGCGGCTACGTCCCGGGCTCCTTCCCCCACCAGCGGGAACTGGCCGCGCTGCTGTCCGGCGCCACCGGGACCGCATCCCCCGCACGCAACCGTCCGACCGCCGCCCCGGGCGGCGAGGAGCACCGTGTACCGCAAGACTGAAGACCCCGCCCCCGCCGGCGGTCCCCCGCCCAGCAGGTTCAAGGCGTCCGGCCGGCGTGGACACCATCTGGCCGCCCACGCCCTGGTCGCGGTGTGGGCCGTCCTCGCGCTGCTGGCGGCGAGCGCCCAGCAGACGCTCCCGGTGGCCCGCTGGCTGGCCGTCCACCTGTTCCTGCTCGGCGCGGCCACCACGGCGATCGTGGTGTGGAGCGAGCACTTCGCCGTCGCCATGCTGCACGCGCCCCGGCCCGACCGGCGGTGGAGCGCCGTCCGGCTGGCCGCCGTCAACGCGGCGGTCGCCGGGGTGCTCACGGGCGTCTGGGGTGATCTGCCGCTGCTGACGGGTGCCGGGTGCGCGCTGCTGGTCGTCGCGATCACGGCGCACCTGGCCGTGCTGGTCCGGCTGGGCCGGGGGGCGCTGGGCGGGCGGCTCGCGCCGATCGCCGGCTACTACCGGGTCGCCGCCGCGGCACTGGTCGTCGGCGGTGTGCTGGGCTGGCTGCTGGCCACCGGCAGCGCCGGTCCGCAGCACCACACCGGGCTGCGGCTGGCCCATGTGCACGTCACGCTGCTGGGCTGGATCGGGCTGCCCGTGCTGGGCACGCTGTTCATGCTGTGGCCCACCGTGCTGGGCGTGCGGATGAAGGAGCGGACCACCCGGGTGGCGCGGTGGGTGCTGCGGCTCACCGGCGGCGGACTGCTGCTGACGGTGGTCGCGCTGGCGTTCGGGTGGCGCTGGCCGGCCGCCGCCGGTCTCGCCCTGTACGCGCAGGGAGTCGCCGTCGCCGTCGACCTGCTGGTGCGCACCGTACGCGGCGGCAGGCCCGTGTCCGCCGCGGCGGCCTGGACGCTGGCCGCGTCCGGCTGCTGGCTGCTCATCGCCGTGACGGCGGACCTGGCGCTCCTCCTCACCCGCCCGCTGCCCGCCGCACAGACCGGCTTCGACACCTTGGTCCCGGTGCTGCTGATCGGGTTCGTCGCCCAGATCCTCGTCGGCGCCCTCACCTACCTGCTGCCGGTGGTGCTCGCCTCCGGCCCCCAGGAGCGTGCCGGTCTGCGGGCGGTGCTCGAGCGGGGCTGGCCGCACCGGCTGCTGCCCTTCAACGTTGGTGTGGTCCTGCTGGCGCTGCCCCTGCCCGGCCCCGCCGGCACGGCGGGCACCCTGCTGGCCGCCGCGTCGGCGGTCGCCTTCCTCACGCTGACCGTGGCGGTGCTCGTCCGCAGTGGCCGGGCGCACCGGACGGACACCGGGGGCAGCGGTGGGGGACGGCGTCCCGTCCTATGGGGCTCCGCCGCGGGGACCGTGCTGATCGTGCTGGCCGTGCTGGTGGCCAACAGCGGTGGCGGCACGGGCGGCGGGTCCCTGGCCACCGGAGGCGGGGGCACGGGAACCGGTGCCGTCCGGACGGTGGCCGTCACCCTCACCGACCTGCGCATCCGCCCGGCCCGCATCGAAGTCCCGGCAGGCACCCGGCTACGGCTGCGGGTCACCAACACCAGTGCCCAGCGCCACGACCTGAAGGTAGAGAACGGGCCCGCCACCCCCATGCTCGGCAAGGGCGACACCCGCGTCCTCGACCTCGGGCCGGTCACCGGCGACCGCGAGGCGTGGTGCACCCTGCCGGGTCACCGGGCGGCCGGGATGTCCATGGACATCGTCCTGACCGGCGGCACGCCCGAGTCGAGCGCGCACTCCGGCCACGCCACGGCCGAACCCCCCGACGGCGCCCTGGACCTCTCCGCCGGCTTCTCCCCCGGCTGGCGGCCACGCGACGCCCGCCTCTCCCCCGCCCCCGGCGGCAGGGTCCACCGGACCGAACTGCACGCCGCGCACACCACCGTCGAGGTCGCTCCCGGTGTGAAGCAGCAGATGTGGACCTTCGGCGGCACCGCGCCCGGCCCCACCCTGCGCGGCAAGGTCGGCGACGTCTTCGAGATCACCCTCGTCAACGACGACCACGGCATGGGCCACGGCATCGACTTCCACGCCGGCGCCCTCGCCCCCGACCGGCCCATGCGCACGATCCGGCCCGGCGAGCGCCTGGTCTACCGCTTCCGCGCCGAGCGGGCCGGGGCATGGCTGTACCACTGCAGCACCGCACCGATGCTCCAGCACATCGGCAACGGCATGTACGGCGCCGTCGTCATCGACCCGCCCGGCCTGGACCGGGTCGACCGCGAGTACCTGCTGCTCTCCTCCGCGCTCTACCTCGGCACCCCGGGCAGCACCGCCCAGGTGACGAAGATGCGGCGGAACACCCCCGACGCCTGGGTGTTCAACGGCATCGCGAACCAGTACGCCCAGCGGCCCCTGAAGGCCAGGGCCGGCGAGCGGGCCCGCTTCTGGGTGGTCGCCGCGGGCCCCGGCGACGGCATCGCCTTCCACGTGGTCGGCACCGTCTTCGACACCGTGTACAAGGAGGGCGCCCACCTGCTCCGGCCGGCCGGGGCGGGCGGCGCGCAGGTGCTGGACCTGGCCCCGGCGCAGGGCGGTTTCGTCGAGACGACGTTCCCCGAGGCCGGCCACTACGCCTTCGTCGACCACGACATGCGCCACGCCGAGGCCGGAGCCCACGGCACGGTGGAGGTGAGCGAGTAGTGGACACCGTCGGCTGGTGGTCCCTGGTCCGCTTCGCGCACGTGGCCGGAGCCGCCCTGTGGGTCGGCGGCCAGCTGGCCCTCTCCCTGGTGGTGCTGCCGCTGGCCCGCCACCTGCTCGCCCCGGAGGCCAAGGACCCCTTCACCGCCGCCGCCGGCCGCCGTTTCGGCATGCTGACGGGCGCGGTGTTCCTGCCCGTGCAGCTGGCCACCGGCTGGGCCATGGCCTGGCACAAGGGCGTGACCTGGGCCTCCCTGGCCGAACCCGGCTACGGCCGCACCCTGGCGGTCAAACTCGCCCTGTTCGCGGCGGTGATGCTCGCCGCCGCGGGCCACGGTATCGCCCACGCCAGGGGCCGCGCCGACCTGGCCCGTGCCCTGGCGGTCGTCTCCCTCGTCGGCTCCCTCGGGGTCGTCCTGCTCGCCACGGCGTTGCCGGCGACGTGAGCGGCAAGCCCTCCGCTCCCCACCCAGGCCCGTGCGCCGGCTGCCCGTCCCGTCCTCCTGCCCGGCCCCCGAGCCACCGGACGTCCGCAGCCGCCCCGGGCGCCCCGCGCTCACGAAGGAGTCGTGGCCAGTACGCGGTTGAGCGCGCTGTCCGGGCGGGCGGTGAGTTCCTCCCAGGTGCCTTCCTCCGTGATGCGGCCTTCCTCCAGGACGGCCACGCGGTCGGCGCGGCGGACGGTGGTGCGGCGGTGTGCGATGACGATGGTGGTGCGGCCCTCCTGCCGTAGCGCGGTGGCGAGTTGGGCGTCGCCAGCGTTGTCGAGGTGGGCGGTGGACTCGTCGAGGACGAGGACCCTCGGCCCGGCCAGCAGCGCGCGGGCGAGGGCGATGCGGGCCCGCTGGCCGCCCGAGAGCGTCGCGCCGCGCTCGCCGACGAGGGTGTCCATCGGGGCGATGCGGTCGACGCCGCACAGCCGTGCCGTCTCGGTGAGGCGGTCGTCGTCCGCGTCGGGTGCGGCGAGCCGCAGGTTCTCGGCGAGGGTGCCGTGGAACAGGGGCGTCTCCTGTCCCACGAGGACGACCGTGCGCCGCAGTTCCTCGTCGCTGACCTCCCGCACGTCCACCGGGTCGCCGTGGGCGGGCACCAGCTGGACCGCGCCCTCGGACGGATCCCAGAAGCGGGCCAGCAGGTGGGCGCAGGTCGACTTGCCCGCGCCCGAGGCGCCGACCAGCGCGAGCGTCTGCCCCGCGCGGACGGTCAGTTCGACGCCGTCCAGGACGGGCCCGCCGCCGTAGTCGAACCGCACCCGGTGCAGCCGGACGCCCAGCGGTCCCGGGGGCAGGGCGCGGGGTGCGGCGGGCGGCGGCGCGAGCGCGGGGGCCGTGACGGCCGCGCCGACGCGGGCGGCGGCGGCGCGCAGGGCCACGGCCTGGCTGAGGGCGCGGGCCGACTCCGCGACCGGGCCGAGGACGGACAGGGCCAGGGTCATCGCCGCCGGGGCCCACGCGCCGTGCAGGCGTCCGGAGGTCACCGACTGGGCGGCCGCCGCGACCACGCCGAGGACCGCGGCCACGATGAGGAGGTCGCGGACCGCGCCCGCGACGGCTTCCCAGGTGGCCTCGGCGCGCTGGGCGTCGCCCACCTGCCGCCCCCGCTCGGCCAGTCGGCGGCGGCGCTGCTCCAGAGCGCCGAAGGCGAGCAGTTCGCGCAGCCCGTCGACGGTCTCGACGGTGTCGGCCGACAGTCCCGCCACGGCCGTGCGGGTGCGGCTGCCGCGCGCCGCGCGGGCGCGGGCGTCGGCGAAGGGCGCCGCGGCGAGCAGGGCCGCGACCGGCAGCACGGCGGTCAGCAGCCACGGCTCCACGGCGGCGAGGACGACGGAACCGCCGGTGAACACCGTTCCCGCGGCGAGCAGTTGGGCCGTGGTGTGGGCGTAGAAGAACTCCAGTGCCTCCACGTCGGCCATCGCGGTGGCGGCGAGGTCGCCGCTGCGCCGGCCCGCGACCCGGGCGGGCGCGCTGCGGGCCAGCCCGTCGAAGACGCGGATCCGCAGGGCGGCCAGCACCCGGTAGGCGAGGTCGTGCGACAGGTCCATCTCCCGCCAAGTCGTCAGGGCGCGGACGAGGACCAGGGCGACGAGCGCGGTGACGGTGGCTGCGGAGGGGGCGCGTCCTTCGATGACGGCGGTGCCGACGGTGTGCGCGGCCAGGGTCAGCAGCGCGACGAGGGAGCCCTGTTCGAGGAGCGCGACGGCGCAGGTGCGTGCCGTCATGGCGCGGTGCTCGGCGAGGGCGGGGAGGAGGGCGCGCAGCGCGCCCCGCGCGGGGGCGTCCGGGTCGCGGGGAGCGTCGGTGGTGGCGGCTGGAGTGGTGGTGGCGCTGGGTGGAGTGGTGGTGGGGGTGGCGGTGCTCATGCGGCGAGTTCTCCTCGGTGGGCGCGGCCGGCCTCGACGAGCCGCGTGTAGACGCCGCCGGCCCCGACGAGTTCGGCGTGCTCGCCGACGGCGTCCACCCGTCCCTCGTCGAGGACGACGATGCGGTCGGCGTGCCGGACGGCGTCCAGCCGATGTGCGACCACCAGGACGGTCCGGCCGCGTGCGGCGTTCAGCAGTTCCCGGACGATGTCCGCCTCGCGGCGCTCGTCGACGGAGCTGGTGGCCTCGTCGAGGACGAGCACCGGGGCGTCCGCCAGCAGGGCCCGCGCGAGGGCCAGGCGCTGGCGCTGGCCACCCGAGAGGGTGGCGCCGCGCTCGCCGAGGACGGTGGCATAGCCGTCGGGGAGGGCGGCGATCTCGTCGTGGACGCCGGCGACGCGCGCCGCCCGGGTCAGGTCCTCGTCGGTGGCGTCCGGCCGGGCCAGGCGCAGGTTGTCGGCGATGGTGGCGTGGAAGAGGTACGTCTCCTGGGAGACGACGGCGATGCCCTGGCGCAGCGCGTCGAGCGCGTAGGCGGTCGTGGGGCTCCCGTCGAGGGTGATCCGGCCCTGCTGCGGATCGTGGTGGCGCAGGAGCAGGGCCAGGAGCGTGGACTTGCCCGCGCCGGACGGGCCGACGAGCGCGGTGGTCCGGCCCGGCTGCGCGGTGAAGGAGACGCCGTGCAGAGCGGGTGCCGGTGCTCCGTCGTAGGTGAAGTGGACGTTCTCGAAGCGCAGTTCGGGCGGCGCCTGCCAGTGTGCGGGGGCCGTACCGGTGTCGGGGACGGCCGGCTCGGCGGTGCGCAGGGCCGCGAGTCCGTCCGCGGCGGACACGCCCAGGTATCCGGCGTGCCACTCGCGGGCCAGGTCGCGGACCGGCCGGAAGCACTCGGAGGCCAGCAGCAGCATCAGGTAGGTGCCGGTCGCCGTGGTCGATCCGGTGACGGCCGACCGGCACGCCAGGAGCGCGGCGGCGACGGTGCCGCCCTGGATGGCGAGGTCGGTGATGCCGGTGTCGGCCAGCGACACCCGCAGTTTGGCGACGGTCGCCCGGTGCAGCGCCGCGGACCGCTTCTCCAGGCGTGCCCGGGTCCGGCCGACCGCGCCGGCGGCGCGCAGCGCGGGCATGCCCTGGAGGGCCTCCAGGTAGTCGGCGCCCAGTCCTTCGTAGGTGTCCCAGTGTTCCTTGCCGCGGGCGGCGAGGAGCCGGTCCCAGGCGCGCGGCCCGGCCAGGGCGAGGAGCAGGGCGGGGACCAGGCCGAGCAGGGCGAGCGGTTCGACCAGGGCCAGGGCGGCGAGGACCAGGGGCGGCACGGTGAGGGTGATCAGGAGCTGGGGCAGGTAACGGGAGACGTAGGCGTCGACGCCCTCCACGCCCTCCACGAGGGTGGTGCGGACGGCTCCGGCCCTCGCGGTGGTCAGGTGGGCGGGCCCCAACCGGCCGAGGCGGGTGAGGAGTTCGTCGCGCAGGGCCACCCTGACCCGGGCTCCGGCCCGGGTGGCGGTGCGCCGCTGCCACACGGCGAGTCCGGCCCGGGCGGCGACGACGGCGAGCACCGCGGCCAGCAGCCACGGGAGCCGGCCGGTGTCGCCGCGGGCCAGGGCGGCGAGCGCCAGGGCGAGCAGTGCGGCCTGCGCCAGGTGGGTGAGGGTGACGGCGCCCTGCAGGAGGGTGGCCGTGAGCAGGGGGCGCCGTGCGTGTCCGGCGGCGCGGCGCAGTTCGGGGTGGACGATCACGTGGTGTTCTCCTCGTCGGCGTGGCGGGTGCCGAGGGCCAGGGCGTGGACGACCCAGTCGCGGCCCGGGGCGGCGCCGAGCGCGGCGCCGAGATCCGCCTGCTGCCAGGAGCCGACGGGCCGGGCGGCCAGCCCGTGGCGCAGGGCGGTGACATGGGCCAGGTGGACGGCGAAGCCGGCCACCAGGTGGGTGCGGCGGATGTGCGCGGCGTCGGCGTCCGCCGGGCAGCCGTGCGCGAGCAGGACGGCGCCCGCGTCGGCGATCCAGGCCTGTCCCGCGGCCCAGGCGGCGAGCGCCGGACGGGCCTCGCCCGCCGCGTACCGCCGCAGCGTCGTCCCGTCCGGGGCGAGTTCGGCCAGGCCGGGCCGCGGCGGACCGACCGCCACGCTCCAGCGCAGGCCGTCGGCGGCGGCCGGCGGGAAGAGCGCGGTGCTCGCCCGTACGGCGGTGCCGAGGACCGCCCGCAGCGCGTCCTGCGACGGGCCGCCCGGCAGCGGCGGCGGGGTGCTGCGGCGCGCCAGCAGTTCGGCGGGAGCGGGCGAGCCGCCCGGCAGCAGCGGTCGGGCAGTACGGCACGCCGACGCCTCGGCGGGAGCGGGCGCGCCCTCCGACAGCGGCGGCGGGGTACTGCGGCGCTCCAGCAGTTCGGCGGAAGCGGGCGAGCCGTCCACCGACGCCGGTCGGGCGGTGCGGCGCGCCGACGCCTCGCCGGGAGCGGGCAGGCCCTCCGCCGACTGCGGTCGGGCAGTGCGGCGGGCCAGCAGTTCGGCGGGAGCCGGTGGGCTCTCCGGCGACTGCGGTCGGGTGCTGCTGCGCGCCATCAACTCGGCGGAAGCACGGGCACCGTCCACCGACGCCGGTCGGGCAGCGCGGCGCGCCGACGCCTCGCCGGGAGCGGGCGCGCCCTCCGACAGCGGCGGCGGGGTACTGCGGCGCTCCAACAGCTCGGCGGAAGCGGGCAGGCCATCCGGCGGCTGCCCGAGGGGCGGCGCGGGATCCGGGGCGGCGTCGGGCGGTGCCGGCCGGGCGGCCGCCGAGGTGCGGGCGCCGTCGGCGGGGTGCGCCGGGTCGCGGTCGCCGGGCGGTGGGATGTGCACGGCGGCCAGCGGGCTCTCGGCGAGTCCGTCGAGCCGTACGTCCGGCTCCTGCGTGCCGAGCGCGTGGGCGGCGAGGTACAGCGCGGCGGCGGCGTGCCCGGTGTCCAGCAGCAGCAGGGGCCAGGCGCGGTGGCCGTAGTGGGAGACCGTGCGCCGCGCGGTGACGGTGAGCCGCGCGGTCACGCCCGGTGGCGTGCCGTCGGGGTGCCGCCCGAGGTGGTGGACGCGGTGGCGCAGCGGGTCGTAGCCGTAGCGGCCGGGTGGCAGGGAGCAGCCGGTGCCCACGACCAGTTCGGTGTCGACCGGGTGCAGCGCACCGGCGGAGGGCGCGGGCCTGAGGCGTCCGGAGTCGTCCGAGGCCGCCAGGGACAGGCGCAGCAGGGCTCCCAGGTCGAGGTCCGCCGGGCCGGACCGCGGGATGGGCAGCGGCGGTCCGGGCCAGGCGCGGACGGCTGCCCCGGCGGACGTGTCGGGTCCGGGGCGCTGCGCGGAGCGGGCGTGGGCGAGGGCGGCGACGAGGTCCACCGGGCGGTCCTCGTGGGGGTGTTCCACCGGGCGGTCCTCGTGGGGGTGTTCCACCGCGTCCCTCACATGTGCGGCGGAGGCGCCAGCGTGAAGTCCTCCGGCGCGCTCGGCGGGGTGGTGCGCCAGCCGCGCGCGACGGCGGCCTCGGCGAGGCGCGGGCAGCCGAAGTAGCCGAAGGCGGCGGGGGCGTTGGGCAGGAGTCCGGAGACGAGGACCCGGGCGACGCGCAGGGGCGTCTCGGCCACGTCCTCTGTGGTGAGGTCGAAGGTCATCACGCGGTGGCCGCCCGCGTGCAGCGCGCCGAGGAGCCGCTCCCGGCTGCCGGGCTCGACCGCGTCGACGGGCACGGTCCCGAGCGCGGGCGCGGTGAACCGCCGGGCCTCGGGCGCCATCCGCTCGTCCAGCCACACCTGCACGTGCGCGCCCAGGTCGCGGACGTGCTCGAACTGCCCGCCGCACGCGTCGAGGTAGCGTCCGTCGGCGCGGTGCTCCAGGTAGAGCCCGCGGGCGAGCAGCCCGGCCTCCACGGCCTGGAACACCCAGCCGTCGGGGTCCGTCAGGCCCTGGGTGAAGACCCAGGTGTGGACGGCTTCCAGGACGGCCTTGCGGGCGGCTTCGGCCGGGTCGTACTTGCAGGCGAACCCGGCGGCGTACAGGCCGAGGCGCGGGTCGTGGACGAGCGCGGCCATGCAGGGGGCGAACTCCGAGCGCATCTCGACGATGTGGACGTCGAGCGCGGAGCCGGCCAGGTCGTCGGCGAGGCCGGGCACGCTCGCCGGGTCGATGCCGCGGGCCGGGCCGTCGAGATGCCACCAGAGTTCCAGGGCGTCGCGTTCGACGATCTCCAGCAGGCCGCGGTCGACGGCGTCGTCGAGGCCCTGGCCGGTGGCGATCCCGGCGTAGTTGAGGTGGTGGGTGCGGGGCAGCTCGCGCAGAGCGCCCTGACGCCAGTTGAGGTGGGTGAGCGCGACGGGTGCCCAGACCTCCGCCTCCCGTCCGCCGGGCAGCCGTTCGGTGCCGCGCGTCCACAGGGCCGGGGTGGTCTCGGTGAGGGGGCGGTAGGGGAACTTCTCCCGGGTGTACTGCCAGTCGGCGTAGGCGGGCAGGTCGCCGGGGCCGTAGAGCCGCAGGCCCTTCTCGGCCAGTTCGGCGGCGGTGGCGCGCAGGGGGGCGTCGGGGTGGCCGGGCGGCGGCACGCGGTTGCCGCAGTACCGCTCGACGCCCTCGGCTATGGCGGCGATGCGGGCTTGTGCGGGGTCGCCGAAGGTCGTGCCGAGGGAGACCCGGTCGGCGGGCCACAGCCCGAGTCTGCGGGCGTCGGATATCTCGGCGGTGAGCGCGGTGTAGCGGGGCGGGGCGCCCGCGGGGTGCTCGACGGGCTTGACCTTGCGGACGATGCCGCAGACGGGGTCGACGAGTGCTTCCAGCGGCAGCGCCGTCATCGCAGGGTCTCCTCGGCGGGGTCGGTGGGGGTGGGACGGGAGGGGAGCACGGGCAGGGTCAGCGTCACGCTGTCCGGGTCGACCTCGCGCCGCGAGGCGTCCAGCCGGACGGCCGTGATCGGGTCGTCGCCGGTGTGGGGGTTGCGGGCGTGGGCCGGGAAGTGGTGTCCGGCGATCTCCAGGCGCAGCCGGGTGCCGGCCCGCAGCCGGCGCGCGAGCCGGCCGAGCTCGACGGTGAACCCGCTCTCCCGGCCCGCCGGTTCCGCGCGCCGCAGGATGCCGACGGCGAGTCGCTCGGCGGTCCCCTGCGGCGTGAGGGCGACGAGCCGGGCGGCCCAGTCGGCGGACGGCGTGTGGGCGGTGGCCCGCAGCCGGACCCGCACGGGTCCGGCCAGGTCGAGCGGACGCGGCAGCGGTGGGGAGAGCAGCAGGCAGCGGTCGGCGGGCCCGTCGGCGGGGACGGTGAGGTCGTCGGAGCGGACGGGGCGGCCGGGGTCGGCGGTGAAGGCGGCGCCGTGCAGCAGCCGCAGCCGCTGCGCGCGCGGCTCGCCCTCGGTGCCTGCGGGCAGCCACAGTCCGGCGCCGCCGAGCGCGACCGCGCCGTGGCGGCCGGGTGCGAGGTCGCCGGCCAGGGCGCGCCGGGCCCAGCGCACGTACAGGTCGCCGAGGTTCAGCCGGTGGGCCGGGCCGGCGTCGGGTCCGGGGGCGGTGACGAGGCCGTGCCCCCAGGGGCCAAGCAGCAGCCGGGCCGAGGGTCCGCCCCAGTGCCGCCACAGCGCGACGGTGTCCTCGGTGAAGTGGTCGTGGTGGCCGCCCACGGCGAGCAGGGGCACACCGGCGTGTGCCGCCCGGGAGACGAGGCGGCCGCGGTCGTGCCGCCGCCACAGGCCGGCCCAGGAGGGCAGGGCGCGGCCCAGCCGCTCGGGGAGTTCGGTGAGCGGCAGGTGGGTGAGCAGCCCGGGGTCGGCGGCGAGGGCCTTGTCCAGGGCGCTCTCGTCGGAGTCCCGGCGGTCGCCGTGGGCGACCCACCATCCGGCGCGGGACAGCAGCCGTTCCACGCCGGACGCCTCGCGTGCCGTCTCGGCCGCGCCGAGGGCGGGCACGGCGGCGATGACGGCGTCGGGCCGTGCCTCCTCGGGCGCGTCGAGGGCGAGGACGAGGGCGCAGTGGGCCGCGTAGGAGGCGCCGGAGGCGACCAGCCGGCCGTCGTTCCAGGGCTGCCGGCGGATCCAGCGGGCGGTCGCGGCGCCGTCGGCCGTCTCGTGGGCGTACGGGTGCCACTCCCCCGGTGATCCGTGCCGGCCCCGTACGTCCTGGACGACGGCGGCGAACCCGCGGCGGGCCCAGCCGCGCGCCTCGGCGCGGTGCCGTGTCCGGTCGTAGGGGGTGCGCAGCAGGACGGCCGGGAAGGGGCCGTCCCCGTCCGGGAGTTGAACGTCGGTGGCGAGTTCCCCCACCGGCGCGCTGAACGCCGTCACGTGTCCCTCTTCGGCATCGGGGCGACGTCGGGCACCGGCAGGACGGGGTGCTCGGTGACGGTCAGCGTGCGCAGGTCCACGCGCCGGAGCCGGCGGCGGGCCGGGAGGCCGGTCCGGTCGGGGGCGCCGGTGGCCCATCGGGCGAGGTCGTCCGCGAGGAGGGCCGTGAGCAGGGTGGCGGCGGGGGCGGCGAGCCGGACCGGGGCGCCGGAGGTGCGGGGTCCGCTCCAGTAGGCGGCCAGTTCGCGGTGGGCGGGTGTGGCGGCGAGCCGGCGGGAGCGGACGTGCGCCGAGGTGACGTCGCCGGGTGCGGCGGCCACCGGTTCGACGTACGCCTGCCAGCCCTCGCGGTGGCAGCGCAGCCATGCGACGCCGTGCTGGGGCAGGCTGTCGGCGGCGTCCCACAGCCCGTCCGGCACGGGTCCGTCGAGGCACCACACGACGGCGGCGGGGTCCCCGTCGAGCAGGTCGTCGACGGTCACCGGGGTGCTGCCGGAGTCGGTGACGGTCGAGGTGCTGCCGGAGGCGGTCACGGCCGAGGTGGTGCCGGAGGCGGTCACGGCCGGGGTGGTGCCGGAGGCGGTCACGGCCGAGGTGGTGCGGGGCCGCGCGCCCAGGGCGGTCAGTTGCTCGGCGAGGGGCGCGGTCAGGACCGGGTCGCCGAGGAGGCGGATGTCCCGGCGGGCGGCGGGCCACTCCGGGTCGGGCGGCTCTTCGGCCAGATAGCCGGTCTCCTCGAACGCCCGCAGCACACGCGCGAGTTCGTCGTCCATCGGACCGGTGGCGGTGCCCGTGAGCAAGGAGAGCAGGGCGTCCTCGTCGGCGTCCCCGGTCCGGACGCTGAAGAACTCCCCTTCCGGGGTACGGACGGCGAGCCCTCGCCCGGGTACGGCGACGACCTCGGCACCGGGGACGAGTCGGCTGCGGGACACGGGGATCCTCCTGACGACGGGGTGCGGGGGGTGCGGGACGGGAAGGGGCCCGCCCGGAAGGCAACGGGCGGGCCCACGGTCGAGGGTGGCTAGGCCCTCGCTTACTCCTCGGTGTCCTCGAAGGGGTTCTCGACGAGGGCGTTGGAGTGGGAGGCCGAGTCGTGCGCCAGCTGACCCGGGTCGGCGATCGGTGCGAAGACCTGCTCGCGGTCCATGAACTCTCCTTCATCTACGGGGAGATACGGCGTTCGGTTGAGCGCCGTGACACTCACCTTAATGAATCTGATTTTCATATTCTAGTGCGGGGAGGGGGTGATCTGGATAACACACCGGCCAGCCCCCCTCGGGGTCCCGGCCGACCCGGCCCGCCACCTTCAGCACGTCCGCCAGCAGCCCCGGCGTCACGACCTCCTGGGGCGTGCCGTCGGCGACCACACGGCCGTCGCGCAGGGCGACGACGCGTTCGGCGAACCGGGCGGCGTGGGCCAGGTCGTGCAGCACCATCACCACCGTCAGCCCGCGTTCCTCGCGCAGGCGCACCACGGTCTGCAGCACGTCGAGCTGGTGGTGCAGGTCCAGGTAGGTGGTGGGCTCGTCGAGCAGCAGGACGCGGGTGTCCTGGGCGAGCGCCATCGCGAGCCGGACCCGCTGCCGTTCCCCGCCGGACAGCGCGTCGACGTCACGGTCGGCCCACTCCTCCACCCCGACGTCGCGCAGCGCCCGGCGCACCACGGGGTCGTCGCCCTCACGCAGCATGCCCAGCGGGCCGCGGGCCGCGTACCGCCCTTGACGGACGAGGTGACCGACCGTCATCCCCGGGACGGCGGGGGCGGACTGGTGCAGCAGCGCCACCCTGCGTGCGGTGGCGCGCCGGGAGAGGCGGGCGAGGTCGTCCCCGCCGAGCAGCACGCGCCCTTCGCCGGGGCGCAGCAGCCCGGCGGCCAGCCGCAGCAGGGTCGACTTGCCGCAGCCGTTCAGGCCGATGAGGGCGGTCAGTTCGCCCGGCCGGACGGTCATGTCGACGCCCCGCAGCACGGGTCGTCCGGGGTAGCCGAAATGGACCCCCTCGACGTGGATCCCCACGGACTCGGTCATGCTCTGTCCTCCGGTCGACTTCAGAACGAACGGCTCGGCGTGCGGCGCACGACGACCAGCAACAGCGCGGCGCCGAGGCAGGCGGTGAGCGCCCCGACCGGCAGCGTGAGCCCCCCGGAGTCGAGCGCCGTCGCCAGCAGCCGCGAGGACAGCTGCGCCGCCGCGTCCGCCCCGCACACCACGACCGCCCCCACCAGGGCGGCACCAGGAAGGCTCGCCCGCAGGTCCGCGCCGAAGACGGCGACGGCCAGATGCGGGACGAGCAGCCCGACGAAGCCCAGCGCCCCGACGGCGGCCACCGCGCCCGCCGTCAAGGCCACCGCGCACAGCAGGGCCAGGGTCCGGGCCCGGCGGGCGGAGAGGCCGGCGGCGAGGGCGATGTCGTCCCCGCAGCGCAGCAGGGTCAGCGGCCCGGCCAGCAGCCAGGCGGCGATCCCCCAGAGCAGTGCCCACGGCCACAGCAGGTGCCAGTGCTCCCACACCCGGCCCTCCGTGGTGCCCACCAACCACTGCACCACGCTGCCGAGTTCACCCGGCTCCACCAGCAGCACCATGGCGGTGAGGCCGCCGAGCACCGCCGACACCAGCACCCCGTGCACGGCGGTCTGCGCGGGGTCACCGCGCCCGCGCCCGGCCAGCAGCCACAGCAGGGCCGCTCCGCCGCACCCGCCCACGCAGGCGGCGAGGACCACGGCCAGCGGCGAGTCCCACCCGGCGAGCCCCAGGGCGGTGGCGGTGACGGCGCCGAGCACAGCCCCCGGGGTCACACCCGTCACCTCGGGCCCGGCCAGGGGGTTGCGCAGGGCGGACTGCAGGACCAGCCCCGCCACGGCCAGGCATGCTCCCGCGCCGAGGGCCACCAGCATCCGCGGCAGGCGCAGTTGGAGGAGGATGTGGCGTTCCGTCGCGTCACCGCCCCCGTTCAGCACGTCCCAGACCACACCGGGCGACATGCCGCGCCCGGCCACCAGCTCCGCACCGGCGCACACGACGGCCAGCGCCGCGAGCACCGTGAAACGCCGGGTCACCGCGCTTCCTCCGTTCTGGTCGTGTCGACAGGCAGCGGACCCTCGCCGCCGGGCCCGGGCTCGTCCGGGTGGGCTTGACCCGATGCCGGGGTGGAGGGCTCGTTCGGGTGGGCGTGGGCCGGTGCGCGGGTGGGGAGCCCGTCCGCGACGGCTCGGTCCGACGCCCGGGTGCGGGGCGCGTCCGGGTGGGCGTGTCCCGAAGCCCGGACGCCGGGCACGTCCACGACGGCCTGGCCCGACGCCCGGACGCCGGGCACGTCCACGACGGCCTGGCCCGACGCACGGACGCCGGGCACGTCCACGACGGCCTGGCCCGACGCACGGACGCCGGGCACGTCGCCCGCCGCACCCGGTGCCGGGCGGTGCGCTCCGGGCAGCAGCGCACGCACGGCGGCCGAAGCGGTCCGGCCGCGTCGGGCCGGTCCGCCCCGGCGGCCCGACCGCATCAGCGCGATCCCGGCCGGTACCCCCAGCAACGCCGTCCAGGCACCGGCCGGTGTCTCCACGGGCGCCAGTGCGAGCCGGGCCGGGACGTCGGCGGCCGTCACCACGACGGCACCCCAGGCGGCGGACCACGGAAGCCAGCGCACCGGGCCCGCCGCCGGGTCGAACCAGCGGGCCAGATGCGGGGCGAGGAACCCCACCCACGCGACGGGCCCGCACACCGCCGTCACCGGGGCGATCAGCACCACGGCGATGGCCAGCGCCGCCAGCCGTGCGCGATGGGCACGCACGCCGAGTGCCTCGGCGTCCTCGTCGCCCAGGCGCATCACCGACAGCACCGGTGCACACAGCACCAGGGCGGGCACCGCGACGAGCAGCCACGGCCACAGTCCCGTCACGTCGTCCCAGGTCCGGGCGGAGAGGGAACCGAGCAGATAGCGGTAGATCAGCTGGAGGTCGAGCTGGTCGGCCATCACCATCAGGACGAGCAGCGCGGCCTGCAGCGCGGCCGCCACCGCGGCGCCGGTGAGCAGCACGGCGGACGGACTGCGGCCCAGCCCCGCGACCAGCAACGTCAGCCCACCGCCCAGCGCGGCGCCGCCGATGGCCAGCAGCGGCTGGACGGCGGCGGGCAGGGACAGGGTCAGCACCAGCGGCGCGGCCACCCCCAGCGCGGCCCCGGACGACACACCCAGCATCTCCGGCACCGCCAGGGGGTTGCGCAGCGCCTCCTGGAGCACCAGTCCGGCCGCCCCCAGACAGGCTCCGGCGACGAGCGCCAGCAGCAGGCGGGGCACACGGAGTTCGGTGACGACGATCCCGGCGAGACCGGTGCCGTCGACGTCCGTCACCGCGGCGGCCAGCCGGTGCGGGGGGACGTAGGGGGTGCCGAGGCTGAGGGCGCAGAGCGCGGAGGCGGCCAGGAGCACGAGCACCAGGGGTGGTTGCCACCTCCGGGCCGCGGGCTTCGGCCGCTGTCCGCCCGCCGCGGCGCGATCGGCCGCGGCGGGCGCCGAGAGGGGCGTCCTCACCGCAGCGCGGCCGTGGCCTCGTCGAGGACGATGCCCAGCGAACGGGTGCCGCGGCCCTTGGCCCACACCTCGGAGTTGACCTCGTGGACGTCGCCGTTCTTCACCGCCGGGATCTTGCCCCAGAGCGGATTGCCGGCGAGCTTCTCCGAGAGCTTGCCGTCCGCCTCGCCGAAGCTCATCGTCTCGACGAACAGCACGTCGACGCCCTGGGCGAGGATCTCCTCCAGGCTGTAACTGCCCTCCACGCCGCGGGACTTCCACGGGTACTGGGCGATCTTCGGGAACAGGCTGGCGGTGACGTCGCCCTCCGGGGTGGCGACGCCGAAGTTCTCGTCACTGCCGTAGATGATGAGCGCGGTCTTCTCGCTCGGGGTCTTCTCGGCCGCGGCGAGCTTGGTCCGGAAGGTGCGCTCCGCCTTCTCCCCCTCGGCGGTGCGGCCGGTGAGCGCGGCGACGTCGCGCAGGTACCCGACGCTGTCCTGCCACGTCTCGGGCTGCATGGCCCAGAACGTGGTGGCGCCCTTGAGCGCCGGGGCGAGCTTGCCGTGGGTGTCCCCCAGCCCGATCACCAGGTCGGGCTTGTGGGAGAGGATCGCCTCGACCTCCGGGGCGATGAATCCGCCGGGGATGACGTCGACTTCCTTGGCCTTCTCCTTCCCCAGGAAGTCCGGGTGGGCGAGCAGCGTGCTGTTGGTGGCCGCCGGGACGACGCCCAGTTCGGTCAGGATGTCGTCGCACAGCGCGAACAGGCAGACGATGCGCTCGGGCTTCTTCTTCAGGGAGACCTCGACGCCGTTCGTGTCGGTCAACTCCGTCGCCGCCTTGATGGGTTCGACGGTGACCTCGGTCCTCGTCGCGGGCTCGGCCTTGTCACTCGCGGGTTCTGGGGACGACGAACCGCAGCCGACCAGGACGGAACCCACCATCGCTGCGGTGATCCAACTGCGGACGAACGTGGACGGTGAGCGCAGCAATTGATGCCCTCGCTTCTTCTTCAGGTGCCGGGAACGCACCGAAGATACATGATAATCGTTTTCAACAGTCTGTTTTCCGGAGGACACCATGCCCGCTGCCCCTGCCGTCCTGTTCGTCTCCGACCACGTGGACGGCTGCGTCCATGTGCTGACCGTGCCGGACGGCGCCGTGGTGGGACGGCTCACCGGGCGGCATCTGTCCGAGCACGCCGGGTTCCTGGCGCTGCCGGGAGGGCGGGTGGCCTGCGTCGACGACCGTCGCGGGGAACTCCTCGTGCTCGACCCCTTCGCCGAGCGGCTCGTGGAACGCACGGTCCCGGTCGCCGTACCGGCCGAGCACCTCGCCTGCGACCCGTCCGGTCGTTTCTTGGCAGTGACCACCGGCCTGGGCAAGAACACCGAGCCCTGGTCGGACCTGCTGACGGTCCTCGACCTGGCCACCGGGGACGCGGCGCGGGTGCGCACGCGCGCCGGCGAACCGGGCGTGACGGTGCTGGGCGGCGGCGACCCGCTGGTCGTGCTGCGGCACCGGGAGCCCGGCGCGCTGGCCGTGCACCGGTTCGCGGACCTCCTCGCGGCCGCGCCCGGCTGCCCGGCGGTCACACCGCACGCGCTCCTGCCGCTCCCTGATGACGGGCACGGAGACGCCCAGTCACCCGGCGCGGGGCGGGTGTTCGCGGCCACGGGCGAGGGGGTGCACCGGGCCCGGAGGGAGGGCCACGGCCTCGCCGCCGAGGAGATCCTGCCCTGGGGAGCACCCGCCCGGGGCTGGTACCTCCGGCTCGACACCCGCCGGCCGGCACTGTGGAGCACGCTGCGCGGCGGTGACCCGGACCCGCTGCGCTGGCCGGAGTGGACCAACCAGGCATGGCACCACGACCTGGAGACGGGCCGCACGCGGCTGACGGAACTCGGCCCCGGGCTCGTCTTCCGCCTTGCGCTCGCGCGGCGCCACACCGCGTTCACCCGTATCCACCCCGACGGCGACGAACTCGTACTGCTGGACGCCGACGAGGGCGCCGCCGGCATCCGCCGCGTCCCCCTGCCCGCCATGGACGGCGCTCCGCGGCGCGGCGGCACCCCCTGGGAGGGCGTCCAGCGGCGAGCGGTGGCCGCCTCACCGGGCTCCGACTGGATCGCGGTCACCCGCGGCGGCCACGGGGAGGTGCACCTCGTCGACGCGGCGACGGGCCGCGAGGCGACCCGTGTACGGCTGAGCACACCGCTGCACCACGGCGGCCACATGGCGCTGCGCGCCCATGGCGACGGGGCCGACGGTGATCCCGTCGGCCGGTGACGCCTGGTTCCGTTCCGTAACGGCCCGGTCCGGAGAGCCCCCGCGGCGGGAAGCCAGCAGCCCCCGGGCCACGAACCCAGGGAAGCCCGGAGCCCGCCCGGCGGAAAGCCGACAACCCCCGCGGCACGAACCCGGGAAAGCCCCGAGCCCCGCCCGGCGGGAAGCCGACAACCTCCGCGGCACGAACCCGCAGAAGCACGGAGCCCCGCCCGGCGACAAGCCGGTAGCCCCCGTGGCGGGGAGTACCCCGCCCGCCCGGCGCCCCACCGCCCGGTGCGGTGTCATGTCACCGATCTCGTCCGGCCGTCACCCGCGGCGGACCAGGCCCCGGGCCGGGCACGGTCCCCGCGCGGGCAGCGGACCGGCCCGGGACGGCGGCCGGCTCCGGACAGCGGCCGGGACGGCACGCCGCCCACCCGGCGCCGGCCGTACGACGCACGACGCACGACGCACGACGCACGACGCGCACACGCACTCACCTCGGACCGGCTGCCGGAGCCCGGCCCGGCCCGGTGGGCGGGAGGGGTGCCCACCGGGGCGGAGCCCGGCCTCCGGGTCAGGCGAACGGGATGGTGAGGACGGAGCCCTTGCCCACCTCGACGGTCGACGGGCCGTTGCCGAGCGCGCTCCACAGCTCGACGCGGACGGTGCCGCCGTTCAGATCGCCCAGGGTGCCCGACGCGGAGTGCAGCCCCTGCCGGGCCGAGGAGTACTCCTCCCAGCCGGGGACCGGGTCGGTGGCGAAGTAGCGGTACGTCTCGACGCGGTCGAAGGTGCCGTCGCCGGTCAGGTCGTAGGAGACCCGGGCCTGCTGGGCGTAGCCGACGTTGGCGCCGGCGTCCACCTTGAAGGCGAAGGCGGTGCCCGCGCCCGCCTTCAGTGCGCCCTTGACGTTCTTCACCTCGTAGACGGCCGGGTTCTTCGGCGTCCCGTCGTTGTTGGTGCCGCCCGCGGACGGGATGGTGTCCGAGGAACTCGTCGCGGTCGCCTCGGTGGCGAGCGCGCCGCCGGAGCGCAGGTAGAAGGTGTCGCCCGTGACGTACGGCGGGGGCGGGTCGCCCGCGGTGGTGACGGTCACGCCGCCGCTGGCCGGTCCGACCTGGTTGGCCGTGTCGCGGGCCTTGACGGTGTAGGTGTACTCGGTGCCGGGGGTCAGCCCGGTGTCCGTGTGCGTGGTCCCGGTGACGGTGGCGACCTTGGTCGTGCCGCGGAGGACGTCGTAGTTCTTCACGCCCTTGTCGTCGGTCGCCGCCTCCCAGGTCAGCTTGACCGAGGTCTCGGTGACGTCGCCGGCGACCGGGGTGCCGGGCGCGGAGGGCTTCTCGTCGGCCGGGGGCGGTTCCTCGCCGCCGCCCGTGGCGCCGCACAGCGTGCCGAGCCTGGTGTCGTCGCCCGCTCCGGACGCGGTCGACTTCGCCGGGACGTTCAGCACGGCACCGTCGGAGAAGACCACCGAGCACTCCTCGGCACCGTAGTTGTGCGCGGCGTACGTCGTGGTGTCGCTCTTGGTGAAGGCCACGGCGGTCGGCGTGTTGGCCGTGACGGTCATGTCCGGCGCGCCGACGGAGTCCATGGTGGCGACCCAGTGGTAGGTGTGGGCCTTGGTCTCGCCGGCCTCGGGGACGTAGCCGCCGTTCCACTGGTTCCAGTACTGCATGGCCTTGCCCGGGTCGTACAGGGCCTGGACCTGCCAGAAGATGTCCTTCCACTCGACGGCCGGGCCGCCGTTCTCCTTCTCCATCTCGGTCACGCTGCGGCGGAGCATCTCCTTCTCGCGGGCCAGGTGCAGCGAACCGCCGGTCACGGGCAGGAAATTGATGCCGTGGATCTCCTCGGGGTTGGCGGTCCACCAGGTGGCGTAGGCGCCGCCGCTGCTCCAGACCATGCCGACGACGTCATGGGTGAAGTCCTCGGGGTAGACCTTCTGGTCGGCGTCGAACCAGTACTGCGCGATCGACTCCGACTCGGTCATCATCATGTAGACGCCCTGGTCGCGCAGCGCCTTGTCCCCCATGGCCGAGCCCCACATGATCAGGCCGGCGCTGAGGTTGATCGACTCCGAGGAGGACTCCTGGTTGTTGCCGGCGGCGAACGCCTCGTGGCCGGCGGCCCAGCTGTGCCCGGCGTAGGCGTCGAAACCGCGCAGGAACGGGTACTTGGCGTCGTCCCTGGCCGGGTTGGCGGCGTCCTTGATCAGCTCCTTCACCATGCCGCCCCACTCGGAGTCGGCGGCCCACCGCGGGTCGTACTGCGCCACGATCGCCGCGGCCATCACGTAGTACGAGTAGTGGAAGTGGTGGTCGTTCAGCTCCTGGTCGCTGCCGTACGAGGCCGGGTAGCCGATGAGGGTGCGCCAGTCCTTGTCGTAGGAGAACTCGGAGGGACCGCCGACGGTGAACCACTCCTCCATCCGGGCCTTGATGAGCTGGAGGAGCTTGTCGCGGGCGGCCGTGTCGCCGATCTGGTCGGCGATGGGCACGAGCTGGGCGAGCTTGCCCAGGGCCTTGCCGGTCCAGTACGTGTCGATGGCGCCGCTGAACGGATCACCCTGCGTCAGCACGTCGTTGATGTAGGTCTTCAGCTTCGCCTTGTCGACGCCCGCGGCGCTCGGCAGCCCGGGCAGCACGCCGTTCACCTTCTGCGTGGTGGTGAACGACTTGCCCTCGCGGACCTTCATCTCGCCGCGCGAGGAGACGTAGGCGTGGTCGGTCAGCGGGTCGGAGGTGTGCAGCCACTGGTGGCGGTAGAGCGCCTGGAGGGTGCCGGTCTCCTCTCCCTCCTTCGCCTCGGTGGTCAGCGAGTAGGTCGCCTTGACCTCGCCGTCGCCCTCCCGGTAGTCCCAGTCGACCTCGGAGCCGGTCACGAAGCTGAAGGCGTACTTCTCGTAGTCGGCGAGCGCCTCCTTGTCGGGCAGGACGGCCAGGGAGAAGTAGTCCTTGGAGCCGAGGTCGGCGCGGATCTCGTTGCCGGAGACCGTCCAGTCGCTGCTGCTCGGGGCGAACAGCGCGTAGTGGTGACCGGAGATGGTGACGCCGAGGACGTTGCCCTGGTCGGCGAAGACCGTCGGCGGGGCCGCCGCACTGATCTGCGCCGCGCCGCCGGAGCCCTCGGCGTACACGTACGGCAGGCCGTGGCCGATGGTCGCCCGCAGGGTGCGCGCGGAGTCCTTCCAGTACGGGGTGACGGTCCAGTCGCTCCACCCGTCCGCCTTGGCGTCGGGCGAGTTGAGGCCCGCGAGGCCGAGGGTCAGGTCGGCCTTGTGCGCGAACTCGTACTGCCGTCCGCCGCCGACGATCTGATGGTCCGTGGGATAGCCGACCTCCAGACCTCCGGAGACCGCCTTGTAGGTGAGGGGGTGGCCGTACATGTTCTCCGACCACGGGTTGGAGGCGAACCGCTGGAAGATCAGCGAGGACCACCAGTCGTTGGTCGGCACCGGCTTGTCCGCCATGGCGGGCGTGACCTTCGGTTTGACCGCCTGGCCCCCGTTGTTGGACGGCCCCTGTCTCCCGGCCGGCCGGGTGTCGCTGTAACTTCCCTTGCCCACCTCGATGGTGGCGGCGGAGGCGACACCGCTGCCGACGGTGGACACCAGGCCCGTCGCGGCCAGGGCGGCCGCCGACAGGAGTGCGAGACGTCTGCGGAATCTCATGCGCAACCCTTCTGAGAGCGCTCTCAAGTCGCCGTCAACGTAGGCTCAGGTCAAGGGACGGTCAACACTTCAAACAGGAATCCGTTACACGCGGGGCGAGTTGGCCGCCGACGGGGCGATCGGTACGGGAGTCACCGGGCGGGGGCGAGTCGGCGACTGACCTCGGCAACGGCGTATGCGCGAGGGCTCTGTTGTGCGCGTTCGGCGTCAGGTGCTCTCTCGCGATCGCCGGTGGGACCGACGACTTCTTGAGAGCGCTCTCAGGTAGCAGCCGTCGGATCCACAATCCAAGTCCCGCACCCGTGAAACCCACCTGACGCGTGCGGAGTATGCCCTCCGGCGTGCCGTGCCGCTCCGGACCCCGCCGCCCTCCTCCCATCCGATCGACAGAACGGAACGGCCCATGAACCGAGGACGTCTCTTCGACGACGCCACGGCCACCACCCGGCCCGCCCTCACCCTCACCGCCGACCGCGACGTCTGCGGCGGCGGGTTCAACGACCGCGTCCGCCGGATCGTCGTGCAGCGCGCCGGCGCCCCGACGGCACCTCCGACGACGGGCCACGGCCAGGCCCCCGGCCCCGGACCCGGACCCGGTGGGCGCGAAGCCCAGGATCTGGGTGCTGAGCGACCTCAGCGCCCGGTGGCGGAACCGACCGTGACGACATCGTGGCCCTGGCGGCACTGGGCACGTACGCCTCGGGATTCGACATCGCCAGGGTCTCCGTCGGGTCCACGACCGTCCGGATCGACTGCGACGCGGCGCACACCTACGCACGCGACGCCTTCGGCTCCCGCATCCGCCCCGTGGTCAGGTCGTCCACCTGCGGAAAGGACTACAGCGCGCTCAAGGGCACGAAGCCCGGCACCGTCGGCGATCTCGTCGAGGCGATCCGCGCGGGCGGGCCGACCGTGCTCAACTGGGGCCCGACGACGGAGACCGCGCTCGCCGTCCGGTGACTGGAGACCCACGCGCCCGCCTACCTCGCCAAGGTGCGCGTCGTGACCCACTGGACGGCGAGCAGCCCCGGCTGCCCCGACCGACCAGCTCTGCGACCACGGCCGGGCGATCTTCGACCACCTGCGGGACCACCTCTGAGCGTGAGGCCCCCGGCACGGGCCGCTCGCGGGTGCGCCGAGCCCGTGAGCGGCGGCCGGGGGCCCGTATGCGCCCGCATATGCCGAGTCCGGCCCGGCGTGACGGTCGAGCGCCGCCCCGTGCGCCGTACACCGATGACCACCCGACCCCGCGTTCAGCCAGTCGAACAGGGCACTTTGAGGTGTCACGCCGGATGCCGCGCCGCCCGGTGCCGCCGACCGCGCGAGGGCGGGGCGGGCCCCACACCCCACCCCAAACGTTCACATCCGCACATTCACTGAATCGTTTTCTGACAACGTTCGACAATCCCGTCCCGTGATCGGCAAAGCCAATCCCCGCAGGTAGAGACCAATCCGTGAAGCGCCCGGGCGTCCGATAACGGTTCTTGTTTGATTCCGTTATCTAGCGATGGGATGTGTTGACTTTACGAGTAGTTAACAGTCAATGTGTCGACACCCCGCCGCACCGGGACACATAGCGGAGCGGCACGTACCCGAGGAGACGCCATGTCACTGCGGACCCATCGCCCCGCGTTCCGCCGGGCCCTGGTGGCCCTTGCCGCACTCCCCCTGCTCGCCACCGCGGCGTGCGGCGGCTCGGGCAGCGAGGACAGCGCGTCGGGCGAGCAGGCGAAGTGCGAGAAGAGCGACGGCAAGGTCAAGCTCACGTACTGGTCCTGGATCCCCGGCGTCGACAAGGCGGTGGCCGAGTGGAACCGCCAGAACCCCGACATCCAGGTGACCGTCAAGTCGACGCCCGCCGGCAACGCGGGCACCTACCAGAACATGTCGAACGCCCTGAAGGCGGGCAATGCCCCCGATCTCGGGCAGATCGAGTACGACTCGCTGGCGAGCTTCCGTCTGCAGGAGGGCCTCACCGACATCGCCTCGTGCGCCGGCGTCAAGGAGGCCCAGGGCGACTTCGTCGACTGGACCTGGTCGCAGGTGACCTTCGGCGCCGACGGCAAGGACGGCGTCTGGGCCGTGCCGCAGGACACCGGCCCGATGGCCCTCTTCTACCGCAAGGACCTGTTCGAGAAGCACGGCATAGCCGTGCCGAAGACCTGGGACGAGTACTACGAGGCCGCCAAGAAGCTGAAGAAGGCCGACCCCAAGGCGTACATGACGCACTTCTCGCAGACGGACCCGAACTGGTTCAGCGGTCTGCTGTGGCAGAAGGGCGCGAACATGTTCGCGCAGGAGGGTGACACGTGGAAGGTCGACGTCGACAGCCCGGCCGCCGGCGAGGTGGCCGACTACTGGCAGAAGATGATCGACGAGAAGCTGGTCGCGACCGATCTGCAGGGCTTCTCCCCGGCGCTGTACAAGGCGTGGAACAACGGCGAGGTGGCGACCTGGGTCAGCGCCGCCTGGGGCTACAGCACCATCCGTGACAACGCCAAGGCGACCGACGGCAAGTGGGCGGTGGCCCCGATGCCGCAGTGGTCCGCGGGCGAGAACAAGGCCGGCAACTGGGGCGGCTCGACCACGGCCGTCCTCGGCAAGAGCGAGCACCCCTACGAGGCCGCGAAGTTCGCGCTGTGGCTGAACACCGACCCGAAGGCGCTGGAGATCCTCAACCGCGAGGGCGGTCTCTACCCCGCGGCCACCGCGGGTCTGGAACTGGCGGCGCTGAAGAAGCCGGTGGACTTCTACGACGGCCAGAAGGTCTTCGACGTCTTCGCGGACGCCTCCAAGAACGTCACCACGGACTGGACGTTCGGTCCGACGATGACCGACACCTACCGCTTCATGGGCGACGGCATCGCCGGGGCGCTGGGCGGCAAGGGCACGCTCGAGGACGCGCTGAAGACGACCGACGCCAAGACGGTGGACTCGCTGGAGAAGCAGTCCCTCGAGGTCGCCAAGTAGGCGGCAGGGGGCCGGGGCCGCGGTGTGACACCGCGGCCCCGGCCCCGCCCGCCGGGTCCCGCTCGCGGCCCGTTCCCCCTCGCCAGCACAGCCCAGCCCAGGAAGAGACCACGACATGACCGCCGACCCCATAGCGGCCACAGCCGCACCGCCGGCGCAATCCGCCCCCGCCCGTGTCCCGGCCCGCCGCAGACGGAACTGGGCGCCCGTCTTCTTTCTCCTGCCGTTCTTCGTGCCGTTCGTCCTGTTCACCCTGGTGCCGGTCGGCTACGCCTTCTACCAGAGCCTGCTGAAGACCGAGCGGACCGGCGGCACCTTCGGCCGCAAGACGACCGTGTTCGCCGGTCTCGACCAGTACAAGGAAGTGCTCGGCGACGCCGAGTTCCTCGGCAGCGTCGGCCGGGTGCTGGTCTTCGGGCTGGTGCAGATCCCGGTGATGCTGCTGCTGGCGCTGGTGCTCGCGCTGCTGCTGGACTCGACGGTGGCCCGCCTCAAGCGCTTCTTCCGAATCGCCTACTTCGTGCCGTACGGCATCCCCGGTGTGATCGCCGCGCTCATGTGGGCCTTCCTGTACGACCCGCGGCTGTCGCCCATCGTGGACCTGCTGGACAAGGCCGGCTCCGCGCCGGACTTCCTCGGCTCGTCGATGATGCTGTGGTCCATCGGCAACGTCGTGACCTGGACGTACACCGGCTACAACATGCTGATCCTCTACGCCGCCCTGCAGGCCATACCGAGCGACATCTACGAGGCGGCCCGGATGGACGGCGCGAGCGAGGCGAAGATCGCCTGGCGGATCAAGGTGCCGATCCTGCGTCCGGCCCTCATCCTGACGGGCGTCTTCTCCATCATCGGCACGCTGCAGCTGTTCACCGAACCGCAGGTGCTGCGCTCCATCTCCACCAGCGTGACCAGCACCTACACGCCCAACCTGGCGGCCTACTCGCTCGCCTCGGCGAACAACTACAGCGAGGCCGCGGCCATGTCCGTGACGCTGGCGCTGGCCACGTTCGTCCTGTCGTTCGGATTCCTCAAGCTCACGGGGCGAAAGGCCGAGTCATGAGCCTCCTCACCGACACCGCGGGCGCCCACGCGCCCCGCAAGACCTCCACGACCGCACCGCGCGGCCCCCGGGAGAGCCGTCTGTCCGTGATCGCGGCCACCGGATTCCTGGTCGTCATCGCTGTCTACATGCTGCTGCCGGTGTTCTGGCTGATCGTCTCCGCGACCAAGAGCCAGGGCGATCTGGTCGACTCGTTCGGACTGTGGTTCTCCGACTTCCACCTGTTCGACAACCTGCGGGCGCTGTTCGCCAAGCAGGACGGGGTGTACCTGCCCTGGCTCCTCAACAGCCTCCTCTACGCCGGGGCCGGCGCGGCCGTCGGCACCCTGCTGTCCGCGATGGCCGGCTACGCCCTGGCCAAGTACCGCTTCCGGGGGCGGGAGTTCCTGTTCTCCGTGGTGCTCGGCGGCGTCCTGGTCCCCGCCACCGCGCTGGCACTGCCGCTGTTCCTGCTGTTCGCCGAGGTGGACGCCACCAACACGTTCTGGTCGGTGTTCCTGCCCAGCATCGTCAGCCCGTTCGGCGTCTACCTCTCGCGCATCTTCGCGGCCGCCTCCGTGCCCGACGAGCTGCTGGAGGCGGCCCGGATCGACGGGTCGGGCGAGCTGCGGACGTTCTTCACCATGTCGCTGCGGCTGATGTCACCCGCCATGGTCACGATCTTCCTGTTCCAGTTCGTGGTCATCTGGAACAACTTCCTGCTGCCGCTGGTGATGCTCCAGGACGACCGCCTCTACCCGGTCACCCTCGGGCTGTTCACCTGGCAGTCCCAGGTCAGCCGCGACCCCTCGCTGCAGATCCTGAGCCTCACCGGCTCCCTCGTGTCGGTGGTGCCGATCGTCATCACCTTCCTGGTGCTCCAGCGGTACTGGAAGGCCGGCCTGGCGGCGGGAGCGGTGAAGTCGTGACCGACGCCCTCAAGCAGCTGTCCGACCGTCTCGGCGGCATCGCGTACGGCGGCGACTACAACCCGGAGCAGTGGCCGCGCGAGGTGTGGGACGAGGACGTCCGCCTCATGCGGGAGGCCGGCGTCAACCTCGTCACCGTCGGTGTCTTCTCCTGGGCGTTCCTCGAACCGCGCCCCGGGGAGTACGAGTTCGGGCTGCTCGACGAGGTCCTGGACCTGCTGCACGCCAACGGCGTCGCCGCCGACCTGGCGACGGCCACGGCGTCCCCGCCGCCGTGGTTCTCGCTGCGGCACCCCGAGGCGCTGCCGGTGACCGCCGACGGCGTCCGGCTCACCCACGGCTCGCGGCAGACGTTCTGCCCGAGCAGTCCCGCCTACGCCGAGGCGGCCGGGCGGCTCGCCGAACGGCTCGTGGAGCGGTACCGCGACCACCCCGCACTCGCGCTGTGGCACCTGCACAACGAGTGGGGCAACCACAACGCGCACTGCTACTGCGACACCAGCGCCGAGGCGTTCCGGGACTGGCTGCGGGAGCGGTACGGGGACCTCGACGGGCTCAACCAGGCGTGGGGGACGGCGTTCTGGAGCCAGCGCTACGGCGACTGGGCGGAGGTCATGCCGCCGCGCGCCACCGCCGCCGTACCCAATCCGACGCAGCAGCTCGACTTCTGGAGGTTCTCCTCGGACGCGCTGCTGGCGCTGCACCGGCGCGAGGCGGAGATCGTGCGCCGCCTCTCCCCCGGTGTGCCGCTGACCACCAACCTCCTGGTCACGCTGGAGAAGAAGGTGGACGGGTTCTCCTTCGCCGACGCGTGCGACTTCGTCTCCGTGGACCAGTACCTCACGGCCGCGGACCCCGGGGCGCACATCGGGCTGTCGCTCGACGCCGACCTCGCGCGCGGCATGGGCGGCGGCGCTCCGTGGCTGCTGATGGAGCACTCCACCTCCGCGGTGAACTGGCAGCCGCGCAACGTGGCGAAGACCCCGGGGCAGATGCGGCGCAACAGTCTCGCGCACGTGGCACGCGGCGCCGACGGCGTCCTGTACTTCCAGTGGCGCCAGTCGCGGGCCGGTGCCGAGAAGTGGCACTCGGCGATGCTCCCGCACGGCGGCACCGAAACCAAGACCTGGCGCGAGGTCACCGCTCTCGGGCAGGACCTGAAGGCCCTGGCGGAGGTGCGCGGCAGCCGCGTCGAGTCGGACGTGGCCCTCCTCTTCGACTGGAACGCCTGGTGGGCGCTGGAGATGGACGCGACCCCCTCGCGGGACGTGCGCTATCTCGACCTGGTGCGCGCCTGGTACGAGGCGCTGTGGTCGCTGGGCATCACCTGCGACCTGGTGCACCCCGCGAGCGATCTGAGCGGCCACCGGCTGGTGCTGGTGCCCAGCCTGTGCCTGACCTCCGACGCGGACGCGTCGCGGCTGGACGCCTTCGTACGGGAGGGCGGGCACGCGGCCGTCGGCTTCTTCAGCGGTGTGGTGGACGAGAACGACCACGTGCGGCTCGGCGGTCACCCCGGGGCGTACCGGGACCTGCTCGGCGTGCGCGTCGACGAGTTCTTCCCGCTGCGCGAGGCGGAGACCGTACGGCTCTCCGACGGCTCGGCGGCCACGGTGTGGAGCGAGCTCGTGGAACCGCGCGGCGCCCGGACGGTGGTGTCGTTCGACCCGGACCCCGCGCGCGGCGGCCCGGTCGCGGGGCACCCCGCGGTCACCCGCAACGACCATGGCGCCGGAGTGTCCTGGTACGTGGCGACGCGGCCGGACGCGGACGCCCTGCGCGCGCTGCTGGCCAGGGTCTGCCGCGAGGCCGGTGTCACGGCTGCGGCCGAGGTCCCGGCCGGGGTGGAGGCGGTCCGCAGGCGCGGCCCGGACGCGACGTACCTCTTCCTGATCAACCACACCTCCCGTGACGTGTCCGTCCCCGCCGTGGGCACCGACCTGCTGAGCGGCGCCGTCGCCGACGGCGGGGCCGTCGTGCGGGCGGGCGACGTCGTGGTCGTCCGGGAGAACAGCGTCCCGTCACCGGAGCGGTGACGGGATGCTCGCAAGGCAACGGCAGGAGAGGATCGCCGAGCTCGTCCGGCAGCACGGCTCGATCCGGGTCGGCGCGCTGACCGAGCGGTTCGGCGTGTCCCACATGACGATCCGGCGCGATCTGGAGTCCCTGGCGCGCCGGGGTCATCTCGACAAGGTGCACGGAGGGGCGGTCACACCGGAGCACGGCAGTACCGCGGAACCCGGGTTCGGCGAGAAGCGGTCGCGTGAGGTCGGCGCCAAGGAGGCCATCGCGGCCGCGGCGGCCCGGCTGGTCGCTCCGGGCTGCGCGGTCGCGCTGACCGCGGGGACCACCACCTGGACCCTGGCCCGGTACCTCCTCGACGTCCCCGACATCACGGTGGTCACCAACAGCGTCCGGGCGGCGCAGACCCTGGAGACCCACCGGCGGCAGACGCAGACGGTCGTGCTCACCGGTGGGGTCCGCACCCCCTCCGACGCCCTGGTGGGGCCGGTCGCGGTGGCCGCGCTGGCGTCGCTGCGGGTCGACGTACTGTTCATGGGGGTCCACGGCATGGACGCCCGGACCGGCTTCAGCACCCCCAACCTGGAGGAGGCGGAGACGAACCGGGCGATGTGCCGCTCCGCACGGCGGGTCGTGGTGCTCGCCGACCACACCAAGTGGGACACCCCCGGCCTGGCGGCCATCGCCCCGCTGGGGACGGCCGATCTGCTCATCACCGACTCGGGCATCGACGCGCACGCCCGGGACGCACTGGAGGCCGGCGTCGGCGAGCTGACCGTCGTCGAGCCGGCCGCGCCCACCCGACCGATCGAAAGCGCAGGTACGTGACCACCGAGCACCTCCTCCACTTCCGCGCCGCGGGGACGAGCCTCGTCCTCGACTGTGCGGGCCCCCGGCTGCCCCGGATCCTGCACTGGGGAGCCGACCTCGGCGACCTGGGCGACCCTGGTGACCCGGGCGACCCGGACGGCATCGGCGATCCGGACGGCATCGGCGATCCGGGCGACGAGGCGTCCGGCGGCCCGGGCGTCCTCGCCTCACTCGCCGCGGCCGGCCGCGCCGAGCTGGGCACCAGCGTTCCCGACGTCCCCGTCCCGGTGAGCGTGCTGCCGGAGCAGTCGGCCGGCTGGCTGGGCACCCCGGGGCTGTCCGGCCATCGCGAGGGCGCCGACTTCTCCTGCGCCTTCACCGTCCGGGAGGTCCGCTCCCCCGCCCCCCGGTCGCTGACCGTCGAGGCCGTGGACGACCATGCGCGGCTCGCCCTGCGGTGGGAGCTGGAGCTGACCGGGTCCGGTCTGGTGCGCCAGCGCGCGGTGCTCACCAACGAGGGCACCGGTCCCTACACGGTGGACGCGCTGCAGCTCACGCTCCCCGTACCGGCGCACGCCACCGAGGTACTGGACCTGACGGGGCGTCATCTTCGGGAACGCTCCCCGCAGCGGCACGAGTTCACGCTCGGCACGCACCTGCGGGAGAACCGCCGCGGACGCACCGGCGTCGACGCCACGCTGCTGCACGCGGTGGGCGAGCGCGGCTTCGGCTTCCGCGAGGGCGAGGTGTGGGCCCTGCACGTCGCGTGGAGCGGCAACCACCGCACCTTCGCCGAGCGGACGAACGCGGGGGTCTCGCTCCTCGGCGGCGGTGAGCTGCTGCTGCCGGGCGAGATGCGCCTCGCGCCCGGCGCCGCGTACACCACGCCGTGGCTCATGGGCGCGTACGGCCGGGGCCTGGACGACCAGGCGGCGCGTTTCCACACCCACCTGCGGCAGCGCCCCCACCACCCGGCCACGCCGCGGCCGGTCACGCTGAACACCTGGGAGGCCGTCTACTTCCGGCAGGACCTGGCCACCCTCACCGCCCTGGCGGACGCGGCGGCGGAGGTCGGGGCCGAGCGGTTCGTCCTGGACGACGGCTGGTTCCGCGGCCGCCGCGACGACCGGGCCGGGCTCGGCGACTGGTACGTGGATCCCGGGGTCTGGCCCCAGGGGCTGCACCCGCTCGTCGAGCACGTCCGCTCCCTCGGGCTCCAGTTCGGCCTCTGGGTCGAGCCGGAGATGATCAACCCGGACTCGGACCTGGCCAGGGCCCACCCGGAGTGGATCCTGTCGGCGGCGGGGCGGATGCCGCCCGAGGCCCGGCACCAGCAGGTGCTGGACCTGGGCCGCCCGGAGGCGTACGCGTACGTGCTGGAACGCCTGGACGCCCTGGTCGGCGAGTACGCCGTCGACTACCTCAAGTGGGACCACAACCGCGACCTGATCGACGCCGGCAGCGGCCCGTACGGCGTCGGCGGGGTGCACGCCCAGACCACCGCGGTGTACGCGCTGATGGACGAGCTGCGGCGGCGCCATCCCGGGCTGGAGATCGAGTCCTGCTCCTCCGGGGGCGCCCGGGTGGACCTGGGCATCCTGGAACGCAGCGACCGGGTGTGGACGAGCGACTGCATCGACGCCCTGGAGCGGCAGCAGATCCAGCTCTGGACGGGGATGCTGCTGCCACCCGAACTGATGGGTGCGCACGTCGGCGCCCCCGGCTCGCACACCACGGGCCGGACCCACGGCCTGGACTTCCGCGCGGGCACCGCGCTCTTCGGCCACATGGGCATCGAGTGGGACCTCACCCGGGCGACACCCGAGGAGCGGCGCCGGCTCGCCGAGTGGATCGAGACCCACAAGCGGCTGCGCCCGCTGCTGCACGGCGGGACGGTGGTCCACGCCGACCACCACGATCCCGCGGTCCTGGTGCACGGCGTGGTGGCCCCCGACCGGTCCCGTGCCGTGTACGCGGTGGTGCAGAAGGCGACCAGCGTGCAGATGCCGACGGGCCGCGTGCGCCTGCCCGGCCTGGCGGAGGACGCGCTCTACGCCGTCACCCCGCTGCCGCCGGGGGACGCGGTCCGGGGCCCGGTCACCAGCCCGCTGCCCTGGTGGACACCGGAGGGCGTCGAACTGCCGGGCCGCGTCCTGTCGGTGCTCGGCGTCCAGGCGCCGACGCTCCACCCGGAGAGCCTGGCGCTGATCGAGGTGCGGCGGGTCGGGCGCCGGGGGTGAGGCACGGCGCGGGGGTGGCGCGGGCCGGGACGCCCGGTCGCCTCCCCCGCGCTCGGCCGCGTCCGCCGACGCGGCAGCCGGGCACCGGTGCTACGGCAGCGGCGGGTACGCGTTCCGCATCAGCTGCCGGAACCCGTTCGGGGCACGCGCCGCCGGCCTCACCGGGGAAGCGCCCCCACGCATCGCAAGGTAGAGCAGTCCCGCCACCCGCATCCAGGGAGAGCGCGCACCTCGGCGTTAAGGGGAGTCAGCTGAAGGACATCTCCGTCTCGGCGGTCCCGGAAGGCCCCTCAGGACGCCGGGAACGCCGGGTGAGGGGAACAGTCGGACGGGGCGGCGCGTCGGGGAAACGATTCTCCTCCTGGAGGATGCGCAGCAGGGCCCGGCGGGCCGCGGACGCCGACGGTCTGGCGTCCTTCTCCTCCCGCATGAGGCCGCGCACGAGCCGCACGGCGGGGTCCCGGGCGGCCTCACCGCTCGACGGGTTGACGTTGCCCACGAGCAGGAAGGCCAGGATCCTGCCGAAGGCCCACAGGTCGGCCGCCGGTTCGAGAGGCGAGCGAGAGCAGATCTCCGGTGCGAGGATCCGCGCCCTGGGCGGCAGGGGCACGCATCCGGACGCCAGCAGCTCCCCGCAGCCGCTGCCGCTGAGCACGACCGCACCGGACCGCCCGATCCACACCTGCTCGGGGGCGATGAACCCGCGGACGATGCCCTTGCTGTGGGCGAGGGACAGCGTGCTCAGCATGGCGAGACCGATCCTCGCGGCATGCGGGCGGGAGACCCGGTGGTGAGCGACGAAGTCCCCGAGGGTCCGGCCGGGCGGACGCTCCTCCACGCACCACACGTTGCCGCCCGCCGCGAAGGCGCCGACGCTGACGGGGAAGCGGCCGGGGTCGACCGACTGGAGGTAGACACTCTGCCTGAGGTAGCGCACGGCGACCTGCTGGGCGCGTCGCAGTCCACCGCCCGGGCCCGCGGAGACCTGCAGGGCGTACAGCTCCCGCCCGTCGCAGTCGTCGCGGGCGAGCCAGTGGGAGACGCCCGCCCTGCTGCCGAGTTCCGTGATCAGCCTGAGCCGGTTCTGCAGCGGAGCCCTGCCGGGCGATCGGGTCACCATGTCCTCGCTTCACTTCCGACAGCACGTTTGCCTGGACTCGGACCGGCTCCCCACGCCGACGCGGGCCGGCGTGGGGAGCCGTACCTCCGGCTCATGGCGAGTCCAGGCGCCCCTCCGTCCCAGGAGGTCGGCCGGAGGAGAGGTGGGTCAGCCGTTCAGCCGGCACTCCGCCAGCGCTTCCAGCCCTGCCGGAGGTGTGCCGCCCTCGCGCTTGAACGCGATCTCGATGCGGTCGATCACCGCCTTCCGCTTGTTGCCGAGCGGACCGAGGATGGCGTTGTCGACGAAGTTCGGGCCGCCCTCGCCCTGGGACCGCGCCAGCCGCGCGTCGGCCTCGTCGATCTCCTTGGCCAGGGCCGCGAGTTCGCGGTCGACCTGCCCCTGGGCCCCTGCAGGGACGTCGGCCGGCAACCGGCTCGCCACGTCGGGGCAGTTGACGGTCGGGGCCCCGCCCGCTGCGGCCTCGCCACCGGCCTCCTGCTCACCCCCCGCGTCTTCCGCCTGCTCGTCGTCCCCGCCCTCGGCGCCGCCCGCCGCGGCGTCGCCGGCGCCTCCCTCGCCCCCGAGGGCGCAGGGCGCGAACCGCTCCAGTCCTTCGGGCTTCTCGGCGACGCGGCCGATGGCGGTCTCGATGCGGTTCAGTGCGGCCGTGCGCTTGCCCTCCAGGGGGCGGAGGATCGCGTTCTGCACGAAGTTCGGGCCGCCTTCGCCCTGGGAACGCGCCAGCCGGTCGTTGGCCTCGGCGAGCTGCTTGTCCAGCAGCTCCAGGTTCCTCGTGACCTCTTCCTGCGCCTGGGCCGGGATCTCCGGCAGACCCTCGACGGAGGGGCAGACGATGCTCTGCGCACTGTAGGTCCGGGCGGGCGTCTCCCCGCCGTCCTGCCCGGCGAAGGCGCCTGCCGCGGCGAAGGTGCCTGCGATCAGTCCGGCGCCGAGCACACCCACCCCGGCGATCCGGTACGTGCGGGACTTTCCTTTTCCTCGCGTGCCTGTCATGACGTCCTCTGGCTCCTGCGAAGACCGCCGGGCCTCTCCACGGAGAAGCCGTCGGCCTTCACTACGGGTGCCGGTGCCCCCAGTACCCCTGCCAGCTTGTCGAGGACAGGTACGGGCGCTGAAGGCTGAACGTTCAATCTCGTTCCCGGCCGGTTCCGTCAGGTGCACGGAGGGCGTGCGGCCTGCGGCGGGCGGCCCGGTGCACGGAGGGCGTGCGGCGGGCGTGGGGCGGGCGGCCCGATGCACTGAGGGCGGGCGAGGGGCGGGCGGCCTGCGGAGACACGGAAAAGGCCGTGACCCGGTACGTCGTCCCTGTACCGGGTCACGGCATGCGCGTGACGCACGGACTCCCGTCCTTGGAGCGCCGCCACCGTGCCTCACCGCCATCGAGCGTGGGACCGCGGCAAGGGCCCGCACAAGCGGTGAAGGCACCGTTGACCCTCACCTAAGCCCTGGTTAACGCGACGCGCCCCGGTGCGGGGCCGTCGGGACTGCACGGCCGAAACCCGACCGGGTCGCGCGGGGTGTCTCTCCCGGCCGCCGGATCTCCGGCACCCGTCCCACAGCCGAAGACGACAAGGAGAGACGACCGCATGCTCCCTGACCGCCGGAACCGCCCATGGCTGAGATCGGCACTGACCGGTGCGGCCGCAGCCGCCTTCCTCGGGGCGCTGACCGTGACCGCTGCCCAGGAGCCCTCCGGACGCACGGTGCAGCCGGCCCGTCACGCGCCTGCGCATCCGCACGCACAGCACCGGCCCGCCGGTGCGGACTCCCCGTGGGCGGTCCCGGCGCGGTCCGACGGCCCCGCTCCGCTCCTCGGGCTGCTCGTCGTGGGGTGCTGCGGACGCGCACGTGCGGTCCGCAGGGACACTGTCCTTCGCCGGACCGTGTGCTCACGCCTCGCAGGGCGCACGGGGCGCTTGTGTTATCTCAGGGTTTTCTGAGCCGCAGCGGCGCGTTGACGTGCCCGGCAGGCATGGTGCCCGCCCGCTCCGGCCCGTAAGGATCTGCCTCGGACGACCACCGTCCGCATGGCCCCCCGCGGTGCCCGAGTGACACCTGACGCCTCGCCCACCGCGGAGGGCCACACCGGCCCGGCCCCCTCCGTCCCTTCAGCCCCCAGCGGAAGGGCCGGGCCGACATCACGGCATGAGGCGCTCTCCGGCGCCGGACGGAGCCGTACGTGAGGAGCATCGGTGAGCAAGACGGCGCAGTTCGAGGACTTCTATGCCAGCACCTTCCGGCGCGTCGCAGGGCACGTCCATCTGATGACCGGGGACGCCCACGTCGCCGAGGACTGCACACAGGAGGCCTTCACCCGGGCCGTACCCCGCTGGGAGCGCATCCGGTCCTACGACGTCCCGTACGCCTGGGTACGGCGCGTCGCCCACAATCTCGCCTGCTCCCGCATGCGCCAGGCCCAGCGTGCCAGGACCGCCCTGGTCCGCCTGGGCCCCGCCGCTCCTCAGCCGCCGGCCGACGAGCACCGCGTCGTGGTGGTGCAGAGCATGCGCGAACTCCCGTCCGCGTACCGCCAGGTGCTCGTCCTGCACCATCTGCTCGACCTGCCGGTCCGCGACGTCGCCGAGCACCTGGGCATCCCGGAGGCCACCGTCAAGACCCGGCTCGCGCGCGGCCGTCGGCGTCTCGCCGCGGCGCTGGAGGAGCGGAGACCCCTCTGACCGCGCGGCCTCTGCCCTACGGTGATCGCATGACCTCGGTTCTCATCGTCGAGGACGACATACTCGTCCGCGAAGCGCTCGCCCGTTCCCTGACGTCCGCGGGCTATCGCGTGACCCCGGTGGGCACGGCCATGGAGCTGATGCGCCGGCTCGTGCCGCCGTTCCCCGACCTGGTCGTCCTCGACCTGGGGCTGCCCGACCTCGACGGCGGCCAGGCGCTGAAGATGATGCGCGCCGTCAGCCGCATCCCGGTCATCGTCGCGACCGCGCGCAGTGACGAGTCGGACATCATCCGGCTGCTGCGCGACGGAGCCGACGACTACCTGGTCAAGCCGTTCTCCGGGGAACAACTCGCCGCGCGGGTACTGGCGGTGCTGCGCCGCTCGGGACAGGCACCGCCGGACACCCTGCGGGTCGGCGGCCTGGTCATCGACCTGACACAGCGTCAGGTCTGCCTGGACGGCGCGGCCGTCGACCTCAACCGCAGGGAGTTCGACCTGCTGGCCTACCTGGCGCGGCGTCAGGGCGCCGTCGTCACCCGCCGGGAGCTGCTGACCGAGGTGTGGCGTGGCTGCGACGTGTACGACCGCACCATCGACGTCCACGTCTACTGGCTCCGGCGGAAGCTGGCCGAGAGCGGCGGGGCCCGCGACTACGTGGAGACCGTCCGGGGCGTCGGCCTGAGACTGGTGGTGCCCGCGGCATGACCCTGCGCACCTGGCAACTGCGGCTCTCCCTGGGGATCGCGCTGCTCACCACCCTCGCCTTCGCCCTCCCGCTCGGGTACGCGGCACGGCAGCAGGCGGCCGACCGGGCGCAGCAGCGGTCGGAGCGCAGGGCCGCGGCCCTGGTGACGGTGCTCGCGGCCACCCGTGATCCGCGTGCGGTGCGCGCCGCCTGGCAGAGCACGGGAGCGGACGCGGCCTCGACGTGCGTGCGCGTCCCGGGATCCGCCGAGGTGGGACGCTGCCGGGCTCCCGGCAGCGCGCTGGGGCAGGCCTCCCGGGAGGGCCGGGCGGTGCGGACCCGCACCGCGGACGGCCAGGACGTGCTGCTGCTCCCGGTACGCCTGCCCGAGGGGCGCACCGCCTTCGTGGAGTCGCTGGTGCGCGAGACCGAGAGGACCGACGGCGTGGCCGCCGCGTGGGCGGTGCTGGCCGCCGCCGTCGCGGCGCTGACGCTGATCGCGGTCATGGGCGCGGACCTCATCTCGCGCCGGCTCGTGCGGTCGGCGGGCCAACTCGTGCGCGCGGCGGCCGCGGTCGGCCAGGGGGAGCTCGGGGTGCGCGTGCCGGTCGGCGGACCGCGGGAGGTGCGCAAGGTCGCCGCCGCCTTCAACACCATGACCGACCGGATAGCGGAACTGATGCAGTCGGAAAGGGAGTTCGCGGCGGACCTGTCGCACCGGCTGCGCACTCCGCTGACCGCCCTGAAGCTGGACCTGGACGCGGTCGAGGGACCGGCGGCGGACCGCCTGCGGGCCGCCGTGACCGCGCTGGACCAGCAGGTGACCCATCTGATCGGCCTGACGCGCAAGGGGTCCGCCGACGCCACGGCCGCGAGCGACCAGGCCACCGACCTCACCGCCGTGGTGGGCACCCGCATGGCCTTCTGGGCGACGCTGGCCCGCGCGCAGGGCAGAGACTGCGACGTCACGGTGGACCCGGCGCCCGTCGCCGTCGAGGTGGGCGAGGAAGAGGTCGTGGCGGCGCTGGACGCGCTGCTCGGCAACGTCTTCCGGCACACCCCGCCGGGCACCCGGTGCGAGGTGTACGCCGGACTGCTGGACGGCGTGCCCTCCCTGGTGGTCGAGGACGCGGGGCCGGGGATCCCCGCCCTGGAGGCGGCCTCGGTCCGCGGGCACAGCGGAGGAGCGTCGAGCGGCCTCGGCCTGGACATCGCCGCGCGGGTGGCCGAGGAGGCGGGGGGCCGTCTGCTGATCGGCAGGAGCCGCCACGGCGGGGCACAGCTGCTCCTGCGGCTGGGCGGCGACCGGCCGGGCCGAGCACGGGGACCGGGGACGCGGGGCGTCCCGGAGAGCACGTCACCGGCTGCGGACGCGGCCCCCTGACGCGCACGCGCGGCCCGCCGGTCCCCGCAACACCCATGAACGGCGAGCGAGCAACCCGGCCCCACCCACGAGACGGGCACGCCGAACGGACCCGAGGACGCGTCACCGGCTGCGGACGCGGCCTCCTGGCGTACCCACGCAGCCCACCGGTCCCAGCAACACCCCTGAACGGCGAGCAGCCCGGCCCCACCCACGAGACGAGGGTCCCGGACAGACCCGAGGACGCGTCACCACCTTTGGACGCGGGACCTACTGACGCACCCACGCAGCCCGTCGGTCCCCGCAGTACCGCTGGCGTACCGTCAGGTTTCGCGTTCCAGGGCCGACCGGGTGTCCGGGCCGTACACGCCGGGCGGGTCCGTCCGAATGCCCCTCAGGGCCTGGTAGTTCTGCACGGCCGCCTCGGTGGGCTGGCCGAACACCCCGTCGACCGGTGCCGTGTCGACACCGGCTTCCCGCAACCTGCGCTGCAGGTCGAGCACTTCACGCCCCTGGTCACCGCGGGCCAGGACGACGGCGCCGTCGCCGGTCGATCCGTCCGGCTCCAGGCCGCCGTTCCCGGGCGGCGTCGGGGACGGGGCGCCCGACGGTGAGGCCGGTGGCTGCGAGGGTGGTGCGGACGAGGGTGAAGGGGGCGGGTTCTCCGGCGTGTTCGTCCCTGCCTCGCCCGGCGGGGAGGCGCCGCCCGGCGGAGCGGTCCCGGTCGCCGCCGAGGCGGCGGGTGGCAGGAGCACCGGCGGCTCGAAGGGATCGACCGGCCGCGCGAACAGGTGCACCAGCGCGGCGGTGAGCAGGGCGAGCACCCCGACGGCCGCGGCGACCCAGGCGCGGTTCCCACTCCACCACCGTCGTGCACCGGCCTCGTGAGACCGGCTTCGCCGGTGCTGTGTCATCGGCGGTCCCCTCCCCCTGGACGAACTCGTTCATCCCCCGGCGACCCCTGCGTGAACGGGTCCTCGCGCCGGTGCTCCGCCCCGGTCCGCGCACGCCTCTTCACACCCTCTCGCGACGGTCGCACACCGCCGCGGCCCCGGCCGGGTCGGGCCGAGTCTAATCCGCGGTGCCGCGGCCGGTCCGGTGATCCACGGACTGCTCTCCCGCCCGAGTCCAAGCCGGACGAAACCCGACCGGGCCGTGCGGAGTGTCTCCCGCGAAGGGCGCCGGCGGAACGGGCGCCCGTACGACTCCCGACCATCGAAGAGGTGTCCCGTGGCACGACACACCCGCAACTCCCGTCGCCGGCTGAAGACGGCCGGCGCGGCCGCGGCGGCGGCCGGCTTCATCGCCGCCGGCTCCGTCGCTCTGGCCGGCACGCCGCAGCAGCAGGCGGCCGACGGCCCCGAGGTCGTCGGCGGGGTCGCGACCTTCCACTCCGACGCGACCATCGGGCGCCTGTCCGTGCCGTCGTCCTGGAAGAAGATCGTCATCGGCGAGGGCGTCACCCTGCGCGGCAACTTCCTGATCCCGGCCGACCGCACCACCGCGCTGACCATCCAGGGCGAGGACGCAGAGACGTCCCGGCTGGTCGGCGACGGCGGCCATGTGAAGGACACGGACTTCGCGGCCGTCTCCACCGAAGCGAGGATGGACCTGACGCTGCGGACCTTCACGTCGCTGAACCCCCGCCACTTCCACATCATCGCCAAGAGGGCGAAGGTGCTGGCCTCCGGGATCCGTGTCATCGACGACCGGGACGAGTACCACAACAACTCCGACGGTTTCGGCGGCGGCGACGGCTCGGTGATCGAGAACTCCTACTTCGACACCTGGGACGACACGTTCAAGCTGTACAACGGCGAGCTGACCGTGCGGAACACCACCGTTCTGCACAACGCCAACGGGGCGCCGGTCCAGATGGCGTGGGGCGACTACGGCGAGGGCACCCTCGTCGCGGACGGGCTCAAGGTCGTCTCCCACTCGAAGAACCACTACAACCAGGGCCTGTTCTCCTGGGCCGGCGGCACGAAGCCCGACAGCCGGGCCGTTCAGCTGACGGGCCGGGGCCTGATCCGGAGCACCGCCCCGGGCATGCGCACCGCGCCCCTGTACGTCTGGAAGGACGGCGTGCGCAACAAGACGATCACCGTGCGGGGCGGAGTGTGCTCCGTGCTGCGCAGCACCGCCGCCAACACCGTCTTCGAGGAAGGCGCGCGCAACAACACGGTCCGGGTCACGGACTGCGCCTGACGTCGTGCCCGGTGGGGCCGTTGCGGGGATCCGCCCGCAACGGCCCTAGGAGGCCCAGCTGAAGGACCGCCGGTCGGCCCGCGCGCGGTCCCCGCCGTCGCAGTTCGGCGAGGGGCAGGTGCGCTCCTTGGGGGCCGACCGGTGGACGGTCGGACGCTTGCCTTCGACGTCGACCGCGTAGAGAGCCGAGGCCGCCTGGTCGGGCAGTCCCGGAGTGGTGCTGACGGCGATGCCCGCCGCCGAGGCGGCGGCACGGGCCGCGCGGACGGCGTCAGGGTTGTTCGGGAGCGGGCTGCGGCAGCGCCACCGCGGCCCGGCGGGTCAGCGGCAGCAGTACGCCCGCGAGCAGCAGGGTGACCAGCCCGAGCGCGGCGACGGCCGTGGCCAGACCTCCGAGGGGTCCCTGTCCGCCGAGGAGGACCAGGGGGCACACGAACTCGCCCAGGAAGAACGCCGACGTCCACAGCCCGGTGCCGCGCCCCCGGTCGGCGAAGTCGAGCCGGGACATGGCCAGGGTCAGCAGGGACGGCAGCAGCAGCCCGGTGCCGACGCAGTTGACCACGGCACCGGCGACCAGCAGGGGCGCGCTGCCGGCGAGTCCCATCAGGAGGAATCCGGCGCCGCACAGCAGGAGCACGGCGGGGAGCCGGCGGCGCGGACTGCCGGTGAGCCGGGTGAACAGGACGGAACCGGCGACGGTGGCCGCGCTGGCGATCGCGGTGGCGGCGCCGATGACGCCGGTGGAGCCGACGCCCAGGTCGTCGAGGAGGTAGGACATCTCCACGGGCACGGTGTAGAAGACGACGGCGCCGAACACCGTCAGCAGGCAGATGCCGGCCATCCGGCGCAGGGGGACCGGGCGGCGCTCCGTCGCGGCGCCGGGCCGCTCGGCTCCGGCCGCCGGACGCGGGTCCGGCAGTGCCCTGGCCATGGCGAGGGCGAGCAGCAGCCCGACCGCGTACAGCCAGAAGGGGGCGCGCCAGCCCGCCGCCCCCAGGGCACCGCCGGCCACGAAGAACACCGTGGCGGACGCCGACGCGCACATCGTCTGCAGGGCGAGGTACCGGTCGCGGACCCGGCCCGTGTAGTAGTCGCCGATCAGTGTGGTGCAGGCGGTCATGACGGCCGCCTCGGCGATCCCCACGAGGATCCGGCTGGCCAGGATGGCGTGCAGCGAGTCCAGCCACAGCGGAGCCGTGCCGAACAGCGCGTACAGGACCGTCGCCACGACCAGCAGCCGCTTGCGGCCGAGCCGGTCGACGACGGCGCCCGCGAAGGGGGCGAGCAGGGCGAGGGACAGCGCGGGGACGGTGAGCACGAGGGGGACCAGCGCCGCGCTGCCGGGAACGCCCGCGAAGTGGTCCTGCATACGCGGCAGGACCGGGGCGAGCAGGACGGCGCCGAGGACGGGCAGGCAGCTGCCGGCCATCAGCAGGACGGCGGGCAGCCGGCCCGGCACCGACGGGAGGCCGGTCCGGTCGGGGGCGGGCGGGGAGGCGGGAGCGGGCATGGCGGCACTCCGGGGCGCGAAAGGGAAGGGGTGACACCGCACGGCGGGCGGGCCCTCCGGTGAGGGAGCCGGCACAGGGGCGTGTGGCGTGCCATGACTATGCGTTCCCGGCGCGGGCACGGGCACCCCCGGCGTCATCGGTATTCCGGATGCCGTCCATCCAGCGCCTCGATACCCGCGGGGACGGCGGCGCGGGCCGCCCCCGCACACCGCCCGGTCAGGGCGCGTCGGGTTCCCGGTCCACGCCGGCCATGCGCCTGCCGACCCTGGCGGCGGTCTCGCGCAGCCAGATGTGGGCGGCGTCGTGCGTGTGCACCGGATGCCACCACAGCGCTTCCCGCAGCGGTACGGCCTCGTACGGCGGCTCCACCACCCGGACGGCGGCCAGGGGTGCCAGCAGGCGGGCGAGGCGGGCCTGCGCCAGGGCGATCCGGCGCGTGCCGGCGACCATCAGGGGCAGCAGGTGGAAGCTGTCCACGGAGACCTCGACGCGTGGCTCGACGCCGAGCATGCCGAGCTGGCGCACGGCGGGCGCGTCGTAGGTCCGCTGGTAGACGACCCAGGGCAGGCGGGCCAGGTCCTGCCGGGTGAGGTGGTCCTCGACGCTGGGGTGGTCCTCCGAGACGAGGAAGACCCAGCGGTCGTCGTAGAGGTCGGTGGCGGGGAAGCCGCTGATGACGCCGTGCGGCATGAGGAGGCCGTCGGTGGCGCTCAGCAGGGTGGCGGTGTCCTCGGTGACGTGGGGCGGGGTCTGGGTGAGGCGCAGCCGGATGCCGGGGGCCTCCTCGTGCACGGCGCGGGCGAGTTCGGCGCCGAAGACGGCGACCGCGTAGTCCGAGGCCAGCAGCTTGAACTCGCGTTCCTCGCTGGCCGGGTCGAAGTCCGCCTGGCTCGCGAAGAGGCGTTCCAGGACGTCGTGCGCGGTGGTGGTGCGGTCGAGCAGGACCTGGCCCAGGGCGGTCAGTTCGTAGTGGCCGCCGACGCGGGCGAGCAGGTCGTCGTCGAAGTGCCGGCGCAGCCGGGCCAGGGCGGCGCTCATGGCGGGCTGGCTGAGCCCGACGCGCTGCCCGGCGCGGGTCACGTTGCGCTCCTCCAGCAGGGCGCGCAGGGCGACGACCAGGTTGAGATCGAGACGGGCCAGGTTCACGGGGGCTCCCTCGCGGTGCGGCATCGGAACCAACGATAAACCCGGTGGATATCAGTCATCCACAGAATCTATTTCCCTGATCATCAGTGCCGGGTCCAGAGTGGTCGCACCGCACTCAGGAGGACATGTCCGTGAAACCTGAACCCACCTCCCCGCTGTTCGCCGGGCCGTTCGCCCTCGCCACCCTCTCCGCCCCCGGCGGGCCCGCCTTCCCCGCCCTCGTGACGTCCGACAGCCGGGTGACCGACCTCCGGGCGGCCCTGTCCGACGGCACGCTGACGATCCGGGGACTGCTGGACGACTGGGAGTCGGTCCTGCCGCGTCTGCGGGACCTGGCCGCCGACCGGACCGTGGAACGCCGTCCGCTGGACGGCCTGCGCGTGCACGCGCCCGTCGAGCCGCGCCAGGTGTTCCAGTCCGGCGCGAACTACCGGCAGCACGTGATCGACCTGCACGTGGCCCACCGCGCCCCCGGCGACGACCGGCCCGAGGAGGAGCGGCGCGCCGAGGCGGCGGAGATCATGGACCGCCGGGCGGCCGAGGACCTGCCGTACGTCTTCATCGGCCTGCCGAGCGCGATCACCGGCCCGTACGACGACGTCGTCCTGCCCGCCTGGGCCGAGAAGCCCGACTGGGAACTGGAGTTGGCCGTCGTGATCGGGCGTCCCGCCCACCGGGTCGGCGTGGCGGAGGCCGCGGACTGCATCGCGGGGTACACCATCGCCAACGACCTCACCGACCGGGCGACCGTCTTCCGCCGGGACATGCCGGCCATCGGCACCGACTGGCTGCGCAGCAAGAACGCCCCCGGTTTCACCCCGCTCGGCCCGTGGCTCGTGCCCGCCGAGTCGATCGCGCACCCCGGCGACCTGCGTGTCACGCTCAAGCTCAACGGCGAGACCATGCAGGACGAGTCCACCAAGGACATGGTCTTCGACGCCGCCCGCGTGGTGGCGTACGCCTCCCGGACCGCCCGGCTGCTGCCCGGCGACCTTGTGCTGACCGGCAGCCCGGCGGGCAACGGCATGCACTGGGGCCGGCTGCTGCGCGACGGCGACGTCATGGAGGGTTCGGTCACCGGGCTGGGTGTGCAGCGCACCCGGTGTGTGGCGGAGGCGACGCCGTGACCCCGGACCCGCACGACCCCGAGGGCGCGATCGCCGAGGCCGCCGAGCAGTGCTCCAACTGGGGCCGCTGGGGCGGGGACGACGTGCTCGGCACCCTCAACTTCCTCGACGCGGCCAAGCGCAGGGAAGGCGCGGCGCTGATACGCCGGGGCGTGAGCTTCTCGCTGTCGCAGCGCTTCGACATGGACGGCCCGCAGAAGGGCTGGCGGCGGCGGACGAACCCCGTGCACACCATGCTGGACACCGGCACCGACGCGGCGCTCGGCAACCAGGGCTTCCCGCACGGCATCGGCGGCGCCGACGACGTGATCAGCATGCCGCTGCAGTGCTCGACCCAGTGGGACGGGCTCGGCCACATCTTCGACCACGGCCGGGCGTGGAACGGCAGGGCGGCCGAGAAGGTCGTCACCTCCGACGGCGACCTGGTCACCGGCATCGAGCACATGGCGTCCCAGGTCGCCGGGCGCGGTGTGCTGCTGGACGTGGGCCGGGTCGTCGGGACCGGCGGCGAACTGCCGGACGGCTTCGCGATCACCGAGGAACACCTGACCGCCACCGCCGCCGCCCAGGGCGTGGAGGTCGGGCGGGGCGACATCGTCCTGGTGCGCACCGGTCAGCTCGCCCGGGTCCGGCGCGACGGCTGGGGCGACTACGCCGGCGGCCCCGCACCCGGTCTGTCGTTCACCACCGCGGGCTGGCTGCACCGCACCGAGATCGCCGCGATCGCCACGGACACCTGGGGCTTCGAGGTGCGGCCCAACGAGTTCGAGCACGCCTTCCAGCCCCTGCACCAGGTGGTCATCCCGCACATCGGCCTGCTGATCGGCGAGATGTGGGACCTGGAGGCGCTCGCGGAGGACTGCGCGGCCGACGGCGCGTACGCGTTCTGGCTCACCGCCGCGCCCCTGCCCATCACCGGCGCCGTCGGCTCCCCGGTCAATCCGGTCGCCGTCAAGTAACCAGCGGAGCAAGGGAGTCACCCATGAGCACATCCCCTACCGTCCTCGTCGTCGGCGGCGGCGCGGCCGGCAACGCCGTGACGGTCCTGCTGCGCCGGGCCGGTGTCGCCGTCGACCTGATCGAGGCCGAGGACGACTGGAACGCCACCGCGGGCTCCGGCATAACCCTCCAGGGCAACGCCCTGCGCGTGCTGCGCGAACTCGGCGTGTGGGAGCGGGTACGGGAGTCCGGCTACGGTTTCGGCTCGGTCGGCATCACCGCACCCGACGGCACCGTCCTGCACGTCGCCCGGGACATCCGCACCGGCGGCGACGACCTGCCCGCCACCGTGGGCATGCAGCGGCCCCGGCTGCAGCGGATCCTGATCGACGCGGTCCGCGAAAGCGGCGCCACGGTGCGGCTGGGCACGCGGGCGGAGTCGTTCGACCAGGACGGCGACGGGGTGACGGTCCGCTTCGGCGACGGCACCGAGGGCCGCTACGACCTGGTGGTCGCCGCCGACGGGCTGGGCTCCGCCACCCGGGCGGCGATCGGCGTCACCGACAAGCCGGAGCCGACCGGCATGGGCATCTGGCGCGTCGCCACGCCCCGCCCCGCCGGCGTGACCCGCACGGACCTCGCCTACGGCGGCCCGGCCTACATCGCCGGGTACTGCCCCACCAGCGACACCACCCTCTACGCGTACGTCGTCGAGGCCAAGCGCGACCGGGCGTCCATCCCGCCGGAGACCTACGCCGACGAGATGCGCCGCCTGGCGTCCGCCTACGGCGGCTGCTGGCCGGAGATCACCGCGCACATCACCGACCCGGCGACGGTCAACTACACCTGGTTCGACCGCCTGCTGGTGGAGGGGGCGTGGCACCGCGGCCGCGTGGTCCTCGCCGGGGACGCCGCGCACTGCTGCCCGCCCACCCTCGCCCAGGGCGCGGCGATGTCCCTGGAGGACGCCTGGGTGCTGGCCGAACTGCTCACGAGCGGCCGCGCGTGGGACGAGGCGCTGTTCCGGGCCTACTACGAGCGCCGCATGCCGCGCGTGCGGGCGGTGGTGGAGGCGTCCGTGCAGCTCGGGCAGTGGCAGCTCGACGGGGTGCGCGACGCCGACGTCCCGGGGCTGATCGGCCGCACCATGACGATGCTGAGGGAACTGCCGTGACCGCGACACCCACCGTGGACGTGCACGCGCACGTCCTGCTGCCCGAGGTCGACGCCCTGGTGGCCGGTCTGCCGGGACTGGCCGGGGCGAAGGCGCTGGACGCCCGCCGCAACGGCCCGGCGGCCCTCGCCGTCAACGGTCCCATGGTCGGCGAGCGCCTCCCGAAGCTGACCGACCCGGCCGTACGGCTGGCCGCGATGGACGCCCAGGGGGTGGACGTGCAGCTGGTCAGCCCCTCCCCCTCGCACTACCACTACTGGACCGGCGCCGGGACGTCCGAGAAGGTGTACCGCCTCGCCAACGAGGCGACGGCCGCGCACTGTTCGGCCGCCCCGGACCGGCTCAAAGGTCTCGGGCTGGTGCCCCTGCACCAGCCCGGCCAGGCCGTCGACGCGCTGCAACACGCCCTGGACCAAGGGCTGCTGGGCGTGGAGATCTCCAGCCACGCCCCGGGACGCGAACTGTCCGACCCGGCGTACGAGCCCTTCTGGACGCGGGCCGCGCAGACGGGTGCGATCGTCTTCCTGCACCCCTTCGGATGCACGCTGGAGGAGCGCCTGGACCGGTGGTACCTGTCCAACACCGTCGGCCAGCCCACCGAGAACGCCGTCGCGCTGTCGCACCTGATCTTCTCCGGGGTGCTCGACCGGCACCCGGGTCTGCGGCTGATCGCCGCGCACGGCGGCGGCTACCTGCCCACCCACATAGGCCGCGCGGACCACGCCTGGTCGGCCCGCCGCGACGCCCGGGCCGACTGCGCGCACCCGCCGAGCAGTTACCTCAAGCGCGTCTACTTCGACTCCCTGGTCCACGACCCGCACGTCCTTCGGGAACTGGTCCGGGCCGCCGGAGCCGACCGGGTGCTGCTCGGCTCCGACTTCCCCTTCGACATGGGCACCGAGGACCCCGTGGGCGCACTGCGGGCGGCCCGCCTGCCCGACGCCGACTTCCACGCCGTACGCGGCGGCAACGCCGCCGCCCTCCTCACCAAGGAGTCATCATGAGCCGCCGTCTGCTCACCCACCTGCGGCACGTCGACCTCGCCGTGCCCGACTACGACAAGCAACTCGACTTCTACGCCGGTGTCTGGGGCCTGACCAAGGTCGCGGAGGACTCCGGCATCTCCTTCCTCGCCGCCGAGGGCTCCCCCGAGCAGTACGTGATCCGGCTGCGCAAGGCGGAGGAGAAGCGCCTCGACCTCGTCTCCTACGGCGCCGCGAGCCGGGCGGACGTCGACACCCTCGCCGAGGAACTGCTCGCCGCAGGAGTGCGGTTGATCAGCAGGCCGGGCCAGGTCGGCACCCCCGGCGGCGGCTACGGCTTCCGCTTCTTCGACGTCGACGGCCGCACCGTCGAGGTCTCCGCCGACGTGGCGGTGCGGCAGCACCGCAAGATCGAGGAGAAGGAGTCGATCCCGGTCAAGCTGTCCCACGTCGTCCTCAACTCCCCCGACCTGAACCGCACACGGGAGTGGTACGAGCGGCACCTCGGTTTCGCGCTGTCCGACACCCTCAGCTCTCCGCACATGGGCGAGGTCATGCACTTCATGCGGATCAGCAACCAGCACCACTCGATGGCCCTGGCAAAGGGCCCGCACACCTCCCTGCACCACGTGTCCTTCGAGATGCGCGGCCTCGACGAGTACATGCGCGGCTCCGGCCGGGTGATGCGGGCGGGCTTCCGGAAGATCTGGGGGCCGGGCCGGCACATGGCGGGCGACAACACCTTCACGTACTTCCTCGACCCGCACGGCAACACCGTCGAGTACACCACCGAGCTGGAGTGCCTGGACGAGGACACCTGGCACCCCCACGTCTACGACTTCTCCCGGCCCGAGGTCACCGACCAGTGGGGCACCGCCAACCCGATGAACGAGCTCGTCGCCAAGGAGTCGTTCAACGACCCCGACCGCGGCGTCTTCGTCGCCCCGCCCGTCTGACCCCGGCCCCGCTCCCCCAGGAGTAGTCCCATGCGCTTCGCCGCGTACGAGCACCAGCACCGCCACCGGGTGGCCGTCGTGGAGGACGACGGCACCCTCCTCCCCCTGCCCGGCGTCACCTCGCTCACCGCCCTGCTCGCGGAGACCGGCGGTCTGCCGGGACTGCTCGCCGCCGGTGCCGCCGCCCTCGACGTGCCCCCCGGTCCCCATGTCTCCGGGGTACGGCTGCTGCCACCGCTCCGGCCGGCCTCGATCAGGGACTTCGTCACCTTCGAGGAACACGTCGAGGGCGTCCGCCGGTCCGTCGACGGCGCCGCGGGCGTCCCCGGGCAGTGGTACGCCGCCCCGACCTTCTACTTCACCAACCCGCACGCCGTGTACGGCCCGCACGACGACGTGCCGGTGCCGCCCGGCTCGGCGGCCTTCGACTTCGAGCTGGAGGTCGCCGCCGTCATCGGCCGCGAGGGCCGCGACCTCACGCCCGAGCGGGCCCGCGACCACATCGCCGGCTACACCGTCCTCAACGACTGGTCGGCCCGCGACCTGCAGTCCGCCGAGATGAGGGTGGGTCTCGGCCCCTGCAAGGGCAAGGACACCGCCACCACACTCGGCCCGTACCTGGTCACCGCCGACGAGCTGGAGCCGTACCGCGACGAGGAGGGCTTCCTGCGCCTCGCGCTCACCGCCGAGGTCAACGGCGAGATCGTCGGCGAGGACCTGCTGTCCCACATGAGCTGGACGTTCGAGGAGATGACCGCCTACGCCTCCCGCGGCACCCGGGTCGTGCCCGGCGACGTCCTCGGCTCGGGCACCTGCGGCAACGGAGGCTGCCTCGCGGAACTGTGGGGCCGGCGCGGCGAGCAGATCCCGCCGCCGCTGCGGCCCGGCGACACCGTCACGCTCACGGTGGAGGGCCTCGGGACGGTGTCCGGCACGGTCGTCCCGGGCTCCGATCCGGTGCCGCTTCCGGCCGGCCGGCGCCGCGAGAGGAAGCGGCCGTGAGCACGCCCCGCCCCGGCAGGCTCCTCGGCCGGGTCGTGGTCGTCACCGGCGCGGCCCGCGGCCAGGGGGCCGCCGGGGCCGAGGCGCTCAGCCGGCAGGGGGCGCGGGTGATCGCCACCGACGTGCGGCCCGAGGGCGACTGCCGCCGGCTCGACGTCACCAGCGAGGAGGAGTGGGCCGGCCTCGCCGCCGAGCTGAAGGAGGCGTACGGGCGGATCCACGGCCTGGTCAACAACGCGGGCGTCACCTGGCGGGCGCGGCTCGGCGACGTACGGCCTGAGGACTTCGACCGGGTCCACGCGGTCAACGTCACCGGCCCCCTGCTCGGCATCCAGCACCTCGCCCCGCTGATGCCGCCCGGCTCCTCGATCGTCAACGTCGGCTCCTCGGCCGCGCTCACCGCCCACTACCCGGTCGCCTACACGGCCAGCAAGTGGGGGCTGCGGGGGCTGTCGAGGGCCGCCGCGCTGGAACTCGGACCGCGCGGGATCCGGGTGAACACCGTCCACCCCGGCTACATCGAGACCGAGATGACCGCCTCCGCCGCCCCGGCGTTCCGCGCGGCCAACATCCGCGAGACCCCGCTGGGCCGCACCGGGACCGTCGACGAGGTGACCCCGCTCGTCGTCTTCCTGCTGTCGCAGGAGTCGTCGTTCATCACGGGCGCCGAGATCCCCGTCGACGGCGGGCTCACCGCGCACGGGGGCGTGAAGTCCGTGTCCGACGCGCTGCGCCGGCAGACGCCGTGACGCGGAGCGGCCGGGTCAGGCGCCGTCACCGCCGTCGCACAGGACGACGCCCAGGACCTCGTTGCCCGAGGTCCCGTACCCCGGAAAGGTGATCAGCGCTCCGGGAGGCGCCACCCGGCAGGGGACGTCGTCGCCGTTGCGGTACACCACCTTCACCGTGTACGTGGCGGCGCAGTCGTTGCCGACGAACGTGTAGCGCCAGCTCGCGTTGACGTGCAGGCAGTCGGGGGCGGGGACCTGCTCTGCGGCAGCCTCCCGGGTCTCGGCGTGGGCCGCCGCACCGGGCGCCACCGTGGCCACAACGACCGCACACGCCATGACAGTTGAACGCACGAACCGCTTCATGGGACCGCTTCCCTTCACTTGGTGAACGAACGCGGCCAGCGTAAGCGGGGCCGGACCGGTCATGAAAGATTTTGCGGCACGTTTCAGAGACTTGCAGTGCTGATTTCAACGACCGGATACGCCCCATGCGGCCCACGAACAACCAGGTCAGCGCGCTGTGGCGCGTCGCGCGAGCGAAGTGGTCGCCATGACGGTCGTCGCGCGCGGGGGATCATCGGGGAAGGTTTCCTCCAGATGAAGCGGCTGGACTTACTCCTGCCACCGGCCCTGGCCGCCGTCGGGAATCGAAGGCGCGCCCGTGCCGGGTGAAGGGACCGCGAAGAGGCCAAAAGCAGTCGCCGCGGCTGGAGGCGGGCACAGCGGACCGCCCGGTTCACCCTCGTGGGGCGAACCGGGCGGCGATTCGGGCGGTGTTGCGGGCGCTATCCCGGGCGGTATCGCGGGGCGTGCTCCTGGTTCAGCCGCGCCAGGTGTCGCTCAGCGGCGTCCTGCCGTCGGCCGGGACGGTGGCGGTGCGGTTGGCTCCGCTCTCCCAAGTGACCTTGCCGGAGGCGTCCTTGCGGAGGAACTTGTACGCGAAGGAGGTGCCGGCCGGGAGGGCGACGTCGAGCTTCCAGACGGGGTAGGCCGCCGGGCCGAGCTTGAGCGCGTCGGCCGGGTTCCAGTCGCCGAGCGCCGACTTGTCGCCGGTGACGTAGATGTTCTCGCCCCAGGCGGTGGTGGCGTCGACGCTGAAGGAGGCGCCGGTGGCGGTGCCGGGGTCCTCGACCGGATTCCCGTCGCCGGGTGCGGGGCAACCGGTCGCCCCGGTGTGCAGCGCGAGCGCCGTGTCGGCGCCGAGCGTGGCGGTGAACCGCCCGGAGCCGTCCACGGTGACGGCCTTGCCGCTCTGGACGTCGCAGTAGGTGCCGGCCGGCAGCGACGTCTGGAAGGTGCGGCTGAGCGGGCCGGACTCGTGGTTGATCGCGACGTAGGCCTTGCTGCCGCGGCCGAAGGCGATGGCGTTGCTGCCGTTGTCCCACCAGTCGGTCACCGCGGCGCCGCCGGCGGTGTTGCGGAACCCGACCATGCCGGCGATCTCCCGCCAGGCGTGCTGGCACTTCCACCCGTCGGCGCCACAGGCGTTCACCTGGCCGCCGTTGGGCCCGCCCGCGTTGCTGTCGCTGAACGCGTAGCCGGAGTGGACGTCGGGCGAGCCGTAGGGCCAGGCCAGCATGAAGACGTGAGCAAGCATGTAGCGGGCGCCGTCCCTGTAGGTGAGCGTGGCGTCGTGGCGCTCGGTGTCGTGGTTGGTGACGAAGGTGGCGGCCTTGCCGCTGGGGACGTATCCCCAGGCCTCGCCGATGTTCTTCAGGCTCGCCAGCTTCTCCCCGGTGAAGATCCGCTTCAGGTCCCTGCCGTAGGAGAACTCCTGGACGTCGCCGGTGCCCGTGTACTGGCCGGGCTGCACGGCCTCGCCGGACGCCCCGATGGTCTCCTGCTTCCAGTAGGCGCCCGGGTCGGCGAGCCGGCCCTTGATGTCGGCCAGGTCGCCCGGCGGGATGTGCTTGGCCGCGTCGACGCGGAAGCCGTCCACGCCGAGGGAGAGCAGGTCGTTGAGGTACCCGGCGATCGTCTTGCGGACGTGCTCCTCACCGGTGTCCAGGTCGGGCAGACTCCCCAGTTCGCAGTGGTGGATGTTCCAGGCGTCCCCGTAGTCGCTGATGTCCCGCGTGCAGTCGTCCATGTCGGACGACGCGTACAGGCCGGGGTAGTCGTACTTGCTGAAGGAGGAGCCCGCGGTGCCGGTTCCGGAACTGTTGGCCATGTGGTTGACGACCGTGTCGACGACGACCTCGACGCCCGCTCCGTGGCAGGTGTCGATCATCTCCTTGAAGGCGGTCCGGTCGCCCAGCCTGGTGGAGATCTTGTAGCTGACGGGCTGGTACGCGGTCCACCACTGCGGTCCCTGGATCCGCTCGTTGGGCGGCGACACCTGCACGTACCCGTACCCGGCCGGCCCGAGATCCTCCCTGCAGGCCTTGGCCACGGAGGCGAAGTTCCACTCGAACAGCACGGCGGTGACGTCCTTGCCGCCCGGTGGGGCCGCCTGCGCGGTCCCCGGTGCCGTGACGACCACAGCGGCTCCCGCCACCAGGGCGAGTGCAGTGGCCACGGTCCTCTTGACCATCGTTCCTCCTGATCCACGTGATGCGGACGAGAGGCCTTCCCGCAGCAACGCGCCGTGCCCGACAGGCCAGTGGGGGGTACTTGCTGAAACGCTGCAGCAAGCCCTTGCGATCGAGACCGTACGAGCCCCTCCACGCCGGGTCAACCCTTCCCACCACGAGGCATGGCTCTTCCGGCGGAAAGCCCAACGTCACTGACAGGAAGGCGAATTGCAGTTGTGCAAGCTCTTTCGCAAGTGTTTCAGAGGTGTTAGTTTCAATCACCGTCCGGTCCGGCGGACCGGAGGCCCGGGGACCTCTCCGGGCCCACGCGCCCGGTCCGCCGGACTGGACTTCCACACCCCCGGGCGCACTCCGGAGCCCGACGGCGGAATCAGCCCATCACCGCCGGTCCCGGCGATTTCCGCACGCAGTGGGCACAGCGGCGGACGACGGGTAAAGTGCGTCGCCATGACCACGCGGCTCGCCGACATCGCAGCCCGGGCGGGCGTCAGCAAGGCGACGGTCAGCCGCGTGCTCAACGGCGCGCCCGGCGTGGCGACCCGGACCCGCGAGAACGTGCTCACCGCACTCGACGCGCTGGACTACGCGTACCCGGTCCGCCAGCGCCGCGCCGAACTGGTCGGCCTCATCACCCCGGAGTTGGACAACCCCATCTTCCCGGCGATGGCCGAGGTGATGGCGCGGGCACTGACGCGCGAGGGCTACACACCCGTGCTGGCCACGCAGACGCCGGGCGGTTCGACCGAGGACGAGCTGACGGAGATGCTGGTGAGCCGCGGGGTGAGCGGCATCGTCTTCGTCTCCGGGCTGCACGCCGACACCACCGCGGACACCGCGCGGTACGACCGGCTGCGCGAGCGGCGCGTGCCCTTCGTGCTCGTCAACGGGTTCTCGCCCCGCATCGAGGCGCCCTTCGTCTCCCCGGACGACCGGGCCGCCATGCGGCTGGCGGTGGCACACCTGGCCGAACTGGGGCACGAGCGGATCGGGCTCGCGGTGGGCCCGGGGCGTTTCGTGCCGGTGCAGCGCAAGATCGAGGGTTTCCGCACGGCCCTGTGCGAGCACCTGGGGCTGCCCGCGCAGGAGGCCGGGAGGCTGGTCCAGCACTCGCTGTTCTCCCTGGAGGGCGGCCAGGCCGCGGCGTCGGCGCTGCTCGGCCGGGGCTGCACGGCCGTCCTGTGCGCCAGCGACATGATGGCCCTCGGCGCCGTGCGGGCGGCGCGGCAGAGGGGCCTCGCGGTTCCCGGCGACATCTCCGTCGTCGGCTTCGACGACTCGCCCCTCATCGCCTTCACCGACCCTCCGCTGACCACCATCAGACAGCCCGTCAAGGCGATGGGGCAGATGGCCGTGGACGCGCTGCTGGAGGAGATGGGCGGCGCGCCGCCGCCCCGCACCGAGTTCGTCCTCATGCCGGAACTGGTGGTGCGCGGATCCACCGCCGCCGGCCCGCGGGGCGGGCCGCGCGCGGCGGGCCGGAGCTGAGCGCGGACGGCCACGGACGCCGGGGCGCAGAGGGCGCCCGCACCCGCTCCCTCACCCTTTACGCACCTGTCATGTACGAGTAATCTCCGGATGCCTGCAAGTTGTTGCTGCAACTTTTCACCACGCGGCAGCAGCGCGACACGGACGCAGGGGACCTCGAGGCGCGTCTAGGTCTCCGCCGGCGTCCCGCACGGCAGCTCCCCTCCCCCACCCCGTCTGGAGACGCGCATGAGACGCCGCCGCTCCCTCGCCCGCCCCTGGGCGGCAGGAGCCCTCGCCGCAAGCATCCTCGTCCTGCCGGTCACCACCCCCACCGCGCCCGAGGCCGCCGCCGAGCCGGTCTCCGCCACCGCCGCATCGGCCACGGTCTTCTACTACACCAAGACGAAGAACTGGACGGACCACTACCTCCACTACGCCCCCGACGGCGAAAGCTGGACCACCGCCCCCGGCAGGCGCATGGAAGCCGCCTGCACGGACTGGGTGAAGCTCACCGTCGACCTGGGGTCCGCCTCCGGACTGCAGGCGACCTTCAACGACGGCAAGGGCGTCTGGGACAACAACGGCGGGCAGAACTACGCCCTGGGCACCGGGAACATCACGGTCAAGGACGGCGCGGTGGCGCACAGCGACCCGTGCGCCGGCTCCGGCTCCGGCGAGGACCCCGGCAACGAGGCGACAGTCTACTACTCGGCCCAGACCCTCGGCTGGACCACCGCCAACCTGCACTACCAGCCCGCCGGCGGCTCCTGGACCACCGCACCCGGCGTGGGCATGGAGGCCGCCTGCGCCGGCTGGTGGAAGCGGACGGTCGGCCTGGGGTCGGCGACCTCGCTGAAGGCCGCCTTCAACAACGGCAACGGGGTCTGGGACAACAACAACGGCTCGGACTACACCCTCCCCTCCGGGACGAGCACGGTGAAGAACAACACCGTCACCCCGCAGGCGAAGGACCCGTGCGCCGCCGAGGAACCGGACACCGAGGCGCCCACCGCCCCGTCCGGCGTCCGCGCGAGCGCGACCGACACCTCCGTGGTGCTGTCCTGGAACGCCGCCACCGACAACACCGGTGTGACGAAGTACCAGGTCACCCGTACCGGCGGCACCAAGGGCAGCACGGTCACCGACGTCACCTCCACCGTGCACTCGGACACCGGTCTGGAGGAGAGGACCGCCTACACCTACACGGTCAGGGCCGTGGACGCGGCCGGGAACACCTCCGCGGCCTCCGCGGCGGCGACCGCGACCACCGGCACGAAGCCGCCCGCGCCCGCGGCGGGCGCCCAGCTGGGCACGGATCCGCGCAAGGACCCGATCTACTTCGTGATGACCGCCCGCTTCCACGACGGCGACAGCTCCAACAACCGGGGCGGCAGCCAGCACGCAAAGTCGGGCAACGCCGCCCACGACGACCCGATGTTCCGCGGCGACTTCAAGGGCCTGGTCGAGCGGCTCGACTACATCAAGGCGCTCGGCTTCTCCGCGGTCTGGATCACCCCGGTCGTCCTCAACCGCTCGGACTACGACTACCACGGCTACCACGGCTACGACTTCTACAAGGTCGACGCCCGCCTGGAGTCGGCCGGCGCGACCTACCAGGACCTGATCAACGCCGCCCACGCCAAGGGCATGAAGATCTACCAGGACGTCGTCTACAACCACAGCTCCCGCTGGGGCGCCAAGGGCCTGTTCACCCCGACCGTGTACGGCGTCCGGGACAGCCAGTGGAGCTGGTACTACGACGAGAAGAACACCGGCTTCGAGTACGACGGCCTCACCGTCGAGACCAAGTCCGGCAAGTCGTACTACAACGGCGACCTCTGGTCCACCGCCGAGCCGTCGGGCAACACCTGCCTCAACTGGGGCAAGCCCACCGGCGGCAAGAGCCCCGAGGGGTACACGCTCTACAACTGCCAGTGGCCCAGCCCGACTTCGGGCATGTTCCCGAAGGCGTACTACCACAACTGCTGGATCGGCAACTGGGAGGGCGAGGACTCCCGCTCCTGCTGGCTGCACGACGACCTCGCCGACTTCGACACCGAGTCGGCGCCCGTGCAGAACTACCTCATCGGCGCGTACGGCAAGTACATCGACATGGGCGTCGACGGCTTCCGCGTGGACACGGCCGTCCACATTCCCCGCGTCACCTGGAACCGCCGCTTCCTGCCGGCCATCCAGGAGCGCGTCACCCAGAGGTTCGGGGCCGAGGCCGCGAAGAACTTCTTCGTCTTCGGCGAGGTCGCCGCGTTCGTCAACGACAAGTGGAACCGCGGGTCCGTGAACCACTCCGCCCAGTTCTACACGTGGAAGGAACGCAAGGAGTACAGCGCCGACGACGAGAAGGCGGCCATCGAGCAGTACGACTACGAGAACGGCCAGGGCACGGGCAACCAGCCGACCTCGACCAACGCCTTCCTGAACGGCAACGCCTACCACGCGCCCGACCACAGCAAGTTCTCCGGCATGCACATCATCGACATGCGCATGCACATGAACTTCGGTGACGCGCACAACGCCTTCGGCAACGGCAAGGACTCCGACGACAGCGTCAACGACGCCACCTACAACGTCGTCTACGTCGACAGCCACGACTACGGCCCCAACAAGAGCAACGAGCGCTACACGGGCGGCACCGACGCCTGGGCGGAGAACATGTCGCTGATGTGGACCTTCCGCGGCATCCCCACCCTGTACTACGGGTCGGAGATCGAGTTCCAGAAGGGCAAGAAGATCGACTGCGGTCCCACCTGCCCCCTGGCGACCACCGGACGCGCCTACTTCGGCGACCACCTGGCCGGCTCGGTCACCGCGTCCGGCTTCGGCACGGTCGCCTCCGCGAGCGGCGCCGTCGCCACCACCCTGGACCAGCCGCTGGTGAAGCACCTGCAGCGGCTGAACCAGATCCGCCGCGCCGTGCCCGCCCTGCAGATGGGCCAGTACTCCACGGAGGGCGTCTCGGGCGGCATGGCGTTCAAGCGCCGCTACACCGGCGGCGGCACGGACAGCTTCGCGCTCGTCACCGTGACCGACGGCGCCACCTTCACCGGCATCCCCGACGGCACCTACCGGGACGCCGTCACCGGTGACACCCGGACCGTCTCCGGCGGGAGCATGACCGTCGCGGCACCCGGCAAGGGCAACCTCCGCGTCTACGTCCTCGACGGCCCGGGCAAGATCGGGACGGCCGGCCCGTACCTGAAGTAAGCGCGCCTCTCCGGCCCCGGAGCCCCGACACCGGCTCCGGGGCCGTCAGCCGTTGAGCCGCCAGATGGCGAAGTTGAGGGACGCCGCGTACAGCACCCACAGCGCGTAGGGGACGAGGAGGAGCGAGGCGGCCCGGCTGCTGCGGCGGAAGAGCAGCATCGTGGTGCCGAGCGCGGCCAGCAGCAGGCAGATGTCGAGGAACGCGAGGCCGTACTGCCCGGCCGCGAAGAACAGCGGTGTCCAGGCCAGGTTGAAGGCGAGCTGCGCGCTCCAGGCGACGATCCCCGCCCTGACCTCGGCCAGGGGGCCGCGGCGCAGAACGAGCCAGGCGGACACCGCGACGGTGGCGTACAGCACCGTCCAGACCGGGCCGAACAGCCAGGAGGGCGGGGCCCATGACGGACGGTCGAGCGAGCGGTAGGTGCTCGCGGCGTCGGACGACGCGAGTCCGCCGAGGGCGGCGACGGCGTAGCAGACCGCGAGCAGCAGGAGCAGCAGCGGCCGGCGCCGGGCGCGGCGGGGTGGCGGGGCGTTCCGGGGCAGGGTGTGCGTCACCTGGGCGTCTCCTCGGGTGTCGGCCTGGGCAGGTGCCTGGTGCCCCGGATTCCCCGCCCCACGCGGTCCTCACAGGCCCGTGACGCGCGCGACGAAGAACGCGGCGACGAGCAGGCAGCCGATCACGATCAGGGACAGCCACAGACGCGGGTGCTCCCACAGTCCGCCGTCGGGCCGTTCCGGGTGGGCCTCGGCCGTCGACCCCTCCACGGGCGGCGTCTCCCCCGGCGGGGGCAGCGGTTCGGTCATGGTCACACCTCCGGATGCCGGTCGGCCCGTTGGGCGGATACGGGTACTTCGGTGGCGTGCCCGCGATCGGATGCACCCGTACGCGGCACGGCCGAGCCCGATGCCGGCGCCCGCCGGCCGTCCGCGTCCGCCGGTGAGCGGACCTCCGTCTCCGGCGGGGAGGTGGCCAGGCCCGGCGGCCTTCCTCCGGGACCGCTTCGGCGGCGGCTCCGTGAGTCCGCGCACCGGCTCCGGCCCGGGGCTCCCGGCCCGTCGAGGCGGAAGGTCCGGTCGGCGGGTGCCAGGTCAGGGGGTGACCGCGGCGCACGTCCGCCGAGATCCCCGGCACCGAGGGTGCGGGCACGGCGGTGGAACTAGTCGGTCTCCCGGGAGTACAGGACCGCGCCGATCCGCCGCGCCGGGTCGTGCCGTCCTTCTCCCGCCGGTGCGGGTGCCGCCGCCAGGAGTTCCCGGGCGAGATCGCGGACCTTGCGGTTGGTGTCCTGGGACCGTCGGCGCAGCAGCCGCATGGCGACCTCGGCGTCCACGCCGTACCGGGCCATCAGGATCCCGCGCGCCAGGTCGATGTCCTCCTGGCTGACCCTGGCCCGGGCGACGTCGCCCTCGGCGAGATCCCGGGCGTGCGCGGCCAGCGGCTCGGTGACGTCGACGACGAAACCCCGCACCGTCACCACGTCGCCGCCGTCGTCCGTCCGGCCGTCGGCCACCAGCACGACGGCGTGCTCCTCGCCCGAGGTGTCCGTGAGGCGGTGGTAGCAGCCGAACGGCCTGCCGTCCGCGCGTACGGAGGCCAGCGCCTTCTCCACCCGTTCGCGGTCGTCGGGGTGCCAGTGCTCGCGGAACAGCTCGCTGGTCGGTTCCACCGAGTCCGGGGCGTGGCCGAGCAGGCGGTACAGCTCGTCCGACCACCACCAGGTGTCCTCGGGCACCCGGTGGACGAACACGCCGGTCAGGGCGTCCTGCGTGGCGTCGCGTCGACCGGCTCGCTGCCGCACGGCCGTCCTCCCGTCCGACACCCCTGCGACCGGGGCACCTGCCCTCCCATTCTAGGGAGGCGGGAGGGAGGCGGGCCGGGCGCCGGCGGTGATGACGAGCGCGGCCTGGTCGTCCTCGACGTCCCTGCCGCCCGCGAAACCGCGTACGTCCTCGGCCACGATCCGGACGATGTCCTCGGCGGTGGGGCGCGGGGGCGCCGCGGCGAGCGCCCCGAGCAGGCGTGCCTCGCCGTACTGCTCGGCGCTGACGGCGCGGCACTCGGTGATGCCGTCGGTGTACAGGACGAGGCTGGAACCGGGAGGCAGGGCGAACCGGCAGGCCTCGAGCCCGGGCGGGATGCCGACGCCGAGCAGCCCGCCGGGCGCCTCCACGGTGCGGACCGCCCGGTCGTCGTCCAGCAGCAGCGGCGGTGTGTGCCCGGCGCGCACGAGGTGGACGGCGAGGCCGTCGGCGACGGGGCGCAGATGCCCGTAGACGAGGGTCACGAAGCCGTTGTCCCGGTGGGCGGTGCGGTCGTGCAGCGCCTTGTCGACGGCCCGGACGACGTCGACGGGGTCGTCGAGCAGTGCGGCGACGGCGCGGGCGGTGTGGCGCACCAGGGCGGTCGTGGTGGCGGCCTTGGCGCCGCGCCCGCAGACGTCGCCCAGGATGAACGCCCAGCTGCCGTCGTCGCGGGGGAAGACGTCGTAGAAGTCACCGCCGATGTCCAGCCCTTCGCCGGCCGGGTGGTAGAAGGCGGCGAGCTGGGCGCCGGGGATGTCGGGCAGGTCGGGCAGGAGCAGGCCGGCCTGCAGGTCGCGGGCGAGGACGGCGCGCTGGGTGTACTGACGTGCGCTGTGGGCGGCCGAGGCGGCGCGGCGGGCGAGTTCCTCCGCGAGGGCGATCCTGTGGCCGTCGAAGGAGTGTCCCGGTGCGGACAGCAGGGTCAGGGTGCCGAAGGGCCGCCCGCGGTCCACCAGGGGCACGCAGACGTGGCCGGTGGTGTCGAGGCCGCCGGGACCGGCCGGGGGCAGATCGGCCACTTCGGTCGCGCCGGACAGCAGGACGCGGGCGACGGTGTCGTGGACCGGCGCGGACGCGGCGAGCCGGCTGTGCGCGGTGCCGGCCGGGGCCACGGACGCCACGCGGCGGACCCGGCCGGACTCCAGGACGTCGACGGCGGCCAGCGGCGCCAGTGCCGGGGCGGCGAGGGAGGCCAGGCGCTCCAGGATCTGCGTCTCGTTCAGCCGCCCGGACAGGGCGGTGCTCGCGGCGAGCAGGAAGGCGAGGTCGTCGCGGGCGGCCTTCTCCCTCTCCATCGCCGTCTGCCGGGCCCGCTCGGTGTGGTGGCGCTCCACGGCGAGGGCGGCGGTGTCGGCGAAGGCGCGGGCCAGGGCGAGGTCGACGTCCTGGGGCGCTCTCGGTGTGCGGTGGTAGAGGGCGAACGTGCCGAGCAGCCGGCCGTCGCGGGCGAGGATGGGCGTCGACCAGCAGGCGGCGAGTCCCGCCCGGGCGGCCAGGTCGCGGAAGTCGGTCCAGAGGGGGTCGGTGGCGATGTCGCCGACGGCCACGTGCCGGCGCCGGTGCGCGGCGGTGCCGCAGGAGCCGACGCCCTCGCCGGTGGCTATGCCGTCGATGGCCCGGTTGTAGAAGTCGGGCAGGCTGGGGGCCGCGCCGTGGCGCAGATGGCGGCCGTCCTCGTCGGCCAGCAGCACGGAGACCAGGACGTCCTGGGAGAGTTCCTCGATCGCCCGGCACATGCCGTCCAGGACGTCCGGCAGCGGCGCCTGGCGGGCGATCTGCTCGAGCAGTGCGCGCTGCTCGGCGGCCATCCGCCGGGCCTGCTGGACCGGGGTGGTCTCCACGCCGATCATCCGCACGCCGAGGACGTGGCCCCGGGGGTCGCGGCGTGCCTCGTAGGTGAAGTCGACGTAGGCCTCGCGGGCGGATCCGCCCTCGCCGAGGACGACCCGGACGTCCCGGCCGACGTGGCGCTCCCCGGTGCGGTAGACCCGGTCCAGCAGTCCGATGAAGCCCTGGGCGCTGAGCTCGGGCATGAGCTCCACCAGGGGCACACCGGTGCGTTCCCTGGATTCGCCGCCGATCGCGGCGAAGAAGGCCGGGTTCGCCGCCTCCAGCACATGGGCGGGGCCGGTCATCGACGCGAACAGCACCCTGGACGAGCCGAGCAGCAGCGAGAGGTCCTCGTCGTGGGCCCTCGCCGCGTCCCGGCCGTGCGTCTCCAGCGTCAAACGTCGCTCACCCCTGCCGTCATGTCGCCCCCGCGCCTGCCACCGCCGGCTTCCGCAACCGGGGAGGGGAGGCAGGTCCTCGTCGCGCGCGGGGCCCGGTCCTGCCCCGCCCGTCGTATGTCCCGAAACGACGTGACGCAAGCCTGCCGACGGAGTCCGCCGGCCGCGGAGGCGTGGCCGGCTCCCGGTCAGCGGCCCGCCGTCCCGCGCCGGAGCGGGCGATACGGACCGATCGGGGAGCCGATGCCCGGAGTTGCACAGTACGTGAGGAACGGACGGTCGGCCAGCACGGGTGCGCGGCGGCACCGGGCGGTCACCGCGGCGGCCGGGCGGGCACGAAGATGTCCTCGTCATCAGGTGCAGGCGACGGGCTTGCGGGCACCAGCAGGGGGTGCGAGGGCGGATCCGCTCACGTGGGCGCGGGATCCGCCGCACACCGGGAACGAGGGAGTGGCCATGGCCGGACAGGACGACGCGGAGCACAGACCGGACCGTGCCGACGTCTTCGCCGCGCACGGCGAGGTCGGCGCGGCGCTCGCCGCGGTGGACTGGGCCGCCACGCCCCTGGGTCCGCCGGACGGCTGGCCGCAGAGTCTGCGCACGGCCGTGAGCACACTGCTGTCGTCCCGTTTCTCCATGTGGATGGCGTGGGGGCCGGACCTGACGTTCTTCTGCAACGACGCCTACCGCCGCGACACCCTCGGCCGCAAGTACCCCTGGGCGCTCGGCCGCCCCGCCCGCGAGGTGTGGGCCGAGGTGTGGGACGACGCCGCGCCGCGCATCGACAGTGTGCTGGCGACGGGACGGGCCACGTGGGACGAGGCCCTGCTGCTGTTCCTGGAGCGGTCGGGATACCCGGAGGAGACGTACCACACGTTCTCCTACAGCCCGCTGCGGGACGACTGCGGCGCGGTCGTGGGGATGCTGTGCGTGGTCAGCGAGGAGACCACGCGGGTCGTCGGCGACCGGCGCATGACCACGCTGCGCGAACTGGGCTCCGACCCGGAGGTGGCGCGCACCGAGCAGGAGGCGCTGGACTTCGCCGCCCACCAGCTCGCGCGCAACCCCCAGGACCTGCCGTTCACCTGCACCTACCTCTTCCAGGACGACGGCTCGGCGCGCCTGGCCGCCGCCACCGGGCTCCCGGACGGCCATCCGGCCGCGCCGCCGGTCCTGCGGTGCGACGATCCCGGGGCCGTGTGGCCGGCGGCGCGGCCGGCCGGGGGCGAGCGGGTGCTGGTGGACCTGGACGGTCCGGCGTTCGGGGACCTGCCCGCCGGTGCCTGGCCGCGGCCCCCGGCCCGGGCGCTGGTGGTGCCGCTGCTGCGGCAGGGCGATTCGCCGTACGGGTTCCTGGTGGCGGGGCTCAACCGGTACCGGCCGCCGGACGACACGTACCACGGCTTCGTCGAGCTGGTCGCGAACCATGTGGCGGCCGGTGTCGGCAGCGCGCGCAGCTACGCGGCGCAGCAGCGCCGGGCCGAGGAGCTGGCCGAGCTGGACCGGGCGAAGACCGCGTTCTTCTCCAACATCAGCCACGAGTTCCGCACCCCCCTGACACTGATCATGGGCCCGGTGGAGGAGCTGCTGGCGCGGCGGGGCGACGACCCGGGGCTGCGGGAGGAGCTGGAGGCCATCCGCCGCAACGGGCTGCGGATGGGCAAGCTGGTCAACGCGCTGCTGGACTTCTCGCGCATCGAGGCGGGCCGGATGCGGGCGGTCTACGAGCCGGTCGACCTGGCCGCGGTGACCGCGGAGCTGGCGAGCGTCTTCCGTTCCGCCGTCGACAAGGCGGGGCTGGCCTTCGAGGTGGAGTGCCCGCCGCTGGACCGGCCCGTGCACCTGGACCGCGGCATGTGGGAGAAGGTGGTGCTGAACCTGCTCAGCAACGCGCTGAAGTTCACCTTCGAGGGCACGATCCGGGTCGCCGTGGGCGCGGTGGACGGCCATGCCCAGGTGACCGTGTCCGACACCGGCATCGGGGTGCCCGCCGAGGAGATGCCGAGGCTGTTCGAGCGGTTCCACCGGATCGAGAGCACCCGCTCCCGGTCCAACGAGGGCAGCGGTATCGGCCTGGCCCTGGTGAAGGAGCTGGTGGGGCTGCACGGCGGGACGATCAGCGCGGACAGCGCCGAGGGGCGGGGCACCACGTTCACCGTCCGGCTGCCCTTCGGCACCGCGCACCTGCCCGCCGAGGGCGTGGCCGCGGCCACCGGGTCGGCCCGGCTGTCGGCCGCGGACCCGTTCGTGCAGGAGGCGCTCCGCTGGCTGCCGAACGCCTCCTGCTCCGCTGTGGCGGCGGTCCGGCAGGCGCCCGAGGGCACTCCGGCCGCCGTGGGTGCCGCGCGGGTGGTGGTCGCCGACGACAACGCGGACATGCGCGAGTACCTGCAGCGCCTGCTGACGGGGGCCGGGTACCGGGTGACCACCGTGACCGACGGGACCAGCGCCCTGGACGCCGTCCGGGCCGACCCGCCCGACCTGGTGGTCAGCGACGTGATGATGCCGGGTCTGGACGGTCTCGCGCTGGTCGCGGCGCTGCGGTCCGATCCGCGCACGGCGTCGATCCCCGTGGTGCTGCTGTCTGCGCGCGCCGGTCAGGAGGCCTCCATCGAGGGTCTGCAGGCGGGTGCCGACGACTATCTCGTGAAGCCGTTCGCCGCCGCCGAGCTGCTGGCGCGGGTGCGCGCGAACGTGGAGCTGGCGCGGCTGCGCACCCATCACCTGCGGTGGCGCACCGCCCTGATCGACTCGCTCCAGGAGGCCTTCTTCGTCTGCGACGAGGAAGGGTCGGTCATCGAGATCAACACGGCGTTCACCGAGATGCTCGGCTACCCGCCCGAGGGGCTGCCGTACCGGCCGGTGCAGCCGTGGTGGCCCGAGGCGGAGACCGATCCCGACGCGTACCGGCAGGTCAGGGAGGCCTTCGACCCGCTGAGGAGCGGTCCGCGGGAGACCCGTGCGATACCCGTGCGGCACCGTGACGGCCACCGGCTGTGGGTGAGCGCGACGTTCAACACGGCGGAGGACCCCGACACCGGGCGCCGGATGGCGGTGGGCACCTTCCGGGACGTGACCGCGGAGCACTACGCCGTCCAGCGGGAGACCGCGCTGGCGGCCCTGAGCACGCGGCTGTCGGAGGCCGCGGGCCTGACCGAGGCGCTCGCCGGGGCGCTGCTGGAGCTGAAGGGGCTGTGGCGGGCGCGGAACGTGCTGGCCGTGGTCTTCGCCCCGCGCGGCGAACCGGTGGTGACCGCCACCGACGCGTCCCTGACGTGGACGGCGCTGCCCGACGGGCGGCGGCGATTCCTCGAGGAGCTGCGGCGCCAGCCCCTGCTGACCCCGGTCGCCGCCGAGGGCGGGGCGGGCATCCTCCTCGGGCACCCGCACGGCCCGCTGGCGCTCTGGGTGGACCTGGGCGAGCGGCGGCCCTTCACCGGCGAGGACCAGTTGCTGCTGACCCTGCTGGCCGGGCACCTCGCGCAGGGGCTGGTCCGCGTCCACCAGATCGACCAGCAGCGCGAGACGGCCATCGCCCTGCAGCGCGCCATCCTGGGCCCGTCGCGCCTCCCGGCCGGTTTCGCCGTGCGCTACGAGCCCGCCACCACGCCCCTGGAGGTCGGCGGCGACTGGTACGACACGGTGAGCCTGCCCGACGGCCGTATCGGCATCGTCGTCGGCGACTGCGTCGGGCACGGTCTGGAGGCGGCCAGCGTCATGGGGCAGCTGCGCAGCGCGTGCCGGGCGCTGCTGCTGCAGGAGCCGAACCCGGCGCGCACCCTGATGGCGCTGGACCAGTTCGCCGCGGGCGTTCCCGGTGCCGTGTGCACGACCGTGTTCTGCGGTGTGCTGGAGCCGGCCACCGGGCGGCTGGTGTATTCGAGCGCGGGGCACCCGCCGGGGATCCTCGCCCTGCCGGACGGCACGGTCCGGCTGCTGGAGGAGGGCCGCGCCCTGCCGCTGGCGGTCCGTCCCGGGCGGGAGCGGCCGCAGGCCACCTGCACGGTGCCGGGCCGCGGCACGCTGCTGCTGTACACGGACGGGCTCGTCGAGCGCCGCCGCCGCTCCCTGGCCGTCGGGATGGAGGAGGCCGGCCGGGCGGTGCAGGAGGGGCGGGACGCCGGGGTGGAGGAACTGGCCTCGCGGATCATGAGGCGCCTCGAACCCGAGGGTGGGTACACCGATGACGTGGCCCTGCTGCTGTACCACCACCCGGTGCCGCTGGAGGTGGCGTTCCCCGCCGAGTCGGCGCAGCTCTCCGTGGTGCGCAGGGCGCTGCGGGACTGGCTGGAGCAATGCGCGCTGCCCCGCCACATCGTCCAGAACGTCCTGGTCGCGGCGGGTGAGGCGTGCGCCAACGCGATAGAGCACGGGCATCGCGACGACCCCGGGGGCACCATCCGCCTCAGTGCTCGCGCCCACAGCCACGATCTGTGCGTCACCGTCGCCGACACCGGCCGCTGGAAGGACCCCCGGCCCGAGCAGAACCTGCACCGCGGACGCGGCGTGAAGCTGATGCGGGCGTTGATGCAGCGGGTCACCATGACGCCGGGCCCGAACGGCACCGTCGTAGAGATGCAGACGAGGACCGATTGATGACCAGCCCCCTGACCCTGTCCCACGCTCGGCGCGCCGACGGCGCGTCCGTCCTGACGGTCGTAGGGGAGATCGACCAGAGCAACGCCGACGCGTTGGCGGCCGCCCTGGACGAGGCCCGCGGGGCCGTCGTCCTGGACCTGACGGGGGTGGAGTATCTCGACAGCGCGGGCCTGAACGTGCTGTTCGCCCGCAGCGCCGGGCTGGAGCTGGTGGTGCCGCCGCTGCTGGCGCCGGTGCTCGCCGTGTCGGGGCTGGCGGAGCTGGTCCCGGTGCACGGACCGGGGGGGCCTGGGTCCGGCGCCTCCCCGCGATGACGGGGCGACGGCGGTGTGACGGGGGTCGGGTGCGCGGAAGCGGTGGGGTCAGGCGGTGGCGGCCGGGCCGGCGGGCTTGAGCGATATGACGGTGTCGAGCCCGAGGACGCCGAACATGCGGAGCAGGCCGTCGTGCAGCCCGATGACGCTGAGCGAGCCGCCGGCCTCGTCCAGCCGCTGGTACCAGCCCACCAGGGCGCTGACGCCGGTGGAGTCCATGTGCAGGGTGTGCGACGCGTCCAGGACCAGGTGGCGGCACCCGGAGTCGATCAGTGCGTGCACCGCGGTCACGACCGAGGGCGCCGTGTAGAGGTCGACGTCCTCGGGCAGTTCCGCCACGACGCGGTCGCCCTCACGCTCGCTGATGTGCAGCACCCTGGTGCCTCCCCGTCCTGTGCGATGGCCAGCACTGTCGCCCCCAGGCTACCGGGTGCCGTCCCCCGGCCCGGCGGAGCCGCCCTCGCGGGCGGCGCCTCCCGCCCGGGTCAGGCCCGCCAGCCGTAGCGGCGTTCCGGCCGCCCCGCCGCCCCGTAGCGCAGGGAGACCTCCGCGCTGCCGGTGCTGTGGAAGTACTCCAGGTAGCGGCGGGCGCTGACGCGGGACACACCGGTCAGGGCGGCGCACTCGGTGGCCGACAGGGTGCCGTCGGCCTCGCGCAGGGCCCGTTCGACGAGCCCGGCGGTCTCCACGCTCATGCCCTTGGGCAGGGTGTGGGCCGGTGCGGGCGCGAACGCGCCGGCCAGGACGCGGTCGATGTCGGCCTGGCCGCGCACCACCGTCGTCAGCAGCCGGCCCCGCTGGGCGGCGTAGCGCTGCAGCCGGGAGCGCAGTTCCTCCAGGTCGAAGGGCTTGAGGAGGTAGTCGACCACACCGCGGCGGACGGCGCCGCGGACGGTTTCGGCCTCCCGCGCGGCACTGATGACCATGATGTCGCAGTCATGGCCGGCGGCGCGCAGCCGCGGGATGACGTCCAGGCCGAAGAGGTCCGGCAGGTACAGGTCGAGCAGGACGAGGTCGGGGCGCAGTTCGTCCACGGCCTCGATCGCCTGGGCGCCGGTGTGGGCGACCCCGACGACGCGGAACGGCTCGACGCGTTCGACGAAGGCGCGGTGGATCCTGGCCACCATGAAGTCGTCGTCGACCACGAGGACGTCGATCGCGTCCGGGGTGTCGCTGCCCGCGGTCACGGGGCCGCTCCTTCCGCCACCGTGCCGCTCCGGCGCCCTTGGGCGGGGTCGGGCGTGGCCCGCGGGCGGGCGGCGACGGCGGGCCGGAGCACCGGCGTCCGGCCCGTGAGCGGAGGGTGACGGAAGATGGTGACCACGGTGAACTCACTCTTCGATGCCGGCGCAGGGTGGGGCGGCTCATGTGCCGAGTCGCACAATCATGACGCCCACCAGCGGAAATCGAAAGAGAGGCGGCGCGGAGGGGGTTATTCGTGCCGCTTGGGCCCGATGCCCTGCAGGTCCCGGATCGTGCCGCCCAGTTTCGGGCGGAGGGACTCCAGCAGCTCCGGCTCGGCGCTGACCACCCAGCGCATCCCGACGAGGTGGGTGCCGCCGTAGACGGCGGCCGACTCCAGCCAGGTCTCCTTGAGTCTCTCCTCGGGGAAGGTGGTGATGAGGTAGTCGCCCTGCTCGGTGCGGCACACGCCCTCGCGCAGTTCGTCCGCCTCGGTGCGGATCTTCGCCGTGCAGCCGGTCAGTCCGGCGATCACCTCCACCTTCGCGGGCGCGACGACCCCGGCGGCGGGAGCGGCGGACACGCCCGGTGCCGCGGTTCCGCCCCCACCGGCGGCTTTCCCCTCCTCACCGCCGCCGCAGGCGGTGAGGAGGGCGAGCGCGGCCAGGACGCCGGCCGCGGCGGTCGCGCGGAGCCGGCCGGCCCGGGCGGGGGTCCGGCGGCCGGATCGTGGGAGCGGTTGCTGCTGGGACACGTCGCCTCTCCGGGTCACTGCGGGCAGGAGTACTCGACAGGAGTACGCGCAGGCCCGGCCCGGTGTTCACGCCGCTACGCGGCCTCCTCCGCCTCGGCCACGGGCTCCGCGCCGAACTGGGTGCGGTACAGCTCCGCGTACCGCTGCCCCGCCGCCAGCAGCTCCTCGTGCGTGCCCCGCTCCACGATGCGTCCCGCCTCGACGACGAGGATCTGGTCCGCCGCCCTGACGGTGGACAGGCGGTGGGCGATGACCACCGCGGTGCGGTCCGCGAGGGCCTCGGTGAGGGCTTCCTGCACCGCCGCCTCGGAGGTGTTGTCGAGGTGGGCGGTGGCCTCGTCGAGGATGACGACGCGCTGGCGGGCCAGCAGCAGGCGGGCGATGGTCATGCGCTGGCGTTCCCCTCCGGACAGGCGGTAGCCGCGTTCGCCGACGACGGTGTCGAGGCCGTCGGGCAGGGAGCGGACGAGGCCGTCGAGGCGGGCCCGGCGCAGCGCGTCCCACAGGTCGGCCTCCGCGGCCCCGGGCCGGGCCAGCAGGAGGTTGGCGCGGACGGTGTCGTGGAAGAGGTGCCCGTCCTGCGTGACCATGCCGAGGGTCTCGCGCAGGGACCGCGCCGTGAGGTCGCGGACGTCGACGCCGCCGACGCGCACGGCGCCCTCGTCGGCGTCGTACAGGCGCGGCAGCAGCTGCGCGATCGTCGACTTGCCGGCGCCGGAGGAGCCGACGAGCGCCACCGTCTGCCCCGGTTCGGCGCGGAAGGAGATGCCGCGCAGGACCTCGTCGCCGCCCCGTCCGTCCAGGGTGGCGACCTCCTCCAGGGAGGCCAGGGAGACCTTGTCGGCGGCGGGGTAGCCGAAGCGGACCTCCTCGAACTCGACCGCCACGGGACCCTCGGGCACCGCCCGGGCGTCCGGCTTCTCCGCGATGAGCGGCTTCAGGTCGAGCACCTCGAAGACGCGCTCGAAGCTCACCAGGGCGCTCATCACCTCGACGCGCGCTCCGGCGAGCGCCGTCAGCGGCGCGTACAGCCGGGTCAGGAGCAGCGCGAGCGACACGACCGCGCCCGCCTCCAGGGTGCCGCGCAGGGCGAGGTAGCCGCCGAGGCCGTAGACCAGGGCCAGGGCGAGGGCGGAGACCAGGGTGAGGGCGGTGATGAAGGCCGCCTGCGCGGTGGCCGTGCGCACGCCGATGTCGGCGACCCGGTGCGCTCGTTCGGCGAACTCCCGCGACTCCTCGTCGGGCCGGCCGAACAGCTTGACGAGGGTGGCGCCGGGTGCGGAGAAGCGCTCGGTCATCCGGGTTCCCATCGCCGCGTTCAGCGTGGCCGCCTCCCGCTGCATCCGGGCCATCCGGCTGCCCATGCGGCGGGCCGGGATCACGAACACCGGCAGCAGCACCAGCGCGAGCAGCGTGATCTGCCAGGACAGGGTGAGCATCACGGCGAGGGTGAGCAGCAGCGTGACGAGGTTGCTGACCACTCCGGACAGGGTGTTGCTGAACGCGCGCTGGGCGCCGATGACGTCGTTGTTGAGTCGCGAGACGAGAGCGCCCGTACGAGTGCGTGTGAAGAACGCCACCGGCATGCGCTGCACATGGTCGAAGACGGCGGTGCGCAGATCGAGGATGAGGTGCTCGCCGAGCCTCGCCGAGAGCCGCCGGCCGAGGATGCCGAGCACCGCCTCCGCCACCGCGATCAGCGCGATGAGCAGCGCCAGCCGTACGACGGTGTCCTCGTCGCCGTCCGAGACGATCACGTCCACCACCCGCCCGGCCAGGACGGGCGTCGCCACGGCGAGCAGGGCGGTCCCTACGCCGAGGAGGACGAAGAGGAGGATGCGGCGCCGGTGCGGGCGGGCGAACGTGCCGATGCGGCGCAGCGTGGCCAGGGCGAAGGGGCGCCGATCCGCCTGGGCGTTCATGACGCTGTGCAGTTGGGTCCACGCTGTGGTCTCCATGCTCATGGGAGCGAACCTAGAACCTCAAGCAACATCGAGGTCAAGGCGCTCGCGCATTTCGCCGCCATACCGCACAATCAGCCCGACTCCCCTCTCCCCGTTTCCCGCGCGAAGGCCCCGATGACGCTTCCCACGCAGCCGCTTCCCGCGCGCAATGCGCAGGCTCCGCTCCGGCAACCCGCCGTTGGCCCGGAATGGGGAACCTCTGCGGATGTGACAGCGGTTCAACTCCCCGACACCCGCCCCGGCATCCGCCCGGGACGACTCCCCCTGCGCGTCCCGGTCCGCCGTCTGCGGCAGATCCTGTGCCTGCTTCCGCTCCTGCTCGTCACCGTGGTCGCGGTGCGGCACCGCTCGGTGCTCGCCGAGGGCTTCGCGCATCTGGGCACCGCCGAGTGGCCGTGGCTGCTGGCCGCGGCCGGGACGACCTGTCTGACCTGGGTCGCCGCGTCCTGCACCCGGCAGGGCGCGGTCGTCGAGCGGCTGCCCCGACGGCGGCTGCTGGCCACGCAGTTCGCGGCGGGCGCGGCCAACCACCTGCTGCCGACGGGGCTGGGCGCGAGCGCGGTCAACCTGCGGTTCATGACCGTGTGCGGGCTGCCGCTCGCCCGCTCCTCGGCCGCTCTCGCGCTGTATCTGCTGGCGGAGAGCGTGGGCCGGGTGGCCCTGCTGGGCGCTCTGCTGCTGGCGTTCCCCGACGCGTTGCGGCTCGGCGCGCTGGTGCCGGAGACGGCGTTCGGGCCGCTGCTGGCCGGTGCCGGCGCGCTGGTCGTTCTCGTGGTGGCCGTGCTGGTCCTGGTGCGGCGGGTGCGTTCGGCGCTGGTGTCCTTCCTGCGCACGGCCCTCGGTGAGGCGCGTTCGGTGCACACCCGTCCGGCCCGTGCCCTGGCGCTGTGGGGCGGGTCGTTCGCCTTCCCGGCGCTGCAGGCCTCCGTGCTGGTGCTGGTGGGGCAGGGGCTGGGGCTGGACGTGCCGGCCGCGCACATGGCGGTGGCGTACCTGGCGGCGACGGTCGCCGTGGCACTGGTGCCCACGCCGGGCGGCATCGGCTCGGTGGAGGCGGCGCTGGTCGTGGCGCTGGTCGCGGCGGGCGGCCCGGCGGCGGTGGCCACGGCCGTGGTCCTGGCGTTCCGGGTCATCACCGTCTGGCTGCCGCTGCTGCCAGGCGCGCTGACGCTCGCGGCTCTGGTGCGGCTGAAGGTGATCTGACCGCGGTGGCGTGCCGGTTGCGGCACGCGGAAGGGAGTGCGCCATGGCGGTGCGCGTCGAGCGTCAGGGACCCGTGACCACGGTCGTCCTCTCCCGTCCCGGGGCACGCAACGCCGTGGACGGCCCGACGGCGGCGGAACTGGCCGCCGCCTTTCGGCAGTTCGAGGCGGACGAGGATGCCCGCGTGGCGGTGCTGTGGGGCGAGGGCGGCACGTTCTGCGCGGGCGCCGACCTCAAGGCGCTCGGCACCGACCGCGGCAACCGGGCCGAGGCGGACGGCGACGGCCCGATGGGACCGACCCGGATGCGGCTGTCCAAGCCGGTGATCGCCGCGGTCGCCGGGCACGCCGTGGCCGGCGGTCTGGAACTGGCCCTCTGGTGCGATCTGCGGGTCGCCGAGGAGGACGCCGTGTTCGGGGTGTTCTGCCGCCGCTGGGGCGTGCCCCTGATCGACGGCGGCACGGTACGGCTGCCCCGGCTGATCGGCACGGGCCGGGCGCTCGACCTGATCCTCACCGGCCGTCCCGTCCCCGCCCCCGAGGCCCACGCCATGGGGCTGGTCAACCGCGTCGTACCGCCCGGCCGGGCCCGCGCCGCGGCGGAGGAACTGGCCGCCGCCATCGCCCGGTTCCCGCAGGCCTGCCTGCGTGCCGACCGCGCCTCCGTCCTGGAGCAGGAGGGGCTGGACGAACCGGCCGCGCTGGACGCCGAGTTCCGGCACGGCTCGGCCGTCCTGGCCGAAAGCCTGCGGGGCGCCGCCCGGTTCGCCTCCGGCGCGGGCCGGCACGGGACGTTCACGGACCTGTGAGCCCGGCGGGGGTGACCCTGCGTCATGTGCAGTACCTCACGTGGCGCAGCCTGCCGTCTCCGGTACGGAACGCCGTGCGGGATACGGCAGGATGAACGATTGCGCCGACCGCCGGGCGGGCTGGTCGGGCACCGTAGGACATCCCGGAAACGAGCAGGTGACGACGTGACGAGACTCCACATCCGGCCGCCGGCGACGGCGTTCGCCGCAGTCGAGGTCCCGGGAGGCGACCGGTGAACCGGGCGCTCACCGTGGACGATCTGCTGTTCGCCGGCATCGCCCTGGGCGCCGGCCTGCTGGCGGCGTTCGCCCTGCGCCTCCTGCTGCGCTGGCTGGGCCGGCACGCCGACCGCACCCGCTGGAGCGGGGACGACGTGATCGTGCACGCGCTGCGGGCCGTGGTGCCCTGGGCCGCCGTGGTGGGCGGCGCGGCGGGCGCGGCGGCGGCGCTGCCGCTGACCCGGACGGTGCAGCACACCACCAACCAGGTGCTCACCGTGCTGCTGATCTTCGTGGCCACGGTGTCGGCGGCCCGGGTGGTGGCCGGGCTGGTGCGCACGGTGACCCAGTCCCGCTCCGGGGTCGCGGGGTCGGCCACGATCTTCGTCAACATCACCCGGATCCTGGTGCTGGCGATCGGTTTCCTGGTGGTGCTGCAGACGCTGGGCATCTCCATAGCCCCGCTGCTCACCGCCCTGGGCGTCGGCGGTCTGGCGGTGGCGCTGGCGCTGCAGGACACCCTCGCCAACCTCTTCGCGGGCATCCACATCCTCGCGTCCAAGACCGTCCAGCCGGGCGACTACATCAAGCTCAGCAGCGGCGAGGAAGGCTACGTCGAGGACATCAACTGGCGGCAGACGACGATCCGCAACCTGTCCAACAACCTCGTCGTACTCCCCAACGGCCAGCTCGCGCAGGCGAACATGACCAACTTCATGCGCCCCGAGGAGCAGCTGACCATCCTGGTGCAGGTCGGGGTGGCCTACGACAGCGACCTGGAGCACGTGGAGCGGGTGACCAACGAGGTCATCGCGGAGACCATGACCGAGGTCGAGGGCGCCGTGCCGGACCACGAGCCGATCATCCGGTTCCACACCTTCGGCGACTCCCGGATCGGCTTCACGGTCATCCTGGGCGTCGGCGAGTTCAGCGACCAGTACCGGATCAAGCACGAGTTCATCAAACGCCTGCACCGGCGCTACCGCGCGGAGGGCATCCGCATCCCGGCGCCCGCCCGGACGGTGACGCTCCAGCAGGGCGAGACGGCCGTCATCCCGCAGCAGCGGACCGCCGGGTTCGAGCCGGGCGAACTGACGTCCGCCCGGCTCGACTGAGCCGCGCCGGGTCTTCGCGCCCTACAGGGTCGCGGAGTTGTCGTGGTGGTGGGTGTCCCTCCGGTCACGCGGTGCCCGGAGGGACTCCTTCGCCGGTGTCACGGTCCAGTCCGGGTGCCCCGGCATCCGCGGCGTCCTCGTGCCGTACAGCCACTCCCGCAGGAAGCCGGTGAGGTCCTGGCCGGAGACCTGGGAGGCGACCGCGATGTAGTCCTCGGTGGACGCCGTGGAGTCGCGGTGGCGGGCGAGGAAGGCGCGTTCCAGGGCGTTGAAGGCGGCCTCGCCGACCTGCTGCCGCAGCGCGTAGAGCACGAGCACGCCGCCCAGGTAGCGCTGGCTGTCGAAGAGGTTGACCGCATCGGGCGCGGCGACCGGCCCGGAGGTCAGGCGCCACTGGTCGCCCTGGGCGTAGGTGTGCTTCATCCGGGCTTCCAGCGTGGTCATGCCCAGCGAGTCGGGCCAGCCGCGCTCGTAGCGGTAGAGCAGGCCGTAGAAGTCGGCGTGGCCCTCGTTCAGCCACAGGTCGGCCCAGGTGGCGGGGCTGACGCTGTTGCCGAAGTAGGAGTGGACCAGCTCGTGCATCATGTGCGAGCCGATCCTGCTCTCCTCCTGGAGGAGGTAGTTCGGCTTGTAGAGCGTGAGGGTCTGGGTCTCCAGGCCGGTGAAGTCGAAGGCGTCCGGGGCGTCGTTGTTGCAGGGCAGCAGGCCGTACGTCTCGAAGGGGTACGCGCCGAGCCGCTGCTCGACCCAGTCCACCAGGGCCGGGGTGAGCGCGAGCGCGGGTTCGAGGGCGGCGGCCCGGGCGGTGGGGACGACGTCCCGCAGCGGCAGGCCGTGCGGCCCCTGCCGCTCCTTGATCACATAGTCGCCGATTGTGATCTGCACCACTTCGGTGGCGATGGGCGAGCGGGAGCGGTAGGTGTACGCGGTCCGCTCGCCGCCGAGCCGCTCGGTGCGCACCAGACGGCCGCTGGCCACGCCCCGCAGTCCGTCGGGCACGGTGAGCCGGAAGGTGAAGTCGGCCTTGTCCGAGGGGTGGTCGTTGCAGGGGAAGACGGTGTGGGCGGAGTCCGGCTGGCAGCACACCGCGAAACCGTCCGGTGTGGCGACCCAGCCGGTGTGCGGCAGGGACCGGCGCGGGTCGGCCGTGTAGGCCACGCACACGGTGGCCCTGGCCTTCGCCCGCAGCGGGCGCTCGGGAGTGATCCGCAGTTTCTCGGCGGCCTGCTCGAAGGCGGCGGCGCACCCGTCGACGCGCACGGAGCGGATGTCCAGGCCGAGCGCGTCGAGGGACAGCCGGGTCAGGGGCCGGGTGGTGCGGAGGGTCAGGGTCGCGGTGGCCTCGACGAGCCCGGTGACGGCGTCGTAGGCGAAGTCGAGGTGGTAGGCCGACACGCGGTAGCCGTCGTTGCCGAGGGCGGGGTAGACGGGGTCACCGAGGGTCTCCGCGCCCGGCGAGGCGCCGGACGCCCCCGCTGCCCGGGAGGTGGCCGCCTGGGCCGGGACCCCCGTGGTCAGGGCCGCCGCCGTGCCGATCAGGGCGGCCGCCGGGGCCGTCACTCTGCTGCGATATCTCATGGTCCGCTTTCGCTCGGGCGGCCGGGTGGTCAGGTCCGGCCGTGGCTGGGAGTGAGTGATCTGTCTGCATGACTCGGGAGCGGGCCGATCGGTTGCCCGAAACCGGTCGCGGACCCCTGTCGAGACGAGGTCGGCCACGAGATATCTTGATGTCGAGCAATGTTGCAGACGTGGAGCGGAGCACCCGGTGACTGACTCGACCATCATCTATACGCACACTGACGAGGCCCCCGCCCTGGCGACGTATTCCTTCCTGCCGGTGGTCCGGGCGTACGCCTCGCAGGCGGGCGTGCCTGTGGAGACCCGCGACATCTCGCTGGCCGGGCGCATCATCGCCGTGTTCCCGGAGTACCTGACCGAGGACCAGCGCATCCCGGACGCCCTCGCCGAGCTCGGCGAGCTGGCCAAGACACCCGCCGCCAACATCATCAAGCTGCCGAACATCTCGGCGTCCATCCCGCAGCTCAAGGCCGCCGTCGCCGAGCTGCAGGGCCAGGGCTACGCGCTGCCCGACTACCCGGACGACCCGAAGAGCGACGAGGAGCGCGAGATCCGCGCCCGCTACGACAAGGTCAAGGGCTCCGCCGTGAACCCGGTCCTGCGTGAGGGCAACTCGGACCGCCGCGCCCCGGCCTCGGTGAAGAACTACGCCAAGTCCCACCCGCACCGCATGGGCGCCTGGTCCGCCGAGTCCAAGACCGGCGTGGCGACGATGGGCGAGAACGACTTCCGCTCCACCGAGAAGTCCGTGGTGATCGCCGAGGACGGCACGCTGCGCATCGAGCTCGTCGGTGACGACGGCACCACCACCGTGCTGCGCGAGTCCGTACCCGTCCTGGCCGGCGAGGTCGTCGACGCCTCCGTGATGCGCGTCGCCGCGCTGCGCGAGTTCCTGACCGAGCAGGTCGCCGAGGCCAAGGCCCAGGGCGTGCTGTTCTCGGTGCACCTGAAGGCGACGATGATGAAGGTCTCCGACCCCATCGTCTTCGGCCACGTGGTGCGCGCCTTCTTCCCGAAGACGTTCGCGCGCTACGGCGACAAGCTCGCCGCGGCCGGCCTGACCCCGAACGACGGCCTGGGCGGCATCTGGAAGGGCCTGGACGCCCTGCCGGAGGGCGCCGATATCAAGGCCTCCTTCGACGCCGAGCTGGCCGAGGGTCCGCAGCTGGCGATGGTCGACTCCGACAAGGGCATCACCAACCTGCACGTCCCGTCGGACGTGATCATCGACGCCTCCATGCCGGCGATGATCCGCACCTCGGGCCACATGTGGGGCCCGGACGGCCAGGAGCACGACGCCCTCGCGGTCATCCCGGACTCCTCCTACGCGGGCGTCTACCAGGCCGTGATCGAGGACTGCAAGGCCAACGGCGCCTTCGACCCCTCGACCATGGGCACGGTGCCGAACGTCGGCCTCATGGCGCAGAAGGCCGAGGAGTACGGCAGCCACGACAAGACCTTCGAGATCGCCACCACGGGCACGGTCCGCCTGGTCGACGCCGGCGGCACGGTGGTCATCGAGCAGGCCGTCTCGGCCGGTGACATCTTCCGCGCCTGCCAGACCAAGGACGCCCCCATCAAGGACTGGGTGAAGCTGGCCGTCACGCGTGCCCGCGCCACCGGCGACCCGGCGGTGTTCTGGCTGGACGAGACCCGCGCCCACGACGCCAACCTGATCGCCAAGGTCAAGACGTACCTGGCGGAGCACGACACCGAGGGCCTGGACATCCGCATCCTGTCCCCCGTCGAGGCGACGAAGCTGTCGGTGGAGCGCATCCGCCGCGGCGAGAACACCATCTCGGTCACCGGCAACGTGCTGCGCGACTACCTGACCGACCTGTTCCCGATCCTGGAGCTGGGCACCAGCGCCAAGATGCTGTCGGTCGTCCCGCTGATGGCGGGCGGCGGCCTGTTCGAGACGGGCGCGGGCGGCTCGGCGCCCAAGCACGTGCAGCAGCTCGTCAAGGAGAACTACCTGCGCTGGGACTCCCTGGGCGAGTTCTTCGCGCTGGTGCCGTCCCTCGAGCAGTTCGCCAAGGTGACGGGCAACGCCCGCGCCCAGGTGCTGGCCGACACCCTCGACCGCGCCACGGCGACCTTCCTCAACGAGGACAAGTCCCCGACCCGGCGCGTCGGCGGCATCGACAACCGCGGCAGCCACTTCTACCTGTCCCTGTACTGGGCGCAGGAGCTGGCGCGGCAGACCGACGACGCGGACCTGGCCAAGGCCTTCGCCCCGCTCGCCGAGACGCTGGCCGCGAACGAGCAGAAGATCGTCGAGGAGCTGATCGCCGTCCAGGGCAAGCCGGCCGAGATCGGCGGCTACTACCAGCCCGACCCGGCGAAGGCCGCGGAGGTCATGCGCCCGTCGGCCACGTGGAACGAGGCCCTGGCGTCGCTGAGCTGACGTCCCGCCCCTGAGAGGGCTCGCGTACGGCGTCCGCCCCGGTCGGCAGTGCCCGGCCGGGGCGGAGGCGTGTCCCGTCGGTCGCGGGCGGCGGCGAGCGCCTCGGGCAACGCGTGCGAGGTCGCTTCACGGTGGCCGACGGCATGCTGCGATCATGCACCAGGCCACTGACCACCGTCCCCGGAGCCGCCCCATGACCCCTGCCGCACCGTCCTTCGAGCTGCTGCCCGGCGCCGGCAGCTCCCCGGTGATCCTGCACGTGCCGCACTCGGCGCGGGACGTCCCGCGGGACGTGCGCGCGGGGATCGCGCTGGACGACGGCGAGCTGGCGCGGGAGCTGGACCACATCACCGACGCGCACACGGCCCGGATCGCCGAGGTGGCGGCCGGACTGGCCGGCGTCACCCCGTGGCGGTTCGTCAACCGGCTGTCGCGGCTGGTCGTCGACCCGGAGCGGTTCCCCGACGAGCGGGAGGAGATGCGGGCCGTCGGCATGGGCGCGGTGTACACGCGCACCACGCACGGCGAGGTCCTGCGGCCGGACGACTTCGAGACCGGTCCGCTCGTGGAGCGGTACTTCCTGCCGTACGCGCGGGCGATGACACGGGCCGTGGCGGACCGGCTGGCGGCCACCGGACGGGCCGTGATCATCGACGTGCACTCGTACCCGAGCCGGCGGCTGCCCTACGAGCTCCACGGCGACGGGCCCCGCCCCGCGGTCTGCCTGGGCACGGACCCCTTCCACACCCCGGCCGGACTGCTGGCCGCGGCGCGGGAGGCGTTCGGGGAGACCGGGCTCGACAGCCCGTTCAGCGGGGCGTACGTGCCCCTGGAGTTCCACGGGCGGCGTCCCGAGGTGAGCGCGCTGATGGTGGAGATCCGCCGGGACACCTACATGACCGAGCCGGGCGGTCCCGCCGGGGCCGGACTGGAGCGGCTGGCCGGTGCGCTGGCCGCCCTGGCCGACGCCGTGTCCGGCTGAACCGCCACCGGCTGGAGCACTTCCGCGCGACAAGCGGCGGGGAGCGCGGCGAGGGTGGGGGCATGACGGAGGAGACCACCACACTGACCGGCCAGGCCCCGCCCCCGGTGCGGGACTGGCCCGCCCTCGACCTGGACGGGACGGACTTCGACCCGGTCCTCGCGGAGCTGATGCGCGAGGGCCCGCTGACCCGGATCCGGCTGCCGTTCGGCGAGGGGTGGGCGTGGCTGGCCACCCGCCACGACGACGTGAAGCTGATCACCAACGACCCGCGCTTCAGCCGCGCCGAGGTGACGAAGCGTCAGGTGACGCGAATGGCACCGCACTTCAAGCCGCGGCCCGGCTCGCTCGCCTTCGCCGACCAGCCCGACCACAACCGGCTGCGCAAGGTCGTCGCGGGTGCCTTCACCGTGAGTGCGGCGAAACGGCTGCGGCCCCGGGCGCAGGAGATGCTGGACGAGCTGGTGGACGACGTGGTGCGGGACGGGCCGCCGGCCGACCTGATCGAGCGGGTCCTCGAACCGTTCCCGATCGCCCTGGTCAGCGAGGTCATGGGCGTGCCCGCCGCCGACCGGGAACAGGTCCACACCTGGACCCGGCAGATCATCTCCACCTCCGGCGGGGCCGAGGCCGCCGACCGCGCCAAGAACAGCCTGTACGGGTGGATCACGGAGACGGTCCGCTCCCGCGCCGACAGCACCGGCGAGGACGTGTACTCCCTGCTGGGAGCAGCCGTCGCCCGCGGCGACATCGGCGAGACGGAGGCGATCGGACTCGCCGGACCCCTGCAGATCGGCGGCGAGGCCGTCACCCACAACTGCGGGCAGATGCTCTATCTGCTGCTCACCAGGCCTGAGTTGAGGCAGTGGTGGCAGGAGCGGCCCGAGGCCCGCGACGCGCTCCTGGACGAGCTGCTGCGGTACATCCCGCACCGCAGTTCCGTGGGCCTGGCGCGGATCGCCCTGGAGGACGTCGAGCTGCGCGGGCACCTCATCCGCGCGGGCGACCCGGTCTACGTGTCCTACCTCGCCGCCAACCGCGACCCGGAGGTCTTCCCCGAGCCCGACCGGATCGACCCCGGCCGCGCCGAGAACCCCCACCTGGCCCTGGGCAACGGCCCCCACTACTGCACCGGCGCCGTCCTCGCCCGCCTGCAGACCGACCTGCTGCTCACCACCCTGCTGGACCGCCTTCCGCACCTGCGCCTCGCCGTCCCCGCGGACCAGGTCGCCTGGCGCCGCAGGACGATGATCCGGGGGCCGCGGACCCTGCCGTGCACCTGGTGAACCGGGCGCGCGGACAGATCGGCTAGGCCCGCAGCCACTGCGTCACCACCACGTCCCCGGCCGTGCGCAGCCGCAGCGCGAACGGACCCGACAGGGGCAGGTCGCCGGTGAAGCGGCCCAGGTCGTCCGCTGTGAGCGGCGCGCCCGGGCGGGGTCCGCCCAGGACCTCGATCCGGGCCGGCTGCGGCGGCAGCACCTGCCCCATCAGGCCGTGCGGCGTCACCTCGACGTCGACGGTCACCTCGCCCGCCCGGAAGGTGAGCATCCGGGGCACGTCCGTGGCACCGCGCACCGGCAGGGCGTCGACGAGGGAGTCGAACGTCAGCTCGGCGACCCGGGCGTCGAGGTCGTGCAGCGCATACGCGTCGACGGCGAGCTGCTGCAGCTCCGCCGGGACGGGGTCGAGGACGGCGGCGGCCTGCCGCAGTTCCTCCTCCAGCAGTTCGTCGTCGAACTCCCTGTCGTCGAAGTCGCCTTCGCCGAAGAGGTCGTCGTCGTGGGTGCCGTTCACATCGCCCCCCGCGCCTCGAGCCGGGCCCGCAGGCGCCGCAGACAGCGCTGGCGCAGCGGCCCGATGCTGCCCACCGCGATCCCCAGCGCGGCGGACACGTCCTGGTAGCTGGGCGGCGGTGTGGCCATCAGCACGCGCAGCAACTGCCGGCAGCGCTCGCCCAGTTCCTCGAACTCCTGCCACAGCCGCCGGACGCGTTCGCTCTGCGCGGCGGCCTCCTCGGAGTCGAGCAGTGACTGTTCCGGCGTGCCGTCCTCGCTGACGCGGTCCAGCACCTGCGGATCGTCGGTCAGGGTCAGCCGCTGCGCGCTCTTGATCACCTTCAGGCACTCGTGGCGCGCGGTGCTCGCCAGCCACGCGCCCGCCTTGCCGGGGTCGCGCAGCCGCCCCAGGTTCTGGGCGAAGCGGAACCACGCCGTCTGGTACACCTCGTGCGCGTCGGCGTCGGACAGCCGGTGAGCGCGTACGACGGACCAGACCAAAGGGCTCAGCCCTTCCACGAGCGCCTTCCAGGCCGCCGCGTCGCCGTCGGCCGCGGCCTGGACGAGCGCGCCGGCATCAGTACGTTCCACGGCAGCCCCACCCCTCGTGTACGGCACGTCATGGTACGCCGTGGAGGGGGCGGTTCCGGCCGTCACAGCCCGGGCGCCAGGCGCACGACCGGGACCGGGCGCCAGGTGGGCGGGCGCAGCGCCGGAACGTGCGCCCCGCGCACCTCCGCGAAGCCGGTGGAGGCCGCGAGCAGCTGCCGCCGGGCGGCGCGCGGGTCGGTCTCCTTGTGCGCGGTCATGTGGGCGGCGATCATGCCCGCCGTCACGGGGGTGGCGAAGGAGGTGCCGCTCCACTGCGCGTAGCCCTCGAACATCACCTGGTCCGGCTTGGCCGCGTTGCCCTCGTCGCTCAGCACGCCGCTGTGGCGCGGGAGCTGGCAGGTGCAGCCGTAGGCGAAGCCGTAGCGGCAGGCGTCGTACGTGGAGTGCTGGTAGACGTACGGCACGGGCGACTCGAAGCCGGTGAGGGCGCTGGTGAGGCGCTCGCCGGGGGCGTAGACCTTCACCCAGGGGCCGTGGTTGGTGAAGCAGGCGCCGAACTCGCCGTCGCTGCGCAGGGCGCCGACCGACAGCACCGTGTCCTCCCAGCCGGGCAGGTCGGCGTAGGCGGCGGGCCAGAAGGGCATCGCGCTGGCGTTGTTGCCCGCGGCGGCGACCAGCAGGGTGCGCTGCTCGCGCAGTTCCCGCATGAAGTTCTCGACGCCGAGCAGGCCGTCGGTGCGGCCGTTGGAGGTGCCGGCGGAGAGGCTGAGGATGTCGGGCCAGCCGCTCGCGTCGACGGCCTCGAAGAGCTTCTCGCCGAACTCGGACTCCAGGATGGCGCCCGCGTCGTTGAGGGAGCCGCGCACGGTGATGTCGGTGTTGGGCGCGACGGCCGCGACGAGCCCGGCGATGAACGTGCCGTGCCCGACGTACTGCTGGAGGATCCCCTGCTCGTCGCACTCCCGGACCTGGGCGTCGCCGTCGGTGTGGGCGAGCAGGCCGCAGGCGCGGTAGTCGTGCATGAGGCCGGTGTCGACGACGAGGACGCCGACGGCGGTGTCCGGGTCGTGGGCGGTGTCGGCGGCGGCCGGGTTGGGTGGCTCGCTGAGCGGGGCGGGGACCGGTTCGTCGCCGGGGCAGGCGTTGACGGCGATGTGCACCACGTGGTTGCGGGCCACCATCCGGCGCCCCGCCCGCGTCTCCTGCTCCCGTACGGAGCGCAGCGCGTGGGCGACGGCGCGGTCGGCGTCGCGGCCCCCCTCGCCGGGGTCGCCGACCCGGATGCGGGTGATGCCGCTGCGGTTGGTCTCGGGGCCCGCCCGGCGGACCTGGTGCTGGTCGAGGTCGGGCGCCGCCGTGAAGTGCGCCCGGACGGTGTCCTCCACGACCCGGGCCTCCTCGCCGTCGCGGACGAGGACGACGCCCTTCTCGTACAGGAACTCGGCCGAGTCGTCCGGGCCCATGGCCAGGGGCACGTCGGGCATCGAGCGCTGGATCTGGTCGAACTGCTCGTGGAATCGCTGAGGTGCCATGGCGGGTCCCCTCCCGGTGGACGACGGCGTCGGACGGTGCCGCGGAGCGGCCGTCGGTTCTCTCCGACATGAGCCGCGCGGCGGTCTTTTGATACAGCGCCACCCCGGTGTGCCGCGGTGGCCGGGCCACTACCATCCGAGGCGTGACAGCGGGAAGCGACTCGGTGCTCGAACTGCTGCCGATGGTGTTCGCCGACCCGGGCGAGGCTCTCACGCGGGCCCGGGCGCTGCTCGACGCCGACCCGGCCCCGCTGGACGCCTCCGTCGCGCACCAGGTGATCGGCATCTGGCAGCGGGACTTCGGCGATCTGCGGCTCGCGCTGCACCATCTGCGGCGGGCGCGGGAGTGCGCGGCGCGCGCGGACTCCGCGGACCGGGAGGCGGACGTGCTGGCCACCACGGGCGTGGCGCTGGTGCACGCGGGCCGCACCCGGGAGGGACTGGCGGCGTTCGAGCAGGGGGTGGCGCGCGGCGGCGGGCACACCCGGGCGCGGGTGCTGTACCGGCGGGCGTACGTGTGGTGGGTGCTCGGGCGTCATCGCGAGGCGCTGGAGGACGTACGCCGTGCGGTGCCCGTGCTGCGGCAGGCCGAGGACGTGATCTGGACGGCGCGGGCGCTGACCCTGCGGGCGACGGTGCATCTGGCGCTGGGGTCGGTGGAGCGGGCCGAGGCGGACTTCGCGGCGGCCGAGGCGCTGTGGGACACCACGGGCCAGGAGCACGACAAGGCCGACGCGGTGGAGAGCCGGGGGCTCGCCGCGTTCCGGTCGGGCGACGTGCCGGCGGCGCTGCGGCTGCTCGACGAGGCGGAGGAGCGCTACGCCCGGCTGGGCACGCCGACGTTCATGCTGAACATCCGGCGCTGCGAGGTGCTGATGGCGGCGGGGCTGGCGCCGGAGGCGCTGGCGGAGGCGGACGCGGCGATCAGGACGCTCGACGGGATCGGCGGGCAGTCCACCCGCAAGGCGGAGCTGCTGCTGGCCGCGGCGCGGGCCGCCCGGCTCGCGGGTGACCCGCAGACCGCGATCGCCCGGGCCGCCCTCGCGGTACGGCTGTTCGCGGGGCAGCGGCGCACCTGGTGGGAGACGCACGCCCGGCTGGTGCTGATCGAGGCGCGGCACGCGGCCGGGCGCGGTTCGGGGCGGCTGGTCGCGGACGCCGCCGCGGTCGCCGAGAAGCTGGCGTCCTTCGGTGCGCCCGCCGCTCCCGAGGCCTCGCTGCTCGCGGGCCGGATCGCCCTGGGGCTGGGCTGGACGGCCGACGCCGAGCGGCATCTGGCCGTCGCGGCGCGCAGCCGGCGCAGCGGTCCGCCGCTGGCGAGGCTGACGGGCTGGGCGGCGCAGGCGCTGCGGGCGCGGGCCGCCGGGTCGACGCGGGGGGTGCTGGAGGCCTGCAGGCGGGGCCTGGACGTGCTCGACGACCACCGGATGACGCTGGGGGCCTCGGAGTTGCGGGCCCGCGCCACCGAACAGGGCGCGGAGCTGGCGGCGTTGGCGCAGCGGGCGAGTCTGGTCTCGGGCGGGCCGCGGCGGCTGCTGGTGTGGAGCGAGCGCTGGCGGGCCACCGTGCTGTCCGCCGCGCCGACCCGGCCGCCCGCCGACCCCGAGCTGCTGAGCGGCATGACCGCCTTCCGCGAGATCGCCTCGCGTGCGGAGGCCGCCCGGATGGAGGGCCGGCCGGTGGTGGCGCTGGAGCGTGAACAGCGGCGCCTGGAGCGGGAGATCCGCTCCCGGACCCTGCACATCAGGGGCGAGGCGCCCGGCGGCGGGGACCGGTTCGACGTCGGGCGGCTGCTGGAGCACCTGGGTGACGAGGTGCGGCTGGTGGAGCTGGCCGTGCTCGACGGGCGGGTGCAGGTGCTGCTGTGCGGGCAGGGGCGGGTGCGCCGGTTCGAGGCCGGGCTGCTCGCCGAGGCGGAGACCGAGGCCGAGCACGTCCAGGCGGGGCTGCGGCGGCTGGCGCACCCCGGGGCCGACGCGCGGCTCGCGGTGGTGGAGGCGGCGGGGCGGCGGCTGGAGGAGCTGCTGCTGGGGCCGGCGGCGGCGCGGCTGGGCGGCGGGCCGGTGGTGGTCGTGCCGCCGGCGCGGCTGCACCGGGTGCCGTGGGCGCTGCTGCCGTCGCTGCGGGAGCGGGTGCTCAGCGTGTCGCCGTCGGCGGGCAGTTGGCTGCGCGCCCGGCAGACCGCGCCGCCGCCGGACGGCTGCCATGTGCTGGTGCGCGGACCGGGACTGGCCACCGGCGGCGCCGAGGTGCCCGAACTGGCCGAGCGCTACGGCTGCGCGACGGTCCTGGAGGACGACGGGGCGCGGGTGCCGCGGGTGCTGGAGGAGCTGGACGGGGCGGCGCTGGCGCACATCGCCGCGCACGGCACGTTCCGCGCCGACAGCCCGCTGTTCTCGTCCCTGCGGATGGCGGACGGGCCGATCGTGGTGCACGACTTCGAGCGCCTGGACCGCAGCCCGTACCGGATCATCCTGTCCTGCTGCGACACCGCCCGCCTGGCCTCCGTCGGTGCCGACGAACTGCTCGGCCTGGTGACCGCGCTGCTGCCGCTCGGCACGGCCGGGGTGGTGGCGTGCAGCGCGCCCGTCAACGACGCCGCCGTGGTGCCGCTGATGCTCGCGCTGCACAAGGGGCTGGACGCCGGCCTGTCCCTGGCGGAGGCGCTGCGCGACGCCCGGGCGTCGCTGCCGGGCGACGCCCTGCACCAGGCGACGGGCTGGGCGTTCTCGGCGTTCGGGGCGGCCTGACCCGTCCCCTGTGCGGGTCAGGCCGCCGGTCCTGGGGCGGCTGCGGCGGCCTCGTGGGCCCGTCCGCGCCGCCGGTGGTGGTCCGCCGCGGCTCAGGCCGGCTGCGCCTCCCGCTCCCGGGTCAGCGACGGCAGGGCGCCGCGGTCGCCGGCACCGAGTCGGGCGTAGGCGCTGTAGAGGTGGTTGCCGACGGTGCGGACCGACAGGGTGAGGCGTTCGGCGATCTGCCGGTTGCTCAGCCCCGCCGCCGCGAGGGTGACGATCTGCCGCTGCCGGGCGGTGAGTTCGCCGAGCACCAGCCCGGACAGCGCGGGGGTGCGGGCGCCTTCGCAGCGCCGGGCCAGGGCCACGGCGCGCGTACGGGAGTGCCGGGCGGCGCGCGGGTCGCGGTGCGCGCTCACGGCCTGGGCGTGCGCCTCGGCGGCGAACAGCGTGAAGCCCCGCCGCTCCAGCTCCCCGGCCACCTCGTCCAGGGCGGGACCGTCGGCACGGGCCAGTGCGGCGGCGTGCCGGGCGAACACCCCGCGCAGCCGGCCGGCGGCCTGCCCGGGGGCGCCGAGCCGGACGGCGTCGTAGGGGTCGGTGAGGGCCGAGACGGCGGTGCCGGCCTCGCCCCCGCTGTCCACCGCCGCGCGGGCGCGGGCGAGTTCGTCCCGGCACGCGACGTCCCCGGGGTCCGCCCGCAGGCCCTCCCGCGCCCAGGCCGCCGCCTGCCGCACCTCGCCGCGCAGCCGGGCGAACCGGGCGCGTACGGCGGCGTACCCGCCCGGCAGCGGGCGGCCTTCGGCCACCAGCCACTCCCCCACCGGGGTGGGCGTCGCCCGTACGTCGTCCCGCTCGATCCGGCGGACCAGGGCGGCGCGCTCGGCGTCGAGGGCGGCGGCGTACGCCTCCGCGCTCCGGGACAGCCGGCGCACGCGCAGCCGGCCCGCCGCGGCGCGCAGCGCCGGGCCGTACAGCGGACGGCCGAGACGGACGGCGCCACAGTCGTCGACCCGCACCAGACCGTCCGCCTCCAGGGTTTCGAGGGCCGCCAGGTCCAGGGTGTCCGGGTCCAGCGGCAGGGGCTCGGCGAAGGCGAGGCGGTCGAGGGTCTCGCGTTCGCGCGGGCAGCCGCGGCCGAGGACGGGGGCGGCATGGTCCCGCACGGCCGGGGTCAGCGGGACCGGGCCGCGCCACGCCCGTTCCCCGCTGTCCTCGACGGCGGTCAGCACGCCGCGCACCGCGCCGAGCAGGTCGCGCAGCAGCCTGAGGTCGCCCTGGCTCAGACGGCGCAGCCGGTCGGCGGTGAGCGGATCGAGGGGGCCGGCGCCGGCCGTGAGGAGCCGGGCGGTCTCCTCCCGCGGCAGGGGTTCCAGGGGCAGGCGCGGCAGGAGTTCGCCGGTCCACAGCCGGGAGACGGCGCCGGGCACCGGCGTGCCGTCCGTGGCGACGACCAGCAGGCGGGTGCGGCCGTGCACGGCGAGCTGGTGGACCAGGGCGGCGGAGGCGTCGTCGAGCAGCTGCGCGTCGTCCACGACCAGGGTCCGGACGCCGGACAGGAGCTGGACGGCGCGGTGCAGGGTGACGTCCTCGGGCAGCAGGTGGGCGAAGGCGGCGAAGGGTATGCGGCGGCTCTCGGGCGTGCCGGCGGCCCGGGCGCAGTCGGTGCCGCGGACCGCCTCGGTGACCAGGCGGGTCTTGCCGCAGCCCGCCGGGCCGGTCACCACGATGCCGCGCCGGGTCCCCGTCAGGGCCCGGCGGACCAGCTCCAGTTCGTCCTCCCGCCCGGCGAACGGCCAGGGCAGCTCCAGTGTCGTCGCGTCCCGCTCGTAAGTCGTCACACAGACATGAGCGCGGCTACTCACTCCTGATACAGGGCGACTTGAGTAGCCCGCGACTCAGGCGCCCGGGACGGGCCGCCGGGCAGGCTGTGGCCCATGACCGCACGCTACTGCTCGCTGGCCCAGGCGCCGGCGCCCGCCTTCGCACCGGGGCTGGCCGCCGAGCGGCTGAGCGCGCTCGCGGGCGGACGGCGGATGTGGGTCAACGGCACGGTCCTGCACTACTGGTTCTTCGACGGTGACACCGACGCGTCCGTCATCCCCGTGCCGGGGACGGGGATGACGCGACGGGTGCCGTGGGCCGGCGGCGAGGACCAGCGGGAGGTGGTGCGCGACTGCTTCCGCGAGTGGCAGGACCTCGGCATCGGGATCGTCTTCGCCGAGGTCGACGACCGCTCGGAGGCCGAACTGCGCATCGGTTTCCAGCTCGGCGACGGCTCCTGGTCGGCGGTGGGCCGGGACGCGCTGCTGGCCGGCCGGCACGAGCGCACCATGAACTTCGGCTGGGACCTGACCGCACCCGGGGAGCGCGGGACGGCCCTGCACGAGATCGGGCACGCGCTCGGCATGCTGCACGAGCACCAGAGCCCGTTCGCCGGGATCCACTGGGACGACGAGGCGGTGTACGCCGAGCTGGCGGGCCCGCCGAACCACTGGAGCCGGGAGCGGACGCACTACAACATCCTGCGCAAGCTGGGTGCGGACGAGGTCAACGGCTCCGTCTGGGACCCGCACTCGATCATGGAGTACCCGTTCGCGCCGGGGCTGATCCTGGAGCCGGAGCGGTACCACGCGGGTCTGCGTCCGCCCGGCACCCTGTCCGCCGCGGACAAGGAGTTCGTGCTGCGCTGGTATCCGCCCGCGGCCCGGCCGGAGCCGCCCGCGCTGGTCCCGTTCCGCTCGGTGCCGCTCGGTCTGGGCCCGGGCGAGCAGGCCGACTTCGCCGTCGACCCGCCGGAGACCCGGACGTACACGCTGGGCACCTTCGGCGACAGCGACGCCGTCGTCGTGGTCTTCGAGGAGCGGGACGGGGAGCCGCGCTACCTCGCCGGCCAGGACGACGGAGGGACTCCGCACAACGCCACGATCAGCGCCCGGCTCGTGAAGGGCCGCCGCTACCACGTCCGTGTCCGCCTGTACTCCGCCTGGGGTGCCGGCGAGACGGCGGTGATGTGCTGGTGACGGCACGGTCCCGCCGCACGGGCACCTGAGCCACAGTCCGGCACCGGGGGAGCGGTCGAGGACGTCGCCCATGGGGGTGGGTGACGTCCTCGACCACGCCATGTGCGCCCGGCTCCCGCTCGCGCCGGTCCCCGTCCGGCCGCGTGCGGAGCAGCGGCGCGTGCGCCGCCGGCCGCTTCTTCACGCGGACGCTGTCCGCGCCACCGGGAGGAGGAGCGGCCGCGGGACCGCGCACCGGGCACCCTGACTCCCGCCCAGGCCCCCGGCAGGACCTGTTCCCCGCGGCCTGCGCGCGGGCCGGGCGCCGCGGGCTTCCGGGATCGCCGCCGGGCCGCCTCGCCGGACAGGACCGGGGGAACGGGCTCACCCTGAGGCGGAGGTTGCGCGTCGCGCCTGGTCCCGGAGGGCCGCACGGTGCCGTCGGCGTCGGTCCGCTGCGCTCCCCCGGGCCGTGCTCCGCGGGGACCTGCCGACGCTCCACCCGGCTCGCGCCCTGTCCCCCTGCCGACGCTCCGCCCCGCTCGCGCCCTGTCCCCCTGCCGCTGGCCGCCGAGCCCCGGCGCCCGGACCTCCTGGTCCCGTGCCGGAACGCGGACGAGCGGAGGGCCGTACCGGACGCGTCCGGTACGGCCCTCCGGCCCACTGCCTCATCTGTCGGGACGACAGGATTTGAACCTGCGACCCCTTGACCCCCAGTCAAGTGCGCTACCAAGCTGCGCCACGTCCCGATGCGGCTCGCGCGGGTGACCCGCGTGATCACGCAGGTCAACCCTACCGCATGGGGGCAGGGGCGTTCTGCCTCGCCGTCCCGGGGGCGGCGTGTGCCCGGGCGGGGGCTGCGGGGGCGCCGGTGCGCCGAGGAACCGGTCCGCGGGGGCCAGGAGTTCGTGGCGCGGTGTGGGCCGCGCGCCGGTCCGTGCTCCCTTCCAGCCGGCGAGGCCCGCCGTCGAGACGGCGACCGCGAGGACGGCCCACCAGGGCAGGCCCGACTTGGTCGCGTGTCCGGCACAGGCGGCCACGGCGAGGAGTGCCGTGACGGCGCCCCTGGCCGCCTCGGCTCGCCGGCCGCGCCGGTCCCCCACTGTGTCCACCCGTGACCCCTTTCGTACGGTCCGCCCGGGACCTCCCCCGGCATATGCCGCACACCCTAAGCGGGCTCCAGGGGCGCATCCGGCCGGGGCCCGCACGGCGAGTGGACACCGGCCGGGCGCCGATGCGCCGGCCGGTGTCCGTGCACGCCCCCCTGAGGCGGCGCACTCGGTCAGTGCGCGCCGATGAGGGCCCGCCCCGCGCTGTCCTGCGGCGCCCGGCGCGCACCGCGCAGGGCGGCCAGGCCGATGAAGACCATGGAGGACACGCCCGCCAGCGCGAAGGCGGTGAAGCCCCAGTCGCCCTTGCCCGCGGCGAGCAGCTGTCCGCCCAGCCACGGCCCGAAGACCGCGCCGAAGCGGCCCATGCCGGAGGTCCAGCCGACGGCGGTGGCGCGGCTGTCCGGGGCCGAGCGGATCGAGACGGTCGCGTAGATCATCGTCTGGGCGCTGTTGAGGAAGACGCCGGTGAGGAAGACGACGGTGAAGGTCAGCGTGAGCGGCATGCGGACGCTGAGCAGGAAGACCCCGGCGGCCGTCAGCGCGAACCAGATCGCCGAGATGCGCGGGGCGCCGAAGCGGTCGGAGGCGCGGCCGGCGACCAGCATGCCCACGATGCCGCCGAGGTTGAACAGGACGACGAAGGTCAGGGCGGAGCCCAGTTCGTAGCCCTCGCTGCGCATCAGGGTGGGCAGCCAGGTGGCGACGCCGTAGACGAGGAGCAGGCCGCCGAAGGACGCCACCCAGTAGAGCAGGGTCTGGATCCACTCGCCGCCGCGGAACAGGGCGGCCAGGGAGGACCGGCGGGAGGCGGGCGCGGTGCCGGACGGCTTGGCGGCGGGGAGTTCGACCTCGTAGCGGTCCGCCAGCGCGCGGGCCTCGTCGGTGCGGCCCTTGGCCAGCAGGAAGCTGAGCGACTCGGGCAGCAGCCTGGCGAGGACCGGGACGAAGAGCAGCGGGGCGACGCAGACCCAGAACGCGGCGCGCCAGCCGAGCGGTTCGACGACCCACAGGGCCACGTAGGCGGAGAGGATGCCGCCGGCGTGGTGGGCCGTCATCAGCAGGCCGATGGTGAGGGCGCCGCGGCCGCGCGGGGCGTAGTCGGAGACCATGCTGATCGCGGTGGGCAGCAGACCGCCGAGGCCGAGCCCGGCCAGGGTGCGGCCGAGGCCGAAGACCGCGACGCCGTCGGCCACCGCGCACAGGCCGGAGGCCAGCGAGAAGAGGGTGACGCAGCCGACCATCAGCTTCTTGCGGCCGATCCGGTCGGCGACGGTGCCCGCGGTGAGGGCGCCGACCAGCATGCCGAAGGTGGCGTAGCTGCCGAGGTCGCCGGCCTGGGCGGAGGTGATGCCGAGGGCCCCCTCCTGGAGCATGTGGGGCAGCACCGACCCGTAGATGAACATGTCGAGCCCGTCGAAGAGGACGGCCAGCCAGCACAGGGCCACGGCCAGGAGGGCGAGTCTGCTGCCGCGGGTGGCCCGCGAGGGTGAGGACGACATCGTTGGTTACCTCTCGTGCGTGAGTGCGCTAGACGCTAAGGACCCACCCCGTGGGAGTCAACACTTTTGTCAACAATCTCATCGACAGTCTTCCGGCCTGCGGATTCCCGTCGGCGGGGTGGGCCCTTGAGCCCCTCTCAGGCGACCGGCGGGGTCCCGTGGGTGTGGAACGAGGCGATGGTCTGCAGACCCCACGCCTGGCCCTTGGCGCGCTCCGCCTCGGTCCAGGTGATCAGCGGCCAGTCGGGCGCGAGGACCAGGCGGGTGAGCGGGTTGCACAGTTCGACGCGGTTGCCGCCCGGCTCGTAGACGTACAAGAAGAACGTCTGCTGGATGGCGTGCTTGTGCGGGCCGGTCTCGATGAACACTCCTGTGTCGATGGCGAGATCGGCGGCGCGCAGGATGTCCTCACGGGTGTCGGTGGCGAAGGCGATGTGGTGCAGCCGCCCCGACGTCCCGGTCCAGTCCTCGGTGTAGACGACGTCGTAGGACTTGTCGGTGAAGGTCAGCCAGCGGGCGGCGATCCGGCCGCTGTCCAGGCGGATCTGCTCGGTCGGCCTGGCCCCGAGGAGGTGCTGCTGGAACTCGGCGCCGGCGAGCACGTCGGCGGCGAGGAAGTTGACGTGGTCCAGCCGCCGGACGCCGACACCCCGGCCGGGCTTGGCCTGCGGCTGGTTCTTCAGCGCGGGTTTCAGCTCCTCGGGGGCCCGGTAGTGCTCGCTCTCCCAGTACAGGGCGTGTTCGTGGCCGTCGGGGTCGGTGGTGACCCAGAGCTTGCCGAGGCCGGGCTCGTCCTCCGTCCAGTGGCCGGAGCCGCCGGCGTCCTCGATCGCCCGCACCCTGCGCCGCAGGGCCTCCTCGCTGGAGGTGCGCAGAGCGAGCCGGCCGGGGCCGGGGCGGTCGCGGGCGGTGAGGACCAGGCTGTGGTGCTCGTAGTCGTCGTAGGTCCGCAGGTAGACGGTGCCGCCGTCCCGGGCGCTGACGGTGAGCCCCAGGAAGTCGGTGAAGAAGGCGACGCTGGCGTCCAGGTCGGGGGTGAAGAGCTGGGTGTGGCCGATGTGGGCGATGTCGCCCAGGGGTGGGGTCATGGGGAGTCCTCGGGGGGCGGGGCGGGGGCGGGGAAGACCGTGCCGTCGAAGATCTTGCGGGCGGTGCGCACCACGGCCGTGCGCCGGGCCACGGGCCTGCCCTCGGCGTCGGTGCCGACACCGCTCTCGATGTCCAGGTGGCCGGTGGGGTGTTCGATCCGCACCGGATCACCGCCGGCGGGCAGCCGGGCGAGGCCGGCGCCGACGCCGCCCTCGACGCGCAGTCCGGCGGCCACACTCGCCGCGCCGAGCACGCCGATCGAGGTGTGGCAGCGCACGGGGATGAAGGTGCGGGTGGCGATGGCGCCGCCGTGCCTGGGCGGGGCGAGCAGCGTCAGCTTGGGCACGGTCGTGCCGGAGACGTCGCCGAGTCCCATGAGGCGGCCCGCCTTCAGCCGGAGCGCGTGCAGCCGGCCGGCGAGCGCCGTGTCCTCCTCCAGGTCCGCGGGGCTCTCGTAGCCGGTGACGCCGAGGGCGGCGGCCTCGGCCAGCACGGTCGGCATGCCGTTGTCGACGCAGGTGACGGGGATGCCGTCGATGTCGTCCCGGGCGCTGCCGGTGGGCAGCAGCGGCCCGTCGCCGGGCGGGAAGGCGAGGGTCACGGGGGCGGCGGTGCCGGGGGCCCCGGCGATCGGGGTGTCGCCCTCGTACGTGACACGGCCGCCCGGGGTGGCGAAGGAGGCCGTGGCGAGGTCGCCCGAGTTGACCATGCGGATCCGCACGCAGGTGTGCTCGCGCCCCGCCGGGACCAGCCCGCGTTCCACGGCGAACGGCCCGACCCCGGCGAGGATGTTCCCGCAGTTCTGTCGGTCGCTCACCTCCGCTCGGCCGACCGCCACTTGGAGGAACAGGTAGTCGACGTCGGCGCGCGGGTCCGCGGAGGGCGACACCACGGCGACCTTGCTGGTGAGGGGGTGCCCGCCGCCCAGGCCGTCGATCTGCCGCGGGTCCGGGCCGCCCATGACGCGCAGCAGGAGCGCGTCCCGGGTCTCCGGGTCGGCGGGCAGGTCCCCGGCGAGGAAGAAGGCGCCCTTGGAGGTGCCGCCGCGCATCAGCGTGCAGCGCACGGTCATGGCCGCTCCCCGGCTCGCCGGTGCTCCTCGTACGAGGTGTAGGTGACGCCGAGCCGGGCGAGCTTCTCGCGCAAGTGGTAGCGGTCCAGGCCCAGTTCGCCGTCGAGGAAGGCGGCGCGGGTGGCGGCCTCCTTGCGTTCGCGGGCCTCGGAGGCCTCGGCCGCCCGCCGGGCGCGTTCGCGCGGGACGACGACCACGCCGTCGTCGTCGGCGAGGATCACGTCGCCGGGGCGGATCACCTGGCCGCCGATGACGACCGGGACGTTGACCGAGCCGCCGGTCGCCTTGACCGTGCCCTGGGCGCAGACCGCGGCGGACCAGGCGGGGAAGCCCATGGCGCGCAGTTCGGCGGTGTCGCGGATGCCGGCGTCGATGACGAGACCGCGCACGCCCCGCCGCTGGAGCGCGGTGGCGAACAGTTCGCCGAACATGCCGTCCGTGGAGGGCGAGGTGGTGGTCACCACCAGGAGGTCGCCCTCGCCGCACTGCTCGACCGCGGCGTGGATCATGAGGTTGTCGCCGGGCCAGCTGAGGACCGTGACGGCGGTGCCGGCCACGCGTGTGTCCTGCTGGACGGGGCGCAGGTGCGGGCCCAGCAGGCCGGTGCGGCCCATGGCCTCGTGCACGGTGGCGACGCCGTGTCCGGCGAGGGCCGTGACGTCCTCGGCGGAGGCCTTGGGCCAGTCGGTGACGATCACGCCGCTCATGCCAGCTCCTTCGTGACCTGCGGGTAGGGGCGCATGTACGCCTCGGCCATCGTGGTGTGGGGCAGGCCCAGGTTGGGGCCGGCGTTGCGCTTGAGCTGGACGCCGCGGCGGACGGCGAGGTCGGTGTAGTAGTCCCACAGGTGCTGCTGGGCGGCGAGGCACTCCATGGCCTTGCGCTTGGTCTCCCACACCTCGGTGATGTCGAGCAGCACCTCGGGGCGGAAGCCGCTCATCTCCGGCTGGTGCGGCTCGAAGCAGAAGACGGGCGGGGCGCCGATGATCCCGCCCGGCCCCGGGTAGCCGATGGCCTGGGCGAGCACCCGGGCCTGGAGGGCCATGTGGTGGGCGGCCGGGTGGTCGCCGTTGTAGGGGTCCTCGGCCGGGTGCGTGAGCACCACGTCGGGCTGGGTCTCCCGGTAGACCCCGACGAGCCGGTCGGTCAACTCGGGGGTGGCGAGGAGCGGGTAGTCGCCGGCGTCGAAGAAGCGGACCTCGGCGCCGAGCGTGGCGGCGGCCCGCTCGGCCTCCTCGCGGCGTATCGCCTTGATCTCCTCCAGTTTCCTCCCCTCGCGCCAGGCCTTGGCGGACTCGCCGCGCTCGCCGTACGTCAGGCACGCGATGGTGACCTGCTCGCCGCGGGAGGCGGCCAGGGCGATGGCGCCCCCCGCCCGCCACACGAAGTCGCCCGCGTGCGCGGTGACGACGAGGGTCGAGCGGGGTGGGCTGCCGGCGGGCGCGTTGCCGTGGGTCATACTGCATCTCCTTGCTGGTCAGGTGATGCGCCCGCCTCGTGCGTGTGTGTCAGTCGCGCAGGGCCTCGATCACACTGCCGAGGTGGGCGCGGACGGCCGTTTCGGCCGCCTGCGGATCCCTGGCCCGGATCGCCTCGATCATGGCCAGGTGCTCCTTCAGGGACTGCTGGGGGCGCCCGGGCCGCAGCGCCAACTGGAAGCGGTGGCGCACCAGTTGCGCGTTGAGCCGCTCCAGCAGTTCCACGGCCGTCTGCTGGCCGGAGAACTCCCGGACGCGGGCGTGCAGTTCGTGGTTGAGGTCGGAGTAGGTGACCGGTTCGCCGTCGGCCACGGCCTTGCTCATCGCCGTGCCGAGGACGGTCAGTTCGGCCAGTTGCTCGTCGCTCGCCGCCACGGCCGCCTTCGCCGCGCAGAGCCCTTCCAGGACCATGCGGCATTCGGTGATGGCGACCGCCTCCTCGACGGTCACCACCCGGACCCGCGAACCGCGGTTGCGGATCCGCTCGACCAGGCCCTGGGCCTCCAGGTCGATCAGTGCGGCCCGGATGCTGGCCCTCGTCACACCGAACTGCTCGGCGAGCTCGTTCTCCACCAGCCGCTGGGCCGGTGCCATGTCGCCGTGCAGGATCGCCTGCCGCAGCTGCGCGAGCGCGTGCTGCTTGGCCTGCTCCCCGGTGCCCGGACGGGCTTGAGTCGGCATGCGTTGCCCTCCCTGAATGAGTGCCTGTCGAACCTAAATCTAGCCAGACAAGATTGTCAACAATTTTGTCCGCCGTATCCGGTGCGGGTGGGACGGCCGCGCGCCGCGGTGGCCGGTGCGACGAAGTGTCCGCCCGGCGCCGCCGGCACCCCACACTCTGTCGGGGCCGCTCGCACGCGGCCCGGGTCTAGGGTCGGCCGCATGACGCACAGCTTCGTGGTCCACGTCCCCGGCGCCGCGCTCGAACCCGAGCCGCTCGCGCCCGAGCAGATCGTCTCCGGAACGCCCGAGGTGACCGGCAAGGTGGTCTGGGAGTCGGAGGACGGCCGCCAGGTGCGGGGCGTCTGGCAGATCACGCCCGGCGTGGTCACCGACACCGAGGCCGACGAACTCTTCGTCGTGCTCAGCGGATCGGCGACGATCGAGGTCGAGGGCGGGCCGACCCTCACGGTCGGGCCCGGCGACATGGCCGTGCTGCGCGAGGGCGACCGTACGACCTGGACCGTGCACGAGACCCTCCGCAAGGTGTACTCGATCAACCTCTGAGGTGTACGCGGGCAAGCTCTGAGATGTACGCGGGCAACTCTGGCGGGGAGCGCGCGGGGGGCGGGTCCGCTCAGTGGGCGGGCGGGGACGCCGTCGACCCCCTGGTCTCCAGGGTGGGCGCGGTCAGGTCGAGCCGTCCCGCTCCGCCGCCGCCCTCCAGACGCTCCATACGCTCCAGGAGGCAGCGGGCCGCGCGGCGGCCGATCTCGTGGCTCGTGTTGTCGACCGTCGTGAGCCACACGTGCCGCAGACGGGCGATGCTCGTGTTGTCGTAGCCGACGACGGACAGGTCGTGCGGCACGCGCAGCCCCATCTCCCCGGCCGCCGAGAGCACGCCGATCGCGGTGATGTCGTTGACGGCGAAGACGGCGGTGGGCCGTTCGGGGCGGCTGAGCAGCCGTACGGTCGCCCGGTAGCCGCCCTCCTCGGTCATGTCGCCCGGCTCGACCGGCGCACGGTCCGCGAGACCGTGCCGGCGCATCGTCTCCTCGAAGCTGCGGCGCCGCAGCTCCCCCACGACGCCGTAGCCCGCGATGTGCGCGATGCGGCGGTGCCCGAGTCCGATCAGGTGCCCGGTGGCCAGCCCGGCGCCCCGCCCGTCGTCCCCCGCCACGACGTCGACGCCGGGCGGGGCGGGTTCGCGGGAGCCCGCGAGCACCACCGGGATGCGCTCGGCCACCGAGCCGAGGGCCGCCGGGTCGGGCAGCGTGCCCACCACGACCAGACCGTCGACGCGCAGGTCCAGCAGCGGATCGGCCGGGTGCTGGCCGGTGCGGCGGTTCAGGCGGGCGTCGGCCAGCAGCATGTGCAGGCCGTGCGCGTGCAGCAGCGGGTTGAGGCCGTCCAGCAGGTCGACGGACCAGGGGTTGCGCAGGTCGCTCAGCAGGACGCCGACCGTGCGGGTGCGCCGTTCGCTGAGGCTGCGGGCGGCGGCGTTGGGCCGGTAGCCCAGCTCCCGGACGGCCCGGAGCACGGCGTCCCGCTTCTCCGGGCGCACCTGGTCGGAGCCGCGCAGGACCAGGGAGACCAGCGACTTGGAGACACCGGCCCGTTCGGCCACGTCCCGGATCGTCGGCGGTCTCATGGATGGACCGTTCCATGCGCGCCATCGGCTTGTCAAAGGGTTGACAGCGACGGGAAACCGCGCCCAGGGTGAGCTGGACAGGTTCTGGAACGGTCCAAAGAAGGGCTCTCATGGTGGACACGCTCGGCGTCGCCGTCATCGGATTCGGCTGGATGGGGCGGGTGCACACCCAGGCGTACGCGCGCGTGCGGCACCACTATCCGCACCTGCCCCTCGTCCCGGAGCTGGTGACGGTCGCCGAGGAGGTGCCGGGCCGGGCGGAGGAGGCCGCCGCGCAGTTCGGGTTCGCCTCGACGACGCGTGACTGGCGCGGGGTGGCCGCCGACCCGCGGGTACGGGCGGTCAGCATCACCGCGCCGAACTTCCTGCACCGCGAGATCGGCGTCGCCATGGCCGAGGCGGGCAAGCACATCTGGATCGAGAAGCCGGTGGGCCTGACCGCCGGGGACGCCGGTGCCGTGGCGGACGCGGTGGCGAGGGCGGGCGTGCAGGGCACGGTCGGCTTCAACTACCGCAACGCGCCGGCCGTCGAGGCGGCCCGCGAGCTGATCGCCTCCGGCGAGCTGGGCACGGTCACGCATGTCCGCATCCGGCTGTTCAGCGACTACGCGGCCCACCCCGAGGGCGCGCTGACCTGGCGCTACGAGCGGGAGCGGGGCGGCAGCGGCGTGCTGGGCGACCTGGCCTCGCACGGCGTGGACCTGGCCCGGTTCCTGCTCGGCGACATCACCTCCCTCACGGCGGACACGGCGATCTTCCTGCCGGAGCGGGCCCGGCCGACCGGCGCGACCGCGGGTCACAGCCGCGCCTCGGGCGGGGTGACCGGCCCGGTCGAGAACGAGGACTACGTCAGCTGCCTGCTGCGCTTCGCCTCCGGGGCGCGCGGTGTGCTGGAGGCCTGCCGGGTCTCGGTCGGCGAGCAGAACAACTACGGCTTCGAGGTGCACGGCACGAAGGGGGCCGTGTTCTGGGACTTCCGCCGCATGAACGAGCTGGGCGTCAGCCGCGGCACGACGTACCAGGACCAGTCCGTCAGCACGGTCTACGTCGGCCCGGGCGACGGCGAGTTCGCCGCGTTCCAGCCCGGCGCGGCGAACGCCATGGGGTACGACGACCTGAAGGTCGTCGAGGCGTACCGCTTCCTGCGCTCGATCGCCGAGGGCACCCCGCACGGGGCGACCCTCACGGACGCGGTACGCAGCGCGGCGGCCCTGGACGCGATGGCACGGTCGGTGCGCACGGGGACGTGGGCGGAGGTGGGCGGGGCGGTGTGAGGTGCCGCGCCGGCGGAGCCCGCCTCAGCCGGAGTTCTCGAGCCGGCGGCCCAGGTAGGCCTTCGCCGGGACGAGGACGAGCCACATCCACATGATCACGGGGCCGGTCACGAAGACCAGTGGCACGGTGACGGCGAAGACCAGCACGATCGTGGCGCTGTCGGCGAGGTAGAGCGCGGTCGCCGTCGGTGAGGGCGTGTGGTGGCGCAGCCAGGGGCGCTTCGCCAGGAGGGCGGCCACCGCCAGATGGCAGGCGCCGAGCGCGGCGACCGCCCCCGCGTAGACGGCGACGGAGACGGACAGGTCGCCGTACTCGGCGAGCAGCCGGGTCGGGAAGGGCACCAGGGCCGCGACGCCGAGGCCGGCGATGGAGAGGCCGATGACCTGCCCGTCGATCTCGCGGACGTCCTGGAAGATGCGGCGGTGGTCGCGCCAGAAGCTGCCCAGCACCCACACGCTCAGCGCGTACGCCCCGAGGTCCGGGAGGAGTTCGCGCAGGGCCCTGCGGTAGGCGGCGTCGTCCAGCTCCCGGGGCACGGAGAGGTCGAGGACGAGCAGGGTGATGGCGATGGCGAACACGCCGTCGACCAGGGTCACCAGCCGCTCGGGGCCGCCGTCGGGGCGCGAGGTCCACATGGGCCCGACGGTAGGGGCCGGGGCCGGTCCCCTCCCGGACCCACGCCCGGTCGTGTCCCCGGATCACACGGCCGCCTGCGGTGGCATGTTGTACGGCGTCACCACCTGGATCGCCGACGGCAGGGTCGGGCCGGCCGGCGGCAGGGCGCCGTGCGCGCGCATGACGGTGTGGCATGCCTCGCGCACGTCCTGGCGCAGGTCGTGGTGGAGGACCGCGGACAGGCGGTGCTCGCGCAGCAGCCGGGTGTTGTCGTGGTCGAGGTCGTGCGCGACGAACACCGCGCACTCGCGGCCGAGGTCGTCGAAGGCGCGCAGCGTGGCGATGTTGCCGCCGCCGATCGAGTAGACGGCACGGATGTCCGGGTCGCGTTCCAGAGCCGCCCGGACCAGGTCGTACTGGGTGGCGTCCAGGCCCTGCCCCTCGGCGATCTCGACCAGCCTGCGCTCGGGGTGCCGGACGCGCATGGCGCTGCGGAAGCCCATCTCCCGCTCCTCCTCGTTGCGGAAGAAGCCGCTGCTGAGGCTGGTGAGGATGTTGCCCGGGCGGTCCCCCAGCCACTGGCCCGTCAGATAGGCGGCCGTCGCGCCCGCCGCGCGGTCGTCGATGCCGACGTAGGCGAGCCGGGCGCTGGACGGCAGGTCGGTCACGAGGGTCACGACCGGTATGCCGGCCGCGGCGAGCCGGCCGACCGCGGCCGTGACCTCGGGGACGTCCGGCGCCTTGAGGATCACACCCTGGGAGCCGCGCCGGGCGATCCGGTCCAGGGTCCGCACCAGTTCCCCGGGCGGGCCGGTCTCGCGGAAGTGGAAGCGGGAGCGCAGCACCGCCGGATGCAGCGCGGGCAGCTCCGCCTCCAGGGCGGCGCGGATCGCCGTGGTGAAGCGCTCGGGCGCCTGCATCACGATGTCCACCATGAACGTCCGGCCGACGAGCCGGACCTGGGTGCGCTGGCGGTCCAGGTCGGCGATGGCCTGGCGGACCTCGCGCGCGGTGCTCTCGCGCACGCCTCCCCTGCCGTTCAGGACCCGGTCGACGGTGGCCTCGCTCAGCCCCGCCTGACGTGCGATCTCCCGGATGGGGAAGGGGTGGCCCATACGCCGCCTCCTTGAGGGGTTTTTGATGGCTCGCTGCTGGTTGTTCGAGGGGTTTGTACTGACAAGAATGACAGGGCTGCGTCGCTCCGTGACCCCGAAGGGACGACGATGTCCTTCCCCTCCGTGACCCACCGTGCCTGGCTGTCCGAGCAGGACTGCGACCTCGACGCGTTCCGCGCGCTGGTCGAGCAGGCCACCGACCCCGCCGACTACCCGCACGCCTCCGCCGTGGAGCGGAACGTGCCGGTCTACGACTCCGCCCTGCTCGAAGGGGACCGCGTGGTCCAGGCCGAGCTGGTGCGGGCCCTCGCCGACGGCCCCGGCATCGTCGTCTTCCGCGGCGCCTTCTCCGACCCGGAGATCGTGGACCGCGCCACCGCCGTCTTCGAGGCGCTGATCGCCGAGCAGCGCGCCTCGGGCGCGGCGGCCGGTGACCACTTCGCCGCACCGGGTGCCAACGACCGCGTGTGGAACGCGCTTGAGAAGGCCGCCCTGTACGACCCGGAGACGTTCGCCGACTACTACGCCAACGACATCCTGGCCCTGGTGTCCTCGGCCTGGCTGGGGCCCGGCTACCAGGTGACCTCCCAGCTCAACGTGGTCAACCCGGGCGGTGCCGCCCAGACCGCGCACCGCGACTACCACCTCGGCTTCCTGTCGAACGACGTCGCCGCCGCCTACCCGGCGCACGTGCACCGCCTCTCCCCCGTGCTGACCCTGCAGGGCGCGGTCGCGCACTGCGACATGCCGGTCGAGTCCGGGCCGACGCTGTACCTGCCGCACTCGCAGAAGTACGAGCCGGGCTATCTGGCCTGGCGGCTCCCGGAGTTCCGGGCGTACTTCGAGGCGCGGCACGTGCAGCTGCCGCTGGCCAAGGGCGACGCGGTGTTCTTCAACCCGGCCCTCTTCCACGCCGCCGGCACCAACCGCTCGGCGGACATCCGCCGCATGGCCAACCTGCTGCAGGTGTCGTCCGCGTTCGGGCGGGCGATGGAGACGGTGGACCGGGAGGCCGTCGCGAACGCGGTGTATCCCGTCCTGCTCCGGCGCAAGGCGCAGGGAGCCGACCTGGCGTGGCTGGACAACGTGATCGCCGCGAGCGCCGAGGGCTACCCCTTCCCGACCAACCTCGACAGCGACCCGCCGGTCGACGGTCTGGCCCCGCCCTCGCAGGCGGACGTCGTCCGGCGGGCGCTGCGCGAGGAGTGGACACCCGAGGCGCTGCGTGCGCGGCTTCGGGCCGGTGCCGAACGGCGAGAGAGCTGAGGAACGTCATGGGACTTCTCGACGACAAGGTCGTCCTGGTCAACGGCGGCAGCCAGGGTGTGGGCGCCGCCATCGCGCGGGCCGCGGTCCGCGAGGGGGCGGTCGTGGCCGTCACCGGGCGGCGCCCCGGGCCCGGCGAGGCGCTGGTGGCGGAACTGGCAGCCGCCGGGGGCAAGGCGATGTTCGTCCGGGCCGACCTCGCGGACGCCGGGCAGGCGAAGGCGGCCGTCGCCGAGGCCGTCGGCGCGTACGGCCGGATCGACTGCCTGGTCAACTCGGCGGGGCTGACGTCCCGGGGCACCCTGCTGGACACCACGCCGGAGTTGTTCGACCAGCACATCGCGATCAACCTCAGGGCGCCGTTCTTCGCGATGCAGGCCGCGGTCGCGGACATGGTCGCGCGCGAGGCGCCGGGCACGGTCGTCAACATCATCACGTCCTCGGCGCACGGCGGGCAGCCGTTCCTGGCGCCCTACGTCGCGGCGAAGGCGGGCCTGATCGGCCTGACCCGCAACGCGGCGCACGCCCACCGCTGGGACCGGGTCCGGATCAACGGGCTCAACATCGGCTGGACGGCGACCGAGGGCGAGGACGCCACCCAGAAGACCTTCCACGGAGCCGGGGACGACTGGCGCGACGAGGCCGCCGCGAAGCTGCCCATGGGCAAGCTCGGCCAGCCGGACGAGATCGCCGACTTCGTGGTCTTCCTGCTGTCCGACCGGTCCGGGGTGGTCACCGGGTCGGTGATCGACTGGGACCAGAACGTGCTCGGCGGACTCGACTGAGACCTCCCGCAGGACCCCCTCCCCCTCTCTAGGAGCAACACCCCATGCGTATCGGAATCCTCGGCCTCGGCCGCATCGGCGCCTTCCACGCCGAGACCCTCTCCGGACTCGACGCGGTCGACTCCCTCGTCTTCACCGACCCGTTCGCCGACGCCGCCAAGGCCGCCGCCGAGCGGTTCGGGGCGGACGTGGTGGACTCGCCGGAGGCGCTGCTGGCCGCCGGTGTGGACGGCATCGTCGTGGCGGCCGCCACGGACGCCCACCCGGCCCTGATCCTGGCCGGTGTCGAGGCCGGGGTCCCGGTCTTCTGCGAGAAGCCCGTCGCCCGGACGATGGGCGAGGGCGTCGAGGTGCTCAAGGCCGTCCAGGGCAGGGGCGTGCCCATCCAGATCGGCTACAACCGGCGCTTCGACGCCGGGTTCGCCGCCGCCCGGGCCGCCGTGCACAGCGGCGAACTGGGCCCGCTGCACACGGTCCGCTCGACCACGCTGGACCCGGCGCCCCCGCCGGCCGGGTACATCGCCGCCTCCGGCGGCATCTTCCGCGACTGCTCGGTGCACGACTTCGACATCATCCGCTGGGTGACCGGCCGCGAGGTGACCGAGGTGTACGCCGTCGGCGGCAACCGCGGCGCGGACTACATCAAGGAGGCGGGCGACGCCGACACCACCGGCGCGATCCTCACCCTCGACGACGGCACCCTCGCGGTGGTCTCCAACTCCCGTCACAACGCGCGGGGTTACGACGTCCGCATGGAGATCCACGGCTTCCAGGACTCCATCGCCGTGGGGCTGGAGGACAAGCTGCCGCTGCGCTCGGTCGAGCCGGGCGTGACCTTCCCGGCGGGCACCCCGCACGACTTCTTCATGGACCGCTTCACCGAGGCCTACCGCGCCGAACTGACCGCCTTCACCGAGGTCGTGGCGGGCACCCGGCCCTCGCCCTGCACGATCGAGGACGCCCTGGAGGCGGGCTGGATCGCGGACGCCTGCACGCTGTCGCTGCGCGAGCACCGGCCGGTGACGATCGAGGAGGTACGGCAGGCATGAGCGGCCGGGGCCGGGACCCGCTGCGCATCGGCGTGCTGGGAGCCGCGCGGATCACCGAGCGCTCCCTGACCGGCCCGGCCCGGGCGACCGGCCACCGCCTCGTCGCGGTGGCCGCCCGCGACCGCGCCCGCGCCGAGGCGTTCGCCGCGGCGCACGGCGTGGCGCGGGTGGCGTCCTCCTACGCCGAGCTGGTGGCCGACCCGGAGATCGACGTGGTCTACAACCCGCTCGCCAACGGCCTGCACGGCCCGTGGAACCTGGCCGCCCTCGCGGCCGGCAAGCACGTGCTGTCGGAGAAGCCGTCGGCGAGCAACGCGCGGGAGGCGGCGGAGGTACGGGCGGCCGCGGCGAGGGCGGGGACGGTCTTCATGGAGGCCTTCCACTACCTCTTCCACCCGGTCACCCGTCGCCTGCACGAACTGCTGGCCTCGGGGGAGCTGGGCGAGCTGCGGCACGCCGAGGCGCTGGTCGCGATCCCCGCGCCGCCGGACACCGACCCGCGCTGGTCGCTGCCGCTGGCCGGCGGCGCCCTGATGGACCTCGGCTGCTACGGCCTGCACGCCCTGCGCATGCTCGCGCCCTGGGCGGGAGGCGCGCCGCGGCTGTCGGGGCCCGGGCCGGGGAGCGCGCGGGCGCCCCCGGGGCCGACGAGTGGCTGGACGCCGAGCTGGCCTTCCCGGGCGGCGCGACGGGCACGGCCCGCTGCCACATGGCGTACGGGGAGCTGGACATGAGCATCCGGATCGTCGGCTCCCGGGGCGAGGCGACGGCGCCGAACTTCGTCCTGCCCCAGCGGGACGACCGCGTCGTGGTCCGCACGGCCGAGGGGGAACGCACGGAGCGCCTCGGCACGCGCTCGTCGTACGCGTACCAGCTGGAGGCGTTCGCCGCCCGGGTGCGCCACGGGGCGCCCCTGCCGCTGGACGCGGACGACGCGGTGACGACGATGGAGCTCGTCGACGCCTGCTACCGGGCGGCCGGCTTCGCGCCACGGCCGCGTACCCGGATCTGAGGCGCAGGCCGCGAGGAGGGCCCGGGGGCGACCCCCGGGCCCTCCTCGCGGTGCGGAATCACGTGTACAGAGCGGGTTTCCCGGCGAGTTCGATCTCCACCCGGCCGCCGTCCGCCAGCGCCCGCGCCCCCGCCTCGCACACCGCCGCCGCCGCGTAGCCGTCCCAGACGCTCGGGCCGGTCACCTCGCCGCGGCGGGTGACGTCGACCCAGGCCTGGACCTCGCGGTCGTAGGCCGTCTCGAAGCGCTCCGTCCAGTCCTGGGCGATGGTGCCGCCCCAGCGGCCGGCCATGCTGGTGACCAGGGCGTGGCCGTCGCCGATGCGGGCGGTGCCGCGTTCGCAGACCAGCTCGGCCTGCACCTGGTAGCCGAAGCCGCAGTTGACGAAGATCTCGACGTCGCTGATCGCGCCGCCGTCGGTCTCGAAGACCACGAACTGGGGGTCCTGCAGGCCGTCCGGGGCGCTGGCCGAGGGGGTGGGGCGCAGCACGGTGACCGCGGTGATCTCGTGGCCCAGCAGCCAGCGTGTCGCGTCGGCCTCGTGGGCGACGGAGTCGGTGACGAGCATGGAGCTGGTGAAGAAGGGCGGGCTGGCGACGTTGCGGTGCCGGTTGTGCAGCATCAGCGGCCGGCCCAGCTGGCCGGTCGCCAGCAGCGCCTTCAGCTTGGCGTACTCGGGGTCGTAGCGGCGCATGAAGCCGACCTGCACCCGGCGGTGGCCGAGGCGCAGTTCGGCTTCGAGGACGCGCAGGGCGGAGGCCGCGTCGGGGGTGAGCGGCTTCTCGCACAGCACCGGCAGGTCGCGCTCGAACGCCGCGAGCAGGGTGGCCTCGTGGGCCGGTCCCGGGGAGGCGATCAGCACGGCGTCGACGCCGTCCGCCGCCATCGCGGCGGCCGGGTCGGTGTGGGCGGTGCAGCCGTCGACGCGGGCGGCGACGGCCTTCGCGCGCTCCGCGTCGACATCGGCGACGGCCACCACCCGTGCTCCGCTGGTGACTTCATGGATGCGGCGCACGTGGTCGGCGCCCATCCGTCCGGTACCGATGACCGCGACTCCCAGGGGGGCGCGCTCCGTCATGGCCGTCCTTTCGGGTCGTCAGGCGCCGCAGGACCGCAGGAACTTGCGGGTGCGCACCGCGATCGGCAGCGGCTTGTCCGGCTCGCAGGGGTACATGTCCTGCTCGACGATGGCGAACAGGTCCACGCCGAGCTTCTGAGCGGCCGTCAGGACCGGGCCCAGCTCCGGGACGCCGGCGGGCGGTTCGCACATCACACCGCGCGCGACGGCCGGGCCGAACGGGATCTCGTTCTTGACGACGTCGGCGAGGATCTCCGGGTCGACCTGCTTGAGGTGCAGGTAGCCGATGCGCTCGCCGTAGGTCTCGATGAGCTTGACGCTGTCGCCGCCGCAGTAGGCGTAGTGCCCGGTGTCCAGGCAGAGGTTGACGTGCGCGGAGTCGGTCGAGTCGAGGAACCGCTCGACGTGCTCCTCGGTGTCGATGTGGGTGTCGGCGTGCGGGTGGACGACGATGTCCAGGCCGTAGGTGTCCTTCACCTCGCGGCCGAGGCGCTCCATGCCCGTGGTGAGGTGGCGCCACTGCTCGGTGGTGAGCTCCGGCTCCTCCAGGATCTCGGCGGTCTTGTCGTCGCGCCAGAAGGACGGGATGACGACGAGGTGCTCGGCGTCCATGGCCTGGGTCAGCGCGGCGACCCGGCTGACCTGCTCCCAGGTGGAGTCCCACTCGGAGGGGCCGCGGTGCAGTCCGCAGAAGATCGTGCCGGCGGAGACCTTCAGGTTGCGCCGGGTCACCTCGTCGGTGAGCCGGGCCGGGTCGGTCGGCAGGTAGCCGTAGGGGCCGAGTTCGATCCAGGAGTAGCCGGCCTCGGCGACCTCGTCGAGGAAGCGCTGCCAGGGCACCTGCTGGGGGTCGTCGGGGAACCAGACGCCCCAGGAGTCGGGGGCGGAGCCGACCCGGATGCGGTCGAGCGCGAGGGCCATGTCAGGACTTTCCTTCCGAAGGCGCGGCTGCGGGAGCGGTGAGGTCCCCCTCCTCGGGGAGCTCGTCGACGTCGACGCCGCGGACCTGTGCCAGCTCGTGCTTGAGGGAGGCCAGTTCGGCGCCGCCCGCCATGTGGTTGGTCAGCTCCTCGAGGCTGACGTCGCTGCGGGAGGCGGACAGTTCCATGGTGCCGAGGCGCAGCACGCTGAAGTGGTCGCCGACCATGTAGGCGTGGTGCGGGTTGTGGGTGATGAAGATGACGCCGAGGCCCTTCTCGCGGGCGGCGGCGATGTACTTCAGCACCACACCGGACTGCTTGACGCCGAGGGCGGCGGTCGGCTCGTCCAGGATGAGGACGCGGGCGCCGAAGTAGACGGCGCGGGCGATGGCGACGCACTGGCGCTGGCCGCCGGAGAGCGTGCCGATGGGCTGCTCCAGGTCGTCCAGGACGATGCCCATGTTGCGCAGTTCCTCGTCCGCGGTCTTCTTCATCCTGTCGATGTCGAGACGGCGCACGGGCCAGGGGCCCTTGGTCATCTCGGAGCCGAGGAAGAAGTTGCGCCACACCGGCATCAGCGGGACGACCGCGAGGTCCTGGTAGACCGTGGCGATGCCCTGGTCGAGGGCCTCGCGCGGGCTGGAGAAGCGCACCGGCTCGCCGTCGACGAGGAACTCGCCCTCGGTGTGCTGGTGCAGCCCTGAGATGATCTTGATGAGGGTGGACTTGCCGGCGCCGTTGTCGCCGAGGACGCAGGTCACCTTGCCGGGGTGGACGGTGAGGTCGACGCCGTGCAGGGCGCGGATGTTGCCGTAGGACTTGCCGGCGGCGCGGAGTTCGACGAGGGGGCGGTCCCCGTCGGGCGGGGCGTCCGTCAGGACGGCGCCGTGGGTGGCGGTCTCTTTGCTGGTCATGGCTGTCACCTCCGGGTCGCCGTGCGCTGGACCCACAGATTGATGAGGACGGCGCCGATGAGCATCACGCCGAGGAAGGCCTTGAACCAGTCGGGGTTCCAGCCGGCGTAGACGATGCCCTGCTGCACCATGCCGAACATGAAGGCGCCGAAGACGGGGCCGATCGCGGAGCCGTAGCCACCGGTGAGCAGGCAGCCGCCGATGACGGCAGCGGCGATGTAGATGAGCTCCTGGCCCACGCCCTCGCCGGACTGCACGGTGTTGAAGGAGAACAGCTGGTGCATGCCGACGAACCAGGCGCCGAAGCCGACCAGCATGAACAGGGAGATCTTGGTGAAGGTCACCGGGACGCCGACGGCCCGCGCGGAGTCCTTGTTGCCGCCGACGGCGAAGATCCAGTTGCCGTACCGGGTGCGCAGCAGCACCCAGGTGGCCAGGGCCGCGAAGACCAGCCACCACACGACGGTGATCTTGACGTTGACCCCGCCGACCTCGAAGGTCGAGGCGAAGAGCTTCTGCGCCCCGGCGAAGCCGTCCATGTCGCTGATGTCGTCGGTGGCGACGTTGCCCGTGACCAGCTTGGTGACGGCGAGGTTCACGCCCTGGAGGATCAGGAAGGTGCCGAGGGTGACCAGGAAGCTCGGCAGGCCGGTCTTGACCAGCATCCAGCCGTTGAAGGCGCCGATGCCGAGGGACACGATCAGGGCGACGACCACGCCCACCCAGACGTTCAGCGTCAGCTGGTAGCTGAGCATCGACGCGGTCAGCGCCGAGGTGACCACGGCGACACCGGCCGACAGGTCGAACTCCCCGCCGATCATCAGCAGGGCCACGGGCAGGGCCATGATCCCGATGGTCGACGACTGGTAGAGGATGTTCGCCATCGAGCTGCCGTCGCGCACCGGCGGCGCCGCGAACAGGAAGAACACGAGGACGGCGACGGCGCCGAGGAAGACGCCGACCTCGGGGCGGGCGAGCAGCCGCAGCGCCAGCGGGCGCTGCCGCGTCCGGCCGTCGGTCTGCTTCGGGCCGGGGGCCGGCGGTGTTCCCACCGCCGGCGTGGCCTGCTGGGTCATGCTCATCACCGGGTGCCCTTCGCGGCGAACTCCCCGATCCTGTCGACGTTGGCCTTGTCGACGAAGGCCGGACCGGTCAGCACGGGCTGTTCGCCGCCGCCGCTGTAGTTGCCGTTGTTCTTGTAGAGCCAGAGTCCGTCGACGGCCAGGTAGCCCTGGAGGTAGGGCTGCTGGTCGACGGCGAACTGGATGTCGTCGCCCTTGATGGCCTTGATGAGGTCCTTGTTGAGGTCGAAGGTGGCGACCTTCGCCTTGCTGCCGGCGTCGCCGACCGACTGCACGGCGGTCAGCGCGAAGGGGGCGCCGAGCGTGACGACGTAGTCGATGGACGGGTCCTGCTTGAGCTTGGCGGTGATCGTCGACTTCACGGACGGCATGTCGGTGCCGTTGACGTTCTGGGTGTCGAGCTTGCCGTCGAAGGTCTTGTCGACGCCGTCGCAGCGCTGGGTCAGGCCGACGTTGCCCTGCTCCTGGACGACGCAGAGGGCGTGCTTGGCGCCGACCTCGTTGAGCTTCTTGCCGAAGGCCTCGCCGGCGACGGACTCGTCCTGGCCGAAGAACTCCAGCAGGTTGAGCTCCTTCCAGTCGCTCAGGCCGGAGTTGAGGCCGACGACGGGTATGCCGGCCTTCTCGGCCTTGCCGATGACGCTCTTGAGCGCGTCCGGCTTGGCGAGGGTGACGGCGATGCCGTCGACCTTCTGGTCGATCGCGTTCTGCACCAGGTTGGCCTGGTTGCCGGCGTTCGGGTCGGCGGAGTAGACGAGCTTGATGTTGTCCTTGGCGGCCGCGGCCTCGGCGCCCTTGCGAACGGTGTCCCAGAAGGTGTCGCCGGGCGCCTGGTGGGTGACCAGCGCGACCGTCATGCGCGGCGTGTTCGCCTTGCCGGCGGAGGCGTCCGCGCCGCCTTCCTCGGACTTCTTGCCCCCGGAACTGCTGGAGCAGCCGGCGAGGGTCAGGGCCGCCGCGGCGGCCACGGCGACTACGGGCGCGAACCTGCGGGAGCGGGGGTGAGAAGAGCGGTCCATCTTTCCTGGCACCTCACTGTGCTACTGCGGGGGAAAGGGAGGGGATCACGAGGGATCCGTGGTCCCGGAGCCTTACGGAGTCCGGATCATGATGCCGCAAACAGACTGTTGCGATGCCACGGGATCCAAGTCCTTGCAGCGCCCGCTGTCAATACTTTGTTAAGACATCATTTCACAAGCAGGTCCGAATGTAAGTACAAACTATTGACACCACCGCCCTCCGGGACCTACACCTGGGAGGCGGCAGGTCCATGGATCCCCCGCCCTTCACCGTGGCAGGGCACCTCCGGACCCGCATCCCCAGCTTCCCGAGGAGGTCGCGCATGGCCGAGCCAGCCCAGTATTTCGACTTGATCACGATGGGCCGCATCGGGGTCGACCTGTATCCGCTGCAGACCGGTGTCCCGCTGGCCCGGGTGGAGACGTTCGGGAAGTTCCTGGGAGGTTCCGCGGCCAACGTGGCGGTCGCGGCGGCCCGGCTCGGACGCCGGACCGCGGTCATCACACGCACCGGCGACGACCCCTTCGGCACCTACCTGCACGAGGAGCTGAAGGGCTTCGGCGTCGACGACCGCTGGGTCACCCCGGTGGCGGCGTACCCGACCCCCCTCACGTTCTGCGAGATCTTCCCGCCGGACGACTTCCCCCTGTACTTCTACCGTCGCCCCAAGGCCCCCGACCTGGAGATCCGGAGCGACGAGCTGGACCTCGCGGCGATCCGCGGCGCCCGCGTCTTCTGGATCACCGGCACCGGTCTGAGCGAGGAGCCGAGCCGCTCCGCCACGCTCGCCGCCCTGCAGGCCCGTGCCAAGGCGGGCACCACCGTCTTCGACCTGGACTGGCGCCCGATGTTCTGGCAGGACCCCGAGCAGGCCCGCCCCCACTACCGCGAGGCCCTGCGCCACGCCACCGTCGCGGTCGGCAACCTCGACGAGTGCGAGGTCGCCACCGGCGTGCGCGAACCGCAGGCCTGCGCCGAGGCGCTGCTTCAGGCGGGTGTGGAGCTGGCCGTGGTCAAGCAGGGCCCCAAGGGCGTGCTGGCCGTGCACCGCGACGGCAGCCGGGCCGAGGTGCCGCCCGTGCCGGTCGAGGTGGTCAACGGCCTGGGCGCCGGCGACGCCTTCGGCGGCTCCCTGTGCCACGGTCTGCTCGCCGGCTGGGACCTGGAGAAGACCATGCGCCACGCCAACGCCGCCGGCGCCCTCGTCGCCTCGCGCCTCGCCTGCTCCTCCGCGATGCCCACCGAGTCCGAGGTCGAGGACCTCCTCGCCGGGGCACCGTCGCCGAGCACGAGCCACTGAACGGAGCCTTCCTTGAACATCGGCATCCCCGACCTCACCACGGTCAGAGCCCGCCATCCCGAGGCCGTCGCCGAGGCGGCGGCGCGCCGGGTGCGCCGCCCGCTGATCGGCGACAGCGGCCGCCTGATGATCGTGGCCGCCGACCACCCGGCGCGCGGCGCCCTCGGCGTCGGCGACCGGCGCCTGGCCATGGCCAACCGCGCCGACCTGCTGCAGCGCCTGTGCACCGCGCTGTCGCGGCCCGGCGTCGACGGGGTGCTCGCCACCGCCGACATCCTGGAGGACCTGCTCCTGCTCGGGGTGCTGGAGAACAAGGTCGTCATGGGCTCGATGAACCGCGGCGGCCTCGCCGGGGCCCGTTTCGAGATGGACGACCGCTTCACCGGCCACCGCGCCGAGGACATCGCCCGGCTCCGCTTCGACGCGGGCAAGCTCCTGGTCCGCGTCGACTACGACGACCCGGGCTCGCTGACCACCCTGGAGTCCACCGCCCGGGCGATCGACGCCATGGCGGAGCGCCGGCTGCCCCTGTTCGTCGAGCCGTTCATCTCCCGGCGGGTCGACGGCCGGGTCCGCAACGACCTGTCCGCCGAGGCCGTCACCCGGTCCATCGCGATCGCCTCCGGGCTGGGCGGCACCTCCGCGTACACCTGGCTGAAGCTGCCCGTCACCGACGATCCGGACGACATGGCGGAGGTCCTGGAGACCTCCACGCTCCCCGTCGTCCTGCTCGGCGGCGAGGTCGGCGAGGACCAGGAGGGCGCCTACGAACGCTGGCGCAAGGCCCTGCGGCTGCCCACCGTCCAGGGCATGGTCGTCGGGCGCTCGCTGCTCTACCCGGCCGGGGGCAGCGTGGAAGAGGCGGTGGACACGGCCGTCGGTCTGCTGTGAACCGGAGGATGCCATGACGTACCACCTTCCCGCCGGCAAGGCGCTCGCCGGCCCCTACGTCGTCGACGTCACGCCCGAGACGGCGGGCTGGGGCCACTGCAGCCTGCGGGTCCTTCAGCTGCCGCCGGGCGGCTCCCACACCTTCGACAGCGGCGACAGCGAGTGGATCGTCGTCCCGCTCAGCGGCGCCTGCACGGTCGCCTCCGCCGACGACTTCGGCCGGGACTCCTTCGACCTGCACGGCCGCCCCGACGTCTTCAGCGCGGTGAGCGACTTCGCCTACGTGCCGCGCGACGCCCGGGCCACCGTGACGTCCGCCGCCGGCGGCCGGTTCGCCCTGACCGGCGCGCGCTGCGAGCGCCGGCTGCCCGCCCGCTACGGCCCCGCCTCCGAGGTGCCCGTGGAGCTGCGGGGCACCGGCAGCTGCTCCCGGCAGGTCAACAACTTCGGCGCGGCCGGGGTCTTCGAGTGCGACAAGCTCATCGCGGTCGAGGTGATCACGCCGGGCGGCAACTGGTCGTCGTTCCCGCCGCACAAGCACGACGAGCACCGGCCGGGCGAGGAGTCCGTGCTGGAGGAGATCTACTACTTCGAGTTCGCCGCCCACGACGGCGTCCCCGGCCTCGGCTACCAGCGCGTGACCCCCTCCGGCCCCGGCCGCGACACCGACGTGCTCGCGGAGGTCCGCGACGGCGACGTCGTCCTCATCCCGGACGGCTGGCACGGCCCGTCGATGGCCACGCCCGGCCACCACATGTACTACCTCAACGTCATGGCGGGCCCGGAGGCCGAGCGCGCCTGGCTGATCTGCGACCACCCCGACCACGCCTGGGTCCGCGACACCTGGCCGGACCAGCCGGTCGACCCCCGGCTCCCCCTCTACACCGCCCCGGAGACCTCCCGATGAGCGCCCGCACCCGCCGACTGACGACCGCCCAGGCCCTGGTGCGGTTCCTGTCCGCCCAGTACACCGAGCGGGACGGAGTGCGCCGCCGGCTGATCGCCGGGACCTGGGGCATCTTCGGCCACGGCAACGTCGCCGGGGTCGGCCAGGCGCTGGTCGAGCACGCCGATGTGATGCCGTTCCACCAGGGCCGCAACGAGCAGTCCATGGTGCACGCGGCGGTCGGCTACGCCCGGCAGCTCAACCGCCTGTCCGCGCAGGCCGTGACGACCTCGATCGGCCCGGGCGCCACCAACCTCGTCACCGGCGCGGCCCTCGCGACCATCAACCGGCTGCCGGTCCTGCTCCTGCCCGGCGACTACTTCGCCTCGCACGCCCCCGACCCGCTGCTGCAGCAGCTGGAGCACCCGGTCGAGGCCGACGTGTCGGTCAACGACACGCTGCGCCCGGTGTCGCGGTACTTCGACCGGATCCACCGCCCCGAGGCGCTCATCCCGTCGGCGCTGCAGGCCATGCGCGTGCTGGCCGACCCGGCCGAGACCGGCGCGGTGACGCTGGCCCTCCCCCAGGACGTCCAGGCGGAGGCGTACGACTGGCCGGAGGAGTTCTTCGCCGAGCGCGTCTGGACCGTACGGCGTCCCGCGCCGGACCCGGTGGAGCTGACGGCGGCCGTCGAGGCGATCCGGTCGGCCGAACGCCCGCTGATCGTGGCCGGCGGCGGGGTGCACCACAGCGAGGCCGAGGAGGCGCTGAAGGCGTTCGTGGACGCCACCGGCATCCCGGTCGCCTCCACCCAGGCGGGCAAGGGCGCGCTGCGCCACGACCACCCCGCCGACCTCGGCGGCATCGGCCACACCGGCACCGCTGTCAGCGACGACCTCGCCCGCACCGCCGACCTGGTGATCGGCGTCGGCACCCGCTACACCGACTTCACCACCGCCTCCGGCACCCTCTTCCAGAACCCGGACGTGCGGTTCCTCAACCTCAACATCACCGGCTTCGACGCGCACAAGCTCGCCGCGCGCACCCTGGTCTGCGACGCGCGGACCGGCTTGGAGACGCTGGCCGAGGCGCTGGCCGGGCACCGGGTGGGCGCGGCGTACGAGGCCGGGTACCGCGCCGGGAAGGAGCGCTGGGACGAGGTCGTCGAGGCCGCCTTCCGCGCCGGCGACGACAGCGCCGTCCCGACCCAGACGCAGGTGCTCGGCGCGCTGGACGCCGCCGTCGGCGACGACGACGTGGTGATCAACGCGGCCGGTTCGCTCCCCGGGGACCTGCACAAGCTGTGGCGCTCGCGCAGCCCGCGCCAGTACCACCTGGAGTACGGCTACTCCTGCATGGGCTACGAGATCCCGGCCGGTATCGGCGTCCAGCAGGCCGCCCCGGGCACGCCGGTGTGGGCGCTGGTGGGCGACGGCACCTACCTGATGATGCCGACGGAGATCGTCACGGCCGTCCAGGAGGGCCTGCCGCTCAACGTCGTCCTGATCCAGAACCACGGCTACGCCTCCATCGGCGGGCTGTCCGAGGAGACCGGCGGCGAGCGGTTCGGCACCGCCTACCGCTTCCGGGCCGCCGACGGCACCTTCACCGGCGCCCCGCTCCCGGTCGACCTCGCGGCCAACGCCGCCAGCCTCGGCATGGACGTCCTGCGCGCCAAGACGGTGCGCGACCTGCGCGAGGCGCTGGCCGCGGCCCGCTCCTCGGACCGGCCGACGTGCGTGTACGTCGAGACCGACCCGGCCCCGACCGCTCCCCCGGCCGAGGCCTGGTGGGACGTGCCGGTCGCCGAGACCGCCTCCCGCGAGGCCGCCGTCGCGGCCCGCGAGCGCTACGACCGCCAGGTCGCCGGCCGCCGCCGCCACCTCTGACCTCCCCGCCCGACCCCCGCTGCCCGACCCCCCGCTGCCCGAAAGGCCCTCGCACACCATGAAGACCCTCACCCACTGGATCGACGGCAAGCCCGTCGAAGGCACCTCCGGCCGCTTCGGCCCCGTCTACAACCCGGCCACCGGCGCCCAGGAGAAGCAGGTCCCCTTCGCGACCGCCGACGAGGTGGACGCCGCCGTCGCCTCCGCGAAGGCCGCCTTCGAGAGCTGGGGCACCTCCTCCCTCGCGAAGCGCACGGCGATCCTGTTCAAGTACCGCGAACTGCTGGACGCGCACCGCGACGAGATCGCCGCACTGATCACCGGCGAGCACGGCAAGGTGCACTCCGACGCGCTCGGCGAGGTCGCGCGCGGCATGGAGATCGTGGAGCTCGCCTGCGGCATCTCCGTCCAGCTCAAGGGCGAGCTGTCCACCCAGGTCTCCTCCCGGGTCGACGTCGCCTCCATCCGCCAGCCGCTCGGCGTGGTCGCGGGCATCACGCCGTTCAACTTCCCGGCGATGGTGCCGATGTGGATGTTCCCCCTCGCCATCGCCTGCGGCAACACCTTCGTGCTGAAGCCGAGCGAGAAGGATCCGTCGGCCTCGCTCAGGCTGGCCGAACTGGCCGCCGAGGCCGGTCTGCCCGAGGGCGTGCTGAACGTCGTGCAGGGCGACAAGACGGCCGTGGACCGCATCCTGGAGCACCCGGACATCGAGGCGGTCTCCTTCGTCGGCTCGACGCCGATCGCCAAGTACATCCAGCTGAAGGCCGTCGAGCACGGCAAGCGCGTCCAGGCGCTGGGCGGCGCCAAGAACCACATGCTGGTGCTGCCCGACGCCGACCTGGACCTCGCCGCCGACCAGGCGATCAATGCGGCCTACGGCTCGGCGGGCGAACGCTGCATGGCGGTGTCGGTCGTGGTCGCGGTCGGCGACACCGGTGACGAGCTGGTGGGGAGGATCGCCGAGCGCGCGAAGAACCTGCGGATCGGCCCGGGCACCGACCCGGCGTCCGAGATGGGCCCGCTGATCACGCGCGAGCACCGCGACAAGGTCGCCACCTACGTGGCGAGCGCGGCGCAGCAGGGCGCCGAGGTCGTCGTCGACGGCACGGGCCTGACCGTCGAGGGCCACGAGGACGGCTTCTTCCTCGGCGTCTCGCTGCTGGACCGGGTGCCGCTGACGGCGGACGCCTACCGGGACGAGATCTTCGGCCCGGTGCTGTGCGTGGTCCGCGCCGACACCTACGACGACGCCATCAAGCTGATCAACGCCTCCCGCTGGGGCAACGGCACCGCGATCTTCACCCGGGACGGCGGCGCCGCCCGCCGCTTCCAGCTGGAGGTCAAGGCGGGCATGGTCGGCGTCAACGTGCCGATCCCGGTGCCCGTCGGCTACCACTCCTTCGGCGGCTGGAAGGACTCCCTCTTCGGCGACCTGCACATCTACGGCAACGACGGCATCGCCTTCTACACCCAGGGCAAGGTCGTCACCACCCGCTGGCCGGACCCGTCGGACGGCGGCATCAACCTCGGCTTCCCCAGCAACTCCTGACCCCGTAAAAGGGAGGTCCGTCCATGGCGAGGACAGGTGACCGGGCCCGCACCGCGGCCGCGCCCGCGCTGGCCCGGCTGGACTTCGCCCTGGACCGGGCCAGTCCGGTGCCGCTGTACTACCAGCTCGCGCGGCAGCTGGAGGCGGCGATCGAGCACGGGGTCCTCACGCCGGGCGACCTGCTGGGCAACGAGGTCGACCTCTCGGTGCGCCTCGGCCTGTCCCGCCCCACCGTCCGCCAGGCCATCCAGTCCCTCGTCGACAAGGGGCTGCTGGTCCGGCGGCGCGGGGTGGGCACGCAGGTGGTGCACAGCCAGGTCAGGCGCCCCCTGGAACTGAGCAGTCTCTACGACGACCTGGAGGCGGCCGGTCAGGGGCCCACCACGCAGGTCGTGCGCAACGAGGTCGTCGCGGCGCCCTGCGACGTGGCGGCCGCCCTCGGCGTGCCCGAGGGCGGCGAGGTCACCGTGCTGGAACGGCTGCGGCGCACCCACGGCCAGCCGGTGGCACTGCTGTGCAACTACCTGCCGGCGACGCTGCTGGACCTCGACAGCGCGCGTCTGGAGTCGACGGGCCTGTACCGCATGCTGCGCGGAGCGGGCCTCACCCTGCACAGCGCCCGCCAGACCGTCGGCGCCCGCGCGGCGACGGCCCAGGAGGCCGCCCGCCTGGACGAGGCGGCGGGGGCGGCCCTGCTCACCATGCAGCGCACGGCGTACGACGACACCGGGCGGGCGGTGGAGTACGGACGGCACCTGTACCGGGCGTCGCGGTACACGTTCGACTTCCAGTTGCTGGTGCGGGCCTGAGCGGCCTCACCGGCGGCTCTCCCCGCGCAGCATCCGGCTGAACGGTGTCTCCGGGCGCTCCAGGCGCTCGCCGTCGAGGGTGATGTCGACGGCCTCGTTGAAGAAGGCGACGCGGCCCCGGACCGCCGCGACCGCGGGCAGCGGCTCGGGATAGCTCCACAGGATGTTCGGCGGCACCTCACCCCCGCCGCGCCAGGACCAGTACGCGGCGGTGCCCTTGTAGGGGCAGCCGGTGTGGTGGGCGGTGGCCTCGAACAGGTCGAGGCGGACGTCCTCGCGGGGGAGGTAGTACCGGGTCGGCAGGGACGTCTCGAAGAGCAGGACCGGGGACCGGGTGTCCGCGACGGCCGTCCCGTCGACCTCGACCCGCACATGGCGGCTGCTGGGCAGCGCGTCCACGCGTTTGTGCGGGTCACGGGGGTGGATGAAGATCTCCTCCTCTTCCTCGTACCAGTGGTCGAGGCCGGTGTCGGTGCGCCGGAACCACTCGAAGGCGATGTGGCCGGCCAGGTCGTCGGCGGGGAACGTCCAGGCCGCGTTCCGGCGGGGCTCGCCGTCGGCGTCGAGGTCGTAGAAGATCCGGGAGCCGGTGTGCGCGCCCGTGGGCGGGCGCTGCGCCGGGTGGAGCAGGTCGGTGCGGACGTCCGCGCGCGGGAAGGCGTACTGCGGCACGGGCAGGTGGGGTTCCCAGACGAGGACGGGGTGCCGGCTGTCGACGACGGTGACGTCGCCCTTGCGGCCGCGCACCCAGCGCTCGCTGGGCTCCCACAGGAGGCCTTCGGGGGTGGTCCTGATCGACCGGGCGCCGGGGTGGGCCGGGTGGGTGGTCATGGCCGGTGCTCCTTCCGGAGGTCCGGATGCCGGTTCCCCTCCACCGTCGCACGCCGCCGTGACGCGCGGCCCGGCGGGCGGGAGCCCGCGGGGCCGCTCGCCGGTCAGGCGCCGCAGTAGCGGCGCAGGTACGCGCCGGTCACCGAGGTCTCGGACTTCAGCAGGTCGCCCGGGGTGCCGGTGAAGACCACCTCGCCGCCGTGCTTGCCGCCGTCCGGGCCCAGGTCGACGACCCAGTCGGCCTGCCGGACGACATCGAGGTTGTGCTCGATCACCACGACCGTGTTGCCGCGGTCCACCAGCCGGTTCAGCAGGGCGACCAGGGTGTCGACGTCCGACATGTGCAGGCCCGTCGTCGGCTCGTCGAGGACGTGGACGGCGCCGGTGCGGTGCAGGTGGCCGACCAGTTTCAGGCGCTGGCGCTCTCCGCCGGACAGGGTGCTCAGCGGCTGGCCGAGGGTGAGGTAGCCGAGGCCCACCTCCAGCAGTCCGGTGAGCTTGTCGCGCACCTCGGGCTCGTGGAAGAAGGCGACCGCGTCCTCGGCGGACATCTCCAGCACGTCCGCGATGGACCGGCCGCGCAGGGTGTGGGCCAGGACCTCGTCCTTGAAGCGGCGGCCGCCGCAGGCCTCGCAGCGCGTGCGCACCGGGTCCATGTAGGCGAGCTCGGTGACGATCTCGCCGCGTCCCTTGCACTCGTCGCAGGCGCCCGCCGAGTTGAAGCTGAACAGCGACACCTGGGTCTTCGTCGCCTTGGCGAACAGCTTGCGGATGGCGTCCATGGCGTCGAGGTGGCTGACGGGCGTGGACCGCGAGGACCCCTTGACGGGTGACTGGTCCACGAAGACGGCGTCGGGGTGGGCGGCCATGAAGGCCCCGGCCATCAGGGAGCTCTTGCCGGAGCCCGCCACCCCCGTGACCGCGGTCAGCGTGCCGGCCGGGATGCTCACCGAGACGTTCTTCAGGTTGTGCACGCTCGCACCCTCGACGCGCAGCTCCCCGGACGGCTCGCGCACCGGTTCCTTCACCCCGCCGATGGCCCGCAGTCCGACGCCCGTGGGGGTGTCGGCGCGCCGGAGGTCGGCGACGCTCCCCTCGAAGACGACCTCGCCGCCGTGCGCACCGGCGCCGGGCCCCATGTCGACGACGTGGTCGGCGATCTCGATGACGTCCGGGTCGTGCTCGACCACCAGGACGGTGTTGCCCAGGTCGCGCAGCTCCCGCAGCATCTCGTTGAGCCGGCCCACGTCCCGCGGGTGCAGACCCGTGCTCGGCTCGTCGAAGACGTACGTCATGCCGACCAGGCTGCTGCTGAGGTGGCGCACGGTCTTCAGGCGCTGCGCCTCACCGCCCGACAGGGACGTCGTCGGCCGGTTCAGGGAGAGGTAGCCGAGGCCGACCTTCTCGATCCGGCGCAGCGCCGTGACCACGCCCTCGGCGACGGCGGCGGTGACCGGGTCGTCGAAGGCCTCGAGGACCCGGATGAGATCGCTGACCTCCATGCCGGCCCAGTCGGCGATGGTGTGGGAGCCGGCCCTGGACGCGAGGGCCGCCGGGTTCAGCCGGGCGCCCCGGCAGGCCGTGCACTCGCCCAGGGTGATGAACCGTTCGACGTTGGCGCGGCCGCGTTCGCTGAGCGAGCTGAGGTCGCGTTTGAGGTTGGTGCGGGCGAAACGCGCCACCACTCCCTCGTAGTTGAGCGTCGCGGTGCTGTTCGCGGTGCGGACGGTGACCTTGCCGCCGCTGCCGTACAGCAGCATCTGCCACTCGTCGTCGGTGTAGTCGGACAGGCGCTTGGCCGTGTCGAAGTGGCCGGAGTTGGCGTACTGCTGCCAGTCCATGCTGCCCACCTTGTGGGTGGGCAGCTGGATGGCGCCCTCGTCCAGCGACTTGGTGCGGTCGAGCATCCGGTCGACGTCGACGCGGCGCGCCTGGCCGAGCCCGTCGCACTCGGCGCACATCCCCTGCGGGTCGTTGAAGGAGTACACGGAGGGCGGGTGGGCGGGGGTGGCGACGCGGGAGAAGAGCACCCGGAGGCTGGAGTAGATGTCCGTCATGGTGCCGACGGTGGACCGGGCGTTGCCGCCGACCGGCTTCTGGTCGACGACGACGGGTGAGGTGAGGCCCGCGATGACGTCGGCGTGCGGGCGCTGGTACTTGGGCAGCTGGTTGCGGATGAACCAGCTGAAGGTGCCGTTCAGCTGCCGCTGCGCCTCCACGGCGATGGTGTCGAACAGGACGGAGGACTTCCCCGACCCCGACACGCCCGTGAAGACCGTGATCCTGTTCTTGGGCAGCCGCAAGGACACGTCCTTGAGGTTGTTCTCACGGGCGCCGACGATGACGATGTCGTCTTCTGTGTTTCGCATGCGGGGTGTACCGGAGAGCCTTTCGCTTCGTGTCACTTCATCGGGAGGTGGAGCGGGTGTTCAGCCGGCGACGCGGCGGAACGGGTTGAGCGTGTCGGCGCCGAGCGCGGCGCGCCGTTCGGGGTCGGTGACGCCGAGCCCCTCGCGCGGTGCCAGGCACAGCACGCCGACCTTGCCGAGGTGCCGGTTGAGCTGGACCCTGCGCGCCGCCTCGCCGACCTCGTCGAGGCCGTGCACCTCGGAGAGCACGGGGACGAGCTTGCCGAGGTCGAACAGCCGGTTGCACTCGGCCTGTTCCATGAGGTTGGCCGCGTGGCTGCCGACGACGCGCTTGGAGTGCATCCACAGGTAGCGGTTGTCGAACTCGTGCCGGTAGCCGGTGCTGGAGCCGCAGGTGACGACCGTGCCGCCGCGCCGCAGCACGAACACGGAGATCCCGAAGGTGGCCCGGCCGACGTAGTCGAAGACCACCGCGGGGTCCTCTCCCACGGCCTCGCGGATGGCGCGCCCGAGCCGCTTGCCCTGCTCGGCCAGTTCGTCGCCGGTTCCGCCGCCGCCGAGTCCGAGTGCGGTGCGGTCCAGCACCACCTCGCAGCCCAGGGCCCGTACCGCGCCGGCCTTGTCCGGCGAGCCGACCACCGCGACCGGGATGCCGCCGGCCTGCTTGACCAGCTGCACCGCGAAGGCGCCGAGCCCGCCGGCCGCGCCCCAGATCAGGACGACGTCGCCGAGCTTGATGCGGGCGCCCTTGTCACTGATCAGCATGCGGTAGGAGGTGGCCGCGGTGAGCATGGAGCTGCCCGCCTCCTCCCACGTCAGGTGCCCCGGCTTGGGCAGCAGCTGGCTCGCCTTCACGACGGCGTAGTGGGCGAGGCCTCCGAAGTTGGTCTCGTAGCCCCAGATGCGCTGGCCCGTGCCGAGCATGGCGTCGGCGTGGGTGGCCGGTTCGTGGTCGTCGACCTGGACGCAGCTGACCACCACGTGGTCACCGGCCGCCCAGCGCGCGACGCCCGCGCCGGTGCGCACCACGACGCCCGCGCCGTCCGAGCCGACCACGTGGTAGGGCAGGTCGTGGCGGGCGGCGAGGCCGCCCTGGCGGCCCAGGCGGGACAGGAAGCCGAAGGTCGGCAGCGGTTCGAAGGTCGCCGACCAGACGGTGTTGTAGTTGACGGCGCTCGCCATCACGGCCACCAGCACCTCGTCCGGGGCCAGTTCGGGCAGCGGGACCTCGTCGACGTGGAGCGTCTTGCGCACGTCCTTGTCGTCGACCCCGGTGAAGATCCCGGCCTCCTCCGCGCGCAGGCAGGCGGCACGGTAGGTCTCCGGCAGGGGGATGCGCCGGAGTTCCTCGGCGGGCGCGTCCGCCAGCACCGCCGCTGTCAGCTCGTCCACGGACACGGGCACCGCTCCTCTCGGTGGGTCGGCCCGCCGCCGGGTGCGGCGGCGGGCTGGGACGTCATGCCGCCGGGGCGCCGTCGAGGTAGCGCTGCCGCTCGACGTAGAGCTCGGAGGTGCTCTCGGCCAGCTTGCGCAACTCCCCCACGTGCTCCTGGAATCCGGGCCGGCCGACGGCGGCACGCAGCGCGGCGGCGTCCTGCCAGCGGGCGATGTTCACGTAGCGCTGCGGGTCGTCGGCGTGCCGCGACAGGGTGTAGCCGAGAATGCCCGGCTGTGCGGTCATGAAGTCGGCGACGCGGGCGAAGGCCTTCTCGAAGTCGCCGGGGTCACCGGAGACGGTGAACCGGTTGACGAAGGTCACGCTGCCCTGGCGGTCGTCCGGAGCGGCCATGGTGGTCTCCTCGGGTCGGGAACGGTCGGGTGACGAAGTGACGGCGATCAGCTTCGGGGCGTGCTCTCGAAGTCAGGTCGAAGTCCGGCGGACAGCCCGTGCAGGCAGGCGACGAGGCTGCGGGCCTCGACGTCGAGGTAGTGGCTGTGGCACAGCAGCGAGGCCAGCTGCGCCATCGTCACCCAGCGGTAGCCGGGGCGCGGGGTGCCGAAGTCCCGGTCGTCCTCGTCGACCTCCACGACGAGGTACCGGTTGCGGGCGCGGAAGAACCGGCCGCCCTCCTCGGCGAGGACGGTGTCGAAGCGGATCCGCTCCGGCCGGGCCGACAGCACCTCGGTGAGGTACGGGGGCCGGGCGCCCTCGGGCAGCACGTCGTAGTTGGACGGGGTGCACTGCACGGTCGGCGCCAGTTCGATGGCGTCCACGAAGCCCCGCTCCGCGCGGGCCTGGACGAGGAGCTGCAGCACGCCTTCGCGGCGCCGTACGAGAAAGGCGCACACGCCCTCGTCGCAGGGTTCGACCAGGGGCTGCGACCAGCTGCGCACCTCGCGGCCCGTCGCCGAGACGGACACGCCCATGACGCTGAAGAAGGCGCCGTCCTCGTGCACGATCCGGCCGCCGGCGCGCCGCCAGCGGTCCACGTCCCGCAGCGGCACCAGGCGGGCGTCGTCCTCGCGCACCGACCGGATGCCGCTCAGCCAGCCGAGCAGGTCGCGGACGGCCTGCTCGCCGGTGGCCGAGGGCTCGCAGGACCGCACCACGGCGGCCGCGAAGGAGTCCTGGTCCGCCACCGAGTACAGCTCCGACAGGCCGTCGCCGGCGAAGGGCAGACAGGACAGCACGGTCCGGGCGTCCATGTTCACCAGGTCGTCCACGGCGAGCAGCCGCTGCAACTGGCCCAGGGTCAGCCAGCAGAAGCCGTCGAGCGCCTCGACGTCCTCCTCCACGAGCACCACCATGTTGCGGTTGCGCTTGTGGTAGAACCACGAGCCCTGTTCGGACTGGCGCACGTCGGCCAGCACCTGGTGGCGCGAGGTGTCGAGGAAGTGGCCGAGGTACGGCACGCTCGTGCCGCCGTGCACCCGGGTGAAGTTGCTGCGGGTCGCCTGCACGGTCGGGGACAGCTGCGGCCCGTCCGGGTTGCCCGGCTCGTTCTTGGCCTGCATCAGGAAGTGCAGCACACCGTCGAACTCCTTGGCGAGGATGCCCAGGACGCCCACCTCGCGCTGGTCGAGGACGGGTTGGCGCCACCGGTCGACGGGCGCGCCGGGCGCGTGCACCTCCAGTCCGGTCACGGAGAAGAACCGGCCGGAGTCGTGGCGCAGGTCGCCGGTGCCGGGGTCGGTGTGCCAGCCGGCGAGTTCCTCCAGGGGCACCTCCCGCACGTCCATGGCCAACTGCCGTGCCGCGTCGGTGAACCAGCGGTGGAAGTGGTCAAGGCCGGTGAGGAGGCCGGAGGTCGCCAGGGCGGACCGGGCGATGCGCGGCGCCGGGGACTGCGCGGGCGGGTCCGGCCGGCGTGCGGTCGGCGGGGCGGTTGCGGTCAAGGCGGACTCCCGATTGCCTGATGGCCCGACAGGTCGTCCGCCACGGTTGTCAGGTGGGCTCGACGACGCCCACAGCGGTGGTCGAGTGGACGGGGCGTGTTCCCGGGGAAGGAGCCGGGCGGTCGGGGGATGCCCGCCCGGCTCCCGCTCGGGGGCGGCGCGGCCCGCGGCCGGTGCGCGCGCCGTGCAGGCCGCGCGGTGGTGCGCCGCGGAGGGTGGCCGCCGTCAGCCGCCGAAGGCGGCCGCGTTCTCGCGCACCCACTGGGCGAAGGTCCGGGCCGGCTTGCCCGTCACCTTCTCCACCGTCGGCAGGACCGTGTAGCCGGCCTCCGGCGGGTTGGTGCGCATCATGACGAAGAACTCGATGTCCTCGTCCGAGTAGCCCTGCTCGCGCCACTGGCCGACGATCTCGTCCCGGGACAGCTCGACGTAGCGCACCTCGCGGCCGAGGGCCTCGCCGATGATCCGGACCTTCTCCGGCGGGGTCAGCGCCTCGGGTCCGGTGAGCCAGTACTCCTGGCCGGCGTGCCCGTCCGCGGTCAGGGCCACCGCCGCGACCGCGGCGATGTCCGCCTCGTGGACCATGGCGCTCTTGGCCTCCGGGAACGCCTCGCGGACCACGCCCTCCGTCTTCACGGACTCGGCCCACTCCAGCGCGTTGGACATGAACTCCACCGGCGACAGGTGCGTCCACTGCAGGCCGCTCGCCTCGACCGCCTGCTCCAGCGGGCTCTTCTCCACGTCGCCCTTGAGGACGGTCACCCGGCGGACACCGGCCTTGAGGGCCAGGTCGGCGATCTCGGTGCCGTTGGTGAGCGGGGAGAAGTCCTCGCCGTTGAAGCTGATCAGGTGCGCGGCCGTCACCCCGTCGAAGGCCTGGGCGAGGCTGGCGGTGTCCGCCAGGTTCCCGGCCACCGCCCGGGCGCCGGCCGGGAGGTCGGCCTTGTCCGGGTTGCGGGTGAGCGCGCGGACCTCGTGACCGGCGGCGAGCAGCTGCTCGACGAGGGGACGTCCGACGTTGCCCGTGGCACCTGCGACAAGAATGGTCATGGGGGGTCTCCTTCCGTGGTGAGACCGACGTTAGGAGCAATGGCGGTCACCTATTGACCGCCATTGATGGGAAACTCCAGCCATGTTGGAAACCTCGGCGCGGCTGCTGCGTCTGCTCGGGCTGCTCCAGAGCCAGAGGGACTGGTCAGGGCAGGAACTGTCGGACCGGCTCGACGTGAGTCCGCGGACCATCCGGCGCGACGTGGACAAGCTGCGCGCGCTGGGCTACCCCATCAACGCGATCGGGGGCGTCGGCGGCGGGTACCAGCTGGGCGCGGGTGCCTCGCTGCCGCCGCTGCTGCTCGACGACGAGGAGGCGGTCGCCGTCGCGGTGGGGCTGCGCACGGCGGCGGCCGGTGCCGTCACGGGCATCACGGAGACGTCCCTGCGGGCGCTGACGAAGCTGGACCAGGTGCTGCCGTCGCGGCTGCGGCACCAGATCAACACGCTGAGCGCCGCGGTGGTCACCATGCCGGTGACGGGCCGCACGGTCGACGCCTCGGCCCTCAGCGCGATCGCCTCGGCGGTGCGCGACCGGGAGCGGCTGCGCTTCGACTACGTCTCCTACGAGGGCACGGCGAGCGTGCGGGACGTGGAGCCGTACCGGCTGGTGCACGACGCGCGGCGCTGGTACCTCTTCGCGTGGGACACGCAGCGGTCGGACTGGCGCAGGTTCCGCGTCGACCGGCTGCGGCTCAAGGTGCCGACCGGACCCCGGTTCACCCCCCGGGCGCTGCCGTCGGAGGACCTGGTCGGCTATCTCTCGACGGGCCGTACGACCGCCCAGTTCCGCTACCGGGCCGTGCTGACGATGCGGGGGTCGGCGGTCGAGGTCGCCGAGGAGGTGCCGTCCACGCTCGGCACGGTGGAGCCCGTCGACGACGAGTCGTGTCTGCTGCGCATCGGCTCGGACAGCCTGGACCATCTGGCCGTGTGGGTCGCGGCGTTCGGGTTCGACTTCGTGGTGCACGAGCCCGACGAGCTGGTCGAGCGGTTGCGGACGCTGACCGACCGGCTGCGCCGGGCGGCCTGGCCGGACGGCGACGACTGGGCCCGGCGGGTCCGGGACGCGGCGGCGGCCGGCGGGTACGTCTGAGGGCCGGCCGCCGGGACGGGTGGGTCCCGGCGGCCGGCTCCCTGTGCGGCCGTCCCCGGCGTCAGGCCCTGGTGCGGCCCGTCCCGGTGTCGGGCTCCGGTACGGCCGTCACGGCGTCGTGCGCCGTCGGCGGCCGTGCCCCGGTGGGCCCTGGTGCGGTCCCCCCGGGGTCTCGGGCCCCGCCGCGGCCGCCGCCCCGGGAACCGGCTGTCCCGGGGTGTGGCGCCGCGGCCGTCCCCGGTGTCAGGCGCGGGCCGGTACGGCGGCGACCGTCCTGGCCCGGTCCGTGAGCGCGTTCTCCGCCTCCCGCAGCGACACGGCGGCCTTCTCGTGCTCGGCCGGGTCCTGGGAGGTGAAGGGCGCCACGGTGTGCGACGCCGTGACGATCTCCAGTTCGTAGCCGAGGACCTGGCCCAGCACGGTCCTCAGGTAGGGCGCGCAGTGGTCCATCGCGTGGTCCGGGGAGGCGGGGCCGTAGTCACCGCCGTACGCCAGGACCACCGTGGCGGGGCGGCCGGCGAGCGGGTTGGCGGACGGGTCGTAGGGCAGGGTGCGGCCCATCAGCAGGGACTGGTCCAGCCACGCCTTCAGGTGCGAGGGGATGGTCCAGTTGTGCATGGGGGCGCTGATCAGCAGGGCGTCCGCGGACAGGATCTCCTCGACGAGTACGTCGTGGAGCGCGGCGGCGGTGCGCTGGGCGTCGGTCTCGGGGGCGTTGAGCAGGGTGTGGACCCCGTCGGCGTCCAGATGGGGCACCGGGTCCGCCACGAGGTCGCGGTGGGTGACGTCCGCGTCGGGCAGTTCCTTGGCCCAGGTCTCCCGGAACACCCCGGCGAGCCGGCGGGAGACGGAGTAGGGCGAGGGGGAGGAGTCGATGTGCAGCAGGCGGGCCACGGGGCACCTCTCTTGACGGGCGGTGAGCGCCCTGGGCAAGCGCTCGGCTGGACGCATGGTCCGCTGCCCCGCTCGAACGCGGTCGGAGCGGAGCTTGCGCCCGGACGGCCCCCTCACTCGAGGACGCCGACGAACAGCCCGCGTCCGGAGAGCACTCCCGGCACGTACTCGGGCCGCAGACCGGCGCGCCGGAAGGCGTCCTCGTACTGCTCGCGCGTGAAGAGCATGGCCCGGTGGACCTCGGTGACGTGCCGGACGCCGCCGTCCGGGGAGGCGATCAGGTAGTGGACGGTCATCCGGGACGCGTCGCCGTCGCGGACGGTGTGCGCGACCCGGGCGATGGTGGTGCCGTCCGACTCGATGACGTCGCTGGAGACCCACCGGTCGACGTAGGTCTCCGGGAACCACCACGGTTCGACGGCCACCACTCCCCCGGGCACCACGTGCCGGGCGAAACAGGCCAGGGACTCGCGCAGTTCGGCGAGCGAGCCGACGTAGCCGATCGAGGCGAACAGGCAGGTGACGGCGTCGAAGGTGCGGCCGAGGTCGAAGGAGCGCATGTCGCCGGTGTGCAGCGGGACGTCCGGCAGCTCGGCGCGGGCGATCTCCAGCATCGGCTCGGAGAGGTCGATGCCCTCGGCGCGGCCGATGAGTTCGGTGAACGGCCCGAGGTGACCGCCCGTGCCGCAGGCGACGTCGAGGACGCTGGCGGCGCCCGGCAGCCGGCGGCGGATCTGCTCGGCCACGGTCTCGGCCTCCGCGGCGTAGTCCTTGCCCCGTGCGGTGTGCTGGGCGTGGTAGATCTTGGCCGACTCGGCACCGTACATGCGAACTCCTCCGTTGCCAGGCGCTGTTGGGTCTCTTCCCGCTCCGCAGGCTCCCCGCTGCCCGTCGAGCGCCGCTGGAACCCGGCCGGGGCTTGAGCGAGTCGCGATCGCGGCGGTCCACGATGTGCTCGGCACGCCGTTCCCGGACGTGGGGCACGACCGCACGGGCACCGACGGTGACGGCACAGGCAGCGGCAGAAAGGACACCATGTCCGCGAACGGCACGGTCGTCGTCCTGGGCGGTACGGGTTTCCTCGGGCGGCATGTGTGCGCCGCCCTGCACGAACGGGGCCTCGACGTGGTGGCCGTGGCCCGCACGCCGCCGGCCGATCCCCCGCCCTGGCGGTTCCTCTCCCGCGACCTGGCCGCGTCGGCGCCGGCCGGGCTGGCCCGCGAGCTGGCGGCGATCGGGCCCGGGGTCGTCGTCAACGCCGTGGGCAGCATCTGGGGGCGCCGGGACGAGCAGATGTGGGAGGCGGCCGCCGTTCCGACGCTGCGGCTGCTGGACGCCCTGGACCTGCTGTCCGAACGCCCCCGGCTGGTGCACCTCGGCTCGGTCCTGGAGTACGGCCGGATGCGGGAGGGCAGTTCCACGACGGCGGTCGCCGAGACCCGGCCGACCAGCGCCTACGGCCGGGCCAAGCTCGCCGCGACGCTGGCGGTGCTGGACCGGCTGCACACGGGCCGGCTGACCGGGATGGTGCTGCGGATCAGCAACCTGGCCGGTCCGGGCAGCCCGGACGTGAGCCTGCTCGGGCAGGTCGCCGGGCAACTGGCCCGGGCGAACGGCCGCCCGGCCGTGATCCGTCTCGATCCGCTGCTGGCCCACCGCGACTACGTGGACGTGCGGGACGTCGCGGAGGCCGTCGTGGCCGCCGCGCTGTCGCCGCGCTCCGGGGAACTGGTCGACATCGGCAGCGGCGAGAGCACCTCCGTGCGGACCCTGGTCGATCTGCTGATCGACCGCAGCGGACTGCCCGCCGTCGTGGAGGAACACAGCGGGGCCGGGCGGCAGCACTCCACCGAGACCTGGTCACGGGTGGATCCCGGACCCGCGTGGCGAGCGCTCGGCTGGCGGCCGCGCAGGCCGCTCACGGACGCGGTGGAGGCGTACTGGCGTGAGTTCACCGAGCGACGAGAGGTCGCGACGCGAAAAGGAGAGCCGTCGGCATGACGACTTACGTGTGGGACTACCTGCCGGAGTACGAGGCGGAGCGCGAGGACCTGCTGGACGCCGTGGAGACGGTGTTCCGGTCCGGCAGGCTGGTGCTCGGGCCGAGTGTGGCGGGATTCGAGGAGGAGTTCGCCGCGTATCACGGCGTGGCCCACTGCACCGGGGTGGACAACGGCACCAACGCGGTCAAGCTCGGTCTCCAGGCGCTCGGTGTGGGCCCCGGTGACGAGGTCGTCACCGTGTCGAACACGGCGGCACCGACGGTGGTGGCGATCGACGGCACGGGGGCCACGCCCGTCTTCGTGGACGTCCGGGAGGAGGACTTCCTGATGGACACCGACCAGGTGGCCGCCGCCATCACCCCGCGTACCAAGGCCCTGCTGCCGGTGCACCTGTACGGCCAGTGCGTCGACATGGCGCCGCTGCGCGCGCTCGCCGAGCGGCACGGGCTGGCGATCCTGGAGGACTGCGCGCAGGCGCACGGCGCCCGTCACCACGGCCGGCTCGCGGGCTCCATGGGGGACGCCGCCGCGTTCTCGTTCTACCCGACGAAGGTGCTGGGCGCGTACGGCGACGGCGGGGCGGTGCTCACGCCGGACGCGGACACGGACGCGGTGCTGCGGCGGCTGCGGTACTACGGCATGGAGAAGACGTACTACGTGGTGCAGACGCCCGGCCACAACAGCCGCCTGGACGAGGTGCAGGCGGAGATCCTGCGGCGCAAGCTGCGCCGGCTGGACGCCTATGTGGCGGGGCGCCGGGCGGTGGCCGAGCGGTACCGCGAGGGGCTGGGCGACCTCGCCGGGCGGGGGCTGCTGCTGCCGTCCGTGACGGAGGGCAACGAGCACGTGTACTACGTCTACGTGGTGCGCCATCCCCGGCGGGACGAGATCATCGAGCGCCTGAAGGCCCAGGACATCTCGCTGAACATCAGCTACCCCTGGCCGGTGCACACCAACTCCGGTTTCGCGCACCTCGGTTACGGACCCGGCTCGCTGCCCGTGACCGAGCGGCTGGCGGACGAGATCTTCTCGCTGCCGATGTATCCGTCGCTGCCCGTGGGGCTGCAGGACAAGGTGATCGCGGCGGTGCGGGAGGCCGTGCTGGCCCTGTGACCCGGTGAGCCGGACAAGGGTGGTGCCGTGCCGGAACGCTCAGACCAGGGCCTCGATGGCCTTGACCACCTCGGCCGGGGCCGGCAGGGCGGCGATCTCGTCGGCGAGGTCCCGGGCGCGGCCGCGGTAGGACTCGTCGGAGAGCATCCGGGTGATCTCCTCGGCCACCACCTCGGGCGGTTCCCGGTGCGAGGCGAGGGTGACGGTGGCGCCGTACTCGTCGACCCGGCGCAGGGGTATCGCCGAGGCCATGATCTCGGGCAGCACGAGCTGCGGCACGCCGGCGCTGAGCAGGGTCATCACGGTGACGCCGCCGCCGTGGTGGACGGCGAGGTCGAGGGTCGGCGCGATGACGTCCAGGGGGACGAAGCCCGCCTTGACGTCGGGGTACGCCTCCCTGATCTGGCCGGCCAGCGGCTCGCCGGTGGCGACGACGACCTCGATGCCGCCGTCGCGCAGCAGCTTGTTGTCGAGCAGGGGCCGGAAGAAGTCCATGCCGAGGGCGGGGATGAAGGCGCTGCGGGAGCCGGAGGTGATGAGCACGCGGGGCCGGTCGCCCTTGGCGTACATCCAGGGCTCCAGCGGGATCTGCGGGTTGCCCGCCGTCCAGCGCATGGGCTGGGCGGGTTCGGCGTGGCCGGGCCGCACGCTGGGCGGGGTGATGTCGACGAAGAGGGCGGCGTCCGGGACGGCGTCCAGGCCGTACTCCTTCAGCTCGGGGGCCAGTTCGTCGGTGGCGCCCCGCCAGTCGACCTCGGTGCGGTCGTAGATGGCCCAGGTGTGCATGACCCAGGGCACGCCCAGCCGGTGGGCGACGAGCGGGCCGGCCAGGTTGTACTCGCCGCCGATCACCACGTCGGGCCGCCAGGCCTCGGCGAGTTCCCAGGTGCCCGCGAGGCCGGCCGCGGAGAGCCGGGCGAAGCCGCGACCCGCGAAGTCCATCTCGTGGTCCTCGCCGGTGGGCATGGGCAGCCAGTTGCCCTGCCGGTCCTTGAGCATGGCGTCGGCCATGCCCAGGGAGGTCACCCCGCGGGCGGGCAGACCGAGTCCGGTGACGAGGCCGAGGTTCTCCTCCGGCACGGCCACGACGACCTCGTGGCCCGCGGTGCGGGCCGCGGAGACGAGCGGCGCACTGGCGTGCACCGGCGCGGCGCCGCCTCCGGCGACGAACAGGAATCGCATGCTTCTCCTTCGGTTCGTTCGGGGGCCGCCGGCCGCGGCGGGGGGGGCGGGCCGGGGGGCCCCCCGAACGGGCGCGCGGGCCTGTTTTTTGGGGGGGCGGGCCCCGGGCCCCACAGACCGGGGCAGAACCCC
>NZ_JBEXOM010000003.1:0-131116 GCF_040611555.1 Streptomyces sp. NPDC006624 | reverse complement strand
TTTTCTTTTTTGGGTGGGGGGGGGGGGCGCGGGGGGGGGGGGGGGGGGGCGGCGGGGCCCCCGCCGATCACTGGCTCACGGCCTTCTTGTAGCGCTGGACGGCCAGCGGCACGAAGATCGCGAGAATCAGCGCCACCCACAGGAACGAGGCGAGCACCGGGTTCTGCAGGGGCCACACTTCGGGTTCGGGCCGGCCCTCCGGGATGTTCCCGAACAGCTGCCGGCAGGCCTCGACCACGGCCGAGACGGGGTTCCAGTCGGCGACCACGCGCAGCACGGCGGGCAGTCCCTCGCTGGGCACGAACGAGTTGGAGATGAAGGTGAGCGGCAGGAGCACCATGAGCATGGCGTTGCCGAGCACTTCGGGCGACTTCGCCGTCAGGCCGATGGCCGCGGTGATCCACGAGGCGGCGTAGGCGAAGAGGAACAGCAGCAGGAAGGCGAGCGCCGCGTCGAGGACGTTCGAGCGGATCCGCCAGCCCATCAGCAGGCCGGTGAGCGACATCAGCACGATGACGAGCAGGTTGTTGACGGCGTCGCCGTTGGTACGGCCGACCAGCACCGCGGACTGCGAGATGGGCAGGGAGCGGAACCGGTCGATCAGGCCGAGCTTCATGTCGTGGGCGATGCCCACGCCGGTGTTCGTGGCGGTGAGCAGCATCGTCTGGGTGAGGATGCCGATGACCATGAACTCGCGGTAGTTGGAGCCGTAGACGTCGATCGCGCTGCCGAAGACGAAGCCGAAGAGCAGGGCGAAGGCGATCGGGGCCGCGCTGGCGAAGACCACGATGTCGGGGTTGCGCAGGTTCTTCAGGACGTTGCGCTTGGTGAGGGTGATGCCGTCCTCGACGGCTTGGCCGAGGGCGCTCACTTGGCTTCCTCCTTCGCACCGGCGCCGACGGCGGCCGGCTCGGTGGGCGGCTGGTCGGTGAGGGCGAGGAAGACCTCGTCCATGCTGGGCCGGCGCAGGTTGGTGCCCACCAGGCGCACGTCCGAGCGGTCCAGCAGCCGGATGCTGTTGACCAGGGCCTCGGGTCCGTCGGCGACGGGGACGATGACGCGGTTGTCCTCCTCGTCGACCGAGACGTCGCCGCCCATGGCGAGTTCCTGGAGCAGCCCGCGGGCGGTGGCGGCGTCGGCGGCGCTGCCGACGGTGATCTCCAGGCGTTCCCCGCCGACCCGGTCCTTGAGCTCGTCGGGGGTGCCCTCGGCGATGACCCGGCCGTGGTCCATCACGGTGATCCGGTCGGCCAGCTGGTCGGCCTCCTCCAGGTACTGCGTGGTGAGCAGCAGCGTGCTGCCGCCCCTGACCAGTTCGTTGATGACGTCCCACATGGCCAGCCGGCTGCGTACGTCGAGGCCGGTGGTGGGTTCGTCGAGGAACAGCACCTCGGGCCGGGACACCACCGCGCAGGCCAGGTCGACCCGGCGGCGCATACCGCCCGAGTAGCCCTTGACCGGCCGGTCGGCGTCGTCGGTGAGCCGGAACCTCTCCAGCAGTTCGTCGGCCCGCTGCCTGCTGGCCGTGGCGCCGAGGTGGTACAGCCTGCCGACCATGCGCAGGTTCTCGCGGGCCGTCAGGTCCTCGTCCACGGCCGCGTACTGGCCGGACAGGCCGATCTTCCGCCGGAGTTCGGGCGCCTGGGTCAGCACGTCGAGTCCGGCGACCGTGGCGCGGCCCGCGTCGGGCCGCAGCAGGGTCGCCAGGACCCGCACGGTGGTGGTCTTGCCGCAGCCGTTGGGACCGAGCAGTCCGTGGACCGTCCCCTCCCTGACCGTGAGGTCCAGTCCGTCCAGTGCTGTGGTGTCGCCGAAGCTCCTTCTGAGCCCCTCGGCGACGATCGCGTTCGTCATGTGCTCCTCCCACACCCGCGTGGCACGACTCGCGTCGGTGCCCCGGCCTTGCGCCAGGGTGCTGACACCGTAGGGGCGATCGCGGACAGCTTTTGTCCGCCGTAGCCGGTTACCTCGGGAAATCCGCGGTGTTCGGCGCGGGATCTGACGGATCTCATTCTCGGCCGGTGCGCTGGACGGCGGGTCGAATAACGCCGGACCGCCGTTACGCGGGCGCGGTTAACACATCCATGACGGCCGTCACTGTTCCGCACGAGCTCTTTCGTCGGATGTAAAGCGCAGGTAATACAACGCTCAAGGAGAATGCCGGAGACCGCTTCCGCTCTTCCCCCGGAGAAAGTCCGATAACCCCCGGCGCGGGAAAGCGCATTCGACGGGCCGGCGGGTGCCGTGGGCCGCACGGGGCGGGCCGCACGGGGCCGTCGAGAGGGGCGCCGGGCAAGCGCTGTGCCGCCGTCCGGCGCGGCGGCCGCCTCCTTCCGGTCAAGGCGCGATCCAGGCGGTCCATAGCGGCGGGCAGCACCGTGTCGGCACCGCGCCACGGGCGGCGGGGCCGAAGAGCCCGCGCCGTCCGTGGCCGGTTCCACCAGCTGTTGCCGCACCGACGGTCCTCAGGGACCGGGAAACGGATGACTGACGATGAGCCGGAGACTTCGTGTTCTCGCCGCCGTGGGCGCGCTCGCCCTCGTGCCCCTCGTGCCGGCGGCCGCCCAGGCCGCCGAGGCCCCCGCGGCGCCCCTGGAGACGGCCGCCGGGCACTTCCGTGTCGCCCCCGTGGGCGTGTGGAACGGCACGGTGACGTTCCCCGACGGGCAGATCGAGGCACGGATGTCGTTCCGCGCGAACGGCAAGCTCTGCCTGATCGCCCCGCCCCCCGGGCCCGACGGGGGCGTCGAGGGGAAGGGCACCTGGCGCGGCACCGGCCGCAACACCTTCACCTTCACGGTGACGGAACGATTTTTCGACGGCTCGGGGGCCACCACCGCCGTCCTGCGTGCCACCCACCGCGCGACACTGCGCGGCGACCGGTTCACGACCGAGGGCGAAGGGGCGTTCTACGACGCCTCGGGGCAGCAGCAGGGCTCCTTCCCCGTCACGTCGCAGATGCAGCGCGAGAGCCGCGCGGACGCCTGCTGAGGTCCCGGGCCGCCGCCGGTCAGGCGGCGGCGGGCGGCCGGTCCCGGAGAATCCTCCGGGACCGTGCGCGCAGCCGGCCCTCCTCGTGGACCAGGACGTCGGTCACGGCGTAGGTCGACTCGAACCGGACCTGGCCCTCCTTGTCCGTCAGCGTGACCAGGGAGCCGTACGACACCGTCACCGACCCGTCGTCGGCGAGGTCCATCCGGTAGTTGTCGTTCCAGTGCCGGACCACGACCTCCCGGTAGCGGGGCAGGGCCGCCCGGGCGTGTTCGAGCAGGGCGGCCCTGCCCTCCAGCTTCTGCCCGCGGTGCTCGTGGTGCGTCACGCCGTCCTCGGTGAACGTGTCGGCGTACGCGTCCAGGTCCAGGGCGTCCAGCAGGGCCATCTGCCCCGCGTAGAACCGCAGTACCCGCACATAGAGGTCCGTGCTCACCTCTGCCATCCGTTGCCCCCCACCTTCGTCAGATGTCCCGTCCCGGCCGGTTCTCCCGCCGGGACGCCGTCCCTTTCCTCGCCCCAGCCGGTCCCGGGCGTCGCCACGGCCGGCACGGCCTTGGTGAGCACGGGACGGACCGGCGGCGGCACTTCCAGATCCAGTTCGGAGCGCAGCACGGCACGTTGCAGCTTCTGCAGCCTGCCGGAGGGCTCCACGCCCAGCTCCCTGTTGAGCGTCTGGCGCAGGGTCCGGAAGACCTCCAGCGCCTGCGACTGCCGCCCGGCCCGGTAGAGCGAGACCATGTGGTGGGCGCAGAGGTTCTCGTGCATGGGGTGCTTGGCGGTCAGTACCGTGAGCTCGCTCAGCACGGCGTTGTGCCGGCCGAGCCTGATGTCCGCGCCGATCCTGCTCTCCAGCGCGTTCAGCCTGCTCTCCTCGAGCCGGGCCACCTCGATGCTCAGCGGCATGCCCACCCGTACGTCGGCGAGCGCGTGCCCCTGCCACTGCTGCAGGGCCCTGCCGAGGTGGCGCGAGGCGGTCTCGTAGTCGCCGCGCTCGATGGCGCGGTTGCCCGCTTCCACCAGTTGCTCGTAGACCCAGACGTCGACGTCCTCCGGTGCCACGTCGAGCAGATAGCCGTCGAACCGGGTGACGAGGACGTCCTTGGCGCGGGTCGAGGATCCGGCCGGCAGGGCCGAGTCGATGAGCCTGCGCAGTTGGAGGATGTAGGTCTGCAGCGTGGTCCGTACGCTCATCGGCGGGCGGTCACCCCACAGTTCCTCGATGAGGGTCGGGACGGAGACGATGCGTCCGGCGCTGAGCGCCAGCATGGCCAGAACCTGTCGGGGCTTTGCCGCGGTCGGTGTCACGGATCGGCCGTTTAATGTAGCGTTCAGCTCTCCCAGTAGACGTATGCTCACGAAAATCCCCCAGTAAAGTCGTGCAGCTGCACGGTCGGTCAAAACCGTGGGACGATGCCGAGCCTTGCACCATGGGCCGGCCTGGATCGAGGCGATGTAGGGCGTGGTGGATCAGGCAACCCCCCCGTCATTACCTGCGCTCAGCGGCGGCAACGAGCGTCAGCCTATGTACGGCGTGTCGGCCGGTCAACCAATCGAGCCGGAGCAACAATGCGCGTCGACGCTCGAAAACCGAACTAAAACTGTCCTGGAATATTCAGCAGCCAACTCGAATCTGACTCGATCGGCCCGTCGCCGGAGGGCCCCGGCCCGCGCGGGGGCATGCGGACGGGGCCCGTCCCCGGTCCGGCCGGGTGCGGGCCCCACGCGTGAGCCGTGCTCAGTAGTTGCCCAGGCCTCCGCAGACGTTGAGCGCCTGGGCGGTGATCGAGGCGGCGGAGTCGGTGACCAGGTAGCCGACCAGTCCCGCGACCTCCTCGGGCGTCGAGTAACGCCCCAGCGGGATCTTGGCGTTGAAGCGGTCGAGCACCTGCTCCTCGGTGATGCCCCAGTGGGCCGCGTAGCCCTGGCGCACCCGGACCGCCATGGGCGTCTCCACGTAGCCGGGGCACACCGCGTTCACCGTGATGCCGCGCTGGGCCAGTTCGAAGCCCACCGACTTGGTGAAGCCGATGACGCCGTGCTTGGAGGCGGTGTACGGCGAGGCGTACATCACGCCCTGCTTGCCCGCCGTGGAGGCGATGTTGACGATGCGTCCCCAGCCGGCCTCCAGCATGCCGCCGGACCGCAGCACCTCCTTGGTGACCCGGAAGACGCTGGTGAGGTTGGTGTCCAGCACCTCCTGCCACAGGTCCTCGTCGAGATCGGCGATCTCCCCGCCGCCGCCGCGGCCGGCGTTGTTCACCAGGATGTCGATCCTGCCGAAACGTCCGGCGGCGGCCGCCACGGCGGCACGGATCTGCTCGGGCGAGGTGACGTCGCAGGACGTGCCGTCCGCCGTCCCTCCGGCGTCGCGCAGCTCGTCGACGACCTCCTCGACCCGCTTGCCGTCGCGCGCGCAGCCGAAGACGGCGATGCCCTGACGGGAAAGCGTCCGGGCCGTGGCGAGGCCGATGCCGCTGCTGACCCCCGTGACGAAGGCGGTTCGCGCACTGGTCATGTCTTCTCCCTCCCGGTCAGGCGGCACAGTGCGGCAGCCCGCCGTGGAACTCGGCCATCTCCTTCAGCGACGCGGCCACGTCGATGCGCTCGCCCGGTGCGAGCCCGTCGAGTTCGGCGTAGGCGCGGTGCAGGTTGCCCACGAGGCGCTCGGCGTCGACGAGCGCGGCGAACGGTCCCAGGTCCGCGGACCGGGCCGTCTCCAGCACGGACCTGCCGGCCCGCCTGCCCTCCCGGGCCAGTTCGCGCAGGCGGCGCAGATAGGCCTCGGTGGCGTCCAGCACCTCCGGGCCGCCGGCGGGGCCGTGCCCGGGGACCACCACGCGCGGCCCGAGCCGGCGCAGCTCCGCCAGGGCCCGCAGCGAGCCCTCGACGGAGCCCATCAGCACGTACGGGGTGACGCCCGACCAGGCGACGTCCCCCGTGAACAGCACCCCGCGCCGCGGCACCCAGGCGACCACGTCGCTCGCCGTGTGGGCGGGACCCACCTGCGACAGTTCGACGGTGAGCTCGCCCAGACGCAGGGTGAGCCGGTCGACGAACGTCGTGTCCGGCAGGGTCAGCTGCGGGTCGCCCCAGTCGACGTCCGGCCAGATGCCGCACAGGGCGAGCCCCGCCTCGGCCATGTCGGAGCGGGTCTGCTCATGGGCGATGACGGTGGCGCGCGGTGTGAACTGGTCGTTGCCGAAGGTGTGGTCGCCGTGGAAGTGGGTGTTGACCACGGCGTCCGGACCGCTCGGAACAACACGTTCCACTGCCTGGCGCAGGCGCTGCGCCCGGGCCCGGGTGGCGGCCGTGTCGATCAGCACCGCACGGCCGCCCGCCGTGATCAGTCCCGCGTTGTTCAGGCACCATCCGCCGGGCAGCTGCTCGTGGACGTGGACGCCTTCGGCCAGTTCGCGCAGGGCCCAGGGCGCCGCCGTTCCGGCGCTCCCGGTGCCGGCGGCCACCGTCAGACCACCTCCGAGAAGCGCTGGAGCGTCTCGCCCGGGCTCGGGCCGTCCAGCGCCTTGAAGATGCGCTCCGCGTCGGGGCCGTGCTTGTCCAGGCGGACGTGGGCGAGCTCCACGCGGGTGGTGCCGGGACCGGCCGGGGTGAAGGTCACCTCGATCTCGCTGGCCCGCTCGTCGTCCGGCACCGACTGCCAGCGGCCGTCCACCCGCCAGGTCAGCCGCAGCCGGTGCGGCGGGTCCCACTCGAGGACCGTGCCCCAGTCGATCTCGCGGCCCTTCTCGTCCCACTCGTAGTAGCGGCCGCCCGTCCCCGGCTCCATGGCGAGGCCGGCCCGGGGCTCGGTCAGCAGGACGTGGGAGGGCGGCCACCAGTCCGCCATTCGCTCGGTGAACACCTCGAAGCAGCGCGCGGCGTCGGCCTTGACCTCGACCCACTTGCGCACGTCGGGTACGGAACCCTGCGGCATGACCTTCCCTTTCGCCGGGGGCAGGAGTGTGGCGCCCACCGTCATCCGCCCAGCTCGACCATGTGTGGAGCACCGCTCGAACCCCCCGCGGGTGGCCGGCGCGTTCCAACGGGCCTGGACCGTGAGTCGAGGAGCGGCGCGCAGGCTGGCGGCGCGCAGGGTCCGTCCCGGGGGCAGCCGCAGCGGCGGCACGCACGGGCACCGGGCGGCGCGATCCGACTCACCACCGTGAAGGAGCCCCATGGCCCGAAGGGCAGTCATCACCGGAATCGGCGTCGTCGCGCCGGGAGGGATCGGAACCGAACCCTTCTGGCGGCTCCTGGTCGAGGGCAGGACGGCGACGCGCACGATCACCCAGTTCGACGCGAGCGGACACCGCTGCCAGGTGGCGGCCGAGTGCGACTTCGACCCGCTGGCGCTCGGGCTGACCCCGCAGCAGATCCGCCGCACCGACCGGGTCTCCCAGCTGGCCATGGTCGCGGCCGGCGAGGCCCTGGCCGACAGCGGCCTGGAGATCGACGGCGCGCTGGCCGAGCGCACGGGGGTGGCCCTGGGCAGCGCCGTGGGCGGCACCACCACCATGGAACGGGAGTACGCGGTGCTCTCCGAGGGCGGGCGCGACTGGGTCGTCGATCCGTCGTTCGCCGTACCGCACCTGTACGACTACTTCCTGCCCAGTTCCATCGCCGCCGAGGTCGCCCGCACCACGGGCGCCCTCGGGCCGGCGTCGGTGGTGTCCACCGGCTGCACCTCCGGCATCGACTCCGTGGGCTACGCGGCGGAGCTGATCCGGGACGGCGAGGCCGACGTGATGGTCACCGGCGCGACCGACGCGCCGATCTCGCCCATCACCGTGACCTGCTTCGACGTCATCCGGGCGACGTCCGCCCGCAACGACGACCCGGCGACCGCCTGCCGCCCCTTCGACCGGACGCGCACGGGTCTGATCCTGGGCGAGGGCTCGGCGGTGCTGGTCCTGGAGGAGCTGGAGCACGCCCGGCGGCGCGGCGCCACCGTCTACGCGGAGGTGTCCGGCTACGCCGCGCGCTGCAACGCGTACCACATGACCGGGCTGACGGCCGAGGGCCGGGAGATGTCCGAGGCGATCGATCTCGCCCTGGACGAGGCCCGGTTGAACCCCGAGGCGGTGGACTACGTCAACGCCCACGGCTCCGGCACCAAGCAGAACGACCGGCACGAGACGGCCGCGGTCAAGCGCAGTCTCGGCGCGCACGCCTACCGGACCCCGATGAGCGGCATCAAGTCCATGATCGGCCACTCGCTGGGGGCGATCGGCTCGCTGGAGATCGCGGCGTGCGCGCTGTCCATGCGGCACGGCGTGGTGGTGCCGACGGCCAACCTGCACGAGCCGGATCCCGAGTGCGATCTGGACTACGTGCCCCACACCGCCCGGGAGAGGCGTCTCGACGCGGTCCTCACCGTGGGCAGCGGTTTCGGCGGTTTCCAGAGCGCGATGGTGCTCACGAGTCTGGAGCGGGCGGCAGCATGACCAAGGACGTCGTTGTCACGGGTGCGGACGTCGTCGCACCGAACGGAATCGGCCTGGAGACGTACTGGGCCGCCGCCCTGAAGGGGGTCTCGGCCGTCCGGCCGATCAGCCGCTTCGACGCCACGGGGTATCCGGTGCGGCTGGCCGCCGAGGTGCCCCCGTCCGACGCGGAGGCCTCCTTCCCGAGGAAGCTGCTGCCGCAGACCGACCGGCTGACGCAGCTGGCCATGATGTGCGCCGACCAGGCGCTGTCCGCCGCCGCGGTCGATCCGGCCGCGCTGCCGGAGTTCGGGGCCGGGGTGGCGGTCTCCAGCGCCAGCGGCGGCCTGGAGTTCGGCCAGCGCCAGCTCCAGCAACTGTGGGGCACGGGCTGGGAGTCGGTCAGCCCGTACATGTCCTTCGCCTGGTACTACGCCGTCAACACGGGACAGATCTCCATCCGCAACGCCCTGCGCGGGCCGAGTGGGGTGGTCGTCTCGGAGCAGGCCGGCGGGCTGGACTCGGTCGCCTTCGCCCGCCGCCGGGTGCGGCGGGGGACGCCGGTGATGCTGGCCGGCGGGTTCGACAGCGTGCTGTGCCCGTACGGCGTGTCGACGGTCTCCGTGGCCACGGGTGTCAGCCGGCACGACGATCCCGAGCGGGCGTATCTGCCGTTCCACGCCTCGTCCACCGGGTTCGTGCCCGGGGAGGGCGGCGCCGTGGTGGTGCTGGAGTCCCGGGAGGGCGCGGCCGGGCGCGGCGCCCCGGTCCTCGGCACGGTGGCCGGGCACGCGGCCGCGTTCGACCCGGACCCGGCCGGCTCCGGCGGCGACGGGCTGCTGCGGGCCGCGCGCGGGGCGCTGGCCGACGCCGGGCTGACGGCCGCCGACGTCGGGGTGGTGTTCGCCGACGCGGCGGGCGATCCCGGGCTGGACCGGGCCGAGGCGGGCGCCCTGACCGGCCTGTTCGGGGTGCGCGGGGTGCCGGTGGGCGCGCCGAAGTCCCTGGTCGGCCGGCTGATGTCCGGCGGCTCCGCCCTCGATATGGTCACGGCCCTGCTCAGCATGCGCGACGGTCTGGTCCCGCCCGTGCCGGACGTCGCCCCGCAGGAGGTGGACCCGCGTGTCGACCTGGTCGTCGGCGAGCCGCGCGCCCTGGAGGCCGACGCGGCGCTGGTCCTGGCCCGGGGGCACGGGGGTTTCGCGTCGGCGCTGGTCCTCACCCGGGGGTGAGGCAGCGGGGCACGGCAAGGGCCTGGGGCCCGGCTCACGGGAGCCGGGCCCCAGGCCCTCAGTGCTGCGGCTCGGTCGCCCGGCGCGGTGTCAGCGGCGTTTGCCGGTGGGCACCACGTAGCGGGTGAAGAGCAGTTCGCGGATCACATCGTCGCCGCCCTCGACCAGGCCCACGTAGCGCAGGTCGCGGACCAGCTTCCCGATCGGGTGGTCGTGGGTGTAGCCGAGGCCGCCGAACATCTCGGAGCCGAGGGTCGCCACCTGCCAGCCCGCCTGGCCGCAGTACATCTTCGCGGCGAGCGCGGACCGCAGGGTCCCCACCCGGTAGAGCGCCGCGGCCGGGGCGTCGCCCGCCAGGTGGCTGTCGAACTCGGCCGCCGCGGCGCGGCACTGACTGCGCATCACCTCGATCAGCATCTCGATCTGGCCGAGCTTGCCGGCGAAGACCGCGTTGCGCACCAGGGCGGCTCCGTGCACCCGCTTCGACGCGGCGTACTCCATGGCCAGGTCCCGCACCCGGCGGGCCATGCCGATGGCGGTCGCGGCGATGAGGACGCGGCTGGCGTTCAGCCCGATCTCCAGCAGCCGCAGGCCGTTGCCGGGCAGGCAGTGCGCGGCCGGTACCGCGCAGTCGCGCAGCGCGACCTGGTAGGTGGCGGAGCCGCGCATGCCGACCATGTTCCAGCGCTTGACCAGCTCCACGCCCTCGGTGTGCCGGGGGACCAGGACCACGCGGAACTCGGCGTCGTCCGTGGCGTCCCGGGCCACGACCAGCAGCAGGTCGGCGGCGTCGGTGTTGGTGGAGAAGTACTTGTCGCCGCCGACCACCACCCGGTCCCCGTCGCGCCGGTAGGTCGTGGTGATGCGGGCGAGTTCGCTGCCGGCCTCCTCCTCACTGGCGAGGATCCCGAGGACGCCGCCGTCCCGGGCGAGGCGTTCCAGGTGCGGCCGGGCGAGGGCGTCGGCGCCGGACAGCTGCAGCATCGTCGTGCCGAGCACGGACAGGAAGGAGCCGAAGGCGAACCCGCCGTCGCCGTAGGCGAGTTCGGAGACGATGTCCACGCTGTCGCACAGCGGCACACCGTGTCCGCCGTACTCGGCGGGGATCCACCAGTTGGCCAGCCCGGCCTCGGCGAGACGGACGGAGGCCGCGGTCGGGACGGCCGGGAGGGAGTCGAAGTGCTCGCTGGACGGCAGGAGTTCGTCGTGCACGAAGGTGCGTACCCGGTCGAGGAGGCCGGCGGCCCGCGCCCCCGTGGGGGACGCGGGTCCGGCGGTCGTCGTGGCGGTCACGGTCACGCGGCGTGAGCCAGACGGCGGTTGAAGACGTCCAGGAAGTCCCGGGGCGTCTCGATGTCCGAGGCGTCCTCGTCCCCGAGCTTGATCCCGAAGTGCTGTTCCAGCGCGCTCGTCGTGGCGATGACGGCGAGCGAGTCGAAGCCGAGGTCGGCGAGCGGGGAGTCGAGGATGTCGCCGGACAGGTCGATGGTCTCGTCCTCGCCGACGGCGCGCAGCAGGAATCCCTTGAGTTCGTCGATCGACAACACGGCCATGGGGCCCTCCTCGTGGAGTGGATGTTTCCGGTGGGACACGCGAGGTGCGTGCGGGTCTCGGCGGGTTCAGCGCGCGGTGGCGAACGCCTTGGCCCGGGCCAGGGTGGCCCGGCTGTTGGAGCCCAGGGAGTGCCGTACGGCGTCCCGGGCGGCCCCGAGCGAGGCGGGGGGCTCGGGGAGGGCCGCGATGCCCTCGGGGTTCAGGACGACCTGGTGGCGGGCGGTCACCCTGACGGTGCCGTCCCCGGCGTCCTCCAGGAGCCATTCGCCGTTGTGCGCCCGCAGCACGGGCGGCAGCCTGGTCTGCTTGTAGACGATCCGGCGGCCCGGTGTGCACACCCGTCCGGAGACCGTGGTGTGCACGGAGCCGTCGGGGGCCCGGGTGTCCATCTCCATGTACTGCAGCCCGGTGACGTTCTCGCGCAGGTCGAGCCGTACGACGTGCGGGAGGCGCTCGGGCCACTTGGCCGCGTCGTAGAGGAAGTCGTAGACGTCCGCGGCCGGGCCGGGGATGACCTCCGTGTCGGAGAAGTCCAGCAGCAGTTCGTCCTCGCTTCCGGCCCGCTCGGCCGCGAGGCGCAGGTGGGACAGTTCCGAGACGCTGTTGGTCTCGACGGCGTCGGCGATCCGGGCCAGGGCGGAGGGGTCGTCGCCGACCGCCCGGTAGTGGTGGTCGAGGACGACCGTGCAGTCGCCGTCGCCGCGCTCCCTGACCTCCCACCGTCCGCCCATCGCGGCCACCGGGTCGGAGGGCCGGGTCTGCTCGAAGCGCACCTCGCGGGCGGCGCGGTCCAGCCGGCGCCGGGACTCCCAGGTGCGCACCTCGCCGTGGGCCACGGCCCAGATGCGGATGCGTTCGTCGCTGTCGTCGCCCGCCGTCCGTTCGGCCCGCACGGTCGGCGGGAAGTACAGCGGCCACAGGCTCACGTCGGAGACGATGCGGTACACGGCGTCGGCCGGTGCCGCGACGTCGATCCGGTGCGTCACCCGTGTGACGTCGGTGTCGCTCATGACGGGCTCTCTCCTCACCCTCGGGTGTGTCGTCGGGCGCCCTGGGGCGCGGTGGTGGCGGGCGCGGTGGCCGCGTGGCGCCCGGTCACGCGGTCTCCTCCGCCGGCAGGACGGGGTGTGCGCCGGACTGCTCGGCGCGCATGTACGCCGCGAGGGACTCGGGCGTGGGGTTGCGCAGGACCGCCTCGGCCGGCATCCGCAGCCCGGTGGCGGCGTTGAGCCGGTTGCGCAGGTCCACGCTCAGCAGCGAGTCGAAGCCGAGTTCCTTGAAGGAGTCCGTCGGCAGGACCGTCACGGTCTCGGTGTAGCCGAGCACGTCGGCGGCCTGGGCGCAGACCAGTTCCACGAGCGTCGCCGCCGCGGCGGGTCCGGCCGGGCCGTCCGCGGCGGGTGCCGGCTGGGGGCGTGCGGGCGCGGTCTCGGTGGCGTCCGCCGCGCGGTCGTCGAGCAGCCCGCGGAACAGGGCGGCGGCCCTGCTCCCCGGCCGGACCCGGCCGGTGACGGGCTTGAGGGCCGTCACCGACGGCCGGGGCGAGGCCAGCGCCTCGTCGAGCAGCCGCAGGGCGCCCGCGGTGCTCATGGGCGCGATGCCGAGGGCGGCGAGGGCGCTCACGTCGGCGTCGGTCATGTGGGCGGTCATGCCGGTGCGGTCCTGCCACAGCCCCCAGGCCACGGAGGTGGCGGCCAGTCCCTGGGAGCGGCGGTGCTGGGCGAGGGCGTCGAGGAAGGCGTTGGCGGCGGCGTAGTTGCTCTGGCCGGGGCCGCCGATCACTCCCACGGCGGAGGAGAAGAGCACGAACGCCGACAGGTCGAGGTCGCGGGTGAGTTCGTGCAGGTGCCAGGCGGCGTGCGCCTTGGGCGCCAGCACGGCCCGCAGGCGTGCGGGTGTCATCCGTTCGACGAGCCCGTCGTCGAGCACGCCGGCCGTGTGGAAGACGCTGCCGGGCGGATGCTCGGCGACGACCTTGGCGAGTGCGTTGCGGTCCGTGACGTCGCAGGCGAGGACGTGCGCGGTGGCGCCCCGTCCGGCGAGTTCCGCGACCAGCTCGGCGGCCGCGGGGGCGTCCGGTCCCCGGCGGCTGAGCAGCACCACCTCGCGGGCGCCGTGGGCGGTGACGAGATGGCGGGCCAGGACCGCGCCGAGCCCGTCCGCACCGCCGGTGATCAGCACCGGGCGGTCGGCGTCCGGGGTGCGGGGCATGGTCAGGGCGAGCTTGCCGCGCTGCCTGGCCCGGCTGAGCATCCGCAGCGGCACGTGTCCCTCGCGGACGTCCCAGGTGCGCAGCGGCAGGTGGACCAGGGCCCCGGCCCGGAACAGGGCGATCAGCTCGTCGAGGACCTCGCCGATCCGCTCGGCCTCGACGCCCAGGATGTTGTAGGCCCGGTAGGTGATGCCGGGGTACTGCTCCTGGATCAGCTCGGTGTCCCGGATGTCGGTCTTGCCCATCTCGGCGAAGCGCCCGCCCGGTGCCAGCAGGCGCAGGGAGGCGTCGACCGCCTCGTTGGCCAGCGAGTTGAGGACGACGTCCACGCCCCGGCCCCCGGTGGCGGCCCGGAACTCCTCCTCGAAGGAGAGCGACCGGGAGGAGGCGATGTGGTCCCCCGGTACGCCCCACTCCCGCAGCGTGCCCTGCTTGGCGGGCCCGGCGGTCGTGAACACGTCGGCCCCGAAGTGGCGGGCGAGTTGCAGCGCGGCGAGGCCGACGCCGCCGGTGGCGGTGTGGATCAGCACCGACTCGCCGGGCCGGACGGCGGCGACGTCCACCAGGCACTGGTAGGCGGTGATGAAGACGATGGGCACGCTCGCGGCCTGGGCGTCGGTCCAGCCCTCGGGAACGGGCCTGACCATCCGCTCGTCGGCCACGGCGACCGGTCCGAGGGAGCGTTCGAAGACACCGAAGACCCGGTCGCCCACCGCGAACCGCCCGGCCTCGGGGCCGACCTCGGTGACCACGCCGGCGCCCTCGCTGCCCATGGTCTTCTCGGAGGCGACCAGTCCCAGACCCACGGCGATGTCACGGAAGTTGAGCCCGGCGGCGCGGACCTCGACGCGGATCTCCCGGGGGCCGAGGGGCAGGGTGGCCTCCGGGTGCGGGACCAGGGCCAGGTTGTCGAGCGTGCCCTTGGCCGTGACGTCCAGACGCCAGGCGGTGCGGCCCTCGGGCGCGGGCAGGCAGTCGTCCCGGACGGGCCGCAGCGCGGGGACGTACACCCGGCCTTCGCGGATCGCCGTCTCGGGTGCGCCGTGGGCGAGGGCCCGGGGCAGGGCGGCCACGGAGGCCGGGTCGTCGTCGAGGTCGACCAGCAGGAAGGTGCCCGGGTGTTCGGCCTGCGCGGCGCGCACCAGTCCGGTGACGGCGGCGGCCGCGAGGCCCGGGAGCGGTTCGCGTCCCGTCACGTCCTGGGCCCGGCGGGTCACCACCGCCAGCCGGGAGGCGGTGAACCGGTCGTCGGACAGCCACTGCTGGATCAGGTCCGTGACCTCGCCGGTGAGCCGCTCCACGGTGGCGGGCAGCCCGGCGGCGTCCGTCGCCGGTTCTCCGGCGCCGGGCTGGGCGACGAGGACGCGGGGGGCGGTTCCGGGCAGTGCCTCGGGGCCGGGGAAGTCGCGGGGGGCGCCGAGTCCGGGTGCCGCGAGCGACGCCCAGTCGCGCAGCGGGTCCGCGTCCTGCGCGGTGACGTGCTCCCAGGCGAGCTCCAGGTTCACCTCCCGGTCGCCGTCCAGCCGCACGGCCTCCGGGCCGTCCGCCGTCAGGGTGCGCAGCACCAGGGATCCCACCGAGGCCGCCGGCCGGCCCTGTTCGTCCGCGCAGGACACGCTCAGCCCGTCGTCACCGGCCGTCGTGTGCACCCGGAGCGTGCGGGCCGTGGTGGGCGGCAGTGTGACGTCGCGCCAGGTGAAGGGGACGGTCAGGCCGTCGCCGGTGCCCAGCAGCGCGGCGTGCAGGGCCGCGTCGAGCAGGGCCGGGTGCGCGGTGGCGGACGCGCCGGGCGCGTCCTGGTCCAGGGCGACCTCGGCGAACGTCTCGGAGCCGCGCACCCAGGCGCGCCGCAGGCCGCGGAAGGCGGGACCGTAGTGGTAGCCGCGCCGGGCCAGGCGTTCGTAGGCCGCGGCCGGGTCGACGGGCTCGGCACCCGGCGGGGGCCAGGGGGTGGCGCCGGGCCCGCGCGGGGTGTCGCCCGCGGGGGCGAGCACGGCCGAGGCGTGCTCCGTCCAGCCGGACCCGTCCCGCACGCGCCCGTGCACCGCGGCCGTGCGGCGGCCGCGGGCGTCGGCCGGTTCCACCGTGACGCGCAGCTCGACCTCGCCCTGCCCGGGGACGCGCAGCGGCACCCCGACGGTCAGCTCCTCGATCCGGGGGCAGCCGGCGGCGGTTCCCGCCTCGGCGGCCAGGGACAGCAGGACGGTCGCCGGGAGCAGGACGTCGTGCCGTACGACGTGGTCGGCCAGCCAGGGCTGCCGGGCCCGGTCGACGGTCGCGGCCAGGACGGTCCGCCCGTCCGGCAGGGACACCGCCAGGGTGGCGAACGGCCCGGTGTCCCGGCCCGTCGGCCGGGGGGCCGCGGTGACCCAGTACCGGCTGCGGCTGAAGACGAAGCCGGGCAGGTCGATCCGGCGGCCCGGCGGCTGGAGGGACGAGAGGTCGGCCTCCACGCCGGCGGTCTGCGCCGCGGCGGCCGACGCGAGGAACTGGCTGAGCCCCGTCCCCCGGCGGATCGAGCCGAGGACCGTGCCGCGCACCCCGGCGGCGTCGAGGATGTCCGTCAGCGCCATGGTGAGGACCGGGTGGGGGCTGATCTCCAGGAAGGTGCGGTGCCTGCGGGCGATCAGCCGTTCGACGGCACTCTGGAAACGGACGGTGTTGCGCAGGTTGTCGTACCAGTACGAGGCGTCGAGGACGGTGGCGTCGACGGCCTCCCCGGTCAGGGTGGAGTACACCGGCACGGCGGAGGGGCGCGGCAGCACGCCCATCAGCCGCTCGGCGAGGGGCTGCCGCAGCGCCTCGACGGCCTCGGTGTGCGAGGCGTAGTCCACCTCGATGCGCCGGGCGTCGACGCCCCGGCGGGCGCACTCCTCCAGCAGCGCGTCGAGGGCGTGCCGGGGCCCGGCGACGACGGTGGAGCGGGGGCCGTTCAGGGCGGCGACGCCGATGGCGTCGAAGGGCTTCAGCAGGTCCCGGGTGTCGTCGGCGCCGAGCGGCACGGAGACCATGCCCCCGGTGCCCGCGAGGCCGTGCAGGGCCTTGCTGCGCAGCGCGACGATCCGGCAGGCGTCGCCGAGGCTCAGCGCGCCGGCCACGTGGGCGGCGGCGATCTCGCCCTGGGAGTGGCCGACGACCGCGGCCGGCTTCACGCCTGCGCTCTCCCACAGCCGCGCCAGGGAGACCATCACCGCGAACAGCGCGGGCTGGACGACGTCCACCCGGTCGAGCGCCTCGCCCCGCAGCGCGTCCAGCAGCTGCCATCCGCAGTACGGCAGCAGCGCCTGGGCGCACGCGTCCATGCTGTCGCGGAACACCTCGGACTCCTCGTACAGCGCGAGGCCCATCTCCCGCCACTGCGAGCCCTGTCCGGGGAAGACGAACACCGGGCCTGTGGTCTCGCGCCGGGCCTCGCCGCGCAGCACGACGGGTGAGCGGTAGGTGCCCGGGACGGCGGGCACGCTGTCGCCGCGGGCGAGGCGCGCGAGTCCGGCCGCGAGGTCCTGGGCCGTGTCGGCGACGACCACGCCGCGGTGCGGGAAGCGGCTGCGGCCGCGCAGGACGTGGGCGACGTCCTCGGGGGCGGTGCCGGGTGCGCGGGCCAGGAAGTCGCCCAGGGCTTCCGCCTGGGCGCGCAGCGACTCGGGGCCCGGCGCGGACAGCGGCCACACGAAGGGCCCCTCGGCGGGGGCCGTCCCGGCGGCCGGTTCCGGCTCCCCCTCCTCCAGCACGAGGTGGGCGTTGGTCCCGCTGATCCCGAACGAGGACACCGCGGCCCGCCTGGGCCGCTCGCCGCGCGGCCAGGGCCGGGCCTCGGTGAGCAGGGCGAGTCCGCTGTCCTCCCACTCGACGTGCCGGCTGGGCCGCCCGGCGTGCAGGGTCGCCGGGAGGGTCCCGGAGCGCAGCGCCTGCACCATCTTGATCACGCCGCCGACACCGGCGGCGGCCTGGGTGTGGCCGACGTTGGACTTCAGCGAGCCCAGCCACAGCGGCCGGCCGCCGGCGCGGTCCCTGCCGTAGGTCGCGGCGAGGGCCCGCGCCTCGATGGGGTCGCCGAGCGGGGTCCCGGTGCCGTGGGCCTCGACGGCGTCCACGTCCCGGGCCCGCAGCCCGGCCGCTCGCAGCGCGCGGGTGATGACCTCCTGCTGGGCGGGCATGCTGGGGGCGGTGAGCCCGTTGCTGGCGCCGTCCTGGTTGATCGCGCTGCCGCGGATCACGGCGAGGACGCGGTGGCCCCGGGCCACGGCGTCCGGGAGCCGCTCCAGCAGGAGCAGACCGGCGCCCTCGGCCCACGCCGTGCCGTCGGCGTCGTCGGAGAAGGACTTGCACCGCCCGTCCGGGGCCAGGCCGCCCTGCCGGGCGAAGTCGACGAACATGCCCGGGGTGGGCATCACCGCCACCCCGCCGGCCAGGGCCATGTCGCACTCCCCCTGGCGCAGCGCCTGCGCGGCGAGGTGCAGGGCGACCAGCGACGAGGAGCAGGCCGTGTCGACGGTGACGGCGGGGCCGCGCAGCCCGAACCAGTAGGCGATGCGGCCGGAGGCCACGCTCGGTGTGGAGCCGGTGATGCGGTAGCCGCCGGAGCCCTGGTTCTCCTCGTGCAGCCGCGGCCCGTACTCCTGGGCCATGGCGCCGACGAACACCCCGACGTCGGCGCCGGCCAGCGACTCGCGCCGCAGCCCGGCGCGTTCGAAGGTCTCCCAGGCCACTTCGAGGAGCACGCGCTGCTGCGGGTCCATGCCGGCCGCCTCGCGCGGCGAGATGCCGAAGAACTTCGCGTCGAACAGGTCGGCGTCGTGCAGGAAGCCGCCGCGGCGGACGGGGTCCGCGCCGTCGCCGGCGGCCTCCAGGGCGTCCCAGCCGCGGTTGTCGGGGAACTCGGTGATCGCGTCGCCGCCCGACGCCACGAGACGCCACAGGTCCTCCGGGGTGGTGATGCCCCCGGGGTAGCGGCAGCCCATGGACACGATGGCGATCGCGTCCTGCTCGCCGTGCGGAGAAGCCGGTTCGCGGTTCATGTGTGCGCAGGCCTTTCATCGAGGTCCGGATGCGGCCGGCCGTGCTGCCGGTCGGCGGGTGCGGGGCGCGTCAGAGCGGGGCGTCCGTCTCCAGCGCCTCGATCAGTGACGCCGGGGTGGGCCGGTCGAAGAGCAGGGTGGGCGGCAGCGAGCGGCCGGTGATCCGGGCCAGGGTGGAGCGCAGTGCCAGCGCCATCCGGGAGTCCAGGCCCAGTTCGCTGAAGGGCCGGTTGACGTCGAGGTCCGCCTCGGGGCCGAGCCCGAGGGTCTGCAGGGTGCAGGTCACCACGAGGTCGAAGGGCTCCCCGCTCCAGCGCGGGGCTGCGGGCGCGGCCGCCTGCGGTGCCGGCTCGCCGGCGGTGTCCAGCCAGTGGCGCCGCCGCTGGAACGGGTAGGGCGGGAGGCCGACGCGCCGGGCCCGCCCGCCGAGGACGGCCTCCCAGCGCACGGGCAGCCCGAACACATGGGCCGAGCCGACGGCTTCGGCGACGGCCGCGGCCTCGTGCTGGGACGCCAGGGGCGCCGCGAAGCGCTCCTCGCCGTGGTCGACGGTCTCCGCCGCCAGGGTCGTCAGGGCCCGGCCGGGTCCGACCTCGACGAAGAAGCGGGCGCCGAGCCGGTGGGCCGTGGTGAGCGCGGGCGCGAACCGCACGGGTGCGCACACGTGGTGGACCCAGTAGCCGGGCGCGGCGAACTGCTCCGGGTCGACCGGCTCCCCGGTCACGGTGGACACGACCGGCGGTCCCGAGGGCGGGTTCCAGGTGAGTCCCTCGGCGACGGACCGCAGTTCGTCCTGGACCGGGGCCATCAGCGGGGAGTGCCCGGCCACGGAGACCCGCAGCCTGCGGATGCGGCGGCCCAACGCCTCGAAGCGGGCGGCGGCCCGTACCGTGGCCTGTTCCTCACCCGACAGGACCACGGACCGCGGTCCGTTGACGGCGGCGATGCCGACCAGCCCCGGCTCACGCGCCACGGCCTCGCGGGCCTCCTCCTCCAGGGCCTGTACGGCGATCATGGCGCCGCCCGGGGGCAGCAGGCCGATCAGCCGGGCCCGGTGCGCGGCGAGGGTGGCCGCGTCCTCCAGGGAGAGCACGCCGGTGACGTGGGCGACCGCGATCTCGCCCAGGGAGTGGCCGATCAGCACGTCCGGCACGATGCCGAAGGACTCCAGCAGCCGGTACAGGGCGACCTCGACGGCGAACAGGGCGGTCTGCGCGTGCTCGGTGCGGTCGACGTCCTGCCGGTGCCACATGGTGTCGGCGAGGTCGGCGCCCAGCACCGGTTCGAGCCGGGTGCGCACCTCGTCGAAGGCCTGGGCGAACGCCCCGAACTCCTTGTAGAGCCCCTGCCCCATGCCGACGCGCTGCGCGCCCTGCCCGGCGAAGAGGAACGCGGTGCGGCCCTCGCCGCGGGTGCCCTGGACGAGGCCCCGCTCGCCGTCGTCGGGCGAACCGTCGGCCAGGTCCCGCAGCCGCCGGACGAGTTCGTCCGGGTCCGAGGCGATCACGGCGGCGCGGTGGCGGAACGCCCTGCGGGCCGTCGCCACCGTCCAGGCGAGGTCGGCGAGCCGGAGGGGGCGGCCGGCGACGGCGCCCGCGAGGTCGCGGGCCCGTTCGCGCAGGGCCGCCGGGGTGCGGCCGGACAGCACCACGGGCACGGCGGAGCCGGGCGCGGTGTCCGGGCCGGCGGGTGCGGCCGGTTCGGGTGCCTCGCCCAGCACGACGTGGCAGTTGGTGCCGCCGAGGCCGAACGAGGACACCCCGGCCAGGCGCGGTGTGCCACCGGCGGGCCAGTCGCGGCCCCTGGCGCACACCCGCAGGTGCAGCGCCTGGAGGTCGATGGCCGGGTTGGGCGTACGGAAGTTGAGGCTGGCCGGGAGCCGGCGGTGGGACAGGGCGAGCGCGGTCTTGATGAACCCGGCGATGCCGGCGGCCGCCTCCAGGTGCCCGATGTTGGTCTTGACGGAGCCGACCAGCAGCGGCCGGTCGGCGCGCCGCCCCTGGCCGTGGACCCCGCCCAGCGCGGCGGCCTCGACCGGGTCGCCCACGGCGGTGCCGGTGCCGTGCAGCTCCACGTAGCGCACGTCGGCGGGTGCCACCCCGGCCCGGCGGCAGGCGGCGGCGAGGACCTCGCGCTGCGCGGTCTCGCTGGGCGCGGTCAGGCCCGTGCGGTCGCCGTCGCTGTTCATGGCCCCGCCCAGCACGGTGCAGTACACGCGGTCGCCGTCGGCCCGCGCCCGGTCCAGCGGCTTGAGGACGACGACGCCCGCGCCCTCGCCCCGCACGATGCCGTCGGCGCGGGCGTCGAAGGTGTGGCAGCGCCCGCTGGGCGAGAGGGCGCCGAGCGCCTCGACCACCTCGTCGCCCTCGGCGGTGAGGTTGAGCTGCACGCCGCCGACCACGGCCGCGGCGCACTCGCCGCGGCGCACGGCGAGCACGGCGTGGTGCAGGGCGGCCAGGGAGGAGGACTGACCGGTGTCGACGACCAGGCTCGGGCCGGTGAAGCCGTAGAAGTGGGAGAGGCGGTTGGCGAGGAAGGTGCGGCCGGTGCCGGTCATCGTGTACGTGGACGGCCGCGCGTTCCCGGTGCGGCTGAGGAAGGCGTACTCGTCGGATCCGGCGCCGACGAAGACGCCGACGGGGCCGGTGGTCAGGCCCTCCGGTGTGGTGCGGGCGTCCTCCAGGGCGTGCCAGGTGAGTTCGAGGAGCAGCCGCTGCTGCGGGTCGAGCGCGGCGGCCTCGGGGGCCGGGACGCCGAAGAACTCCGCGTCGAACAGGTCGACGTCCGGCAGGTAGCCGCCGGGGCGGCGGCCGGCGCGGGTGCCGCCGCCGGGGGCGACGGCGTCTTCGCCGGACGCCAGCAGGCGCCAGAACGCGGCGAGTCCGTCGGCGCCGGGGAACTTGCACGCCATGCCGACCACGGCCACCGGTGCGCCGTCCGCCCCGGCCTGCGCGTCTCGTCCACGGTCGTCGTCGCTCATGGTGTCCTCCCTGTCGCTGCGTGCCTGATCGGTGCGGGGCCGGGCGGTGGGGGGCCGGGCGGTGGGGGCGGGCCGGCCGCCGTCCCGCCGGGCGCGGCCCGCTCGGCGAGCAGGCGCAGCGCCCGTTCCACGGAGCGGACGTCGGCGTCGTCGCCGCGGCAGCGGTCGGGCAGCAGGGGCACGACGGTGCCGCCTCCCGTGGTGACGGCGCGCTGCCGTCTGGCCAGCGCGGACAGGCTGTTGCCCGGTCCGGCCTCGACGAGCAGGCAGCCCGGGCGGTCGTCGAGGACGGCCCTCAGGGTGGGCGCGAAGTGGACCGTCTCGGCGGGCTGCCGGGCCCAGAACTCCGGGTCGCGGGCCCGCTCCGGGTCGAGCGGTCCGCCGGTGTAGGCGGAGTAGAGGGGGCGGCGGGGCGCCGCGAGGGGGACGTCCCGCCAGACGGGCAGGGAGGCCTGTACGGCCTCGGCGACGACGGGGCTGTGGAAGGCCTGGCGGGCGAGGACGTCCCGGCACACCAGTCCGCGTGCGCCGAGGAGGCGGGCCGTCTCGTCCAGTGCCGCGCGTTCGCCGGCCAGCAGCAGCTGACGGGCGGCGTTGACCGCGGCCAGGTGCACCCGGGTGCCGAGGACGTCCTTGACCTCGTCGACGGAGGCGGCGACCGCGAGCATCCCGCCGGGCGGGGTGTCGGCGAACAGCGCCATCCGGTCGCGCATCAGCCGCATCCCGTCGGCGAAGCCGAGCACGCCCGCCAGGGTGGCGGCGACCAGTTCCCCGACGCTGTGCCCGAAGAGCGCCGCGGGCCGCACCCCCCGGTCCAGCAGCAGTCGCCCCAGGGCGTGCCCCACCGCGTACAGCAGTGGCTGAGCGACCGTCACATCGTGGTAGACGGGCGGCGGTTCGGGCGCGAGCCAGTGCTCCCGCAGCCGTGCGCCGTCCGGTCCGAGCAGCCGGAAGGCCTCGTCCATCCAGGACGTGAAGGTCTCCTCGCGGCCGTACAGCCCGGCCGCCATTCTCGGGTGCTGCGCGCCCTGTCCGGCGAACATCAGGACCACGGGCCGGGCCCGTCCTGCCGTGTCCGGCATCCCCCACCCCTCTCTCGTGTCGTCCGACCGTGGTCCCCGGGGTTAGAGGCGCGCCTGAGGGGCGTTCGAACCTCGCTGATCCGCCCCGGCTCGAGCCGCCTTCGACATCGCGGACCGACACTCCCCCTCCGGGCGGCGCATCACCGCCGCCCCACGGAGCGGTACGACGGGGAGAGCTGTGGACATCGCGGACGTGTACGTGTCCGGGGTCGGGTTGCATCTGGCGCGGCGCATGCCCGCCGCCGAGGTGGTGGAGCGGGGGCTGGCCGACCCGCGCACGGTCCGGCGCTCGGGCATGCGCTCGGTGTGCGCCGGGGAGCGGTCGGGGCCGGAGATGGCCGTCCTGGCCGCCCGTGCCGCGCTGCGCATGTCGGGCACCGGTCCGTCCGACATCGACGTGGTGCTGCACGCCGGCACCTGGTTCCAGGGGCACGACCTGTGGGCTCCGGCCTCGTACGTACAGCGCGAGGCGGTGGGCAACAGCTGCCTGGCCCTGGAGGTCGGGCAGTTGTCCAACGGGGGCATGGCGGCGATGGAGATGGCCGTGGCGCGGTTGCGGGCCGGAGCGGGGCCGCACAGTGCGCTGATCACCACCGGGGACCGGTTCTGCCTGCCGGGGTTCGACCGGTGGCACACCGACCCCGGGACGGTGTGCGGCGACGGCGGCACCGCGCTGGTGCTGTCCCGGGCCGGCGGGTTCGCGCGGCTGCGCAGCCTGGTCACGGTGTCCGACCCGACGCTGGAGGCCATGGGCCGGGACGGCGACGGTTTCGCCCCGGTGCCGCTGCACGCCCGCGCGCCGATCAGTGTCGCGGGCTCGCGGGAGCGGCTGGTGAAGGACATGGGCCTGACACGGCTGCTGGAGCGGCTCCAGTCGGGTCAGCGCGAGGCGTTCGACCGGGCGCTCGGCGAGGCGGGCGCGAAGGCGTCCGACGTCGACTGGTTCGTGCTGCCGAACCTCGGACGCCCCAAGATGGACGCCCAGTTCTTCCAGGTCCTGGACATCGACCCGGAGCGCACCACCTGGTCCTGGGGTTCGGGGGTGGGGCATCTGGGAGCGGGCGACCCGTTCGCGGGGCTCGCCCGGCTGGCCGGCACCAGGGCCCTGCGGCCGGGGCAGTTGTGCGCGCTGGTGAGCGCGGGCGGCGGGTTCGCCTGGTCGGTCGCCGTCCTGGAGATCCTCGACGAGGCTCCGCCGTCACCGTCCTTCGACGAGTGAACCGGCCCCGGACGGCGGAGAAGCACGGTCCCGCCGGCCACCCGGCCACCCGCCCCCTTACTCGACCCCGGCCGCACGCGGGGCACGTCCCCGTCGACCACTGCGGCACGCCGGCCATGTGTTCGGCGACCGCCGCGGGTACGACGGGCGCGTGCTCGTCGGCCACGCCACGCGAGCCCCTCACCACCGACCCACACCCACACCCTCACCCACACCCACACCGACCGCGTGCTCGTCGACCGCCCTTCCACGCCGATTCCAGCGCCCGCTCCGAGGCTGTGACCGAGGTGCTCCGGGTGTGCGACGCGCGCCCCGGCCCCGACTCCCACCGCTTGCCCCGCCGACACGGAGGCCCACTGACGACATGACGACACGTCACCTTTCCCCGGACGCCCTCGACGACTTCGCCGGGCAGCGCCCCGCGTGGGCCCCCGCGCCCTCGGGCGACGGCAGCGAACAGTGCACGATCGAGGTGCCGCTCGACCACGCCCGCCCCGAGGGGCCGCGGATCACACTCGCCCTGAGCCGGCTACGGGCGAAGGACCCGGCCCGGCGCCGCGGGGTGCTGCTCGCCCTCAACGGCGGGCCGGGCGGCTACTTCGGCCTGGGCCGCCGCTTCCCGGCGGCCCTCGCCCGTACCCGTCTCACCGAGGCCTACGACCTGATCGGCTTCGACCCCCGCGGCACCGGCGCGTCCACGCCGCTGCTCGGCGAGATCACCCCGGCGAAGGCGCCCTTCGACTCCCGGCTGCCCGACGCGGACTTCCCGCTGACCGCCGAGGACGCCCGGATCCGCGAAGAGGGCGCCCAGCGGCTCGGCGGCGAGGCGCGGCGCCACCACAACACCCCCAACGTCGCCCGCGACATGGACCTGATCCGCCGGGTCCTCGGGGAGGAGCGGATCAGCTTCGTCGGCTACACCTACGGCACGTACGTGGGCGCCGTGTACGGGGCGCTGTTCCCCGACCGGCTGGACCGCTGCGTCCTCGACTCCTGCGTGCATCCGGACTGGTCCTGGCGGGAGCAGTTCATGGCGCAGGGCCGGGCCAACCGGGCCAACGTCGACACCTGGGCCGGCTGGATCGCCGAGCGCGACCGGACGTTCGGCCTGGGCAGCACCCGCGACGCGGTGCTCGGCGCCGTCGAGGAGGCCGCCCGCAACGTCGCCGGGCAGTCGGGCACCGCCCTGCGCACGCTCTTCGACGGCGCCATGGGCTCACGCTCCGCCGACCGGGCCCGCTGGTCCGAACTCGGCCGTCTGGTCGCCGAGTTGCGCACCGGGGACGCGGCGGCGGTCACCCGGTGGCTGTCCGACGAGCGGGTGTGGCCGCCGACGGAGACGGAGGGCACCACGCGGTGCGGTGTGCTCGACGCGGTCACCCTGGAGAAGGACTGGCCCACCGACCTCGAGGTCTACTACGCGGACCTGCGCCGCTTCCGCGAGCAATATCCCTATGGCTACGGCATGATGCGCGCCCAGCCGTGGGTCGGCGCCTTCCGTTCCTTCACCCCGCCGGAGCGGCCGGTCCCGCTGACCGGCGAGGGGCTCTCCCCCGGCCTGGTGGTGCACGCCGACGGCGACCCGACGGACATCTACGAGGGCGGGGCCGCGATGGCCGCACGGCTCGGCTACCGGCTGATCACCGTGGCCGACTCCGGCCAGCACGAGATCTACGCGCTGAACGGCAATCCCGGCGTGGACGCCCTCGTGGACGCCTATCTCGTCGACGGGGTGGTGCCCGAGGACACCGTGTGCCCGAGCACGGTCGCCCGCCCCGGCATCCCCGCCGACGGCGCGCCCGGGGGCACCGTCGGCGCCTGACCGACCGTGCCCGAGAAGGAAGGAAGACACCATGGCACGCGCACTCGTCATCGGCGCCGGCATCGCCGGCACGGTCACCGCGATCGCCCTGCAGAAGGCCGGTCTCGACCCCGTCCTCTACGAGGCGTACGACCGCACCGCCGACGGCATCGGCAACTTCGTCAACATCGCTCCGAACGGCATCGACGCCCTGGACAGCATCGACCTGGGGCACCTGGTCCGCAAGTACGGCTTCGACACGCCCGCGATCGCCTTCTACGCCCACACCGGGCGGGCGCTGACCGGTGACGTCCGCACCGACCGGCTCGCCGCCGACGGGCAGATCATCCAGACGATCAGGCGCTCCGACCTCTACGTCGCCCTGCGCGACGAGGCGGCCGGGCGCGGCATCCCCATCGAGTACGGCAAGCGGATCGTGGACGCCACCGGTGCCGGCGGCGCGGTCCGGGCGGTGTTCGCGGACGAGACCCACGCCGAGGGCGACCTGCTCGTCGGCGCGGACGGACTGCGCTCGCGGGTGCGGCGCGTGATCGACCCGGCCGCGCCCGTGCCGCGCTACCTCGGGGTGCTCAACGCGTTCGGCTGCGCCAAGGGCTTCCCGGCCGAGGGCCCGCCCGGCGTCATCCGGATGTTCTTCGGCAGGAACAGCTTCTTCAGCTACACCAAGCACCCCAACGGCGACCTGTGGTGGTTCGCCAACCCGCCGTGCCCGAGCGAGCCCGACAGCGCGCAGCTGCGGGCCCTGGGGCAGGACTGGCACCGGTACCTGATCGATCTGTTCGCCGGTGACCGGACGCCCGCCGCGGACATCATCCGGGCCACCCCGGACCCTGCGCCGCCGTCGCCGACGTACGACCTGCCCAGAGTCCCGCACTGGCACCGGGGCCGGCTCGTCGTGATCGGCGACGCCGCGCACGCCGTGTCGCCCACCGCGGGCCAGGGCTGCTCGGTGGCCATGGAGGACGCGGTGGTGCTGGCCAAGTGCCTGCGCGACGCGCCGAGCGCCGAGAAGGCCTTCGTCACCTACGAGTCGGTCCGGCGCAAGCGCGTCGAGGACATCGTGGCCCAGGGCAAGTACAACAACGAGGGCAACATGCGCCGCGGCCCGGTCGGCCGTTTCCTGCGCAACTACTTCCTCGCCCGGGCCTTCAGGAACGGCGACGGCTCCGACCCCACCTGGATGAGCAGCCACCACATCGACTGGCACACCCCGGAACCCGCTGAGGAGACCCGACGATGACCAGTACCGCCCACGAATCCGGTGCGCCGGAGACGTTCCCCTACGTGCGGCCGGGCCCGTTCACCCCGCCGCCGCAGTACGAGGCCATGGTGAAGCAGGGCGTCACCCGGGTCACCCTCGCCAACACCGGGCTGCGCGTGTGGACGGTCACCGGGCACGAGGCGATCCGCCGTGTCCTGACCGACCCGCGCGCCAGCGCCTCGCGCAAGCACGCCAACTTCCCCTTCTACTTCGTCGCCCCGCCCGAGGCCCGTACCGAGACCTCCTTCATCGGGTACGACCCGCCCGAGCACACCACCGCGCGGCACAAGGCGGCCGGCGCCTTCACCTACCAGCGCGTCCAGAAGCTGCGCCCGCGCATCCAGGAGATCGTCGACGAGCACGTCGACCGGCTGCTGGCGCTGGCACCGCCGGTGGACTTCCACCGGCTGTTCTCCCTGTCGCTGCCCACCACGATCATCTGCGACATGCTGGGCATCCCCCAGGACGACCACGACTTCATCATCGAGCACAGCAACAACATGTTCGGCATCCACAGCACCCCGGAGCAGCGGGTGGCGGCGATCGTGGAGGTCAACTCCTATGTGGAGAAGCTGGTCGAGCAGCGGGAGAGCACCCCGCGCGAGGACCTGACCAGCCACATCATCGCCGAGTACCGGGCGTCGGGCGAGGAGTACACCCGGCGGGACCTGGTCAACATGGTGCGGATGCTGATGAACGGCGGTCACGAGACCACGGCGAGCATGCTGTCGCTGGGCACGGCGTGCCTGCTGGAGCACCCGGACCAGCTGGCGGCGCTGCGGGCCGACCCGGAGACGCTGATCGGCCCGGCGACCGAGGAGCTGCTGCGCATGGTGACCATCGGGGACATCGGGGTCCCGCGGGTCGCCCTGGAGGACATCGAGATCGACGGCACGGTCATCCCGGCCGGCGACGGCATCCTGTGCCTGCTGCTGACCGCCAACCGGGACCCGGAGGTCTTCCCCGAGCCGGAGAAGCTGGACCTGAGCCGGGGCAGCCGCAAGCAGATGGGGTTCGGCCACGGCCCGCACCTGTGCATCGGCGCCGAACTGGCGCGGCTGGAGATGCAGATCGCCTGGGCGACGCTGCTGCGGCGCATCCCGTCGCTGCGGCTGGCCGTGCCGCTGGAGGAGATCCCCCGCAAGGAGGGCGCCATCGTCTACGGGGTGCGCGAGCTGCCCGTCACCTGGGACGTGTGAGGGGGCGCGATGGAGCACGCGATGGCCCTGCGCACGGACGCCGGCACCGAGGAGGCGTACGGTCCCGGGCTGGCCGAGATCTACGAACTCGTCTACGCGGCACGGGGGAAGGACTACGCCGCCGAGTCCGCCGAGGTGACCGCGCTGGTGAAGGAGCGCAGGCCGGACGCCTCGGCGCTGCTCGACGTGGCCTGCGGCACCGGCGGTCATCTGGCCTTCTTCCGGGACCACTTCGCCACCGTGGAGGGGCTGGAGCTCTCGGAGCACATGAGCGCGCAGGCGGAGCGGCGGCTGCCCGGGGTGCGCGTCCATCAGGGCGACATGCGGGACTTCGCCCTCGGCCGCCGCTACGACGCCGTCAGCTGCATGTTCAGCTCGATCGGCTACACCCGCTCGCCCGGGGAGCTGAACGGCGCGCTCGCCGCCATGGCCGGGCACCTGGTGCCGGGCGGGGTGCTCGTCCTGGAGCCCTGGTACTTCCCGGAGCGGTTCCTGCCCGGCTACATCGCGGACGACCTGGTCCGTACCGAGGACCGCGTCACGGTACGGGTCTCCCACTCCCGGCGCCACGGCGACGACGTGCCGATCGTCGTGCACTACATCGACGCCCGGAAGGACGCGGGGATCCGGCACTTCACGGACGTGCACCGGATGCGGCTGTTCACCAGGGAGCAGTACGAGACGGCCTTCGAGCGGGCCGGCTGCTCGGTCGAGTACCTCACCACGGGCCGGTTCGGCTGCGGTCTGTTCGTGGGCGTACGGGCGTAGGGCCCGGGCGGACGCGAGGCCCCCTCAGGCTCCGGCCTGCAGGGGGTCCTCCCGCGTCGCGACGGTCCACATGTCGCGCAGGGAGTCCGCGAGCGCGGTGCGCGGCCGCCAGCCGAGCAGCCGGGCGGCGAGGCGGACGTCGGTCTTCGTCCAGGTGCCGCCGAGCCCTGTGTCGGCGCGGGTGCGCTCGTCGATCAGGCCGACGGGGTGTCCGGCCCCGGTGACGAAGAGACGGACCAGGGTGCGCAGGTCGACGGCCTCGCCGCTGCCGATGTTCAGCGCGTGGCCGGTCGCCGGGGAGCGGACGGCCCGCACCACGGCGTCGGCGACGTCGCGGACGTCCACGAAGTCGCGCCGGGCGTCGGCGAGGACGACCGTCATGGGCTCGCCGGCGGCCAGGGCCCGGCGCAGCATGCCGACCAGCTTGCCGGGGAAGCTCGCCGGCGACGGGTGGGGTCCGCACACGTTGGCCACGCGCAGCACCAGGCCCTCGACCCGGCCGGCGCGCACGGCGTCGAGCACGGCCCGCGAACCGGCCAGCCGGGTGCGGGCGTAGGCGCTCGCGGGGCGTGGGGGCAGCGACTCGTCGATGAGCGTCCCCGCGGGGACGTCGCCGTACTCGTGCAGCGTCCCGATGTGCACCACGCGGGTGCGCCGGGGCAGGGCGCTCATGGCGGCCAGCAGCCGGTGCACCAGGGCGACGTTGAGGGCGTGCAGCTCCGCCTCGCCGCGGGTCCAGCCGTCCGTGGCGTTGAGGGCGTCGGTGGCGTTGACCACAGCGTCGATCCGGTGGTCGCCGAGCAGGGCCGTCAGACGCGCCTCGCTCGCCTCCGCGAGGTCGAGGCGCTCGAAGGCGTGGGGGCGGACGTGCTCGGCGGGGTGCCGGGCGACGACGAGGACGTCGTCGCCCCGGGCGGCCAGCGCGGCGCAGACGTGCCGGCCCACCCAGCCGGTGCCGCCGAGCACGGCGACGCGCCGCCGTGGGGTGCCGTGCTGCTCCGGTGCGGTCATGGCGGCTCTCCCCGTCTGCGTGCTGCTGCTCGCTGTCCTGCGGGCGGCCCGGAGCGGGCCGCCCGGTTCCCCCTCAGGCGCGGTGCCCGGCGGCGAGGTCCTCCAGCACCGGCACGGCGAGTCCCGGTGACGGCTGCCGGGCGATGTCCTCCGCCACGGACCGGGCCCGCTCCGCGTAGGAGGGGTCCTCCAGCAGCGTGCGGACGGCGTCGAGCATCGACTCGGGGGTCAGCTCGGGCGGGTGGATGTGCCGGACGGCGCCGTGGTCGACGAGGCGGGCGATCGCGTCGAGCGGCTTGCCCCGCCCGGGCACCACCACCTGGGGCACCCCGTGGACGAGGCAGGCCATCATCGTGCCGGGCCCGCCGTGGTGGACGGCGGCGTCGCACCCCGGCAGCACGGAGGTCAGCGACTGCCAGCCGGTGGCGACGACGCTGTCCGGCAGCGGGCCGAGCTGTCCGACGAGGTGGTCCGCCACCGCGACGACCAGCTCCGCGTCCAGCTCGCCCAGCGAGCGGACGATCTGCCCGAGCATCGGGGCCCCGCCGATCTGGGGCTGCACGGACCCCAGCGTGATGAGCAGCCGGGGGCGGGTCCGCGGGCGCAGGACCCACTCGGGCACGGTGCCGGGCTCGCCGTAGGGCACGTACCGCAGCGGCCGGGCGCCGGGGACCGGATCGCCCAGCAGGGGCGGGCAGTTGTCCAGGACGAGGGCGGGCTCGGGCAGGGCGTCGAGCCCGAGTTCCTTCAGCTCCGGCTGCAGCTCGGCCGCGACCCAGGGGTCGACGGGCAGGTCGCCGGGGCCCACGACGTGCTTGACCCAGGGGATGCCGTGGCGGGCCGCCGCGGCCGCGGCGGCGGCGTATCCGTAGGACTCGGCGACGACGAGGTCCGGGCTCCAGCGCGCCACCAGTTCGGCGGTGCCCTCCAGGGTGCGCGCGGCGAGCCGGCCGAAGCCGCGGCCGATACCCTCCGCCATCTCCTCGTCGGAGTCGGGCACCTGGACGCGTCCTCCATCCCGGTCCTTGGCCATGACCTCGCCCATGTCGAGGGGCCCGCAGACCGGGGCCATGGGCAGTCCGGAGCCGCGGACCGGGCCGTCGAAGCTCTCGGGGGCCGCCACGAGCACCTCGTGGCCCGCGGCGCGCAGCGCCCACGCGAGGGGCACGATCGGGTAGTACAACGGGTGAGCTGGGCCGGTGGCCACCAGTGTCTTCATGCGGGGGAACGTAGGCGGACGGGCCGGAAACGGGCCGGAACGGCGCTCGAATCCGGCTGGGACGGCGGGTGCAGGGGTCAGGCCCCTGCGCCGCGCGCGGCCGTGAGGGCGTCCTCGATCCTCCGGCACTCCTCGTAGCCCGGCAGCAGTCCCGCCGCGCGGACCTCGGCGAGGGTGGGGGCCTCCCGGTCGCGGGCGGAGACGACGGGCCGGACGCCCTCGGGCAGCGGCAGGGCGAGCTCCGGGTCGAACAGGGACAGCGCGAGTTCGTTCTCCGGGACGTAGCCGCTGGAGAGCGTGTAGGCCATCACGGTGTCGTCCTCCAGGGCGACGAAGGCGTGGCCGACGCCGACCGGGAAGTACACGGCACGGCAGTCCACGGGGTCCAGGACCACCGTGTCCCAGCGGCCGAAGGTCGGCGACCCCTGCCGCAGGTCCACCACGATGTCGAGGGCCCGTCCCCCGGCGCAGTACACGTACTTGGCCGTGCCGGGCGGCGTACGGGTGAAGTGCACCCCGCGTGCGACACCCGCGCGGGACCTGCTGCAGCTGAGCTGCGACACCGGGAAGAGGGGGCGGCCGGTCGCCCGCGTGAACGCCTCCCCCTGGAAGGGCGAGACGAACAGGCCGCGTTCGTCGCCGAAGACCTCGGGGGTGAAGACGAACGCCCCGGTGACGCCGAGCTCTTTCGCTTCCATGGCCGATCTGTCTCCTCCCGGGCGGGTGCCGCCGGCGACGGTCGCCGGACCGGACTGTGGCCCGGGCGCCTCGAACCCCGCTGGAGGTCCGGTGCAGGCCCGCGCGTGATCGCGGTCAGTGGCTGACCGCGATCGGGTCTAGGTTGGCCGGGCGGGGAAGCGTTCTCCGCGTCGCCGCGCCCGGTGTGCCCGGGCGGGGCGCACACGGCCGAAAGGACGCCATGGCAGCACGTCTCACCCGCCGGGCCCTGAACCGGGCGACGCTGGAACGCCAGTTGCTGACGCGGCGCGCGGACGTGCCCGCCCCCGCGGTGATCGAGACGCTCACCGGGCTGCAGGCGCAGGACCCGGATCCGCCGTACGTGGGGCTGTGGAGCCGGATCGAGGGCTTCCGGCTGGAGGAGCTGACGAAGCTCCTGGAGGAGCGCGCCGTGGTGCGCGCCACGCTGTTCCGCGGCACCCAGCACCTGGTCACGGCGGACGACTACCTGTGGCTGCGGCCGCTGCTGCAGCCGATGCTGGACCGCTGGCAGAAGGCGGCGTTCGGCAAGCAGACGGCGGGCCTCGACCTCGACGAGCTGGCCGCGGCGGCGCGTGCGGCGCTGACCGGCCGGACGGTGGCCCGGCCCGAGCTGGGCCGGCTGCTGGCGCAGGACCGCCCGGGGCACGATCCGGTCGCCCTCGCCCGGTCGCTGCAGGGGCTGCTGCCGATCGTGCACCCGCCGCCGGACGGCACCTGGGGGCGGCGGGGCACGACGCCGTTCGCGCTGGCCGGGGAGTGGCTGGGCCGGCCGCTCGCCGAGGACGCCTCGCCCGGGCGGCTGGTGCTGCGGCATCTCGCCGCGTTCGGTCCCGCCACCGTGAAGGACGTCCAGGCCTGGAGCGGCATGACCCGGCTGCGCGAGGTGGTCGAGGAACTGCGGCCCGGGCTGCGGGTGTTCGCGGGTGAGGGCGGCGAGGAGCTGTTCGACGTCCCCGACGCCCCGCTGCCCGACCCGGACACGGCCGTGCCCGTGCGTTTCCTCGCGGCCCTGGACAACGTGGTGCTCGGCCACGCCGACCGCTCCCGGCTGATGACCGACGAGCAGCGCCGGCACGTCATCGTCGAGGCGGCCGTGCTCGTGGACGGCTCGGTCCGCGCGCTGTGGGTGATCAAACGGGAGGGCCGGGACAAGGCGAAGGCGGTCCTGACCGTGAAGCGCTTCTCGCCGCTGACCGCGCGGGAGGAGTCGGAGGTGCTGGAGGAGGGAGCGCGGCTGCTGCGGTTCGCGGCGGCGGACGCCGAGACGCACGACATCCGCTTCACCGACGTCCCCGGCCGGTGACGCGGCGTCAGACCCCGGCCATCTCCAGGGCGATGGCGCGCACGTAGGCGCCGTAGCCGGACGGGCCGATGCGCACTCCGAGCCGGTGGCAGGCGTCGCTGTCGATGAAGCCCATGCGCAGGGCGACCTCCTCCACGCAGGCGATGCGCACGCCTTGCCGGGCCTCCAGGGTGCCGACGTACTGGCCCGCCTGGAGGAGGGACTCGGGCGTGCCGGTGTCGAGCCAGGCGAAGCCCCGGCCGAGGTTGACCAGCCGGGCCTCGCCGCGCTCGAGGTACCAGCGGTTGACGTCGCTGATCTCGAGTTCCCCGCGGGCCGAGGGCCTGAGGCCGCGTGCCACGTCGACGACCGCGTTGTCGTAGAAGTACAGCCCGGTGATGGCCGTGTTGGAGCGCGGCTTCTCGGGCTTCTCCTCGATCGACACCAGCCGGCCCTCGGCGTCGACCTCGCCCACGCCGTACCGCTCGGGGTCGTGCACCGGGTACCCGAAGAGGACGCACCCGCGCACGTCCCGGCTGTGCTCGGCCAGGACGGAGTAGAAGTGGTGGCCGTGGAAGATGTTGTCGCCGAGGATCAGCGCCATCGAGTCGTCGCCGATGTGCTCGGCGCCGAGGACGAAGGCGTCCGGCAGTCCCCTGGGCTCGTCCTGCGCGCGGTAGGTGAGCGACAGGCCGAGCTGGGAGCCGTCGCCCAGCAGCCGCTGGAACTGCGGCAGGTCGACCGGCGTGGAGATGATCAGGATGTCCCGCACGCCGGTCAGCATCAGCACACTCAGCGGGTAGTAGATCATCGGTTTGTCGCCGACCGGCAGCAGCTGTTTGGAGACGGCGAACGTCAGGGGACGCAGCCGTGTTCCCGCGCCGCCCGCCAGAATGATCCCCTTCACGGATCGCTCCCGCCCTCGGTTTGCGGTGAATCGGGTCGGCGCCCATTCATCCGTTCCGTATTCGAGGACGCCTCGACGCGCGCTCGACAGTCCCATAGCCGCGGTGGTCCAGCAGGCGTCTAGTTCCTTTCGAGGAACCGTGCCTAGCGTTCCCGCCATGACCACTTGCCGTGTCTGCCGGAGTTCCGTCACCGAGTTCTTCGATTTCGGCCGCCAGCCGCTGTCCGACGCGTTTCGCCGCCCCGAGGACACGTCGGACGAATTCTTCTACCGACTCGCGGTCGGCGTCTGCGAGGAATGCGCCATGGTGCAGCTGATGGAGGAGGTGCCGCGGGAGCGGATGTTCCGCGAGGACTACCCGTACCGCTCCTCGATGTCGTCGGTCATGCGGGAGCACTTCACCGCGACCGCCCACCGTCTGCTGGACACGGAGTGCCGCGGCGACGACCCCTTCGTGGTCGAGGTCGGCTGCAACGACGGCGCCATGCTGCGCACGGTCGCCGCCCGCGGCGTGCGCCACCTGGGCGTCGACCCCTCGCGCGACGTGGTGGAGCTGGCCGCGGCGCAGGGCGTGCGGGTGCGGTTCGACTTCTTCCAGGAGTCCACCGCCCGGGAGATCCGGGCCGCCGACGGGCCGGCCGACGTCATCTACGCGGCCAACACCATGTGCCACATCCCGTACCTGGACTCGGTGTTCCGCGGGGTGGACGCCCTGCTGGCCGACGACGGCGTGTTCGTCTTCGAGGACCCCTACCTGGGCGACATCGTGGAGCGGGCCAGCTTCGACCAGATCTACGACGAGCACTTCTACCTCTTCTCCGCCTCGTCGGTGCGCTCGGCGGCCCGGGGCTTCGGCTTCGACCTGGTCGACGTGGAGCGCCTGCCGGTGCACGGCGGCGAGGTGCGCTACACCCTGGCGCGCGCGGGACGCCGTACGCCGAGCGCGGCCGTGACGGAGCTGACGGCCGAGGAGGAGCGGCGCCAGCTCACCGACAGCACGATCCTCGAACGGTTCGGCATGCAGGTGAAGCGGAACTGCGAGGAGCTGACGGCGCTGCTGCACCGGCTGCGCGAGGCCGGCCACACGGTCGCCGCGTACGGCGCCACGGCGAAGAGCGCGACGGTGTCGAACTACTGCGGTATCGGCCCGGACCTCGTTCCCGCGATCTTCGACACGACGGTCGCCAAACAGGGGCGCGTCTCCCCCGGTATGCACATTCCGGTCCGGCCGATGGAGGAGTTCTCGGCGCCGTATCCGGAATACGCGCTGCTGTTCGCCTGGAATCACGCCGAGGAGATCATCGCGAGGGAAGAGGCCTTCCGCGAGCAGGGCGGCAAGTGGATTCTCTATGTGCCGGACGTCCGCGTCATCTGAGAGCGGTGATGACCGGAAAGCGTGATGCCGAGATGACCAGGGACGGGACGACCAGAATTCTCGTCACGGGCGGAGCGGGCTTCATCGGCTCCCATTACGTGCGCACGCTCCTCGGCCCGGACGGTCCCGGCGGGGTGAGCGTCACCGTGCTGGACGCCCTCACCTACGCGGGCAACCGGGAGAACCTGGCCCCGGTGGCCCGGCACCCGGCGCTGGCCTTCGTGCAGGGCGACATCTGCGACGCCGGGCTGGTGGACGGGTTGACGGCGGAGCACGACCAGGTCGTGCACTTCGCCGCCGAGTCCCATGTCGACCGTTCCCTCGTGAGCGCGGCGGACTTCGTGCGCACCAACATGACGGGCACTCAGGTGCTGCTGGACGCCGCGCTGCGGCACGGGATCGGGCCGTTCGTGCACATCTCCACGGACGAGGTGTACGGCTCCATCGAGCACGGTGCGTGGACGGAGGACTCGCCGCTGCGGCCGAACAGCCCGTACGCCGCGTCGAAGGCCGGCGCCGACCTGCTCGCGCTGGCCCAGCACCGCACGCACGGGCTGGACGTCCGGGTCACCCGCTGCTCCAACAACTACGGCCCGTACCAGTTCCCCGAGAAGCTGATCCCGCTGTTCGTCACCCGGCTCCTCGACGGCGGCGAGGCCCCGCTGTACGGCGACGGCGGCAACGTACGGGACTGGCTGCACGTCGAGGACCACGTGCGCGCGGTGGAGCTGGTCAGGACCCGGGGCCGCCCGGGCGCGACCTACAACATCGGCGGGGGCACCCAGTCGACCAACCGGGACCTGGTCGACCGGATCGTCCGGGCGTGCGGCGCCTCGTGGGAGCAGGTGCGGTGGGTCGAGGACCGCAAGGGCCACGACCGGCGCTACTGCGTCGACCACGCGAGGATCACCCGGGAACTGGGCTACCGCCCGTCCGTTCCCCTCGCCACCGGGCTGGCCGAGACGATCGCCTGGTACCGCACCCACCGCGACTGGTGGGAACCGCTCCTCGCCCCGGCGGCCTGACCGCCGGAACCGGACCCGGAAAAGCGGAGAGGCCATTTCGGATCACTCCGAAATGGCCTCCGACCTGCGTGTGCACAAGTCGGGACGACAGGATTTGAACCTGCGACCCCTTGACCCCCAGTCAAGTGCGCTACCAAGCTGCGCCACGTCCCGGTGCGCGCCCTCGCCGTACCCGGCGTGATCGCGCGAACAGCACTTTACCCCACACCCCCGGCCGCGCCGAAAGCGGGCCGGGCGCGACAATCGGCGTATGGGCAGCACGAGCAACGGCAGCGAAGAGAGGCCGGGCGGCGCCCGGGACCGCGACGAGGAGGGCCGGGCGCGCAACGCCCGGCCCCGGGACGGTCTCGGCAGGCCCCTGCCGTACGGCGAGGACGGGGTGCCCCGGCAGCCCGAGGGCGTGGTGCGCACCCCGCAGGAGACGGTGACGGAGGCGCAGCGGCTGCTGGACGAGGGCAGACCGTTCCACGCGCACGAGGTCTTCGAGGACGCCTGGAAGTCGGGTCCCGAGGAGGAGCGGGAGCTGTGGCGCGGTCTGGCCCAGCTCGCCGTGGGCCTGACACACGCGGCCCGTGGCAACCTCACGGGCGGTGCCCGGCTGCTCCGCCGTGGCGCGGGCGCGGCCGAGACCTGGACGTCCGACTCCGGGCGGACGCAGCCGCACGGCATCGACATCGCGGCCATGGCCGCCTGGGCTCGGAACCTGGCCACGGACCTGGAACGGGACGGCCGTCCCGTGGACGCGTCGGCACGAGCACCGAAACTCCGCACGCCGACGCCCGAACGCTGACCCGGCGCGGCAGCCGGACCGCCGGTGGTGCGGTGCCCGGCCCGGATGGGCGCAGCAGCAGCACGGCATCGGCGTCGCGGCCCTGGCCCTCCGCGCACGGCACCTGGCCACCTGGCCACCTGGCACCACAGCCACAGCCACGGCCACGGTCCGGCCCCGGCCCGGCCCGGCCCCGGAACGGGACGGCCGTCCCGAAGGACGCTGCCCCCAGCGCGGCAGCCGGACCGCCGGTCGTGTCGTGCCCGCACGGGCGCAGCCGCACGGCATCTCGCCACGGCCCCGCGGCAGGGCGGCCGTCCCGAGGACGCGGCAGCACCGAGACTGCGCACGCCGGTACCCGGGCGCTGACCCCGGCGCCCTGGCCATGGCCCCCTGTGCACGAGACCTCGCCGCGGCCCCGGCACGACACGGCCGCCCCGGGGCTGCGGCGGCGGCCCGACGCCGGCCCCGGCGGCGCGGTGGACGGGCCGCCGTCGGCGTGGGGCAGACTCGGGGTGTGCGAAGGATTCACGTCATCGGCATCGGCGCGGGCGACCCCGACCAGCTGACCCTCCAGGCGGTCCGGGCGCTGCGTGGCACGGACGTGTTCTTCGTGCCGGACAAGGGCGAGGTGACCGCGGACCTCGCCGGGCTGCGGCGGGACATGCTCCGGGCGCACCTGCCGGACGGGACGTACCGGGTCGTCGAGGCACGCGACCCGGAGCGCGACCGGTCCGACGGCGGCGCCGCCTACGCCGCCGCCGTCGAGGACTGGCGCACCGCCCGGGCCGGTCTCTGGGAGCGGCTGATCGCCGGGGAGCTCGGCGAGGAGCAGACCGGCGCGTTCCTGGTGTGGGGCGATCCCTCGCTCTACGACAGCACCCTCGCGGTCCTGGAAGAGGTGCTGGAGCGTGGCACCGTGGCGTTCGAGTACGACGTCGTGCCGGGCGTCAGCAGTGTCTCGGCGCTCGCCGCCCGGCACCGGACAGGGCTCAGCCGCGTCGCCCGGCCGGTGCAGATCACCACGGGCCGGCGGCTCGCCGAGGGCTTCCCCGAGGGCGTGGACGACGTGGTGGTGATGCTCGACTCCCACCAGGCGTTCCGGCGGTACGCGGACGAGGACGTCGACATCTACTGGGGCGCCTACCTCGGCACCCCGGACGAGATCCTGGTCTCCGGGCCGATCGCCGAGGCGGCGCCCCGGATCGAGCGGCTGCGCGCCGAGGCGCGTGCGCGCAAGGGCTGGATCATGGACACGTACCTGCTGCGCAGGCACCCCCGCGACTGACACGACGGGGCCGGTCCGGCACCGGGCACCCGGGCGGACGTTTCCCCCTCCCCCCTTGCCCCGTGCGGCACCGGCGACCCGGCGTCCGGAAGCGGCGCGCTCCGCTCACCCTGGTTATCGTCCCGTCATGACGTCCGTGCGGGCCGTGCTCATCGACATCGACGGGGTGCTCACCGTCTCGTGGCGGCCGCTGCCCGGTGCTGTGGAGGCGCTGCGGAAGATCCGGGAGGCGGGGCTCGGTGTCCTGCTGGTCACCAACACCACGTCCCGTACGCGTGCGTCGATCGCGCGGACGCTGGCGGACGCGGGGTTCGCGGTGTCCGCCGGGGACATCCTGACGGCGCCCGCGGCCACCGCCGCGTATCTCGCCGAGCACTTCCCCGGCGCCCGGTGCACCCTGCTGAACAGCGGCGACATCGCGGAGGACCTCGACGGGGTGACGGTCGTGGACCCGGCCGACACCGGCGCCGCCCCGGACGTGGTGCTGGTCGGCGGGGCCGGTCCGGAGTTCTCGTACGAGGCGCTGGACCGGGCCTTCGGGCATCTGCGGCGCGGGGCCCGGCTGGTGGCGATGCAGCGCAACCTGTACTGGCGTACGGCCGAGGGGCTGCGGCTGGACGCGGGGGCGTTCCTGGCCGGGCTGGAGCGGGCCGCCCGGGTGGAGGCGGAGATCACCGGCAAGCCGGCCGGGGCGTTCTTCGCGTCCGCGCTCACCCGGCTGGGCGCAGGCGCGGACGAGGCCGTGATGGTCGGGGACGACGTCGAGTCCGACGTGCTGGCGGCGCAGCGGGCCGGGATCACCGGGGTCCTCGTGCGGACCGGCAAGTTCCAGCCGGAGGCGCTCCGGGCGGCCGACGGCACACCCGACCATGTGATCGACTCGTTCGCGGACCTGCCGGCGCTGCTGCGCGGGTCAGCGCAGCAGTAGCTGGAGGCCGCCGACGACGGTCGCGGCGATGACCAGCCGTTCGAACAGCCGCTGGTTGATCTTGTCGACCGCCCAGGTGCCGAACAGCGCGCCGGGCACGACGAACAGCACGAGCGCCAGGTCCAGGAGCAGGGAGCGGCCGTCGATCAGGCCGAGCCCGGCGCTGAAGGGCAGCTTGGAGGTGTTGACGATCAGGAAGAAGAAGGCGGACGTGCCGAGGAAGCCGAGCTTGCGGAAGCCCGCCGACAGCAGGTACATCGACATCACCGGACCGCCGGCGTTGGCCACCATGGTGGTGAAGCCGCCGAGCACGCCGTAGGAGCGGGCCTTGAGGCGGCCCGCCCGGCTGGTGACCGCCTCGGGCTCCGCGTCCCGGTCCGCCGTCCGCCGGCGCCACACCGTCACGGCGGCCATCAGCAGCAGGATCGCGCCGATCGAGGTCCGTACGACCGCGTCGTCGGCCCACGTCAGGAACACCGTGCCGACGACGACGCCCGCGGCGACCGCCGGGAACAGCCGCCACAGGGTGGGCCAGTGCGCGTGCCGCCGGTAGGTGGCGACGGCGAGCAGGTCACCGGCGATCAGGATGGGCAGCAGCACACCGGTGGAGGCGCGGGCGGGCAGCACCGCGGCGAAGATGGCGAGGCTGACCGTGTTGGCCCCGCTGACGGCGGTCTTGGAGAAACCGACGAGCAGGGCCGCGAAGGCCAGGGCGGCGAACTCCCAGCCGGTGATGTGCCAGAGCGTCATGGTGTTCATGCGAACACCGATGCTATGTGCAACGAACCGGTGGGGTCGGCGGCGTCTCGCCTGGTGGGCCGGTCGGGCCCGGCCCCGGCGCCGCGGGTAGGGCCCGGCTAGTGCCGTTCGACGAGGACCGCCGTGCCCTGCCCCACCCCGACGCACATCGTCGCCAGCCCGCGGCCCGCCCCGGTCCGCCGCATGCGGTGCAGCAGCGTGGTGAGGATGCGGGCGCCCGAGCAGCCCAGCGGGTGGCCGAGGGCGATGGCGCCGCCGGAGGGGTTGACCAGGTCCGGGTCGATGCCGAGCTGGTCGACGCAGGCCAGGGCCTGGGCCGCGAAGGCCTCGTTGAACTCGGCCTCCTCCAGGTCGCCGATGCTCCAGCCGGCCCGGGCGAGGGCCTTGCGGGTGGCGGGGACCGGGCCGATGCCCATGACGTCGGGGTGGACTCCGGCCGAGGCGCCGGCGACGTAGCGGCCGAGGGACTCCAGGTTCAGTTCGTTCAGGGCCTCCTCGCTGACCAGGAGGAGGCCGGCGGCGCCGTCGTTCATCGGGGAGGCGTTGCCCGCGGTGACCGTGCCGCCCTGCCGGAAGACGGGCTTGAGCCGGGACAGCTTCTCCAGGGAGGTGTCCTCGCGGACGCTCTCGTCGACGTCGACGACCACGCCGTCGGGGCGTTCGACCGGCAGCATCTCGTCGTCGAAGTGGCCGTTCTTGCGGGCCAGGGCGGCGCGGCGGTGGCTGCGCAGGGCGAAGTCGTCCTGGCGTTCGCGCGGGATGCCGTACCGCTCGGCGACCTCCTCCGCCGTCTCGCCCATGGCGAGCAGGCCGTGCAGGTCGCGCATCGCCGGGTTGACCAGGCGCCAGCCGAGGCGCGTGTCGTGGGTCTCCATGCGGTGCGGCAGGGCCTCGTCGGGGCGGGGCAGCACGAAGGGCGCGCGGCTCATCGACTCGGAACCGCCCGCGATGACGATGTCGGCCTCGCCGGCGGCGATGGTGCGGGCGGCGGTGGTCACCGCCTCCAGGCCGGAGGCGCACAGCCGGTTGACGGTGGCGCCGGGCACGGACTCGGGCAGGCCCGCGAGCAGGACGGCCATGCGGGCGACGTTGCGGTTGTCCTCGCCGGCCTGGTTGGCGGCGCCCCAGTAGACGTCGTCGACCCGGGCCGGGTCCAGCGCCGGTACGTCGCCGACCAGGGCGCGCACGACGGTCGCGGCGAGGTCGTCGGGCCGTACCGAGGAGAGGGATCCCCGCAGTCTGCCGATGGGGGTGCGGCGGGCGGCCGCGAAGTGGACGGGACGCACAAGAGGCTCCTCACACCGCCTGCTGATTAGCACTGCTAGTTTCGGACTATAGCCTTCGGCCCGGCCGCTGGGAAGATTTCGAGGGCACAAGAGCCCTCGGGCGGTGTGATCGCAGGCCGGATCACCCCGGCGGCGAGCATTCCGGCTCGGGTTTGCGTGGATGCGGCCGGGGCACCCGCGCGTCCATGGAGTGGTTGCGGAGCGCCGCCTGCGTCGACGAGGACCCCGAACTGTTCTTTCCCGTGGGGACCGCGGGACCGGCTCTGCGGGACGTCGACGCCGCGAAACGGATCTGCGCGCGCTGCCCGGTCACCGACGACTGCCTGACGTTCGCGCTGAGCAGCGGCCAGGCCTCGGGCGTGTGGGGCGGCACCTGCGAGGAGGAGCGCGACGCACTGCTCCGGAGGACGACGATGCACGACATGAGAAGGAGAAGCGCCCTATGACGGCTGTGCGGAGCACCCTGCCCGACGACGCCCGGAAGGTGGCCTGCGAGGCACTCCAGGACACGCTGGTCGATCTGCTCGGGCTCTCCCTGACCGGGAAGCAGGCGCACTGGAACATCGTCGGCCCCCGGTTCCGGTCCATCCACCTGCAGCTCGACGAAGTGGTCACCGCCGCGCGGGAGTTCGCCGACACGGTGGCGGAGCGGTCCGCGGCGCTCGGCGTGCCGCCGGACGGCCGCCCGGCGACCATCGCCCAGGCCTTCACGCTGCCCGTCCCCGAGGAGGGCTGGGTGCGCGACTCGGACGCCGTGGAGGTGATGGTGGAGTCGCTGCAGGGCGCCGTCGGCCGGCTGCGCGAGCGCATCGCCGCGACCGAGGAGGCCGACCCGGTGACCCAGGACCTGCTGATCAGCATCACCGCCGACCTGGAGAAGCAGCGCTGGATGTTCGACGCCGAGAACTTCCCCCAGTAGAGCCCTCCCCGGGACGGGACGCCCCGGGGAACCGGGTCCGGCGCACAGCACCGACGTATGCACGGAAGGGGCACGCGATGACCGACGCCCTCGAACTCGACGCGCTGTGGGAGGACTTCCACCGCGTGGTGAACATGACCTCGCAGGAGCTCGCCGCCTGGCTGCGGGTGCGGGACGCCGACGAGGCCACCGAGCCGCTGCCGGAGCACGCGGGCACGCGGACCGGCCAGCACGTCCTGGCGATCCTGCAGAAGCGGCGCACGGATCTGACCGACGACGACCTGCGCGTGATGCGCGAGGTCGTGGAGACGGTCACGGAACAGGCGGACCTGGAGAACGAGCCCGAGCCGGAGACGACGGACGAGGACACCCGCCGCCGGCACCGGCTGATGACGCTCGGGCACGACCCGCTGAAGGGCTAGTTGTGGACCGCGGGGAGCGCGTCGCCCGCGAACTGTTCGACGCGCACGGCCGGACCCGGGCCGACGAGGCGGGCGTCCGGCTGACGGACACACCGCAGCCGCTGTACCGGCTGCTTCCCAGGGCATGGGACCGGCCGGTGCCGGCATCTTCCCGCGTGAGGCCCAGGACGTCCGGCCGGAGGCCGCCCCCCGCCTGGACGCCACGGCACTCCAGGGGGCGCAGCGGCTGGGGCTGCCGGAGGACCCGCGGTGCCCGGCCGCACCGGCCGGTGAGGCGGAGCCGTCCGTGCCCGCCGCCGCGCTGGTACGGGCGGCGGTGGACCAGCGGGTCGCCGACGGCACGCTCCGCCGCGCCGGCCGACGCGCCCGTCGGCCGTTGCCCCACCCTCAGCCCGGCAACCGCCCTCAGCCCAGCAACCAGCCTCCGTCCACGGTCAGTTCGACCGCGTTGACCGACCCGTTGCGCAGCAGGAAGTCGACCGCGTCCACGACGTCCGCCATCGTGGCCAGGCGCCCGGTCGGCGTCTCGGTGCGCAGTGTCTCCAGCACCTTCTCCGGTTTGGCCTGCCAGTACGGGCTGTCGCCGACGACCCCGGGGTGCACGGCGTTGACGCGGACGGGCGCGAGTTCGACGGCGAGGGAGTTCATCAGGCCCCGCACGCCCGCGTTGACGGTCGCCACGGTCGTCGCGCCGGGGTAGGGGCGTTCCTTGGCCTGGCCGCCGAACAGCACGATGGCGCTGCCGTCGTGCAGCCGGCCGCGCAGCGTGTGCACGACCTCGGTGTAGCCGACGAGCTTGAGGGTGACCAGGCGCAGGGCCGCGTCGATGTCGTACTCGCTCACCTTGTTGTCGTCCCGGGAGACGCCCGCGAGGACCAGGTGGTCGACGCGGCCCACGCCGGCCAGCGCCGCCGCGATCTCCAGCGGCCGCGCCAGGTCCAGGGCGATGCCCCGCGCTCCGGCCTCCTTGGCGACCGCCTCGGCCCGCTGGGTCTCGCGGCTGGTGAGGATCACGTCGTCCCCGCGCCCGGCGCGTGCCCGGGCGAACGCGAGACCGATGCCGGAGGTGCCGCCGACGACGAGAACACTGCTCATGACCTCTCCCCCGATGCCGTACGCAGGTAGTCCCAGTCCCGTGTGAACCGGTACGCGTGCCGTGACGGCGGCTGCGGCGCCTGGGTCTCCAGCCAGCGCAGCGCGCCCCGCCCGGCGTTGGCGAAGCCGTGCACACAGCCGGCGCCCGCCCAGGCCACGTCCCCGGGTTCCAGCCGGTACCGCTCGCCGTCGAGGGTGGCCTCCGCGACGCCCTCCAGGATCAGGTACGTCTCCTCGAAGGGATGGTCGTGGGTGCCGATGATCCCGTCGGCGGCGTACCGCACCATGAACATCGTCGAGCCGACCGCGCCCAGCTCGCCGTCGACCATCATCTTCACCGTGATGCCGCTGTAGACCAGCAGGGCCGTCCGCATGCTGGCGGTGGCGGCCAGCAGGTCCTGGGACTGCCTGCCGGGATCCATCTGGGCGGGTTCGAAACGCCCGAAGGAGCGGGTGCGCGGGTCGCGTACGTCGACGCGGACCGGGTGGCGCGCGGGCAGTTCCGGTACCGCCTGGGTGTCGTGGCCGTAGCGGGCCCGCGGCACCGGGGCCAGCATGTCCGCCCAGCGGCCGCCGGTGTCCCCGGCCCCGCGCCAGGCGTGCGGGACGCCGACGGGCAGCAGTCCGTAGTCCCCCGCCTCGAGGCGGTACGCGCCCTCGGGCACGTCGAGGACCACGGCGCCGTCGAGGACGTGGAAGGTCTCCTCGTACGAGTGCACATGGGCGGGCACCCGGCCGTCCGGGTGCAGTTCGCACACGCCGAAGCCGGTGTGCACGCTGCCGTCGTCCTCGCCGACCAGCGTCCGCCGCCGGTGGCCGTGGCCGTCGTAGGGCGGTGCGGGCGGGTCGGCGGTGTGGCGCACCAGGTGGCCGCTCATGCCGGGGCCTTCGCCGTCGCGGCTTCCTTCGCCGCGAGGAGCCGGTCGCGGGACTCGGTGACGAGCCGTACGGCGCGTGCGGTGTCGGCGAGCAGCCTGCCGTCGCGCTTGTGGACCACGCCGTCCACGAGCACGGTGTCCACGTTGGACGTGTCCGCGCACAGCGTCACCGCGGCCACCGCGTCGTGCACGGGGGCGATGTTGGGGGCGGTGGCGTCGATCGCGACGATGTCGGCGCGCTTGCCGGGGGTCAGGGAGCCGGTGCGGTCCTCCAGACCGGCGACATGGGCGCCGTTCAGGGTGGCGGCCCGCAGCATCTGACGAGCCGTCAGCATGGTGTCCGGCACCGGCAGGTTGGCCTGCCAGCAGTCGGCGTTGACCCGGGCGCGTTCGGCGCCGAAGGCCGCGCGGATCTGGGTGAACATGTCGCCGGGCACGGTGGTGACGACGTCGACGCTGAGCGCGGGCCGCAGCCCGTGCTCGATCGCCTGCATGACGGGCGGCCAGCCGTGCCCCATCTGGAGCTCCACCTGCGGCGCCACCGACACCGTGCCGCCGCTGCCGGCGACCATCCGCCACTCCTCGTCGTTGAGGTGGCAGCAGTGGATGTAGGTGGTGTCCGGGCCGAGCAGGCCCAGCCGGTCCAGCCGCCTGACCATGCCGAAGCGGCCGGCGAGCCGCCCCATGGCCACGTGCACGGTGATCGGCAGGCCCAGCTCGCGCGCCATGGCCCACTCCGCGGCGACGACCTCGTCGACGCAGAAGCCGGGGCCGCGCGTGGCGAGCGCCATGGTGAGCAGGCCGTCGTCGGACGCGAAGTACGCCGAGCGGATCCGCCGTACGTCGTCCGCGGGGATCACGCGCCTGCTCTCGAACCAGTACTCGGCGAGGGAGGTGTTGGCGCTGCCGTACGCGTACACCGCGCGGATGCCCGACTCCGCCAGGGCCCGGACGGCGGCGTCCGGATGCTCGGGGGTGTTGTTGATGTGCGACCAGTCCACCAGCGTGGTGATCCCGGCGTCGAGGCACTCCAGGGCGCCCGCCAGGTTGCCCGCGTAGACGTCCTCGGGGGTGTAGAGGGGCGCGAAGGTGTCGAGGACCTCGACGAAGTAGTCGTCCAGGGTGGCGTCGGGGGCGACGCCGCGGATCGGGGCCTCCCAGGTGTGCCGGTGGGTGTCGACGAAGCCGGGGATGACGATGCGGCCGGTCATGTCGAGGATCTCGGCGTCGGCGCTGATCTCGGGCTCCACGGCCGCGATCCTGCCGTCCTCGACGAGGACGTCCCCCTGGGGAGGTCCCCGACGGCGGGGTCCATCGAGATCACGTGACCGGAGCGCAGCAGGGTCCTGGTGGTCATCGCGCTTCCTCCCATGGGGTCTGCGGTGGTCGGTGCGGGTCAGTAGGCGGCGAGTCGGCGGACCTCCGTGACGACCTTGGCGACGGTGGGCACGACCTGCTCCTCCAGGGCGTCGGCGAACGGCAGCGGCACGCACTCCCCCGTCACCCGCCGCACCGGCGCGTCCAGCAGGCCGAAGCCCTCGTCGGCGGCGATCGAGACGACGGTGGCGCCCCAGCCGCCCTGGTAGGGGTTCTCCTCGACGGTGACGAGCCGCGAGGTCCGGGCCAGGGAGTCCAGGACGGTCGCGGCGTCCAGCGGGACGAGGCAGCGCAGGTCGATCACCTCCGCCTCGACGCCCTCCCCGGACAGCACCTCGGCGGCCCGCAGCGCCAGCTGCACCGTCGAGGCGAGCGCGACCAGCGTGACGTCGGCGCCCTCGCGCACCACCGCGGCCCGGCCCAGGCCGACGACGTGGCCGGGCGGCGGCGGGCTGCCCTTGGTGGCGAGCAGCGCCTTGTGCTCGAAGAAGACCACGGGGTCGTCGCTGCGGACGGCCGCCGCCATCATGCCGATGACGTCGGCGGGGGTCGCCGGTGCGGCGATCTTCAGGCCGGGGACGGTGAACGCCCAGTTCTCGGTGGCCTGGGAGTGCTGGGCCCCGAAGCCGAGCCCGCCGCCGTTGGCGGTGCGCACGACGAGGGGGACGGTCACCTGGCCGCCGGTCATGTACCGCACCTTGGGGATCTCGTTGGCGAGGTAGTCCCAGCAGCAGGCCAGGAAGTCGGAGAACATGATCTCCACGACGGGCCGCATGCCCGTCAGGGCGGCGCCCATCGCCGCGCCCACGATGGCCTGTTCGGAGATGGGCGTGTCCCACACCCGCTCCGGCCCGAACTCCTCGTGCAGCCCCGCGGTCGTCTTGAACACCCCGCCGGCCGCGCCGATGTCCTCCCCGAGGCACACGACCGACGCGTCCCGGCGCATCTCGCGCGCGATGCCCTCGGCGACGGCGTCCCGGTAGCTGATCACGTCCGCCATGCCGCACCTCCGTCCGCCCACACGTCGGTCACCGCCTCGCGCGGATCGGGGGCGGGCGCGGCCTTCGCCGCCTCGACGGCCCGCTCCACGACGGCCCGGGCCCGTTCGCCGGCCGCGGCGACCGCTGCTTCGCCGACGCCCAGGTCGGCCAGGCGCCCGCGCGCGACCTCCAGCGGGTCGTGCTTCAGCCACCGCTCGACCTCCTCGGCCGGGCGGTAGGCGGCCGGGTCGGTGCGGCTGTGCCCGTAGTGCCGGTACGTCTCGGCCTCCAGCACGGCGGGCCCGTCCCCGGCCCGGGCCCGCCGTGCGAGCCGCGCGACCGCTTCCGCCACGGCCACGACGTCGTTGCCGTCGACGACCTCGCCGGGAACGCCGTGGGCGGGGGCGCGGTCGGCGGCCGGCCGGGGCACGGCCGTGACGTCGGCGATCGGCGTGTACTCCATGTACAGGTTGTTCTCGCACACGAACAGCACGGGCAGCCTCCACACGGCGGCCAGGTTGAGCGCCTCGTGGAAGGCGCCGATGTTGGTCGCGCCGTCGCCGAAGAACGCCACCGCGAGCTGCTCGGTGCCGCGCAGCCGGGCCGACCAGGCGGCGCCGACCGCCATGGGCAGATGGGCACCGACGATGGCGTACGAGCCGAGCATGCCGGTGGCGGCCTTGGTCAGGTGCATGGAGCCGCCCTTGGCCCTGCACAGGCCCGTCGCCCGGCTCATCAGCTCGGCCAGGCACTCCTCGGGGGAGGCGCCCCGGGCCAGGGCGTGGTGGTGGCCCCGGTAGGTGGCGAAGACGTAGTCGTCCGGGCGCAGCGCTTCGCTCGCCCCCACGGCGATCGCCTCCTGCCCGGCGGCCAGGTGGGTGGTGCCCTTCACCAGGCCCCGCAGGAACAGGTCGTGGGCGGCCTTCTCCGTGCGGCGGACGACGGCCATCCGCTCGTAGGCGCCGAGGAGGCGGGCCGCGTCCATCAGGGTGCCCCGTCCCGGCGCGCGGTGTTGAGGTGGGACTGCGCCTCCCGCCGGGTGTTCAGCTCGCCGCCCACCGTCCAGTACTTGCGGCCGGCCACGAGCAGTTCCTCGGCGGGGAACTTGGTGATGACCTCGCAGCCGTCGGCGGTGACGACCACTTCCTCCTCGATCCGTGCCGCGGACCAGCCGTCGGCGGCCGGCCAGTAGGTCTCCAGGGCGAACACCATGCCCTCTTCGAGGACTTCGGGGTGGTCGAGGGAGACCAGGCGGCTGAAGACCGGCTTCTCCCAGATCGACAGCCCGACGCCGTGGCCGTATTGCAGGGCGAACGCGGCGGTCTCGTCGGCGAAGCCGAACTCCTCGGCGCGCGGCCAGACCCGCACGATGTCGGCGGTGGTGGCACCGGGCCGGACGAGCGCGATCGCCTCGTCCATGTACTCCCGGCAGCGCACGTAGGCGTCCCGTTGCGCCGGCGAGGCGCTGCCGACGGCGAACGTGCGGTAGTAGCAGGTGCGGTAGCCGAGGTGGCTGTGCAGGATGTCGAAGAACGCGGGGTCCCCGGGGCGGACCAGCCGGTCGCTGTAGACGTGCGGGTGGGGTGAACAGCGTTCGCCCGAGATGGCGTTGACGCCTTCGACGTACTCGCTGCCGAGGTCGTACAGCACCTTGCTGACCACGCCGACGCACTCGTTCTCGCGGACACCGGGCCGCAGGTAGCCGTACAGCTCCTCGTACGCGGCGTCGACCATCGCGCAGGCCTGGGTGAGCAGGGCGATCTCGTCGCCCGTCTTGATGCGGCGGGCCTCCAGGAACACCTGCTGCCCGTCGACGACGTCGATGCCCTCGGCGCGCAGCGCGGCGAGCACCGGCATCTCGGCGACGTCGACGCCGAGCGGTTCGCCGGCCAGCCCGTGGGCGCGCAGCTCGGCGGCGATCCTGGCGGCGACGTCCTCGGCGATGCCCGCGTCCGGGTGGAAGGCACCGCGCAGGGTGGAGATGCCGGCGCGGGCACCGGTGGGCGGTCCGCCCGCGCCGTCGCCGTGGTCGAGCCAGGGGTTGAACAGCTGGTGGTGGCGGGCCGCGGAGCCGAAGTCCCAGACGACCGGTTCGCCGTCGCGCACCAGCAGGGCGAAGCGGATCAGCTTGTCCATCGCCCAGGTGCCGATGTGCGTGGCGGTCATGTAGCGGATGTTGGCGAAGTCGAAGCCGAGCACCGCGCCGAGCCCCGAGCCGTTCAGCGACGCGCGCAGCCGGGCCAGCCGCTGCCGCCGCAGCCGGTCCGGGTCGAGGCGCTCTTCCCAGTCGACGGCGTTGGGGCCGTATGTGCGGATCGCCATGGCGACCACCCCCACTTCGGAGTGAACGCCCGGGTGCCACGGGTGTCAAGTGTCACTGAACACAGCGTCACCGGGCATCGCCGGAGACGAACCAGACACCCACGGCCGGTACCTCTCCATCGTTGCGGTAGCGGTGGGGGGTCGTCGACTCGAAGCAGACGGAGTCGCCGGCGCGCACGGTGTACTCGTCGAAGCCGAGGGTGAGGACCAGTTCGCCGGAGGTCAGATAGCCGTACTCGGTCCCGGCGTGCCGCATCAGCGCGCCGGAGCCGGAGGAGACGCCGCCCGGCCGGTAGGTCACCAGCAGGAAGTCGACGTCCGCGCCCGGCACCCGGCCGAGCCGCTCCCACACGACCCCCGAGTCCAGCTCCAGCGTCTCGCGCTCTCCGGGCGCGGCCAGCGGGCCGATGCGCAGGCCCGGGTCGGCGGCGAGGACGGCGAGGGCGTGCGGCACGGTGCCGGGGGACGGCGGTGCGGCCGGTGCCGTCCCGCCGTCCTGCCGGGCGTCGAGGAGGGACTCGACGGAGATGCCCAGCGCGGTCGTGATCGCGTACAGGGTGCTGACGGACGGCTGGCTGCGGCCCGTCTCGATCTGGGAGACCAGGCTCGCCGACACCCCGATCTCCCGGGCCAGCGCCCGCAGGCCGGTGCCGCGCTCCAGCCGGGCCTGCCGGATGCGCTCGCCGAGGGGCGGCACGACGGCGGGGGACACGGGCGGCTCCTCTCACGGTGCGGCACGGCCGGCAGGCCGTTGCCTGTTCACCCACATTGAACAGCGTGTCCGGCGCGCCGCGCCAGAAGGGCCGGTGACCCACTGCGGTCCTCACCCACCGGGGCCCGGGTCGGGCCCTCACCCACCGGGGTCCGGGACCGGTCTTCACCCACCGGGGCCCGGGTCCGCACCGACCCGGGGGCCCGCCGGAGCGCCCGGGTCCGGGCTCACCCGAACGGTCCGACGCCGGTGGTGGGCGGCCGCCGCCGGTGGTGCGCTGAGGGCACGCGTCACGTCCCCAGGAGGCACTCCCGATGACCCGTCGCCCCGCCCGCCTTGCCCGTGCGGTCTCCTGCGCCCTCGCGGCAGGCACGCTGATGACCACCGCCGCCTGCTCGGGCGACGGCGGCACGGACGCTTCGCGGGCCCGGGGCGTCACCGCCGAACAGGCCGCGGAGCAGCAGCGGCAGACCCCCTCGCCCACCGCCACCCTCACCACGGACGGCGCCCGCATGGCGCTGATCACCGAGGCGGACATCGAGGACGACTGGACGCAGGTCAGGGACACCGAGGCGGAGAACTGGCACGACAGCCTGCTCATCGGCACGGTCGACGTCTCCGACTTCCTCACCGCCAAGGCCCAGGCCGCCTCCTGCCAGCGGCTCATCAACTCCCTCTTCGACGACGACCTGCTGGGCAGGCCGTCGGGCGCCTCCGCGCTGCGCGGCTTCGAGCAGGGCGACTCCCGCCTGCTGTACCAGGTCGCCTCCTACGAGCGGACCGACCCGGAGGACTCCCTGCACTGGATGGCGAAACTGCCGGAGAAGTGCGACCAGTTCACCGTGACCGCCGACGACGGCGGGCAGCGCACCGTCCAGGTCATCGACATCCCGCTGCCCGACGTGGGCGACGCCCGTGAGGGCCTGCGCGTCACCGTGCGCGGCTCCACCGGGGGCGAGAACGCCACGCTGACCCTGGACGTCGCCGCCGTGCGGGTCGGCGACGACGCGATCACCGTCACGGCGGGCGGGCTCGACGGCGACGAGAACGACTCCGTGGAGCAGGCGGTGAAGCAGGGCACCCCGCGTCTGAAGGACGTGCTGGCCGGCAGGACGCCCACCCCGAACCCCAGCCAGATCGAGTAGCGCGCCCCGGGCTCTCCCCCGCCGCACCCCGGCGGCCCCGCCCGCCCCGCCGATTCCCGGGACAGCGTGATCAAGGGAGCGGCACAATGGCGGCGACGGCCGGTCGCGGCCGTCACGGGCGAGGAGAGGAAGAGACGTGAGTGAGAGCCACACCCCGCCGAGCGGCTCGGCGAGGCTGAACACCGGTGTGGCGCACAACGCGCGCGTGTGGAACTACTGGATCGGCGGCAAGGACAACTACGAGGTCGACCAGCAGGTCGGCGAGCACGTCGCCGGCATGTTCCCGATCATCCGGGACATCGCCCGGGCGGACCGGGACTTCCTGGGCCGTGCCGTGTCGTTCCTGGCCGGTGAGCGCGGAGTGCGGCAGTTCCTCGACATCGGCACGGGCCTGCCGACGGCGGACAACACCCATGAGATCGCCCAGCGCATCGCCCCCGACTCGCGCATCGTCTACGTCGACAACGACCCGATCGTGCTGGTGCACGCCCGCACCCTGCTGACCGGCACCCGGGACGGCGTCACCGCCTACATCGACGCCGACGTGCACGACCCGGACGCCATCGTCGAACGCGCCGGGCAGACCCTGGATCTCACCGAGCCGGTCGCCGTGATGATGCTGGGCATCCTCAACTTCGTCCTGGACGCCGACAAGGCCCGCGACATCGTGCGCCGGGTGATGGCCGCGGTGCCGTCCGGCAGCTTCCTGGTCCTCACCCACCCGACGTTCGACGACGAACTCGGCGGCGCCGGCCAGATCCCGGCGATGGCGTTCTGGAACGAGAACGCCACGCCCCCGATCACCGCCCGCAGCGGCGCGGACATCGCGGCGTTCTTCGAGGGTCTGGAGGTGCTGGAGCCGGGCATGGTGTCGTGCGGGCAGTGGCGCGCCGAGCCCGGCACGGCCGTCGTGGTGCCCCAGTACGGCGCGGTGGCCGTGAAGCCCTGACCCGCGGCGGCGGCCGACCGCCGGGGAGGACCGAGGAGCAGCGAGGAGGACGCATGACCACCCTGGCCGATCCGGTGCCCGGCGGCCGCGCCGGCGAGGTCGAGCGGGCCACCGCGCTCAGCGGCGAACTCGCCGGGCGGGGCGTGCACGGCGTGGTGCTCGCCTATGTCGACACGGCGGGCGTCGGCCGGGTGAAGACCGTCCCGGTGGCCCGGCTCGCCTCGGCCGTCGCGTGGGGTGTCGGCATGTCGCCGGTGTTCGACACGTTCCTGGCGAACGACTCCGTCGTCACCACCGACGTCCTCGGCTCCCCCGACGGCGACCTGCGTCTCTACCCGGACCTGGACCGGCTGGTGGTGCTGGCGGGGCAGCCGGGCTGGGCGTGGGCGCCGGTCGACCGGGTCACCCAGGACGGGGAACGGCATCCCGGCTGCACGCGCACGTTGCTGCGGCGGATCGTGACCGACGCGGCGGAGCGGCACGGGCTGACCTTCCGGGCGGCCGTGGAGGTCGAGTGGACCATGGCCCGGGGCGACGCGCCGGGTGACACGTTCGTGCCCGCCACGACCGGCCCGGCCTACGGGGCCGTCCGGCAGGTCGAACTCGGCGACTGCACCGCCGAGCTGCTCCGGGCGTGCGCGGCGCAGGGCATCGACGTCGAACAGGTCCATCCCGAGTACGCTCCCGGGCAGTTCGAGATCTCGGTGGGCGCCCTCGACCCGGTGGCCGCGGCCGACCGCAGCGTCCTGGTCCGGCAGACGGTCCGGGCGGTCGCCCTGCGGCACGGCTTCCGCGTCTCCTTCGCCCCGGCCGTCGTCGGGCAGGGCGTCGGCAACGGCGGGCACGTCCACCTCTCCGCGTGGCGCGACGGCGTCAACCTGCACTCCGGGGGCGAGGGCCGGTACGGCATGACCGCGGACGCCGAGTCGTTCACGGCGGGGATCCTCGCCCACCTGCCCGCGCTCACGGCCGTGACGGCTCCGAGCCCCGCCAGCCATCTGCGGCTCAGGCCCTCCCAGTGGGCCGGGGTGTTCACCGCCTGGGGCCACGAGACCCGGGAGACCGCGCTGCGCGTCGTCACCGGCACGGCCGGGCAGCGCGACCGGGCGGCCAACCTGGAGATCAAGCCCGTCGACCTGGCCGCCAACCCCTATCTCGCCATCGGTTCCCTGATCGCCGCCGGACTGGACGGCCTCACCTCCCGCGCCGCCCTGCCCGGGGAGACCACCGGCGACCCGGCGCGGCCGGCGGCGGCCGGGACGGCGCAGGCGGCGGAGGCCCGGGGCGTCCGGCGGCTGCCGGTCACGCTGGAGCAGGCCGTCGAGGAGTTCCGCGCGGACGGGGTGCTGCGGGCGGCGCTCGGCCCGGTTCTGGCCGACGCGGTGATCGCCGTACGGCGCGGCGAGCTCGCGTCCGTCGCCGGGCTGGACGACGAGCAGGTGGCGGCCGCCTACCGGTGGGTGTACTGACGTGGGCGCGGTCCGCGAGGCGCTGGACGCGCTGGGGCTGGTCGACCACCACTGCCACGGCACCGTCACCACCGGGCTCGACCGCGCGGCCTTCGAGTCGCTGCTGACCGAGGGCGAGGCGTGGCCGGGTGTCTCGCCGTTCGACAGCCCGGTCGGCGTGGCCGTACGCCGCCACTGCGCTCCCCTGCTGGACCTGCCCCGGCACTCCCCCGCCGACGAGTACGTCGCCCGGCGCGCCGCACTCGGCCCGCGCGAGGTGCGGCGGCGCTTCCTGCGCGCCGCGGGCACGGACGTCTTCTGCGTCGACACCGGGTACGCCCCGCACCCGCTCACCACGCCGGGCGAGATCGCCGAGGCGGCGGGCGGAGCGTCGTACGAGGTCGTCCGGCTGGAGGGCGTCGCCGAGGCGGTGAGGGCGGCAGGGACGGAACCGGATGCCTACGGGGAGGCCTTCCGCGCGGCGGCGCTTGAGGCCGTGCGGCGGCCCGGTGTGGTGGCCGTGAAGTCGGTGGCGGCCTACCGCACCGGCTTCGGCCTGGACCCGGCCCGCCCCGCCGGCGAGGAGGTCACCGCGGCGGCCCGGCGCTGGTCGGCGCGCGGCGGCCGTCTCGACGACCCGGTCCTCGTCCGGCACCTGCTGTGGACCGCCGTCGACCTCGGACTGCCGCTCCAGCTGCACACCGGCTTCGGCGACGCCGACATCCGGCTGCACCGGTCCGACCCCACCCACCTCACGGACTGGCTGCACCGGATCGCCGGGACGATCCCCGTGCTGTTCCTGCACTGCTGGCCCTACCAGCGGCAGGCCGCCTACCTCTCGGCGGTCTTCGAGCAGGTGTACCTCGACGTCGGCCTCACCCTGCACCACGTCGGCCCGGCCCGGGCCGGCGCGATCCTCGCGGAGGCCCTGGAGATCACTCCGTTCCGCAAGCTGCTGTACAGCTCCGACGCCTACGGGGTGCCCGAGTTCTTCCACCTCGGGGCGCTCGCCTTCCGGCAGGGGCTGGCCGGACTGCTCCAGGACCGGGTCGACGCCGACGAGTTCTCCCTGCCGGACGCGCTGCGGATCGCGCGCTGGACCGGCCGGGACAACGCCCTGCGGGTCTACGGGCTGCCGGACGACATGCCGGGAGAGGACGGAACGGCGTGTGGACGGTCACAGTTCCCGCGGAGCGGCTATCCAGGAAGTCCGAACGGCTGAAAGTATGATCAAGCGATGTCTGACATGACCGAAACCACGCCCGGCTGGCTGTCCTCCGACGAACTGGAGATGACACGCGCCCGCATGCCGATCCTGTACGTCGAGGCCGTCCCGGTCCGCGTCGACGACAGCGGCGAAGTCACCAGTGTCGGCCTGCTGCTGCGCATCGGGCCCGACGGTACGGTCAGCCGGACACTGGTCTCCGGCCGCGTGCTCCACCACGAACGCGTCCGTGACGCCCTCCTGCGCCATCTGGAGAAGGACCTCGGCCCGGTCGCGCTGCCCCGCGTCCCCGCGTCGCTCCAGCCGTTCACCGTCGCGGAGTACTTCCCGACGCAGGGCGTCACGCCGTACCACGACCCCCGTCAGCACGCGGTGTCCCTCGCCTACATCGTGCCGGTGACGGGCGACTGCCGGCCCCGGCAGGACGCGCTCGACCTGGTGTGGTTCAGCCCGCACGAGGCCGTCTCCCCGGCGGTGCAGAGCGAGATGCCGGGCGGCCACGGGGTGCTGCTGAAGCAGGCGCTCGCGCATGCGGGATGTGTGATCTGAGGCACTAAGCTCTATCACGTGTCCGTCCTCGGCCGATGGGACGCTACGTGATGGCAGCAGACGACGACGAGCAGCTCCCGGGCCGGACTCCCTTGCCCGAACTGCACGAACGCCTGCGGTCCGAGCTGGGCCGGATCGACGACCAGTTGCGCACGCTGCTGGACGCCATGGACCGCATGCAGGGCCTGCTGGACGCGGTGGTGGCCATCAGCCGGGAGGTGGAGCTGCCGGCGGTGCTGCACCGCATCGTGACCACCGCCATGGAGCTGGTCGGCGCCCGGTACGGGGCGCTGGGCGTGCTCAGCGAGTCCGGTGAGCGCCTGGACGCGTTCATCACCGCGGGTCTGTCCACGCAGGAACGGGACAGCCTGAGCGGTACCGACCTGCCCAGCGGCCGGGGTGTCCTCGGCCATCTGATCAGCCACCCCGAGCCGCTGCGGGTCGACGACATCCCGGCCCACCCGTCCTCCGCCGGTTTCCCGCCCGGCCATCCGCACATGCGGACCCTGCTCGGCGTGGCCATCAGCGTCCGCGGCGAGATCTACGGCGATCTGTACCTCTCCGAGCGGCGCGACGGGCAGCCCTTCGACGTCCACGACGAGAACGTGGTCCTGGCACTGGCCAGCGCCGCCGGCATCGCCATCGAGAACGTCCGGCTGTTCGAGCGGGTGCGGGTCGGAGCCGAGCAGTTCCAGCGGCTGCTGCTGCCGACCCTGCCCGACCTGCGGCCGTTCACCGCCGCCGCCGTCTACCGCCCGGCGGCCGAACCCAGCCAGCTCGGCGGGGACTGGTACGACGCGATCCCGCTGCCCGGCGGTGCCGTGGCGGTCGTCATCGGTGACGTGGTCGGGCACGATCTGCAGGCCGCGGCCGCCATGGCCTCCACCCGCAACATGCTGCGCGCCCTGCTGTTCGACCGGAGCACCTCGCCCGGCGCGGTCCTGAGCCGTCTCGACCGCACTCTCCAGGCGGTCACCCCCAACCCGGTCACCACCACGACCCTGGCACGGATCGAGCCGGCGGGGCCCGGCTGGCGGCTGTGGTGGAGTTCGGCGGGTCATGTGCCGCCCCTGCTGATCACCCCGGACGGCCGGGTCGAGATCCTGTCCGCCGAGCCGGGGCTGCCCCTGGGCGTCGACCCGGAGGAGCCCCGCCCGGACCACTCCCGCCACCTGCCGCCGGACACCACGCTGGTCTTCTTCACCGACGGCCTGATCGAGCACCCCGCCCGCGCCATCGACACGAGCCTGGCCGAGCTGGCCGAGCTGGCCGCCGCCCACGCCGCCCTGCCGCTGCAGGAGTTCGCGTGCGCGCTGGCCGACCAGCACCCCAGCGACGGTCACGACGACCTCGCCCTCCTGGCCCTGCGCACCCCGCCCGCATGACGCCCGGCTCTTCCCCGCCCGGGAAGTGCGCTGGTGGAGGATCCGCGTCATCGGGCGGATGATGGTCGAAACAGCGGCGATGCGGAGGTGCCGATGACGTTCGCGCGGCACGCAGGGTCCCGGCGCGGCGCCTCGGCCGTACTGGAGATCCTCGTCGTCGCCGCGCTCTACTACGGCTCGGCCGAGCTGGGGTTCCTCCAGCAGCTGGTGCGCGGCCAGGTCACGCCCCTGTGGCCCCCGAGCGGCATCGCCCTGGCGAGCCTGCTGCTGCGCGGACCGCGGGTCTGGCCCGGGATCGCGCTGGGCGCGTTCCTGGCCAACATCACGCTCGGACCGTCCCTCGCGGCCGTCCTCGCGATCGCCGTGGGCAACACGCTCGCCCCGCTCTGCTCGTACCTGCTGCTGCGGCGCGCGGGCTTCCACACCGACCTGAACCGGCTGCGGGACGCGCTCGCGCTGATCCTCCTCGGCGCCTTCACGGGGATGCTGGTCAGCGCCTCGATCGGCAGCGGAACCCTCGCGCTGACCGATGCGCTGGACACCGGCGACTTCTGGACGACCTGGTCGGTGTGGTGGACCGGCGACGCGATGGGCGTCCTGACGGTCACCCCGCTGCTCCTGGTGCTCCCCCGGGCACGGTGGCCCAGGGGCGTCCCGCCGTCGCGCTGGGCGGAGGCGGTCCTGCTGGCACTGGCCACGGCCGGTGTCGGCGTGCTGGAGACCAACAACAGCACACCGCTGCTGTTCCTCGGCTTCCCGCTGCTGATCTGGGCCGCCTTCCGTTTCCAGCTGCCCGGGGCGGCGCCCTGCGCGCTCGCCGTCTCGATCTTCGCGATCATCGTGGCTGGCCAGCAGAAGGGCCCGTTCCTCGGCCACGACCTGTTCACCGACATGCTCACCCTGCAGGCGTTCAACGCCTCGGCCTCACTGACCGCGCTGGTACTCGGAGCCGCCGTCGCCGAACGCGCCCGCACCGAGCGCGAGATCGCGCAGGCCTGCGGGCAGCTGGCCGAGATGGCGACGAGAATCGCCACCAGCGACCGCCGCCCGCTGCTCTCCGCCGGGCGAAGGGAACAGGACGGCAAGAAGGCCGTACCGGCTGAATCCGATACGGCCTCTGAGTGACTGCCTCGACAGTCGGGACGACAGGATTTGAACCTGCGACCCCTTGACCCCCAGTCAAGTGCGCTACCAAGCTGCGCCACGTCCCGTTGCCCGTCTGACCTGGAGGTTTCCCCCGGCCGAACGCGCAGGGAAACAATACCGCACTCGTGCCGGTGATCGCGCATCCGTTTCCGTGGAGCGGCGGCTTGACCTCGACTTTGCTTGAGGTTGCACGCTCGTGGTCATGACCGAGACGACACTCACCCGCACCTACGCCGACCTGCCGGAACTCATGGGCCTGATGACCGGCGACGAGAAGCACGGCCCGGCCGCGACGTCCACGCTGGACGTGCTGTGGGTGCTGTACGACCGGGTGCTCCGGGTGGACCCGGCGCGGCGGGACGACCCGGAGCGGGACCGGTTCCTGCTGTCGAAGGGGCACGGGCCGATGGCGTACTACGCCGTGCTGGCCGCCAAGGGCTTCGTGCCGGTGGAGTGGCTGCCGGGCTTCGGCTCCTACGACTCCCCGCTCGGCCACCACCCCGACCGCACGCTCGTGCCGGGGGCCGAGATCGGCAGCGGATCCCTCGGGCACGGGCTGCCCATCGCCGTCGGCACGGCACTCGGGCTGCGCGCCCAGGGGCTCGACGAGCCGCGGGTGTGGACGCTGATCGGGGACGCCGAGCTGGACGAGGGCAGCAACCACGAGGCGATCGCCTTCGCCGGGCCCGCCGGACTCGACCGGCTGCACACCGTCGTCGTCGACAACGCCTCGGCGAGCCACGCACGGCCCGGCGGGATCGCCGCCCGCTTCGAGGCCGCGGGCTGGTCCGCGCTGACCGTCGACGGCCGTGACCACGAGGCCCTGTACGCCGCCTTCATCGCACCCCACCCGGGCCGCCCGCGCGTGGTGGTGGCGCGGGTCGAGCCCAAGTCCGCCTGACCCGCGGCCCACTGGAAAGGAATCCGTACCCCATGGACACCATGCGTGACCGTTTCGCCCCTGTCGTCTCCCGGCTGCTCGACGAGGACCCCCGGGTCGCCGTGGTCCTCGCCGAGATCGGCGTCGACGGCTTCGCCGGGGCGGCGCGCCGGCATCCCGACCGGGTCGTCAACGTCGGCATCCGGGAGCAGCTCCTGGTCGGGGCGGCGGCAGGGCTGGCGCTGACGGGGCTGCGGCCCGTCGTGCACACCTTCGCCAGCTTCCTCGTGGAGCGGCCCTTCGAGCAGCTCAAGCTGGACCTCGGGCACCAGGAGGCGGGGGCGGTGCTGGTGAGCGCGGCCGCCTCCTTCGACTGGCCGGCGGGCGGCTACACCCACATGGCGCCGGGCGACGTGGCGCTGCTCGACACCCTGGACGGCTGGACCGTCCATGTGCCGGGCCACCCGGACGAGGCCGAGACGCTGCTGCGGCACGCGGTCGCCGCGGGCGACGACAAGGTGTACGTCCGGCTCTCCGTGCAGTCCAACGCACGGGCGCTGCCCGTCGACGGGGAGCGGTTCCGCACCGTCCGCGAGGGACGCTCGGGCGTCGTGGTCGCCGTCGGGCCGATGCTCGACGCCGTGCTCGCGGCGACCGAGGGCCTGGATGTGACCGTGCTGTACGCGACGACCGTCCGTCCCTTCGACGGGGCGGCCCTGCGCCGGGCCACCGAGGCGGCCGGGACGGACGTCGTCCTGGTCGAGCCGTACCTGGCCGGCACGTCGACGGCCGCCGCGAACGACGCGCTGGCCGATGTGCCGCACCGGGTGCTGGGGCTGGGCGTCGGGCGCCGTGAACTGCGCCGGTACGGGCAGGTGGAGGAGCACGTCGCCGCGCACGGCCTCGACGCCCGCTCGCTGCGGGAGCGCATCCGGGCTTTCGCCGGGGCCGCGGCGCCCGTGTAACCCCAGAGCCCCGGTGTGACCCCGGGGCCTGGCGTGGCCCCGGGGATTGGCAGTGGCCCAGGGGCCCGGTGTGCTCCAGGGAAGTTCAGCCCGTCGCGGGCAGGCCCAGCCGGGGGTGGGCCTCCAGCAGGGACGCGGGGGCCGCCTGGCGCCAGGAGTCGGCGAGGATGTCCCGCAGTTCGGCCTCGTCGTCCAGCGCGTCGAGCCGGGCGCGCACCCAGGCGAACTGCGCCTCGTGGCCGGCGATCCAGAACTTCTCCGGCTCGGCCAGCACCAGTTCGTCGCGCTCCTCCTTGGGGCAGCGCACGGCGACGGAGGTCTCCTCCTCCGGCAGTGTGGCGAACATCTTGCCCGCGACCCGGAACGTGGGCATGCTCCAGGCGATCTTCTCCGTCGTGTCCGGCAGGGACAGGGCGATACGACGTACGTCTTCGGCATCCGGCATGGCAGGCACCGTAGCGGCTGCCGCTGACAATCACCTGGCGGGAGCCGTTGCGGGAGCCGCTGCCGCGATCCGCTTGAAGTAGATCGTCGTCGGCCGCAGCACGCCGTCGGGGCTCGCCGCGTAGTCGGGTATCGCGCCGATCGCGGTCCAGCCGGCGGAGCGGTACAGGTGCTCCGCCGGGCTGCCGGTCTCGGTGTCCAGGTGCAGCAGGGTCACCCCGGCGGCCGCGGCGGCGTCCTCGGCGACGGCCAGCAGCCGGCGGCCGAGACCGCGCCCGCGGGCGCGCGGGCACACCATCAGCTTGACGAGTTCGGCGCGGTGCCGGCTGTTGGCCTTGCCGGGAAAGGCCAGACCGACAGTGCCCAGCAGCCGGTCGCCGTCGTACGCCGCCCACACGGCGAGCCGGCCCGCGGCCACGTCGGCCGCCCTCTCCCGCCACCCAGGCGCGGGCCTCCGCGCGGTCCAGCGGGGCGAGGAAGCCGATCGAGGCGCCCGCGTCGACGGTGTCGGCCAGCAGGCCCGCCAGTTCCCCGGCGCGCTCGGTCAGCCCGGCGGCGTCCAGGCGCATCACGGCCGCACCACCGCCAGCAGATAGCGCACGCCCCCGGGAGCGGCGCACCGGAACCGGGTCGGACCCCACACCCGCATCCGCAGGCAGTCCCCGGCGCGCAGGTGGTGCTCGGTCTCCCCGGCGGTCACGTCGAGGGCGCCTTCCAGGATCCAGATGTGCTGTTCCAGGCCGGCCACGGGCGGGCGGTCGTAGGCGAGGTCGGCGCCTGCGGTCAGGTGCCCCTCGACGAGTTCCCCGCGCAGCCCGGAGTGCGGCGGCGACACCGAACGCCGGGTGAACCCGGAGGCCCGGTCCTGCCAGACGGGCTGGTCGGCGGTCCGGACCACGGGCTCGGGCCCGGCCTCGACCTCGCTGAGCAGCTGGGACATGGTGCGTCCGTAGACGGCGCAGAGGCGGTTCAGCAGGGAGGCGGTGGGGCTGATCTCCGCCCGTTCGGCCCGGGACAGGGTGGACCGGCTCACCCCGCTGCGCTCGGCCAGCTCCCCCAGGGACCAGCCCTGTCCGGCCCGCAGTTCGGCCAGGCGGGCACCCAGCCGGGTGTCGACGGGGTCCGGATCGTCGTCGCTTCTCATATCCGGGACGCTATCCCGGATATGAGACGGCGGGGTTACGGAGTCCTCACACCCGGGCCGCGGCGGCGAGCGCGTCCAGCACCGGCCTGATCAGGGGGTGCTCCTCGGCCCCCCGCCGCACGGCGGCGAAGACCCGCCGGGTGGGTGCCGTGCCGTCGACGGGGCGGACGACGACCCCGGCGAGGTCCATGCCGCGCAGCGCCGAGCGCGGCACGAGGGCCACGCCCACGTCGGCCGAGGCGAGGGCCACGACCGCGCGGAAGTCGTCCGAGGAGTGCTCCATACGGGGCTGGAATCCGGCGTTCTCGCAGGCCAGGACGACGACGTCATGGCAGGGGTTGCCCGGGTAGGGGCCGATCCAGGAGTCCTTGGCCAGTTCGGCGAGCGGCACCTCGGCCGCGTCGGCCAGGCGGTGGGTGACCGGCACGACCGCGTCGAACGGCTCCGCGTACAGCGGTACGTGGGCCAGTCGCGGGTCGTCGGCGGGCGGGGCGCCCCGGTACTCGACGGCCACGGCGACATCGACCTGCCGGTCCAGCACCATCGGCAGGCTGGCGTCGCCCTCGGCGTCCTGGACGCGGATGCGGATGCCGGGCGCCGACGCGGCGAGGCGGGCCGCCGCGGGCGCCACGACCAGGGCGATGCCGGTGGCGAAGGAGGCCACCGTGACCGTGCCGGCCGCGCCCGAGCTGTAGGCGGCCAGCTCCGCCTCGGCCCGCTCCAGCTGGGCGAGGACCGCGTTGGTGTGGTTGAGCAGGATCTCGCCCGCGGGGGTCAGCCGTACGCCCTTGGCGCCGCGCTCGACGAGCCGGTGGCCGGTCTCCTGCTCCAGCGCGGCGAGCTGCTGGGACACGGCCGACGGGGTCAGGTACAGCGCGGCGGCAGCCGCCGTGACCGTGCGGTGGTCGGCCACCGCACGGAGGATGTGGAGCCGCCGTGCCTCGATCATGCGACCGATTCTCTCAGGTCATCGGCTGTTTTCGGCCTCCAGCTCCGTCCGGGCCGCGACGAAGGCGTCCACGGCGCGGTTCACGTCGTCCGTGGAGTGCGCGGCCGACAGCTGGACGCGGATGCGGGCCTGGCCCTGCGGCACGACCGGGTAGGAGAAGCCGATCACGTACACGCCGCGCTCCAGCAGGAGTTCGGCCATGCGCCCGGCCACCGCCGCGTCCCCGATCATCACCGGGGCGATGGGGTGGTCGCCGGGGAGGACGTCGAAGCCCTCCTCGGTCATCCGGCGGCGGAACAGGGCGGTGTTCTCGGCGAGCCGGACGCGCAGGTCGTCCGCGGCCTCCAGCAGATCGAGCACCTTCAGGGAGGCGGCCGCGATCACCGGGGCCAGGGTGTTGGAGAAGAGGTACGGCCGGGAACGCTGGCGCAGCAGGGCGACGATCTCGGCGCGGGCGGCGACGTAGCCGCCGGAGGCGCCGCCGAGGGCCTTGCCGAGGGTGCCGGTGATGATGTCCACGCGGTCCAGCACGCCGTGCAGTTCGGGGGTGCCGCGACCGCCGGGGCCGACGAAGCCGACGGCGTGCGAGTCGTCGACCATGACCATGGCGTCGTAGCGGTCGGCGAGGTCGCAGATCTCGCGCAGCGGGGCCACGTAGCCGTCCATGGAGAAGACGCCGTCGGTGACGATCAGGCGGCGGCGCGCGTCGGAGGCCTCCTTCAGCCGCGCCTCCAGCTCGGCGAGGTCGCGGTTGGCGTACCGCAGGCGGCGGGCCTTGGAGAGCCGGATGCCGTCGATGATCGACGCGTGGTTGAGGGCGTCGGAGATGACCACGTCCTCGGGGCCGAGCAGCGTCTCGAAGACACCGCCGTTGGCGTCGAAGCAGGAGGAGTACAGGATCGTGTCCTCCTGGCCGAGGAACGCCGACAGGCGGGCCTCCAGTTCCTTGTGCACCTCCTGCGTGCCGCAGATGAAGCGCACCGAGGCCATGCCGTAGCCCCAGCGGTCCAGGGCCTCGTGGGCGGCGGCGATCACCTCGGGGTGGTCGGCGAGGCCGAGGTAGTTGTTGGCGCAGAAGTTGAGGACCTCGCCGGGACGGCCGCCCGCGGTGACGTTCACGGTGGCGGACTGCGGGGTGCCGATCACGCGCTCGGGCTTGTGCAGTCCGGCGGCGCGGATCTCGTCGAGGGTGGCGCGCAGGTCGTCGCGCACGGAGTCGAACATGGGAAGGCTCCTGAAAAGGCGTGCGGAAAGGGGGAGTTACGCGGTCCAGTCGAGGATGACCTTGCCGCCGCGGCCGCTCGCCGCGTCCTCGAACGCCGCCTCGTAGTCGCGGTGGCTGTAGCGGCCGGTGATGACGGGCGCCAGGTCGAGGCCGCCTTCGAGCAGCACGGACATGGCGTACCAGGTCTCGAACATCTCCCGGCCGTAGATGCCCTTGAGGGTGATCATCGAGGTGACGATCCTGGCCCAGTCGACGGGGAACTCCTCGGCTGGCAGGCCGAGCATGGCGATGCGGCCGCCGTGCGTCATGTTGGCGATCATGTCGCGCAGCGCCTCGGGGCGGCCGGACATCTCCAGGCCGATGTCGAAGCCCTCGCGCAGCCCCAGGGCGCGCTGTCCGTCGGCGATGGCCGCCCCGGACACGTCGAGCGCCAGGCTCACGCCGATCTTGCGGGCCAGCTCCAGCCGCTCCTCGCTGACGTCGGTGATCACGACGTTGCGGGCGCCGGCGTGCCGGGCCACGGCGGCGGCCATCAGGCCGATGGGGCCCGCGCCGGTGATCAGCACGTCCTCGCCGACGAGCGGGAACGACAGCGCGGTGTGCACCGCGTTGCCGAACGGGTCGAAGATGGCGGCCACGTCCAGGTCGACGGGCACCCGGTGCACCCAGACGTTCCCGGCGGGCAGGGCGACGTACTCGGCGAACGCCCCGTCGCGGCCCACGCCCAGTCCGACCGTGGCCCGGCACAGGTGGCGGCGGCCGGCCAGGCAGTTGCGGCACTTGCCGCACACCAGGTGGCCCTCGCCGCTCACCCGGTCGCCGACGGCGATGTCGGTGACGTCGCGTCCGGTCTCGACGACCTCGCCGACGAACTCGTGACCGACCACCAGCGGGGTGCGGATGGCCTGCTGCGCCCAGCCGTCCCAGGCGCGGATGTGCAGGTCCGTGCCGCAGATGCCGGTGCGCAGCACCTTGATCAGGACGTCGCCCGGCCCGATCACCGGCTCGGGGACGTCCGTGAGCCGGAGTCCGGGCTCCGCCTTCTGCTTGACCAGTGCCTTCACCGCTGCGGCTCCTGAAGGTGGGTCCCGGCTCCGGGCACGCCGAAGCAGCCCCTGGCCGGGAGAGGAGTGGAATCGCACAGCAATCTGCCGTACGGCGGTGGCACGGGTCCATCGAGGTTTTCTTAAGCGCCGCCTCAGCTTTCCTTCACGCCGTCGCCGGTAACGGCCGGGGACCGGGGCGTCAGTAGGGCAGCAGGTCGTCCCGCCCCTGGAGTTGCAGCGCGAGCCGCGCGGCGTGCTCCTTGATCGCCGTCAGCCCCGCCGTGCCCCAGGCCCGGGGCTCGACGTCGGCGACACTGACCGTGCCGAGCACCAGCCCGGCGCCGTCGATGAGGGGCGCCCCCAGATAGGAGCGGACTCCGAACTCGTCGACGACCGGGTTGCCCGCGAACCGCGGGTAGTCGCGCACGTCCTCCAGGGCCAGGGCCTTGCGACGCGCCACCACGTGGGGGCAGAAACCATGGTCGCGGGGCAGGGTGCGGCCGAGGTGAGGGCTGGTGCCGTCGTCGCGCACCAGGGGCGCCACGGCCGGCACGCACAGGCCCGCGTAGAACTGGCCTTGTTCACCGGGGAAGTTGACCATGGCGTACGGCGCCCCGGTGAGCTCGGCGAGGCGGTACGCGAAGGCGTCGAGTGCGGGTTCGGGGTGTTCCCCCAGGCCCAGCCCGCGCAGCCGGCGGGCGCGGGCGGGGGCCTCCGTGTCCTCGGGTGTGAGGAGCAGACGACCGGCCGGGCGCGGCGGGTCGTAGCTCATGGGCGGGCTCCCGGGGTGTGGGCATGCGTCATACGGGACTCCTGACGGGTCGGGCGGATCACCGGTGGGCGCCGGACCCCGTCGCGGGGGCGGGCGTGTGGTCGATGAGGTGGCGTACCAGGGTCAGCAGGGTCTGCACCCCGGAGCTGGAGATCCGGGCGTCGCAGCACACGACGGGGACCTCGTCGGGCAGGTCGAGGGCGCCTCGCACCTCCTCGGGGTCGTAGCGGTGGGCGCCGTCGAACTCGTTGACGGCGACGATGAAGCCGAGCCCGCGCTGCTCGAAGAAGTCGACGGCCGCGAAGCACTCCTGCAGCCTGCGGGTGTCGGCGAGGATCACCGCTCCGAGCGCGCCCTCGCACAACTCGTCCCACATGAACCAGAACCGCTCCTGCCCGGGGGTGCCGAACAAGTACAGCACGTTGCGCGGGTCGAGGGTGATGCGGCCGAAGTCCATGGCCACGGTCGTCTCGACCTTGTTCTCGATGCCGTCGAGGTTGTCGGTCGCGGCACTGACGGTGGTGAGCAGCTCCTCCGTGCTGAGCGGCGCGATCTCGCTGACCGCGCCGACGAAGGTCGTCTTGCCCACGCCGAATCCGCCCGCCACGAGGATCTTCAGCGCGGTGGGGAACGGGTCGGCGCCGTGGCCCGGTCCGCCGGCGTGGTCAAAGCTGTCGTCGTAGTCCATCGAGCACTGCCTCCAGAAGGGCCCGGTCCGTCGGGTTGTGGTGGAACGCGGGGGGCTTGGTGGTGAGCGCCCCGCAGTCGACGAGGTCCGCCAGCAGCACCTTGGTGACGGCCACCGGCAGTCCCAGATGGGCGGCGACCTCGGCGACCGGGACGGGCGCGCGGCACAGGTCGAGCGCCTGCGCGTGCTCAGGGCCGAGGTAGCCGAGGGGGGTCGCCCCGGTGGCCATCAGCTGCGACATGAGGTCGAGCGCGACGGTGGGAAGGGTGCGGCCGTTGCTGACCGTGAACGGGCGCACCAGCCGCCCGGCCGCGTCGTCGAGCCAGGGCCCGTCACCGGCCGCCGTCACGCTCAAGGCCTCATCGCCGGGGATTCGACGGACTGCCGGGGAGCGGTCACCAGGTACGGCCGGACGCTCTTGACCAGCATCGCCATCTCGTAGCCGAGCACCGCCGCGTCGGCCTCCCGGCCGGCCAGCACAGCCAGGCAGGTGCCGGAGCCGGCGGTGGTGACGAACAGCAGGGTCGAGGCGAGTTCGACCACCACCTGCCGTACGTCGCCGCTGTCGCCGAAGCGGACACCGGCGCTGCGGCCGAGGGAGTACAGGCCGGAGGCCAGGGCGGCCATGTGGTCGGCGCTGTCCGGGTCGAGGCCGTGCACGGACTTCACGAGCCCGTCGCAGGACAGCAGCACGGCCGCGGTCGTGTGCGGCACACGCTGCACGAGGCCGCTCATCAGCCAGTCGAGATCGGATACCTGGGCGGTCGGCGCGTCGCTCGCCATGGTGGATCGACTCCTTGGGGTACGAAGGTCTGCGGGAGCGCTGGGGGTGGGGGTGGACACGGAGGTGGTCATCCGGCGGGTGCGCTCCCGTCGTGCCGGGTGGGGGTGTGGTCGGTGCGGGACGCGGCCGTCTCGCCGTGCGTGCCGGCTGCCCCGGTCGCGCGCGCGGCGTCCCCGCGCCCGCGGGCCTGGCCGGCCGGTGGGGACAGCTCGGCGGGGAACGGCTCCAGGCGGACCGGCTGCAGGGGGACGGGATCGCCGTGGGCGGGCTCCGGGTGCGCGGGCTCCGCGCCACGCGGCTCGGTCTCCATGTGCTGCTGGGCCTCGGCGAGGCCGATGCCGCGCTGGAAGGCCGCTATCAGGCCCGGGTCGTGGCCGGCCGGGAGTCCGTCGTCCGGGCGCGGCAGGGGGCCGTCGCGCAGTTGCGGTGCGATGTGCTCCTGGGCGCGGCGGCGGGGCAGTTGGGGCTTGCCCATGGTGCCGCGTACCGCGCCGTTGCGCGGGGTGGGCGGCGCGGTGCCGTGCTCGGCGAGGACGCGCCGGTCGCCGGGGCTGATGCCGGGCCGCGCCTCGGCGGGGGTGGGCCGTTCCCGGCGGGCCCCGCGCACGGGCAGCGGGGCGGGGCGGGCGCCGTCGGCGGTCCGGCCGGGGGCCGGGGCGGGCGCGGAGTGCCGTCCCCGGGACGCGGGGGGTGCCGCGGGCGGGTCGGACAGCCGGGTCCCGGGCGCGGGCGGGACGGGCCGCCGGGTCCCGGGCGCGGGCACGGGTGCTGCGGAGGGCGGTACGGCCGTGCCGCCCGTGACCGGGATCAGCCCTCCGCCGGTCGTGCCACCGGCTCGGGAGCCCTGCCCGGCAGCGGCACCGGCCGGTCCGTCCTGCCCCGCCCGCCCGGTTCCGGTCCCCGGTCCGGCTTCGAGCGCCCCTGCCTCGGCGCCCAGCACCGCCTGCGGCACGACGAGCACCGCCTGCACACCGCCGTAGATGTTGCTCTGCAGCCGGACGGTGATGCCGTGCCGCCGGGCCAGCTGCGAGACGACGAACAGCCCGATCCGGCCGTCCGCGAGGAGCCGGGCGACGTTCACCTGGTCCGGGTCGGCGAGCAGGGCGTTCATCCGCGTCTGCTCCTCGACGGGCATGCCGAGTCCGCGGTCCTCGACCTCGACGGCGAGCCCGGAGGTGACGAGGCTGGCGCGGAGCAGCACCTGGGTGTGCGGGGCGGAGAACACCGTGGCGTTCTCGACGAGTTCGGCCAGCAGGTGGATGACGTCGGCGACGGCGTGGCCGCGCAGGGTGCCGTCGATCGGCGGGACGAGTCTCACCCGCGAGTACTGCTCGACCTCGGCGATGGCCGACCGCAGCACCTCGGTCATGGAGACCGGTCTGCTCCACTGCCGCCGGGAGACGGCCCCGCCGAGCACGGCGAGGTTCTCGGCGTGGCGGCGGATGCGGGTGGCGAGGTGGTCGACGTGGAAGAGCCCCTTGAGCAGCTCGGGGTCCTCCATCTCGTTCTCCAGCTCGTCGAGGAGGGAGATCTCGCGGTGGACGAGTGACTGCAGACGCCGGGCGAGGTTGACGAAGACCTCGAGCTTCTGCTCGCTGCCCGCCTGGCTGGACAGCTGGGAGGCCTGCACGACGGCGGTGACGGCGCCGTCGTGCGCGCGGGCCAGGTCGGCGCCGAGGAGGTCGAACTCGTCGGCGTCCTCGGCGGGTTGGCCGCGGTGGCCCTGCGGGCTGTGCTGTGGGGGTCCGTCGCCGCGGCGCAGTGTCTCGACCAGGGTGCGCAGGTCGGCCTCGCGGCGGGCGGTGGTGCGGCGCAGGACGCCGATGCGGTCGCGCACGGACCTGGCGGCCCGGTTGGCGGCCACGGCGGCGACGGCGATGGCGACGAGGGTCACGAACACCGCGCCGCCGAGCACGGCCCACAGGGTGGGGCCCGGCCGGGCTCCGGTGGAGCGGACCGTGAAGAGGACGGCGGCGCAGCCGCTGAGGGCGACGGCGACGGGCGGCAGTACGGCCAGGCGCAGCAGCTGGGGCCGTATGTGGGTCTCGGGCAGCGCGGGTGCGGTGCGGGCGGCCGGACGCCCGTGCCGCCCGCCCTCACGGCGGTCTGCGCGTGCGGCCGGGGCGCGGAGGTGAGACATCGGTGTCCTCGTACTGGTCCGTCGGGCCTGGGTGCCGGGGGGGCTTGCGGGGGTGCGGCCGGGTTCGCGCGGCCGCTGCCGTGCGTCCCGGGCCGTGTGCCCGGACTCGCCTCGCGGCCGGCCGGCGCCGGCGCGTGCGGGTTCCGCGTGCCGCCCGGAGCCGGGAGCCGGGGCGGCGCCGGTACCGGCGTCGGTGGTGCGCGGGCAGCGGGGATCCCCGCCGCCGCGACTCCCTCGTCCGCCTTGCGCCCGCACGTGCCGGCCCCCCGCTCCTTGATCCGTCCTGCTTCCCGACGGCCACTGACAGTAGTTGCCACCGCATCATGTGCGGTGGGCAGTTGACAAACTCATGCGGTGAGCGTCCCGCTCTGGTATGAGCGCTCGTACGACAGACCGATAACCGCGCCGCACACCCGAACTCGAAGAGAAACGAACCGATCAGACCTGGTCAGCAGTGGTCACACGCAAAGGCGAGGGCCGGGGAGCCTCACGCTCCCCGGCCCTCGCCGTGTGTCCGCCGTACGCCCCGGGTCAGCCCGTCGGCAGCCGCTCCGGGCTTCCGGAGCCGTCCGAGGCGCCCTCATTGCGGTCACTCTCCGCATTGGCCTGGGCCATGGCTGCCGCGTCCGTGGCGCTCTTGACCACGGCCTCGGTGACGACCTCCGCGGCCGGACCGCCGCCCGGCGCCTCGACCGCCACCCCGCGCCACCACGGCTCGGACGGGACGGCTCCGGACGTCGGCTCGAAGGGCTCGCCCGGCCGGGGCAGGGCGATCCGGGCCCCCGCCGCACGGGCGGCCGCGACCGTCCCCTCACCGGGCTCCGCCCAGGGGTGCGTGGCCAGGTTGAAGGTGGCCCAGTGGATCGGCAGCATCGGACCGTGCTCCGGTCCGCCCTGCAGGTCGAGGTGGGCGCGCATGCCCTCCTCGGGCGTCATGTGGATGTCGGGCCAGAAGTCCGAGTACGCGCCGATCTGGATCATCGTCGCGTCGAACGGGCCGTGGTCGGCGCCGATCTGCCGGAAGCCGTCGAAGTAGCCGGTGTCTCCGCTGTGGTAGATCCGGTGCTCCTCACCGGCGACGACCCAGGAGGCCCACAGGGTGTGCTGGGTGTTGCGCAGGCCGCGGCCGCAGAAGTGGCGGGCCGGGGTGGCGGTGAGGGTGAGGCCGCCGATCTCCGTGGACTCGTGCCAGTCCAGTTCGCGCAGCCGGCTCGCGGCCACGCCCCAGTGCTCCAGGTGCGCGCCCACGCCGAGCGGCACGGCGAACAGGGTGTCCGTGCCGGCCAGCGCCTTGATGCTGGGCAGGTCCAGGTGGTCGTAGTGGTCGTGCGAGATGACCACCACGTCGACCGGGCCGAGCGCGGCCAGCGGCGCGGGCACCGGGTGCAGCCGCTTCGGTCCGGCGAAGGAGAACGGGGAGCAGCGCCGCCCCCACACCGGGTCGAACAGCACCCGCCGGCCGTCGATCTCGGCGAGCACGCTGGAGTGCCCCGTCCACGTCAGCCGCAGACCGGTGGCCGGGGGCCGGGCGAGGTCGGCCAGGGTGGAGGCGTACACCGGCACCGCGCCCTTCGGGGAGCGGCGGGGCCGGGTGTCCTTGTCGAAGAAGGCCTTCGCGAAGTCCAGGGTCGAGCCCGAGGGCCGGGTCCGGGCGGGGCCGCCGGGGTTCTGGAAGACCCCGTCCTTGAAGTGGGGCGATCTGCGGATGCGCGCCATGCGCTCCCCGCGCGGGTCCGCGCCGAACGCTTCGGGGCGCAGTGCGCGCAGCCCGGAGCTCAGGGGACGGAAGCCTGCCACGGTACCTCCAGGTGGAGTCGGTCAGGTTTTCCATTATGGTCCGTCTCTTCGGCAACCCCCGGGCGCAGGGGCCCCACCGGGCACGATACTGATCGGCGATTCAGCAACCCACCGAAGGAGCCCTCCATGGCCGGCCCTCTGCTGTCCCTCACCTGGACCGACCACGTCACCGGACGGCAGGGCCACCTGGTCGTCGACCGGCTGGTGCGCGGCGTCGCCAGCGGCGGTCTGCGGATGCGCCCCGGCTGCACCCTGGAGGAGGTGACCGGCCTGGCGCGCGGCATGACGATGAAGGAGGCCCTGCACTACGACCCGGCCGCGCGCTACGTCCCGCTCGGCGGCGCCAAGGGCGGCATCGACTGCGATCCGCGGGACCCGGAGGCGTACCCGCTGCTGGTGCGCTACCTGCGCGCCATGCGGCCGTACCTCGAGAGCTGCTGGACGACGGGTGAGGACCTCGGGCTCTCCCAGGACCTGATCGACCGGGCCGCCGCCGAGGCGGGACTGGTCTCCTCGATCCAGGCCGTGTATCCGCTGCTGGACGACGAGGCCGAGGCCCGGCGACGGCTCGCGGACGCCTTCGCCGTCGAGGTGGACGGCATCGGGCTGGACGAGCTGGCCGGCGGCTGCGGCGTCGCCGAGGCGGCGCTCACCGCGCTGGACCGGGCCGGGGTGCCGTACGCGGGGACCCGGGTCGCCCTCCAGGGGTTCGGCACCATGGGCGGGGCGAGCGCGCGGTTCCTCGCGCGCGCGGGACTCACGGTCGTGGCGGTCGCCGACCTCAAGGGCACGATCGCCAACCCGGCGGGCCTCGACGTCGAGGCGCTGCTCGCCGCCCGGGACCCGCACGGCATCGTCGACCGCTGCGCGTTGCGCCCCGGCGACCTCGAACTGCCCGGCGACGCCTGGCTGTCGGCGGACGCGGAGGTGCTGGTGCCGGCGGCGGTGTCGTACGCGATCGACACCGGGAACCAGGAGCGGATCACCGCCCGTTGGGTGGTGGAGGCGGCGAACATGCCGGTACTGCCGGAGGCGGAGCCGCTGCTGGCCGCCCGGGGCGTGACCGTGCTGCCGGACGTCGTGGTCAACTCCGGTACGAACGCCTGGTGGTGGTGGACCCTGTTCGGGGACATCGGGGCCGACGCCGAGGAGGCGTTCACCCACACGCGCCGCTCCATGCGGGCTCTGGTCGGGCGGATGCTGGCCCGCGCGGAGGCCGACGGGACGACCCCGCGGGCCGCCGCGCACGCGATCGCCGCGGACCGGCTCCCGGTGATGGCGGAACGCTTCGGCTGGTACCGCTGAGGCAGCGCCGCCGCGGCGGCGGATCCGCGCGCCGGCCGGCCGCGGGGGCGTGGGTAGGGTGACGGCGTGACGAGAGTCCGGTTGAGCGTGGCGGAGCGGCGTGGGGAACTGCTGCGGGCCGCCGTCGAGCAGATCGAGGCCCGGGGTGTGGCGGCGGTGCGCATCGCCGACGTGGCCTCGGCGCTCGGGGTGAGCAACGCGCTGGTGCTGTACCACTTCTCCACGAAGGAGCAGCTGGTCGCCGCCGCGTTCCGGCACGCGGCCGAGGCCGACCTCGCGCGGCTGCGCAAACTGCTCGGCCGCCGCACGTCGGCGCTGCGCCGGCTGCGGTCGGCCGTCCGGTGGTACGCCCCGACCGGTCAGGCCAAGGGCTGGCGGCTGTGGATCGAGGGCTGGGCGGTCGCCCTGCGCGAGCCCGCCCTGCGGGAGGTCGCCGAGGACCTCGACCGGCGGTGGAAGGCGGCTCTCGCCGAGGTCATCGCGGAGGGCGTGGCGGCCGGCGAGTTCCCCTGCCCGGACCCCCGGGCCGCGGCCCTTCGCCTCACGGCCTTCCTCGACGGCCTGGCCGTTCAGCTGACGTCCTATCCGGGCTCACTGCCCCGGGCCCGGGCCCAGCAGTGGGCGGAGGAGGCCCTGACCCGCGAACTGGGCGCGACGCCCGCCCACCGGTGAGCGACCCGGCGTACCGCTGAGGGACGGCGGCAGGGGCTGCCGACCGCCCCTGGCGCCATGCGGGCCTGGGGCGGGCGGGCCCCGACTTCTCATCTACGCACGGCACGTGGCCGACAGCGAGACATACCGCGCCGCTGCCCCGGCGGCACGAGGGCAGCGGATCGCGGATCGCCCTCACCGGGACGCGCCCACGGCACGGCACCCCCAACTGCCGCTTCGCACACGGGACGTGGCCGACAGGCGCGTCCGCCCTCAGCCATGAGCGCGTCCACTCCCCGTCAGCCGGTGTGGCGCCTCCCACCGGAACCGCCACGGACCACCGCCCCATCAAGCCGTCGCCGCTACGCCACCGCCGCGATCCGCGACCGGATGTCGTCCGGGGACAGCGCGCCCTTCGCGGTCACGTGGTCGCCCGACGACTCCCCGCGCAACCGCCGCCCGATCCACGGCACCAGGAACTGCCGAGCCCAGTGCACATCGTCGCGCCGGACCTCGAGGGTGCCGCGCGGCGGGAGCGGGGGCCACTCCTGCTCGGGGTCGGCCGGTACCTCGATGCCGAGCACCTGGCCCGCGCGGAGCGCGACCCGGGTGTGCCCCTCCGGCGACAGGTGCAGCCGGTCCGCGTCCCACGCCCTGCGGTCCCGCACACTGCGCAGGGACCACAGGTCGAGCACCGGGCAGCCGTACCGGTCGGCGATGGCACGGACGTGCCCGTTGTAGGTGGCGATCTTGCCGCGCAGATGCTTCAGCACGGGCATGCCGCGCGTGTCGAACCCGGTCGTCACCATGACCGTGCCGGCCGCGGCGGCGAGCGGGGCGAGGGCCCGCTCGAAGCGCTCGGCCAGCTCGTCCGGATCGGTGCCGGGACGGAGGATGTCGTTGCCCCCGGCGCAGAACGAGACGAGGTCCGGAGCCATCTGGATGGCCCGCGGCACCTGGTCCGCCACGATCTGGTCGAGGAGCTTCCCGCGCACGGCGAGGTTCGTGTACCGGAAGTCGCCTTCGGGCCGGCGGTCGGCGAGCAGGACGGCGAACCGGTCGGCCCAGCCGACGAACGCCCCGTCGGGGCCGGGGTCACCGACGCCCTCGGTGAAGCTGTCCCCCACCGCCACGTACGACCCGATCACTACTCTGCTGTCACTCTTCGAATCGTCTGCCACAGCCGTTCATGATTCACCCTCGAATGTGACCTACGCGACCGTAGGAAGGGGTTGACGGGCGGTGAGATAAGCCACTTCCCAAGTGTTCGCCAATTCCGGAATAGGCGGCCCGACGGGGGCGTTGGCGGGCGAGCCGAAGGCCGGACCCGGGGATCGGGGTCCGGCCTTCGGTGTGCGTGTCAGGCAGGTGGTCGTGCGGTCGGTCAGCCGATGGAGACGCCGTGCGAGCGCAGGAAGGCGACCGGGTCCACGTCCGAGCCGTAGTCCGGCGTGGTGCGGATCTCGAAGTGCAGGTGCGGCCCGGTGACGTTGCCGGTCGCACCGGACAGGCCGACCTGCTGCCCGGCGGTCACGGCCTGGCCGGCCGAGACGGAGAGCTGGGACAGGTGGGCGTACTGGGCGTAGCTGCCGTCGGCGAGCCTGAGGACGACCTGGTTGCCGTACGCGCCGCCCCACCCGGCGGAGACGACCGTGCCCGCGCCGACGGCCTTCAGGGAGGTGCCGGTCGGGACGACGAAGTCGACACCGGTGTGGTAGCCGCTGGACCACATGCTGCCGGACATGCGGTACGGGGTGCCGACGGTGGCACCGTCCACCGGGGCGCTGTACCCGCTGGCGCTGGTCTCGGCGGCCGGCTTCGCGGCGGGCTTGGCGGCGGCCGGCTTCGCGGCGGTGCCGGCCTTGGAGGAGGACTCGGCGGCGGAGGACTTCTTCGCCTGCTTCTCGGCCGACGCCTTCGGCGCGGACGACTCGGCCTTCGGCGCGGACGCCGCCTTCTTGCCGAGGGACAGCTTCAGACCCGGGTGGATGAGCGACGGGTCGTCGCCGACGGCGTCGCGGTTGTCCGAGTAGAGCTTCTTCCAGCCGCCGCTGACGTTCTGGTCGTCGGCGATCTTCGCCAGGTAGTCCCCGGCCTTCACGGTGTACGTGCGGGTGGTGGCGGCCTTTTCGGCGCCCTGCTTCCCGGCGGCCGGAGCGGACTGGACGGCCTTTTCCGGAGCCGACTGCGGGGTGGCAGCGTGGGCGCCGGCGGCACCCATGAGCGGAAGGGCGAGAGCGGCGCCGCCGGTTCCGGCGACGGCGATGGAGCGGGTGAAACGCTGGGTTTTCGGACGGCGGTGCTTACCCTTCGCGGGCATGGCGAATTCCTCTCCGGCGCCTGCGAGGTGAGCTGTCGGGTGCGGGCTGGAGATGCCCGGCCGCGCCGAGGCGTGGCTTAACCCCAAGCCGTTCCGGGAACCGGAACAGGCGTCGTACCTGTGGGTCCCCCGCTCCTGCCGTACACGGGTCAGTGTGTGCGGGCTCCGGGCGGCGGCAGGATTAGGCGTCCGTCCGGATTGGTGTGGAACGTAAGCGACCAAGACGCAACCGGACAAGCTTGCGGTTGCCCGTGACGGCGTTTTCCTTGACGCGCCGCCACATTTCCCGTCACCGAGCGTGGATTACGGATCTCCGGTTTCCCTCAATAGCCCTGATTGACGCCGCAATTACGTGCACATGGCGACGACACATCGTCACGAATATGACGATGGTCACGCACCCTGTCCACAACCCCTTTACGAACGGGGCACGTTATGGCGAAGCGCCCTAAGCACCCCATTCGGACAGAACGACTACTTCCGCTTAAGGCGGACGACCGCGGCGTCGAGGTCCCCGCGCAGCCCGACCCGCAAACCGTGATGCAGCAGGACACCTCCTCGGTGCACTTCGCCCGTTTCGGGGCATTCGTACGTCGCCGCCGGGTCGAGCCCGCGCAGCCGGAGTGCCGGGACGGGCTCGCCGTAGCGCTGCGCCTGGAGCCAGGCGAGGACGACCGCCTCGTCGCCGAGGACGTACTGCACGGCACTGAGGCCGCCCTCCGGAGGCCGCAGCCGGTAGAGGTCCCCGCGCTGCACCACGGGGCGGATCTCCTTGTAGAGCCGCACCCACCCGCCCGCCTCGGCGAGCTCCTCCCGGGTCCACCGGGTGAGATCGCCGCCGATCCCCAGCACACCGGCCATGGCGCTGACGAACCGGAAGCGCAGGGAGCTGGACCGGTGGTTGAGCATGGCGTTCGGGCTGTCGGTGACCCAGGCGGCCATCACGCGCGCGGGGTGGATCTGGCTGAAGCCGTGCTGGATGGCGAGCCGGTCCAGCGGGTCGGTGTTGTCCGAGGTCCACACCTGGTCCGTGCGGCTCAGCACACCGAGGTCGACGCGCCCTCCGCCGCCCGAGCAGGACTCGAAGGCCACGCCCGGGTGCGCGGCCCGCAGCCGGTCGAGCAGGGCGTACAGGGCGCGCACGTGGTCGACCCACAGTCGCTGCGGGTAGGGGTCGTCCGGCCAGCCGGCGTCGGTGAAGCAGCGGTTGAAGTCCCATTTGACGTAGTCGATCGGGGCGCTGGACAGCAGCCCGTCGAGCCGCTCCCAGAGGTACTCCCGGACGTCCTCGCGGGCGAGGTTCAGCACCAGCTGATTGCGGAACTCCGTCCGCTTTCGTCCCGGTTGGTACTGCACCCAGTCCGGGTGGGCGCGGTACAGCTCGCTGTCCGGGTTGACCATCTCGGGCTCGACCCAGATCCCGAACCGCATACCGAGGCCGTGCACGTGGCGGGCGAGCGGCCCGAGCCCGCCGGGGAAGCGGTCCGGGTTGGGCGTCCAGTCGCCGAGCCCGGCCCGGTCACCGGTGCGCGCCCCGAACCAGCCGTCGTCGACCACGAACAGCTCGACCCCCAGGGCGGCGGCCCGCTCGGCCAGCGCCCGCTGCTGCTCCTCGGAGATGTCGAAGCCGGTGGCCTCCCAGGAGTTGAACAGCACCGGCCGGTCGCGGCCGGCGTCCGGGACGACGTGGTCGCGCTGATAGGCGTGCCAGGCGCGGCTCGCCCCGCCGAAGCCGCCGTCGCTCCAGAGCCCGGCGAAGACGGGTGTGGTGTACGCCTCCCCCGGGCCGAGCGTCAGCAGGCCCGAGTCGTCGTGTCCGGCGCCGCCGGTGATCTGCACGCGCGCGTCCGGGAGCCGGGCGACGGCGATCCGCCAGGACCCGGACCAGCCCAGGGCGCAGCCGTAGACCTCGCCGCGCTCCTCCGTCGCGTCGGTGTCGAGGGCCACCCAGGGCAGGTGCTGGTGGGAGGTGTGGCCGCGGCGGCTGCCGAGGACCTTCTCGCCGGGCGTGAGCTCGGAGCGCGCCAGCCGGGACTCGGCGCCCCAGCGGCCGTGCAGCTGGGACAGCCGCCAGGTGTCGCGCTCGGGCAGGGTCCAGGTGGCGGAGTCGGCGCGCAGCACCTCGACGGCCGGTCCCCGGTTGTCCAGGCTCACCCAGCGCTCGACGACGTCGGTGGCCGGGGGCATCCGGTAGTGCAGCGTGATGAGCAGCCCGCCGTCGCGGAAGCGCAGCCGCAGCTCGCCGTCGTCCGCCTCGTGCCCCTCGTAGACCCACTCGGTGCCGCGCCGCCCGGCGCCGCGCACGGACAGGGCGGGGCGGGTGAAGCGGGGGCCACCCTCGACCGGGTACTCCTCGCGCCCGTCGAGCGAGGACTCGAAGGGCCAGTGATCGGGGAGCGGCCGGGCGGCGAGGGCCTCGGCGTCGGCCAGGGCGATGCGCGGGCCCCAGTGCAGGTGCAGCAGTTCGTCCCGCTCCGTGATGTGGAGCGCGTAGCTGCTCGCCGGGCCGGAGAGCACCCAGGTACGACCGTCTTCGGAGATGTCCGGCATCACGCCCCCACGGATTCGAACAAGCCCGACCAGGTCCGACCAGGCACCAACATCATCGAGGGGCCCGGGCGCTCCGGGCAACGCCTGTGGACAACTCATTGTGGACAACTCATTGCCCCAGGCAGGCATGTCGTATGGTCGGGTGTGCCCGCCGACGAGCCGCGGCGGCGGCGCCGACTGGGAGGAGCCCCCGTGACACAGCAGGTCCCGTCGACCGAACCCGAGCTGGCCGGAGTGCGCAACTTCCGCGATGTGGGCGGACTGCCGACCGTGGACGGACGGCGGGTCCGGCAGGGCGTGCTGTACCGCAGCGGTCACCTGGCGCACGCGACCGGTGAGGACGCCGCCTTCCTGACCACCCTGGGCCTGCACACGATCTTCGACTTCCGCAACGCGGCCGACCAGAAGCTCGAAGGGCCGGACGTCTCCCTGCCCGGCGTGCGCAATGTGAACCTGCCGCTGAGCGACCCGGCCGACGGCGCGGAGTTCTGGAAGATGGTCCGCGACGGCGACCTGGACCAGCTGCGCGCGATCCTCGCGGACGGCAAGGGCGCGGAGCGGATGATCGCCTCCTACCGCATGATCATCAAGGAGCGCACCGCCGAGCACTCCCAGGTGCTGCACGCGCTCGCGGAGGACAGCGTGCCGGTGCTGATGCACTGCGCGGCGGGCAAGGACCGCGCGGGCCTGTCGGTCGCGGTGACGCTGCTCGCGGTGGGCGTCGAGCGCGACGCGATCGTCGACGACTACCTGAAGTCCAACGCCAAGCACCGCCGCTACAAGGTGCACCGCAGCAGCTCGCACGCCTCGGCCTACTCCGCCGAGGTCATGGAGCTGCTCAGCCCCCTCTTCGACGCGCGCGCCGAGTACCTGGCGACGGCCTTCGAGACCATCGAGGAGACCTGGGGCGGTGTCAGTCCCTACCTGGAGAAAGGGCTGGGGCTCGCTCCCGAGACCCGGGAGCGGCTGCGCGAGCGGCTCCTCGACTGAGGCGCGGTCAGCGGTTGCCCGCCTCGAACAGGAAGTAGACGAACGCCGCGAAGACGTGCCCCATCACGAGGTAGATGAACAGCCGCACCCACAGGGCGCGCGGGAACTTGTCCTCGATGTCGCTCATGACAGGTCTCCGGGGGTGGGCCCCAGGCACAACGCGGCCGTGGGGCTCTGCAGCAGGGTGTGGACGAAGAGCAGGTCTACGCCGTCGTGGTCCTCGGCGGCGATGCGGTGCGGGGTGAGCGAGTCGAAGTGCGCGCTGTCGCCCGGCGACAACCGGTGCGCGGTGTCGCCGAGGCGCAGCCGCAGCCGGCCGCGCAGCACGTGGAGCCACTCCTCGCCGGGGTGGACGCGCACGATGTCGCCCTGGGAGCCGTACGGGACGTGGACCCGCAGGGCCTGCATCCCGCGGCCGGACGCGCCGGCCTGCCAGTAGGTCCAGCCGCCCGCCGCCGTCGGCTCCATGTCGGCGGCGCGTACGACGGCGTCCCGGCCGGCGACCGTCTCGCCGAGCAGTTCGGAGACCGTCGTACCGTAGACCCGGGCGAGCGTGAGCAGCATCGGCAGCGAGGGCTGGCGCTGCCCGGTCTCCAGACGGGACAGGTGGGCGGGCGACAGCCCGGCGGCGCGGGCCGCGGCCTCCAGGGTCAGGGCGGCCTGGCGTCGCAGCGCCCTCAGCTGCGGCGCGACGGCGGGCAGCGCGTCGGGCCGCCCGCCCGGCGAGTCGGTCTCGGGAGGCCGCTCGGCCTCGGAGGAGCTCATGCCTTCATTCAGCCCGACCCTTGCCTCTACGGCAAATTTCTTGCCTGACAGGCAAAACCCGAGGGTTCGGAGTGTCAGCGGTTGGCGACCGCCTGCTTCACCAGTGTCTTGCCGAAGTCCCACACCAGGCCGCCGTGGTGCGCGTCGTCCATCACGGCCGTGAAGGCGTCGACGAACCGGTCGACCTCCCGCTCGCCGATGATCAGCGGCGGGATCAGCTTGATCACCTCCATGTGGTCGCCCGAGACCTGGGTCAGGATGCGGTGGCGCTGCAGCAGCGGCACCACGACCATCTGCGCGAACAGCCCCTTGCGGGCGGCCTGGAGCATGGCCCAGCGGCTGCGCAGCCGCAGCGAATCCGGCCGGCCGAACTCGATGCCGATCATCAGCCCCCGCCCGCGGACGTCGGCGAGCAGCTCGTACCGGTCCACGAGCGCCGCCAGCCGGGACCGCAGCCGCTCCCCGGTGGCCCGGACGCCCGCGACGATCTGGTCGTTCTCCATCACGGACAGCACCGCGAGCCCGGCCGCCATGGCCTGCGCGTTGGAACCGAAGCTGGCCGAGTGGACCAGCACCCGGTCCATGGACGAGTAGACCTTCTTGAAGATCCAGTCCTTGCCGATCGTCGCGCCCACCGGCACATAGCCGCCCGAGAGCGCCTTCGCCACGCACACCAGGTCGGGCTCGACGCCGTCCTCGTGCTGGTAGGCGTAGAAGTCGCCGGTCCGTCCCAGGCCCGTCTGCACCTCGTCGGCGATGAGCAGCGCCTTGTGCCGGTGCAGCAGCTCCTGGGCGGCGAGCAGATAGCCCGGCGGGGCCTCCAGCACGCCCTTGCCCTGGATCGGCTCGACGATCAGGGCGGCGACGTCGCCCTTGCGCAGCTCCCTCTCCAGTGCGTCGAGGTCGCCGAGCGGTACGGCCGTGTCGGGCAGCAGCGGGGCGAAGCCGTCGCGGAAGCCGGACTCGCCGTTGACGGACAGGGAGCCGGTGGTCAGGCCGTGGAAGGCGTGCGCGCAGTACAGCACCCTGGGCCGGCCGGTCACGAACCGGGCGAACTTCAGGGCGCCCTCGACGGCCTCGGTGCCGCTGTTGCCGAAGAAGACCCGGTCCAGGTGCGGGCTGTGCGCGAGCAGCTTCTCGGCCAGCAGCCCGGGCAGCGGCTGGCAGTCGAACCGGGTGAGGTCGGCGAGGCGCGCGTCCAGGACGTCGTGCAGCGCCTTGCGGACCACGGGGTGGTGGCGGCCGAGGCCCATCACCCCGAAGCCGGCGAGCATGTCCAGGTAGTCGTCGCCGTCCGCGTCGTAGAAGTAGGCGCCCTCGGCGCGCTCGTAGACCTTGTCGAAGCCGATGGTGTGCAGCATGCGCGGGAGCTGGTGGTTGAGGTACCGGCTGTGCAGCTCGTAGCGCTCGGCTCCGCGGTCGGCCAGCAGCCTGCCGAGGTCGAACTCCCCGGCCTGCGACGACTCCGACGCGGATTCGGCGGTTGTCATTCCTGTGGCTCCTTGGACAGCTCTTCCCTGACGGTCAGGCTCGCGCTGATCCGTCCGGCGATCTCGACGGGGGTCAGGCCGATGTCGGCGAGCACCTCACCGCGCTTGGCGTGCGCGAGGAACTGCTCCGGGATCCCGAACCGCCGCACCGGCACATCGACGTCGGCGTCCCCGAGGGCCAGCGCCACGGCCGAACCGACCCCGGCGGCACGGCTGTTGTCCTCGACGACGGCGACCAGGCCGTGCTCGGCGGCGAGGCCCGGGAGCGCCGGGTCGACGGGCTTGACCCAGCGGGGGTCGACGACGGTGCAGCCGATGCCGCGCGCTTCGAGCAGCTCGGCGGCCTGGAGGCAGACCGGCGCCATCACGCCCACGGCCACCAGCAGGACCCGCGGCTGCGGGGACCGGTGCAGCACGTCCAGTCCTCCCACGCGGTCCACGGCGGGGACGGACGGGCCGACGGACTCCTTCGGGAAGCGCACCAGGGTCGGCGCGTCGTCGACGGCGACCGCCTCGCGCAGCTGGGCGCGCAGCTGGTCGGCGTCCCGGGGCGCGGCGATCCGCAGACCGGGGACGACCTGGAGCACCGACATGTCCCACATGCCGTTGTGGGAGGCCCCGTCGACGCCGGTCACCCCGGCCCGGTCCAGGACGAAGGTCACCCCGCAGCGGTGCAGCGCGACGTCCATCAGGAGCTGGTCGAAGGCGCGGTTGAGGAAGGTGGCGTAGACGGCGACGACCGGGTGCAGGCCGCCCGTCGCCAGGCCCGCGGCGGAGACGGCCGCGTGCTGCTCGGCGATCCCGACGTCCCAGACCCGGTCAGGGAACCGCTCGGCGAATCCGCCGAGGCCCACCGGGTGCAGCATGGCGGCGGTTATCGCCACCACGTCCTCGCGTTCCTCGCCGATGCGGACGATCTCCTCACCGAACACGGAGGTCCAGGACGGGCCGCCCGCGGGTGAGAGGGGCGCGCAGGTCAGCGGGTCCATGACGCCGACGGTGTGGAAGTGGTCCTCCTCGTGGGCGAGGGCGGGCTCGTAGCCGCGGCCCTTCTCCGTGAGGCAGTGGACGAGCACCGGCCCGTGGAAGCGTTTGGCGCGCCGCAGCGCGGACTCCACCGCCCCGACGTCGTGCCCGTCGATCGGCCCGACGTACTTCAGGCCCAGGTCCTCGAACAGGCCCTGCGGGGCGAACGCGTCCTTGAAGCCCTTCTTCGCGCCGTGCAGGGCCTCGTAGACGGTGCGGCCGACCAGGGGCGTCGCCTGGAGCACCTCCTTGCCCCAGGCCAGGACCCGCTCGTAGCCGTCGGTGGTGCGCAGGGTCGCCAGGTGGTTGGCGAGGCCGCCGATGGTGGGCGCGTAGGAGCGCTCGTTGTCGTTGACGACGATGATCAGCGGGCGGTTCTTGGCGGCCGCGATGTTGTTGAGGGCCTCCCAGGCCATGCCACCGGTGAGCGCCCCGTCACCGATGACGGCGACAATGTGGCCGCTGCCTCCCTGCACCCGGCGGGCCTTGGCGAGCCCGTCGGCCCAGCCGAGCGCGGTGGAGGCGTGGCTGTTCTCGATGACGTCGTGCTCGGACTCGGCGCGGGACGGGTAGCCGGACAGGCCGCCCTTGCCGCGCAGCTTGGAGAAGTCCTGGCGTCCGGTCAGCAGTTTGTGGACGTAGGACTGGTGGCCGGTGTCCCACAGGATGCGGTCGGCCGGCGACTCGAAGACCCGGTGCAGGGCGATGGTCAGCTCCACCACGCCCAGGTTGGGTCCCAGATGGCCGCCGGTCCTGGCGACCGCGTGCACCAGGAACTCCCTGATCTCGTCGGACAGTTCCCCCAGTTCCGCCTCGGACAGCGCCTTCAGGTCGCGTGGTCCCCGGATGCTCTCCAGAATCGTCACGCTCGGGCCCCCTTCGATTCCGTGCTGCTCAGCTCACGGTGACGGCCGGCTCCCCCGGCCCCACGCCGTCCTGCTCCATCTGCTCGGCGAGCTTCATGGCCTCGTCGATCAGCGTCTCGACGATCTTCGACTCGGGGACGGTCCTGATGACCTCGCCCTTGACGAAGATCTGGCCCTTGCCGTTGCCGGAGGCCACCCCCAGATCGGCCTCCCGCGCCTCGCCGGGGCCGTTGACGACACAGCCCATGACGGCGACGCGCAGCGGCACCTCCATGCCCTCCAGCCCGGCCGTGACCTCCTCGGCCAGCTTGTAGACGTCGACCTGGGCGCGGCCGCAGGACGGGCAGGAGACGATCTCCAGCCGGCGCTCCCTGAGCCCCAGCGACTGCAGGATCTGGATGCCGACCTTGACCTCCTCGACGGGCGGCGCCGACAGCGACACCCGGATCGTGTCGCCGATGCCCCGGGACAGCAGCGCGCCGAAGGCGACCGCCGACTTGATCGTGCCCTGGAACGCCGGGCCCGCCTCCGTCACGCCCAGGTGCAGCGGGTAGTCGCACTGCTCGGCGAGCTGCCGGTAGGCCTCGATCATCACGACCGGGTCGTTGTGCTTGACGGAGATCTTGATGTCCCGGAAGCCGTGCTCCTCGAACAGGGACGCCTCCCACAGCGCGCTCTCCACGAGCGCCTCCGGGGTGGCCTTGCCGTACTTCTGCAGCAGCCTGCGGTCCAGCGACCCGGCGTTGACGCCGATCCGGATCGGCGTGCCGTGGTCCCGTGCGGCCTGCGCGATCTCCTTGACCCGGTCGTCGAACTGCTTGATGTTGCCGGGATTGACGCGGACGGCCGCGCAGCCCGCCTCGATGGCCGCGAAGACGTACTTGGGCTGGAAGTGGATGTCGGCGATCACCGGGATCTGCGACTTGAGGGCGATGGTCGCCAGCGCGTCCGCGTCGTCCTGCGTGGGGCAGGCGACCCGGACGATCTGGCAGCCGGACGCGGTCAGTTCGGCGATCTGCTGCAGCGTCGCGCCGACGTCCGCGGTGCGGGTCGTCGTCATCGACTGCACCGACACCGGGGCCCCGCCCCCGACCGGCACCGGGCCGACCTGGATGCGGCGCGAGGGCCGCCGCCCGGCGACCGGTCGCGCCGGCACCTCGGGCACGCCCAGCGAGATGGCGGTCATGGCGTCACTCCCGGTTCCCGGAGACCGTCTCGCGCAGGGCGCGCAGGGACTCCTTGAGCGATCCCATGGTGGCGAGCACGGCGGTGGGCTCGTAGCCGCAGTGCGCCATGCAGTTGGCGCAGCGCGGGTCCTTGCCGCGGCCGTACTTGTCCCAGTCGGTGTCCTCGACCAGCTCCCGGTACGTCGGCACGTACCCGTCGCTCATCAGGTAGCAGGGCCGCTGCCAGCCGAAGAGCGAGTAGTTCGGGATCGCCCAGGCCGTGCACGGGAAGTCGACCCTGCCCTCCAGGAAGTCCAGGAAGAGCGGGGAGTGGTTGAGCCGCCAGCGCCGCCGGTTGCCGCCCGCGAAGGCCTTCTTGAACAGCTCGCGGGTCTGCTCCACGCCGAGGAAGTGCTCCTGGTCGGGGGCCTTCTCGTAGGCGTAGGCGGGCGAGATCATCATCTCGTCGACCTGGAGGTCGTCGTTGAGGAAGTTCAGCACCTCGATGACGGTCTGCGGGGTGTCGGTGTTGAAGAAGGTCGAGTTGGTGGTGACCCGGAAGCCGCGCCGCTTGGCCTCCTTGATCGCCTCCACGGCCTCGTCGAAGACGCCCTCCTTGGCCACGGACTCGTCGTGCCGCTCGCGCAGCCCGTCGATGTGCACCGCGAAGGCGAAATAGGGAGAGGGCTGGAACTTGTCCATCTTCTTGCGCAGCAGCATGGCGTTGGTGCAGAGGAAGACGTACTTCCGCTTGGCCACCAGCTGGCGCACGATCTCGTCGATCTGAGGGTGCATCAGCGGCTCGCCGCCGGCGATCGACACCATCGGGGCACCGGACTCCACGACCGCCCCCACGGCCTGGGCGACCGGCATCCGCTGCTTGAGCACCCCGGCGGGATGCTGGATCTTGCCGCACCCCTCGCACTTGAGGTTGCAGGCGAACAACGGCTCGAGTTCCACGATCAGCGGGAACTTGTCCCGCCGCCGGAGCTTCTGTTCAGCCAAATACGTAGCGACCTTGATGGACTGTCGGAGCGGCATGGCCATCTGGCTCACCTCCTGGGGAGCAGCAAGGAACGGTGCCATTCGAAGAAAGCGGGAAGGACGGAGCGAAGGACGCGGAAAGCCGATATTCCACCGCGTACCGTGCCGATCCGGACGAGTTCATGTTCAGGAGCGTCCACGACCACCCGGACGGCCGCAACCGGGCGCTCGCCCGCGCGCACGGCGCTCAGGAGCGTGATGGCCGACTCCATGTCGACCGCGATGGCGCCGGTCGCGAGCAGGGCGGACCGCTCCGGGCCGCGGACGACGTGGTCGGAGCCGGTCAGCGGCCCGGTGTGCACGGTCCGCCCCGGCACCGCCCGCCCCAGCTCCTCGACCAGCAGCTCGGTCCCGACGCAGGGGGTCGTGCCGCTCGGGTCGCGGGTCTCCTCGGCGACGACCAGGTCCCCGGGGTGCATGCCGGGCGCGAGGCCCGCGCAGAAGCCGGTGGCGAGGACGGCGGCGTCGCGCAGGCCGGGCCCGGCCAGCACGCGGGTGACGGCCCGCTCGGCCGCGGCCGGTCCCATGCCCGTGCGCAGCACGGTGACCGGCCCTCCGGCCCCGCCCCGGCCGCCCGCGCGCAGGGCGACCTGCTCGATGCCGAGCGCGCAGGCGATCAGCAGCGGGGCCGGGGCGGGCTGTGCGCTCATCAGCCCCCCTGGTGCCGGTCGGCGAACGGCTCACCGTGGACGTACCGGCCGAGCGCGGTCAGCGGGAACACCTGCCGGTAGAGGTGGTAGTTGATCGAGAAGTCCCACGGGAAGCCCGTGCCCGTGAAGTACGGCTCGTCCCAGGAGCCGTCCTCCCTCTGGGTGGCCGCGAGCCAGGCGACGCCGCGTTCGACGGCCTTGGAGTCCCGCTCCCCCGCGGCGAGCAGCGCCATCAGCGCCCACGCCGTCTGGGAGGCGGTCGAGGCGCCTCTGCCGCTCCATGCCCGCACATGCCGGTAGGAGCGCAGGTCCTCGCCCCAGCCGCCGTCGTCGTTCTGGACCGACTCCAGCCAGGTCACCGCCCGCCGGATCGCCGGGTGCGCGGCGGGGATGCCTGCGGCGACCAGGGCGGGCACGACGGACCCGGTGCCGTAGACGTAGTTGACGCCCCAGCGCCCGAACCACGAGCCGTCCGGCTCCTGTTCGGCCAGCAGCCACTCGACGCCGCGCCGGGTGCGCGGGTCGTGGGCGAGGCCCTCGGCGGCGAGCATCTCGACGACGTGCGCGGTGACGTCCGCGGAGGGCGGGTCGATGACCTCGCCGAAGTCGCAGAACGGCAGCCGGTTCGGGAAGGGGCTGGTGTTGTCGGCGTCGAACGCGGCCCAGGCGCCGTTCCTCGACTGCATGCCGAGGGTCCAGCGCACGCCGCGGCCGATGGCCCGGTCGACCCGCTCCGGGTCGTGGTGGGCGATCCGGCGCAGCGCGAGGATCACCTCGGCCGTGTCGTCGATGTCGGGGTAGTTGTCGTTGTGGAACTCGAACGCCCAGCCCCCGGGCGGCAGTCCGGGCCGCCGCACCGACCAGTCGCCGGGCCGGACGATCTCCTCGCCCAGCATCCAGTCGGCCGCCTTCACCAACTGCGGGTGGTCGGCGGGCAGTCCGGCGTCGACGAGCGCGATCGCGGCGAGGCAGGTGTCCCACACCGGCGACTGGCAGGCCTCGATCATCCGGGCCCCGTCCTCGCGCCACACGGCGAAGCGGTCCAGGGACGCCAGCCCTTCCCGCATCACGGGGTGCTGGAGGTCGTAGCCGAGCAGGTGCAGGGCGATGACCGAGTAGACGGCCGGGGGCTGGATGCCGCCCCAGCAGCCGTCGTTCTCCTGGCGCTCGATGATCCAGCGGGCGGCGCTGTTCATGGCGGCCCGGCGCAGCCGGCGCGGCACGGCCCTGCGCAGGACGTGCAGGCCCTTGTCCATCCGCTGGAAGGCCCCGTCCCAACTGAACGGGCTCGCCAGGGGTGTGCGCGGGTTCGGGTGGTCCGGGTCGGTGTGCAGCTCGTCGAGCGGGAAGGGCGCGGGGCGGACCGGGCGCTTCGCGGAGACGATCGTCAGCGGGACGATGGTCTGCCGGGCCCAGCAGCCGAAGTCGTAGATGTTGAGCGGCACCCACTTCGGGAAGAAGACCAGCTCGGGCGGCAGTTCGGGCAGGTCCTCCCACTTCCACCAGCCGAACAGGGCCAGCCAGATGCGGGTGAAGACCCGGGCCGCGGCGATACCGCCCTGCGCGCGGATCCACGCCGAGGCCTTCGCCATGTGGGGGGCGTCGGGCGCGTCCCCGGCCAGACGGAGGGCGACGTAGGCCTCCACGGTGGTGGAGAGTTCGCCGGGGCCGCCGTAGAAGGTGGCCCAGGTGCCGTCCTCGCGCTGTTCGCCGCGGATGAAGAGGGCGGCGGCCTGTGTGGTCTTCTCGTCGCGGATGCCGAGGAACTGACGGAGCAGCAGGTCCTCGGCGTCCATCGTGACGTTGGTCTCGAGGTCGCCCTTCCACCAGCCCTGGGCGTCCTGGCGGGAGAGCAGGTGGTCGGTGGCGCGCCGGACGGCGCGGGCGGCGGTTTCGGATGCCCCGGCCGCCCCGGGGGTGTCGGTGTCGCTGGCCGCGGCGGCGCGGGGCGGCAAGGTGGCCCCGGTGCTTCCGTCGGTCGTCGCTGTCATGGCTTCCCCTTCGTGCAGTGGTGCAAGGTGTGCAGCTGCTGTGGGTCCGCCGTCGGCCGGTGCTCCGAGTGGTCTCGCGGCACCGGCCGGCGACTACGCGAGGGCTATTCGGCCGATGGTGATCATCTCTTCCGTACGACGACGAAGTCCGCGAGCGCCGTGAACTGCTCCCGCACCCGGTCGGGCATGTCCACGGCGTCGAGGGCCTCGATGGCGATGGTGTGCTGACGGCGTGCCTCGTCGGCGGTCCACTCGCGGCCGCCCGCCTCCTCGATGAGGGCGGCGCGGGCCGCGAATTCCTCCTCGGAGAAGTTCTCGAAGTCGCTGGCCTTGGCGTCGGCGGCGAGGAGCTCGCCGAGCCGCTCGGAGGCGGAGCCGCCGGCGGCGAGCGCGGCCACGACCGGCAGCGACTTCTTGCGCTGGCGCAGGTCGCTCCAGGTCTGCTTGCCGGTGGAGACCGGGTCGCCCCAGATGCCGAGCAGGTCGTCGACGGCCTGGAAGGCGAGGCCCAGGTGGTAGCCGTACTTCTCCAGCGTGTCGGCGGTGCGGTCGTCGGCGCCGCCGAGGACCGCACCGATGGAGCTGGCGCAGGCGAGCAGGGCGCCGGTCTTGTTGCCCTCCATCTCCAGGCACTCCTCGACGCTGACGCGGTCGCGGTGCTCGTAGGAGATGTCCTGGGCCTGGCCGTCGATCAGGGCGCGGGACGCGGTGGTCAGACGGCGGGTGGCGCGGCCGGCCTCGACGGTGCCGAGTTCGAGGAGCACCTCGTTGGCGAGGGCGAACAGGGCGTCGCCGACCAGGATGGCCTGGGCGGGGCCGTGCACCTTCCAGACCGTGTCGCGGTGGCGGCGCTGCTCGTCGCCGTCCATGAGGTCGTCGTGGAGAAGGGAGAAGTTGTGGACCAGTTCCACGGCGACGGCGCCGGGGATGCCGGTCTCGGGCGCGGCGGACATGACCTCGGCGGACAGCACGGCGAGGGCGGGGCGCACGGCCTTGCCGCCGTCGCCCTCGGCGGGCCTGCCCTGGGCGTCGATCCAGCCGAAGTGGTAGGCGGCAACAGTGTCCATGGGAGGTGCCAGGCGGTCGACGGCCGCCCGCAGTACCGGAGTGGCCAGGGTCCGGCCGCGCTCCAGCAGCGCGGTCACGTCCACCGCCTCGGCAGTCCTCGAGGCCGGGGGCACAGTGGGCACAGTCTCTCCTCTTGTTGCGGTACCGGGGGTGCGGGGGCCGCCCGCCGCGTGGTGCCGAGCGAGCATCACGCCGCCTCCTCGAACTCGAAGAGGTGGCGCGGGCGGGGCCGGCCCAGGGCGCCCAGCACGGCGTCCGCCGCGCTCACACCACTGCGGACCGCACTCTCCATGGTCGCGGGCCACCCGGTGGCGGTCCACGCTCCGGCCAGGTAGAGGCCGGGTGCCTTGGTGCGGGCGCCGGGCCTGAGGCGCCCGACGCCGGGGGTGGGAGCGAACGTCGCGGTGCGCTCCCGGGTGACGAAGAAGTCCTTCACTACGGCGCCGCGGGTGAGCGGCAGCAGCCGCTCCAGCTCGGGCAGGTACCGCTCGCGCAGCACGGCGACGGGTTCGTCGATCTCGTCCTGGGCCGCCGACTGCGACACGGCGAGGTACTGCCCCGCGCGCAGCCCGGACGCCTCGGTCCGGTCGAAGACCCACTGCAGCGGGCTACTGAGGGCGGTGAGGAACGGCCGGCCGAGCACCTTGCGGTCGTACACCACATGGACGTTGAGGATCGGCGCGGTGCCGATCTCCAGGAGGCGCTCGGGTGCGTCGAGGGCACCGGCGGGCAGCAGGCCGTGCGCCTCGCGCTGCGGTACGGCGAGGACGACCGCGTCGGCCCGGAGGGTCTCGCCGGGGACCGTCACGCTCCACCGGCCGTCCGCGCCGCGGGAGACGGAGGTGACGCGGGTGCGGACCTCGGTGCGCACACCCGCGGAGTCGAGCGCCGTGCGGGCGAGGCGGTCGTGCAGGTCGCCGAGCGGGACGCGGGCCCAGCCGATGTCGGCCGCGCCCGGGTCGGACAGCAGACCGGTCTTGAACACCATCGCGGCGAGCGCCAGGGAGGCGTCGGAGGCGACCGCGTTGAGGGTGGCGACCCCGACCAGGTCCCACAGGGCCTCGACGGCGCGCGCCGACTGGCCGTGCGCGGTCAGCCAGCTGCCGAAGTCCCGCTCGTCCAGCGCCGGATCGGCGGGGTCGAGTCCGTGGAGCGCGAGCGCGGCCCGGCCGACCCGGGCGCGCTCGGCGAGCGACAGGTGCGGATAGGTGGCCAGGCTGCGGCCCAGGTGCAGGGGCACGGGCAGCGCGTCGCGCCGCAGCCTGCCCAGCCGCCGCCCCTCGGGACGGGCGACGTCCACCACCGGTACGTCGAGCCGGTCCTGCAGCGGGGCCAGTGCCGCGCCCTCGATGCGGTCGAGGAACCAGCGGTAGGCCGTGCAGCAGCGCAGGTAGACGTGCTGTCCGTTGTCGACGGTCAGCTCGCCGCGCCGGAAGGAGAAGGCGAGTCCGCCCAGGCGGGGCCTGCCCTCCAGCAGGGTGACGCGCACTCCGGCGTCGGCGAGGGCGAGCGCGGTGGTGACGCCGGCGAGCCCGCCGCCCACCACGACGGTGTGCCGTCCGTCGGCGACCGGTCCCCGGGACCGTGTGCCGTGGGTCATCGCGCACCCTCCCCCACGGCCCGGTCGTGCCGCCCTCGCGGTGCACGGGCCGTCTGAGTCAGGGACGCCGTACCGAGCCGGAGGGTTGCCCGCCGGTTCTCCGCGACGGGGCGGCGCAACGGGGTCCCGCAGCGGTGCCCTGCCGCCGGGGCCACGGAGGCGGAGCCGCCCGGCACCGCGGCGGGCCTGGGGCATCGCCCCGCGCGGCGTGCCGGCGCCGTGCCACGGCCGGCACGGCGCACCGCGCACCGCGCCTCGCGGCGGGACGGGACGGCACCACCCCGGCCGCCGTCTGTGTCCCCGTGGACCGGTCCGCTGCTCTGCCCCGCGCGGCGTGCCGACCAGAGGCCACGGAGGGCATAGCGCACCGCGCACCGCGCCGCCTCGCGGCGGGACGGGACCGCACCACCCCGGCGGACGGGCACCCGGCCGACGGTGGTGTCCTCCTGGACCGGTGTGCTGCTCACACGCGCCTCCTGACGGCCCGTCGGGTCACGTGCCGGGCGTCCAGACCGGACAGTCCGCGCACCGCGACGTACGCCTTCTCCCGGCCGGGCAGCGAGACCCGGCCGCGCAGGACGGCCTCCGGGTCGCGCTCGATGCGGTCCAGCAGCCGGCGGTAGATGCCGGCCATGGCGGCGACACAGGCTCCGCTGCGCCGGTCGAGCATGGGCAGCAGACGGTAGCCCTCGGCGAACAGGGCGCGGGCGCGCCGCACTTCGAAGTGCACCAGGCCCGCGAAGTCGGAGCCCTCCGGGGGTCTCGGCCCGCTGAAGCCGGCCGAGCAGCCGAACTTGGCGAGGTCGTCGGCGGGCAGATAGGTGCGGCCGCCCTCGGCGTCCTCGCGGACGTCCCGAAGGATGTTGGTGAGCTGGAGCGCGAGACCGAGCGTGTCGGCGTACTCGGGCGCGCGCTCGACGCCGCGCGCCCCCGGTTGGGTGCCGAACACCCCGAGCGAGAGCCGCCCGATGGCGCCCGCCACACAGCGGCAGTAGACCTTCAGGTCGTCCCAGGTCTCGTACGTCTCACCGCGGACGTCCATCTGGACGCCGTCGATCAGCTCGTCCAGGCCGCCCAGCGGGATCGGGAAGTGCGCGGCGGCGTGCGCGAGGGCGACGGCGACCGGGTCGGTGTCGTCCTCCTCCGTGGCGCCCTCGCGGATCCGGGTGAGCAGCGCCCGGGTCTCCTCCAGCCGGGCGACCTTGACGTCGTCGGCGAGCGGGCCGTCGCCGATGTCGTCGACCCGCCGCGAGAACGCGTAGAGCGCCGACATCGCCCGCCGCTGGGCCAGCGGCAGCAGGCGGATGCCGTAGGCGAAGTTGCGGGCCTGCCGCCCGGTGACGGCCTCGCAGTAGCTGTAGGCGGCGAGTACCGGCGGGGACGCGTGTGGTTCCGACTCCACGGTCCGGATCACCCCTCTCCTCGCAGAGTCACGCCCACCTCACGCAGCAACCGGACCTTGCCGGGCTTGGGCGGGCCGGGAAGTACGTCGTAGCCGGCGGCGGCGATCGCGCCGACGGCCGCCCTTCCTCCCGCCACGAACCCCGCGAGCAGCAGCTTCAGCCTGCCGCGGACGCTGCCCACCAGAGGGGCGCCCTCATCCAGCAGGTCACGGGCCCGCTGTGCCTCGTAGGCGATCAGCGCGCGGACCGACGCCCCGGCGGTCCGCGCGGCGAGGTCCGTCTCCTGGACGTGGAAACGCTTCAGGTCGGCGGCGGGCAGGTACACGCGGTCGCGGGCCAGGTCCTCGGCCACGTCCTGGAGGTGCTCGACGATCTGCAGAGCCGTGCAGATCATGTCGGAGCGGCGGATCCGCTCGGGGGTCGAGGTGCCGGTGACGGCGAGGACCAGACGGCCGACGGGGTTGGCGGACAGCTCGCAGTAGGCGAGCAGGTCGTCGTAGGTCTCGTAGCGGCTGACCAGCTGGTCCTGGCGGTTGGCGGCGATCAGGCCGAGGAACGGCTCGGGGGTCAGCGCGCAGCGGCGGACGGTCGGCTGCAGGCGGCGCAGCAGGGGGTGACGGGGCGTGGAGCCGAAGACCCTGCGCAGGTCGGTCTCGAAGGCGTCCAGCAGGACCGTGCGGTCCCCGGCCTCCCGCGGGGAGACCCCCAGCAGGCGGGCGTCGGCGCCGTCGGGGGCCAGGTCGCCGTCGCCGATGTCGTCGACCAGACGGGCGAAGCCGTAGACGGCCATGAGGTCGTCGCGCCAGGCCCGGGGCAGGAAGAAGGGGGCCACGGGGAAGTTCTCGCCCGCGGCCTTGTCGAGGGTGGCGCGCTCCGGGTCGAGGGCGCGCGCCGTGCCGGTTCCCGTCACCGCCGGCTGCCCGGAGCGGGGACGGCACGTGCTGCGTGGAGCTGGGGAGTTTCCGTAGCCATCGCCGTCACATCTCCCGTTCTACACTGCCGACCCAATACGCACTATTTCGGACACGCCGCCCAGCCGTCCGCTCGATGCCCCGACGGGCGGTGTCGCGCATTATTGCCCTGATTGCCGTGTTTCGGGACCGGTACAGCTTACGTTGTACAACGCGTCGGGGTTCGTCAGGGTGTCCCGCACCTTTCGGGAACATGCCGATCGGTCCCAAGATTCCTGTCATGCGCCGGAGTTGACGTTTCCTTTGCAGACGCGGGGCCCCGCCGGAACAGTTCCGCCGGGGCCCTGGCCGGGCCGGGTCACTTGCCGGTGAACTTCTCGTACTCCTTGAGCACCTCGTCCGTGGGGCCGTCCATGCGCAGTTCGCCGCGCTCCAGCCACAGGACGCGGTTGCAGGTGTCGCGGATGGACTTGTTGTTGTGACTGACCAGAAACACCGTGCCGGCTTCCTTGCGCAGCTCCCGGATGCGGTCCTCGGAGCGCTTCTGGAACTTGCGGTCGCCGGTGGCGAGGGCCTCGTCGATCATCAGGACGTCGTGGTCCTTGGCGGCGGCGATGGAGAAGCGGAGCCGGGCCGCCATGCCGGAGGAGTAGGTGCGCATGGGCAGGGTGATGAAGTCGCCCTTCTCGTTGATCCCGGAGAAGTCGACGATGTCCTGGTAGCGCGCCTTGATCTCCTCGCGGGACATGCCCATGGCGAGCCCGCCCAGTATGACGTTGCGCTCACCGGTGAGGTCGTTCATCAGGGCCGCGTTGACGCCGAGCAGCGACGGCTGGCCGTCGGTGTAGACCTTGCCGCTCTCGGCGGGCAGCAGACCCGCGATGGCGCGCAGCAGGGTGGACTTGCCGGAGCCGTTGGAGCCGATCAGGCCGATGGCCTCGCCCCGGTAGGCGATGAAGGAGACTCCCCGGACCGCGTGCACCTTGCGCACACCGCGCTCCTCGCCGCGCTTGAGGATGCGGCTGAGGGCCGCGGTGGCGCTGCCCTTGCCGGACTTGGCGCCGTTGACGCGGTAGACGATGTGCAGGTCGTCCGCGATGACGGTGGGGATCCGCTCGTCCTGCTTCTGGTCAGCCACGGCCGTACCTCTCCTCCGCCTTCCAGAAGTACACGAAGCCGCCGACGGCGAACAGCACGGCCCAGCCGCCCGCGACCGCCCACACGTGGTCGGGCAGGTAGCGCGAGCCGTAGTCGTCGATCAGGGCGAAGCGCATCAGGTCCATGTAGATCGCGGCCGGGTTCCACTGCAGGACGTTCGCGATCCAGGCCGGCTTGTCCGCAAGGAAGATGGGGATGGAGAACATCACGCCGGACGCGTACATCCAGGTCCGCATCACGAACGGCATGAGCTGCGCGAGGTCGGGGGTCTTGGCGCCCGCCCGGGCCATGATCAGCGCGAGGCCGGTGTTGAAGCAGAACTGCAGGACGAGCACCGGCACGATCAGCAGCCAGGACAGGTCCGGGTAGTGGCCGAAGCCGACCGTGACGGCGAACAGCACGATCATCGAGAACAGCAGCTGCTGGAGCTGCTGCAGCGCGAAGGAGATCGGCAGCGAGGCGCGCGGGAAGTGCAGGGCGCGCACCAGGCCGAGGTTGCCGGAGATCGCCCGCACGCCCGCCATCACCGAGCTCTGCGTGAAGGTGAACACGAACACGCCCGTGACCAGGAACGGGATGTACACGTCGCGGGTCATGCCCCGGTCGGCCTCCAGGAGCAGGCCGAAGATGAAGAAGTACACGGCCGCGTTCAGCAGCGGCGTGGCCACCTGCCACAGCTGGCCGAGCTTGGCCTGGCTGTACTGGGCGGTCAGCTTCGCGCGGGAGAAGGCGAGGATGAAGTGCCGCCGGTCCCAGAGCTGACGGACGTACTCGATGAGGGAGGGCCGGGCGCCGCTCACGCTCAGCCCGTGCTTGGCGGCGAGTTCCCTCGCCGTGAGGCCCTCGTCGGGCGCCGCGGGCGCGCTCACCGCGACCGTGGCGTCGTGCGTTGTCTCACTCACCAGTTGAAACTTTCGTCTTCGAGATACGCGGCCTGTGCGGGCCTGCATGAGCCGGGGCCAGGGTACGGCCCCCTCGGGCACTCCCGGGTACTCCCGGACACGAGCTTGTCAGATGACGGGGGGCCGGCCCAGACGGGTCAGCCGCCACACCGTACGCCACTTCATGGGCCGGCGCGTGCCGCAGGGGCTGGTCCAGCCCTCGCGGAATCCGCCGAACCAGGCGCGCAGGGCGGGGCGGGAGGGACGGCGCAGGAGGGTCAGCAGCAGCCACACCCCGAGGTAGACCGGGACGAGGGGCGCGGGCAGGTTGCGGCGGGCCAGCCAGACGCGGTTGCGGGCGACCATGCGGTGGTAGACCGCGTGCCGCGAGGGAGCGGTCGTCGGGTGGTACAGCACCATGTCGGACCGGTAGTCGATCATCCAGCCGGCGTCGAGCGCCCGCCAGGCCAGGTCGGTCTCCTCGTGGGCGTAGAAGAACTCGTCCGGGAGCCCGCCGACGTCGGCGAAGACGCGGGTGCGCACGGCGTTGGCGCCGCCGAGGAAGGTGGTGACCCGGGAGGAGCGCATCGGGTCGGCGGCGCGCAGCCGGGGGACGTGGCGGCGCTGGGTGACGCCGGTGTCCGGGTCGGCTATGCGGAAGCTGATGATGCCGAGCCGCGGGTCGGCCTCGAACGCCTCGCGGCACAGCTGCGCGGTGTCGTGGCGGGCGAGCAGGCCGTCGTCGTCGAGGAACAGCAGGACGTCGGCGTCCCGGCCGGCCGGGCCGAAGGCCTCGATGCCGACGTTGCGGCCGCCGGGGATGCCGAGGTTCTCGGGCAGCTCGATGGTGCGGACGCCCTCGGGGACGTCCGGGACGGGCGAGCCGTTGCCGACGACGACCACCTCGACCGGGTCGCCGTCCTGCTTGGCGACGGAGTCGAGGAGGGCGCGCAGCTCGTCGGGGCGGTTGCCCATGGTGATGATGACCGCGCCGACCTTCATGCCGCTCACTTCAGCCTGCTGGAGGCGAGGATCGACACCAGGTGCAGCAGGGTCTGCACCAGGGCGATGCCGGCCAGCACCGCCACGCCGAGCCGGGTGAAGAACAGGTCGCCGCGGATCTGGTCGGCGATCGCCAGGGCCAGGATCAGCAGGGACGCCTCGATGCCGAGGATGAGGCGGTGGAACTTCAGGGCCGCTGCGGCCTTGCGGGCCAGGGCCATGCCGGAGGAGCGCATCTCGGCGGCGGCCTCCTGGACCGGCGGCTTGCCGGCCTGGTGGCGGGCGACGCCGACGAGGTCGGTCTCGGCCTTGATCAGGATGGCGCCGAGGGCGGCCAGGGTGCCGAGGAAGGCCCACAGCCAGTCGATGCGGCCGCTGCCCCACAGGTCGGCGGCGCGCAGGCCGAAGCCGGTGAGCACGGCGGCGTCGGTGAGGTAGGCGCCGACGCGGTCCAGGTAGACGCCGTTGAGGGAGTACTGCTTCTTCCAGCGGGCGATCTCGCCGTCGACGCAGTCCAGCAGCAGGTACATCTGGACGCAGACCACGCCGAGCACGGCGCCCGTGATCCCCGGCACGAGCAGTGCCGGGGCCGCGAGTACACCGAAGACGGTCATCAGGTACGTGAGCTGGTTGGGCGTGACCCTGGTGTTCACCAGGTAGCGGTCGACCCGCAGGGACACCTCGCGCATGTAGAGGCGCCCCATCCAGTGCTCACCGCTGCGCCGGTCCTTCACCCCTGCGGGGTGAACGACGGGGCGGAGTTCAGCTACCGATGGCCTTGACATAGTCGGTGTAGGTGTCCTTGATCTGTTCGGGGTTCAGGTCGAGGTGTTCGAGGATGGTGTAGCGGCCGGGCCGGGTCTCCGGGGCGAACTCGACGGCCTTGACGAACTCGTCCGTGCTGAAGCCGATCTCGTCCGCCAGCACGGGCAGCCCGTGCCGGCGCAGCACCTCGGCCATGTACGCCGACTCCTCGTGCGCCCCGCGCAGCCACATGGCGAAGGCCGCGCCGAGTCCGCACTGCTCGCCGTGGGCGGCGGCCCGCTTGGGGTAGAGCAGGTCGAAGGCGTGGTTGATCTCGTGGCACGCCCCGGAGGACGGCCGCGAGTCACCCGACACGGACATGGCGATGCCGCTGAGGACCAGCGCCTCGGCGAGCACCTGGAGGAAGTCGTTCTCGCCGATGCCGCCCGGGTGCCGCAGCACGGCCTCGCCGGCCTGGCGGGCCATGGCCGCGGCGAGACCGTCGATCCGCTCGCCCTTGACGCGGTTGGCCAGCTCCCAGTCGGCGATCGCCGAGATGTTGGAGACGGCGTCGCCGATGCCGGCGCGGACGTAGCGGACGGGAGCCTCGCGGATCACGTCCAGGTCGATGACGACCGCGATCGGGTTCGGCACACCGTAGGAGCCGCGGCCCGCGTCGTTGTCGAGGGTGGCGACCGGCGAGCACAGTCCGTCGTGCGCGAGGTTCGTGGGCACCGCGACCAGGGGCAGGCCGACGCGCGCCGCGGCGAACTTGGCGCAGTCGATGATCTTGCCGCCGCCGAGGCCGACGACCGCGTCGTAGTGCCCGGCCTTGATGTCGTTCGCCAGCCGGATCGCGTCGTCGAGGGTGCCGCCGCCGACCTCGTACCAGGTGGCGCCGGGCATGCTCGGCGTGATGCGCTCGCGCAGCTTGGCGCCCGAGCCGCCGCTGACGGCGACGGCGAGACGGCCGGAGTGCGAGATGCGCTCGTCGGCGAGCACGCACGCGAGGTCGTCGAGGGCACCCGGGCGGATGTCCACGACGAGCGGCGAGGGAATGAGCCGCGTCAGTACCGGCATGCGATCTCCCGTCCCCGTGCGAGGTCGTCGTGGTTGTCGATCTCGACCCACTGGACGTCGCCGATCGGCGCCACGTCGATGCGGAAGCCGCGGTTGACCAGCTCCTGGTAGCCGTGCTCGTAGAACTGCTGCGGGTCGGCCTCCCAGACGGCCCGCAGCGCGTCGGCCAGCTCGGGGGCCGCGTCGCCCTCGATGAGGGTGACGCCGATGTACTCACCGGTGGCCTCGGCGGGGTCCATCAGCTTGGTGATCTTCGTCATGCCCTTGGCGGGGTCGACGACGACCTTCATCTCCTCGTCGGCGAGCTGCTTGACCGTGTCGAGGGCGAGGATGATCTTCTTGCCGTCGCCGCGGGCGGCGAGCAGCGTCTTCTCGACGGAGACCGGGTGGACGGTGTCGCCGTTGGCGAGGATCACGCCGTCCTTGAGGGCGTCACGGCCGCACCACAGGGAGTAGGCGTTGTTCCACTCCTCGGCCTTGTCGTTGTCGATCAGGGTGAGCTTGAGCCCGTACTTGGCCTCCAGCGCCTCCTTGCGCGCGTACACGGCCTCCTTGCGGTAGCCGACGATGACCGCGACCTCGGTGAGGCCGATCTCGGCGAAGTTGCCGAGGGTCAGGTCGAGGACCGTGGGCTCGCCCTCTATGCCCGCGGGGCCCACCGGCACCAGTGCCTTGGGCAGGGTGTCCGTGTAGGGGCGCAGACGCCGGCCGGCGCCGGCCGCAAGCACGAGGCCGATCATGCGGTTTCTCCTTCATCGTGTACGGCGGGCGCGCCACCCTTGTGGGCGGCCACCCAGAAGCGGATGCTCTCGACGAGCACCACCAGGGCCACGGCCACGGCGAGGACCGTGAGCGCGGCCTTGAACTGCGAGGCGGTGAGCAGTGCGGCGAGGACGGTGACGAGCAGCGTCCGTCCCTCGTGCCCCCCGATGGAACGCACCAGCCAGGCGGGGGGCGCTCCGGCGTTGCCGCGGATGCGGTACACCGTGTCGTAGTGATGGTAGGCGACCGCCGCAACCAGCCCGAAAGCCGCCGGAAGGGCTCCGTTCACGTCCGCTTTCGCCGCGAGGACGAGGACGGTGCCGTACTCCGCGGCGCGCAGGAACGGCGGGACCAGCCAGTCCAGGGCGCCCTTGAGGGGGCGGGCGACGGCGAGGGCCGAGGTCAGGACGTAGGCGACGGCGGCGACGACCGGCCAGGGGCCGCCGAAGCCGGTCAGCGCGGACGTGAGGACGACGGCGAGGGCGCCGAGCAGGGCGACGGCCGGGACGGCGAAGCCCGGCAGTCCGCGCGCGGGGCTCTTGAGCACCCCGGCGAGGCCCTCGGCGAGCGGGCCGCTGTCCGCGAGGTCCGCCAGGGCCGCGGCGGCCCGGTCGGTCCGCCGTGCCTTGCGGGTCAGGGAGCGCAGCACCCGGCCCGCCGTGGTGTAGGCGGCCGCGAACGCGCAGCCGACGAGCAGCGCGTAGAAGGTGATGCGCGGGGTCGTGACGGCGGTGAGGACCGCGATCATCGCCCAGCGTTCGCCGATGGGCAGGACGATCATGCGGCGCACCCAGACCGTCCAGCCGACGCTGTCGAGCTTGTCGGAGAGGGCGGCGGTGGGGCTCGTGTTGGCGGTGGCGTCGTGGTTGGCCTCGTTGAAGGAGAAGTCCACGACGTGCCGGCAGGTCTGCAGGACCATGGCGCCCAGGGCCAGGGCCCAGACGTCGTCGCCGCCGCGGGCGGCGCCGAGGGCGAGGCCGGCGTAGTAGGCGTACTCCTTGGCCCGGTCGAAGGTGGCGTCGAGCCAGGCGCCGAGCGTGGAGTACTGCAGGGAGTAGCGGGCGAGCTGTCCGTCGGTGCAGTCCAGCACGAAGGAGGCGATCAGCAGCACGCCGGCCGCGACGAAGCCGCCCCGGGTGCCGGTGGCCGCGCACGCCGCCGCTATGAGCGCGGTGAGCAGGGACGCGGTCGTGACCTGGTTCGGGGTCAGGCCGCGGCGGGCGCACCAGCGGGCGAGGTACTTCGAGTACGGGCTGATGCAGAAGGTGGTGAAGAAGCCGTCGCGGGACTTCACGGCCGACTTCAGGCGTACGGCCTCGTCGTCGACGTCCGCCACGGCCTGCCGTGCCTCGTTGCGGGCCTGCGGGTCGGCGGGGACGGCGGCGACGAGGCTGCCCAGCTCGGGGCGGTGCACGTCGGTGCCGTCGGCGTCCAGGGCGGTGAGGACGCGGTCGGCGAGGCTGTCGACGAGGGTGGTGCCGCCGCCCGCGGAGTTCTCGCGGGCCATCGCCCGGGTCAGGGCCTGGCGGCCGGCCGGGCGGGCGGTGACGGCACCGGGGATCGCGGCCACGGGGAAGCGGGGGTCGGTCAGGCCGAGGCGCAGCGCGTGCACGTGCCCCACGAACCGGGCGTCGACCAGGGCGACGCGCTCGTCGCCGGGCACCTCGGCGAGGAGGGTCTCGGCCTCGGCGGCGTCGGTCGCGACCCGGACGTCGAATCCGAGGGACCGCAGATCACTCTCGATCGACGATCCCGGGACCGGCTGACCGGTGAGGATGGCGGTCGACAACCGAATTCACTCCCTGGGTACCGGCGCGCCGCGCCGGTGCTGTGCATGATGGGGGCGGCCGCGCGGGCAGCTCCCCGGGCGGCATGTCGGCAGAGGCTATCGGATGCGGGGAAGGCCGCGTTCACCGGCTGTTGGGCGGATCGATCGACGCAGTTCGCACAAGTCTTTGCCGCGATCATCATCGGGGATCCCGGGCCCGCCCCACAAACCGCGGTTCCAGACCGGACATCGGGGGACATTGCGCCGGTGCGGGCGGTGGCCGCATAGGGTGGGCGACCATGACTTGGCTGATCACCGGCGGTGCCGGCTACATCGGGGCCCATGTGGCCAGGGCCATGACCGAGGCCGGGGAGCGCGTCCTCGCCCTGGACGACCTCTCGGCCGGTGTGCCGGCGCGGCTGCCGTCCGGCGTCCCGCTGATCGAGGGCTCGTCGCTGGACGGGGAGCTGCTGAAGCGGGTGTTCGCCGAGCACTCCGTGACGGGTGTGGTGCATCTCGCGGCCCGCAAGCAGGTCGCCGAGTCCGTCGCGCAGCCGACGCGGTACTACCGGGAGAACGTCGGCGGCCTGGCGACCCTGCTCGACGCGGTCGCGCAGGCCGGGATCGGGCGCTTCGTCTTCTCCTCCTCCGCGGCGGTGTACGGCGACCCGGGTGTGGACCTCATCACGGAGGACACGCCCTGTGCGCCGGTGAACCCGTACGGCGAGACCAAGCTCGCCGGGGAGTGGCTGGTGCGGGCGGCGGGCCGGGCGCACGGGATCTCCACCGTCTGCCTGCGCTATTTCAACGTGGCGGGCGCCGCGGCGCCGGAGCTGGCCGACACGGGCGTGTTCAACATCGTCCCGATGGTCTTCGACCGGCTGACCCGCGACGAGGCGCCGCGGATCTTCGGCGACGACTACCCCACGCCGGACGGCACCTGCGTGCGTGACTACATTCACGTCGCCGATCTGGCCGAGGCCCATCTCGCGGCGGCCCGGCGGCTCGCGGAGGGCGGCGTCACGGGCGACCTGACGGTCAACATCGGCCGCGGGGAGGGCGTCTCGGTGCGCGAGCTGATCACGGTGATCGGCGAGGTCACCGGCGACCGGCGCCCGCCGCTCGTCGAGCCGCGCCGCCCCGGGGACGCCCCGCGCGCGGTCGCCTCCGCCGCCCGGGCCGCCGGGGAGCTGGGCTGGACCGCGCGGCGCGGGGTGCGCGAGATGGTGGAGTCGGCCTGGCGGGGCTGGCGGCCGCACCACGGCCTGTGAGCCGCGCGCTGCCCTGACCTGCGTGTCGTTTCCGCAGGTCAGGGCAGATGACAACGGTGTTCAGTGCCGCGTTGCACATACCCCCTCCCCGTAGTTCACTTGGGTCGCCGGGCAGGATCGGACGGACGCTGGAGGGTGACTTTCCCATGGGGGCTGGGCACGATCACGGGCACGCGCACGGCGTGGCCGCCGGTACGGCGACCTCGGCGTACCGCGGCCGGCTGCGGGCCGCACTGGCGATCACGCTGGGCATCGTGGTCGTGCAGATCGTCGGCGGCGTCCTCGCCGACTCGCTCGCGCTCGTCGCGGACTCCGCGCACATGGCGACGGACGCGCTGGGCCTGGGTATGGCGCTGCTCGCGATCCACTTCGCGGGCCGCCCGCCGAGCGAGCGGGCCACCTTCGGCTACGCCCGCGCCGAGATCCTCGCCGCCCTGGCCAACTGCCTGCTGCTGCTCGGCGCCGGCGGCTACGTCGTGTACGAGTCGGTGCAGCGGTTCCTCACCCCGGCGCAGACCGAGGGCCGGCTCGCCCTGCTCTTCGGTGTGATCGGCCTGGCCGCGAACCTGGTGTCGCTGGCGCTGCTGATGCGCGGCCAGAAGGAGAGCCTGAACGTGCGCGGCGCCTTCCTCGAGGTGGCGGCGGACGCCCTGGGCTCGGTCACGGTGATCGTCTCGTCCGCGGTGATCATGCTCACCGGCTGGCAGCCCGCCGACCCGATCGCCTCGCTGGTCATCGCGCTGATGATCGCGCCCCGCACGTGGAAGCTGCTGCGCGAGACCCTCGACGTGCTGCTGGAGGCGGCGCCCAAGGGCGTCGACATGGCGGAGGTCCGCGCCCACATCCTCGCCACCGACGGGGTGGAGGACGTCCACGACCTGCACGCCTGGACGATCACCTCGGGCATGCCGGTGCTGTCGGCGCACGTGGTGGTCAGCTCGGAGGCGCTGAGCGCCATCGGCCACGAGAAGATGCTCCACGAGCTGCAGGCCTGCCTCGGCGACCACTTCGACGTGGAGCACTGCACCTTCCAGCTGGAGCCGAGCGGGCACGCGGAGCACGAGGCGCACCTCTGCCACTGACGCGCCGCCCGCCGGGACCACGGAACTGCGGAACTGAAGGGGCGCAGGGGGCCGAAGGGGCGCGTCGGGCCTCGCGTGCGCCGGGAACGCGGCCCTCCGGCGCACGCCCGCGCCCTGGCTCTCGCGGCACCGGCGGGGAGCGATTTTCGGCCCATCGGGCCGGGCACGATCCCCTCCTGGGTGCCTCCTCCGGTGTCGCGGTGGCGCCGTCCACGCCCCGCGCCCGCCGCGCGGGACATGCGGGCGTGCCGCGAAGTGCCGGGAGTGCCGGATTCGTACGGCAGACTTGGGGCGCGAAGACCGATGTGAAGGATGGGTATGCCGATCACACCTGCCACCGCGACGCACAGCCCGTCGAGCGGCACCGCAGAGGCGATTTTGCTGGAACTGGTCGACGAGGACGGCGTGACGATCGGCACCGCGGAGAAGCTCGCCGCCCACCAGCCGCCCGGACAGCTGCACCGCGCGTTCTCCGTGTTCCTCTTCGACGAGTACGGCCGGCTGCTGCTGCAGCAGCGCGCGCTGGGCAAGTACCACTCCCCCGGTGTGTGGTCCAACACCTGCTGCGGCCATCCGTACCCCGGTGAGGCGCCCTTCGCGGCGGCGGCGCGGCGGACCTTCGAGGAGCTCGGCGCCTCCCCGTCCCTGCTGGCCGAGGCGGGCACGGTCCGCTACAACCACCCGGACCCGGAGTCGGGGCTGGTGGAGCAGGAGTACAACCACCTCTTCGTCGGCATGGTGCAGGCCGTGCTGCGCCCGGATCCGCAGGAGGTGGCGTCGACGGCGTTCGTGACCCCGCCCGAGCTGGCGGAGCGGCACGCGAGGGACCCCTTCTCGGCCTGGTTCATGACCGTCCTGGACGCGGCCCGGCCGGCGGTCAGGGAGCTGACGGGCACCTCGGCCGGCTGGTGAGCAGGGGCCCCGCGGCGGGGCTCAGGGCAGGCGCGCGGGCTTGAGCGGCAGGGCGGCCCAGATCACCTTGCCGCCGCTCGCGGTGTGATCGACCTCGCAGACGCCGCCCGCCTCGCGGGTGATCTCGCGCACCAGGAGCAGCCCGCGCCCGCCGGTCCGGCCGTGGTCGGTCTCCAGGGCCGACGGCCGGTAGGGATGGTTGTCCTCCACGGACAGGCGCAGCCACTCGGCGCCGACGGCCACCTCGACGGCGATCGTCGGTGACAGCACCGCCGCGTGCTTCACGGCGTTCGTCACCAGCTCCGAGACGATCAGCAGCAGCCCTTGGGCCAGGTCGTCCGGGAGGGGCACTCCCTGACGCAGCAGCAGGTCCCGTACGGCGTGCCGGGCCTGCGGGACGGAGGCGTCGACCGCCGGTGCGGTGAACCTCCAGACCCCCTCGTACGGCAGCGGATCCGCGGGCCCGGGGTTCAGGGGCGCCGCGCCGCCCTGGGGGCGTGGGCCGGACCCTCGCCCGTCGTCGTCCATCGTCCGGTCGCCACCCTCGCGCTCGATAGTCGCCACATCCCAGAGTGTTGGCAAGGATGCGCTCCCCACCCCACGGCTGAACAGAAGTCAGCAACTATCGAACGCTTCTGACCGTTGGCGTATGACACGGTCAGTTGTGGGACTGGTCCTGTCCCTGTTGTGCCGTCTCGGCGAACTATTCGGGTTGTACGGGTTTGCCGTGCGGATAGCATCCGGCGCATGGAGCCGCAGCTGCAGTACAGCGTGACCGACTCGGTCGCCACGGTCGTCATCCGCCACCCGGAGAAGCGCAACGCCATGACGGCCGCCATGTGGCGGGCCCTGCCGCCGCTGCTCGACGAGGCGGCGGGCGACCCGGCCGTACAGGCACTGGTGCTGACCGGCGCGGGCGGGACGTTCTGCGCCGGGGCCGACATCTCGACGCTGCGGGGCTCGCCCGAGGAGGCGCAGTCCCTGGCCGTGCGGGCCGAGGAGGCGCTGGCCGCGTTCCCCAAGCCGACCCTGGCCGCGATCCGCGGTCACTGCGTGGGCGGCGGGGCGCAGCTGGCGGCGGCCTGCGATCTGCGGTTCGCCGAGGAGGGGGCGCTGTTCGGGGTGACGCCCGCGAAGCTCGGCATCGTGTACCCGGCGTCCTCGACCCGTCGGCTGGTGTCCCTGGTGGGGCCGGCCGGCGCCAAGTACCTGCTCTTCTCCGGCGAGCTGATCGACGCGGGGCGCGCGCTGCGCACCGGGCTGGTCGACGAGGTGCTGCCCGAGGGCGAACTCGGCAAGCGCACGGGCGAGTTCACCCGGATCCTGGCGTCGCGTTCGCAGCTGACGCAGGCGGCGGCGAAGGAGTTCGCGGACGGGCGTACGGACCGCGACGCCCACTGGGCCGGGCAGGCACGCGGCAGCGGCGACACCGCGGAGGGCGTCGCCGCGTTCCTGGAGCGCAGGCAGCCGGAGTTCGGCTGGAGCGTGCCTACGTCAGAGTGAGACCGGCGTGCGTGCGGACCAGGTCGACGAGGTGCGCGGGCGCCTTCCCGGGGGATCCGGCGTCGTAGGGCGGCTGGGGGTCGTACTCGGTGGCGAGCTGGACGATCCGCGCGTGGTCGTCGCCCGCGATGCGGCCGAGCAGGGTCAGCCCCATGTCGATGCCGGCGGAGACACCGGCCGCGGTGACGTACTTGCCGTCGGTGACGACCCGCTCCCCGGTGGGCTCGGCGCCGTGGCGCCTCAGCTCCTCCAGGGCGAGCCAGTGGGAGGTCGCGCGCCGGCCCTTCAGCAGCCCGGCGGCGGCCAGCAGCAGGGAGCCGGTGCAGACGGACGTCGTCCAGGTGCTGGTGGCGTCGGCGGCGCGCAGCCAGGTCAGCAGCGGTCCGTCCGCGGCCAGCGGGAGCGGGCCCGGGCCGCCGGGGACGACGACGATGTCGGGGCTCGGCACCTCGGCCAGGGCGTGCCCGGCGACGAGCGCGAGGTCGCCCGCGTCGTTGCGCACGGGGCCGGGCTGCTCGGCGACGAAGGCGGTCCGCGCGCCGGGGAGGCGGCCGAGGGTCTCGTAGGGGCCGATGGCGTCGAGGGCGGTGAAGCGGTCGTAGAGGACGATGGCGATCTGCATGGACGTCCCTTTCTGATCGGTGGGCCGGTCCTGCCGGTCCTGCCGGTGGGCGGGGCTCAGGGCGGGGTCGCGGGGCGGAAGCGGCGGCGGTACTCGGCGGGCGGGGTGCCCAGCGCCTTGAGGAAGGCGCGGCGCATGGCCTCGGGCGTGCCGTAGCCGCTGCTGCGGGAGATCTCCTCGACGCCGTCGGCCGTGTCCTCCAGCAGGCGGCGGGCGTGTTCGAGGCGGACGCGGTCCACGTACCGGCCCGGCGTCATGCCGGTCTCGGCGCGGAAGGCCCGCGCGAAGTGGCGCGGCGAGAGCCGGGCGCGGGCGGCCAGGGACTCGACGCAGAGGTCGGCGTCGGGGCGTTCGGCGATGAAGCGCTGGACGTCCCGCAGCGGCTCGCGACGGGCGGTCTGGGCCGCGAGCTGGGCGCTGAACTGGGCCTGGTTGCCGGGCCTGCGCAGAAACACCACGAGGTGGCGGGCGATGGTGAGGGCGGTGTCCCGGCCCAGGTCCTCCTCCACCAGGGCGAGGGCGAGGTCGATGCCGGCGGTGACACCGGCCGAGGTGGCGACGTGCCCGTCGCGGACGTAGACCGGGTCGGGCTCGACGGCGACGGACGGGTGGTCGCGGGCGAGCGTGTCGCAGTACGCCCAGTGGGTCGTCGCCCGGCGGCCCTGCAGCAACCCGGCCTCGGCGAGCACGAACGCGCCGGTGCACACGGAGACCAGCCGCCGGGCGCGCGGGCCGTGCTCGCGCACCCAGGCGACCAGGCGCGGGTCCGGCCGCCGGGTGCCCGTGCCGCCGGGGACGAGGAGGGTGTCCGGGGCGGGCGCGGTGGCCAGGGACGTGTCGGGGACGAGGGTCAGGCCGCTGGTGGTGCGCACGGGCGCGCCGTCCGGGGAGGCCGTGCGGATCCGGTAGGCGCCCGGGGAGATCAGGTCCGCGCCCGCGAAGACCTCCGCGGGGCCGCTGACGTCGAGACTCTGCACGCCGTCGAAGAGCACGGCGAGAACCGTGTGCTGGGCCATGACGACGATGGTGCGCGGGCCGGGCGCACGGCGGCAATGACGAGTTCCCCACCTTTCCTGCCACGGCGCGGTCGCGGGCCGCCGGGTGCCGGGCGGACGGACCCCTGGAGGGCATACCAAGCGGTTGGTAACCTGCCCGGCATGACGACTGCCGCTCTGGAGCCGCGCGCCGGCCGACGCTGCCACAACGTGCTCAACTCCCTGCACGCCGCGCACTACTTCTCGCCCGACCTGGGACGGGAGCTGGGTGCCGTCGGGATCACCGACCCGCGGGCCGTGAACTTCGCCGTGCGGGCCGCCGCCCTCGGCGCGGTCGGCGCCGGAACCGTGACGGCGGCCTTCTACAACTACAAGTACGAGCTCGTCGCCCGGCACGTCCCGGCCGTGTGGGAGACCGCCGCGCCGGGCCGGGTGCTGGAGGCACGCGCGCGTGCGGTCGACGCGACCCTGCGCCGGCTGCTCGGCGCGGAGGTCCTGGCGTCGGCCGCGATGGCGGAGGCCGCGCGGCTGGCGCTGCGGGCGGCAGAGGCCTGTTCCCGCGCGGCGAGGCCGCTGTACGCCGCCCACGCCGACCTGCCCGTCCCCGAGGAGCCGCACCTCGCCTACTGGCACGCGGCGACCCTGCTGCGCGAGCACCGGGGCGACGGGCACCTGGCCGCCCTGATGTCCGCGGGCCTGGACGGGCTGGAGGCCGTCGTCACCCACACGGCGACGGGCAGGGGCATGGCCCCCAAGTGGGTCCTGACCACCCGGGGCTGGACGCAGGAGGACTGGGACGCGGCGGCCGGCAGGCTGCGCGAGCGCGGGCTGCTGGACGCGACCGGCGAGCTCACCGAGCGGGGCGCCGCCCTGCGCCAGGAGATCGAGCAGGAGACCGACCGCCTCGACCGCGCCCCGTACGAGCATCTGGGCGCGCAGGGCGTGGCCCGGCTGACCGAGCTGGGCGGGGCGTTCGCGCACGCGGCGCTGGTGGCGGGGGCGTTCCCGGCGGACCTGATCGGGAAGGGTCACGCATAGTAAGGCGCTGACGAGGTACCCGCACTCCACCGGCCGAGCGGCCGGTGTGAGGAAAGGGGAATTTCGTGTTCCGTGCTATCGCTGACGTGCTGCGCCAGATCGGCGGCGCCATCGCCACCGTCGTGACTCTGCCCTTCCGGGCCCTGGCCCGGCTGTTCGGCGGCGCCTCGTCCTCCACCCGCAGCCGCAGGGCCTGACCGCGACCCGGCCTGCCGCCCCGCCCTGATCCCCGAGTGTCGGTCCCACCTGCCACAATTGCCGCGCAACCTCAGTGAGAAGGCGGTACGGGATCGTGACGACACCCGGGTCCATCGAAGCAGGGTCCATCGAAGGAAGGATCGCCGAGGAACTCGGCGTACGGGAGCGGCAGGTCAAGGCCGCCGTGGAGCTGCTGGACGGCGGTTCCACGGTGCCCTTCATCGCTCGCTACCGCAAGGAAGCGACCGAGATGCTCGACGACGCGCAGCTGCGCACGATCGAGGAGCGTCTGCGGTACCTGCGGGAGCTGGAGGAGCGGCGGGCGGCGATCCTGGAGTCGGTGCGCGAGCAGGGCAAGCTCACCGAGGAGCTCGAGGCCCGGATCCGCGGCGCCGAGACCAAGGCGCGCCTGGAGGACATCTACCTCCCCTACAAGCCCAAGCGCCGCACCAAGGCGCAGATCGCACGGGAGGCCGGTCTCGAGCCGCTGGCGGAGGGGCTGCTCGGGGATCCGACCGTGGAGCCCCTCTCCGCGGCCGCCGCGTTCGTCGACGCCGGCAAGGGCGTGGCGGACCCGCAGGCCGCCCTCGACGGCGCCCGCGCCATCCTCACCGAGCGCTTCTCCGAGGACGCCGACCTGATCGGCGAGCTCCGCGAGCGCATGTGGGTGCGCGGCCGGCTGGCCGCCAAGGTGCGGGAGGGCAAGGAGGAGGCGGGCGCGAAGTTCGCCGACTACTTCGACTTCTCCGAGCCGTTCACGGAACTGCCCTCGCACCGCGTCCTCGCCATGCTGCGCGGCGAGAAGGAGGAGGTCCTCGACCTCGTCCTGGAACCCGAGGAGCCGACCGACGGCCCGTCGTCGTACGAGGGGATCGTCGCCGGCCGGTTCGGGATCGCCGACCGGGGCCGCCCCGGTGACAAGTGGCTCAAGGACACCGTCCGCTGGGCGTGGCGCACCCGCATCCTGGTCCACCTCGGCATCGACCTGCGGCTGCGGCTGCGCACGGCCGCCGAGGACGAGGCGGTGCGGGTCTTCGCGGCGAACCTGCGCGACCTGCTGCTCGCCGCCCCGGCGGGCACCCGCGCGACGCTCGGCCTCGACCCCGGTTTCCGCACGGGCGTGAAGGTCGCCGTGGTGGACGCGACCGGCAAGGTCGTCGCCACGGACGTCATCCATCCGCACGTCCCGGCCAACCGCTGGGACGAGGCCATCGCCAAGCTGGCCCGGCTGGCGAAGGAGCACGCGGTCGAGCTGATCGCCATCGGCAACGGCACGGCGTCCCGCGAGACGGACAAGCTCGCCGGCGAGCTGATCGCCAGGCACCCGGAGCTGAACCTCACGAAGGTGATGGTGTCCGAGGCGGGCGCGTCGGTGTACTCGGCGTCGGCGTTCGCCTCCCAGGAGCTGCCCGACATGGACGTGTCGCTGCGCGGCGCCGTGTCGATCGCGCGCCGGCTGCAGGACCCGCTCGCCGAGCTGGTGAAGATCGACCCGAAGTCCATCGGCGTCGGCCAGTACCAGCACGACCTGTCCGAGGTGAAGCTCTCGCGCTCGCTCGACGCGGTCGTGGAGGACTGTGTGAACGGCGTGGGCGTGGACGTCAACACGGCCTCCGCCCCGCTGCTGGCCCGGGTCTCCGGCATCACCTCCGGCCTCGCCGAGAACATCGTGGCGCACCGCGACCAGAACGGTCCGTTCAGGTCCCGCGGCGAGCTGAAGAAGGTGGCGCGGCTCGGCCCGAAGGCCTACGAGCAGTGCGCCGGCTTCCTGCGGATCCGCGGCGGGGACGACCCGCTGGACGCCTCCAGCGTGCACCCGGAGGCGTACCCGGTGGTCCGGCGCATGGTGAAGACGACGGGGCAGGAGGTCGCCGGGCTCATCGGGAACACCTCCGTGCTGCGCTCGCTGCGGCCGCGGGACTTCGTGGACGAGTCGTTCGGTCTGCCGACCGTCACCGACATCCTCAAGGAGCTGGAGAAGCCCGGCCGCGACCCGCGTCCGGCGTTCAAGACCGCCGCCTTCAAGGAGGGGGTCGAGAAGATCTCCGACCTGTCGTCCGGGATGGTCCTCGAGGGCGTGGTGACGAACGTCGCCGCCTTCGGGGCGTTCGTCGACGTCGGTGTCCACCAGGACGGTCTGGTGCACGTCTCGGCGATGTCGAAGACGTTCGTGAAGGACCCGCGGGACGTGGTGAAGCCCGGCGACATCGTCAAGGTGAAGGTCCTCGACGTCGACATCCCGCGCAAGCGGATCTCGCTGACGCTGCGCCTGGACGACGAGGCGGCACCGCAGGCCGGGCAGGGCGGCGGCGCCGGTGAGCGCCGGCAGCGCGGCGGGCGTCCGCCGCAGCAGCGCCAGGGCGGTGCCGGCGGGCGCCGGGGCGGCGGTGGCGGTGGCGGTGCCCGGCAGGCGCCCGCACCGGCCAACGACGCGATGGCCGACGCGTTGCGCCGCGCGGGCCTGCTGGACCCGAAGAACGGCAGGCGCTGACGACCGAACCGGAGCGGCCGTGGGGAGCCGCGGGCCCGTCGTGGCGGGCCCCGCGGCTCCCCACGGCCCTCACGCCATCGAGGGGGCGTCAGCGCTCGGTGACCTTGCCGTCCGCCACCTCCAGGCGGCGCGTCACGTGCACGGCGTCGAGCATGCGGCGGTCGTGGGTGACCAGCAGGAGCGTGCCCTCGTAGGCGTCGAGGGCCGACTCCAGCTGCTCGATGGCGGGCAGGTCGAGGTGGTTGGTGGGCTCGTCGAGGACGAGGAGGTTGACGCCCCGGCCCTGGAGGAGCGCCAGGGCGGCGCGGGTGCGTTCGCCCGGGGAGAGGGTCGCCGCCGGACGCAGGACGTGATCGGTCTTGAGACCGAACTTGGCCAGGAGGGTGCGGACCTCGACCGGTTCGGTGTCGGGGACGGCCGCGCGGAACGTGTCGAGCAGTGACTCCTGCCCGTGGAACAGCTTGCGGGCCTGGTCGACCTCGCCCAGGAGCACGCCCGAGCCGAGCGCCGCGTGCCCGGCGTCCAGCGGGACACGGCCGAGCAGGGCGGCGAGCAGCGTGGACTTGCCGGCGCCGTTGGCGCCCGTGACCGCCACCCGGTCCGCCCAGTCGATCTGCAGGGAGACCGGGCCGAGGACGAAGCCGCCGCGGCGCACCTCGGCGTCCCGCAGGGTCGCGACGACGGCGCCCGAGCGCGGGGCCGACGCGATCTCCATGCGCAGTTCCCACTCCTTGCGCGGCTCCTCGACGACCTCCAGGCGCTCGATCATGCGCTGGGTCTGGCGGGCCTTCGCGGCCTGCTTCTCGCTGGCCTCGCTGCGGAACTTGCGGCCGATCTTGTCGTTGTCGGCGCCCGCCTTGCGGCGCGCGTTCTTCACGCCCTTGTCCATCCAGGCGCGCTGCGTCTGCGCGCGCTCCAGCAGGGCCGCCTTCTTGTCGGCGTACTCCTCGAACTCGCCCCGGGCGTGCCGGCGGGCCACCTCCCGCTCCTCCAGATAGGCCTCGTAGCCACCGCCGTAGAGGTTGATCTCCCCCTGGGCGAGGTCGAGTTCGAGGACCTTGGTGACGGTGCGGGCGAGGAACTCACGGTCGTGGCTGACGACCACCGTGCCGGCGCGCAGGCCGCTGACGAAGCGTTCGAGGCGCTCCAGGCCGTCCAGGTCGAGGTCGTTGGTGGGCTCGTCGAGCAGGAAGACGTCGTAGCGGGACAGCAGCAGGGAGGCGAGTGAGGCACGGGCGGCCTGGCCGCCGGACAGCGAGGTCATCGGCTGGTCCAGGTCGACGGCCAGGCCCAGCGAGTCGGCGACCTCCTCGGCGCGTTCGTCCAGGTCGGCGCCGCCCAGGCCGAGCCAGCGCTCCAGACTCGTGGCGTAGGCGTCGTCGGCGCCGGGCGCCCCGTCGACCAGGGCCTGGGTCGCCTCGTCCATGAGGTGCTGGGCCCGGTCGACGCCGGTGCGGCGGGCCAGGAACGCGCGGACGGTCTCGCCGGGGCGGCGGTCCGGCTCCTGCGGGAGGTGGCCGACGGTGGCGGCCGGCGGGGACAGGCGCATCTCGCCCTGCTCGGGGGCGGTGAGTCCGGCCAGCATCCGCAGCAGGGTGGACTTGCCCGCGCCGTTGGCGCCGACCAGGCCGATCACGTCGCCGGGTGCGACGACCAGGTCGAGCCCGGTGAACAGGGTGCGGTCGCCGTGGCCGGCGGCGAGGTTCTTCGCGACGAGGGTGGCAGTCATCAGAGCGCCGATCCTAGTGCGCCGCTCCGTGGGCCACGGCCGTCACCAGGACGCTTCCGGTCGTACGCGCCACCAGGAAGGACCGGCCCTTCACGGCGCCGGGGTCGAGGGGGACGCGGTGGCGGCCCGGTTCCAGGACGCCGTCGAAGAGCGTGCGGGTGCGGGTGCGGGAGAGCCGGTCGAGGCGGTAGGCGGTGAGGGTGACCCGGCAGGGGGAGGTGACCTCGATGTCCGCGCCGGTGCCGTCGGCGGTCAGGCCGGTCAGGCGGCGCCCGCCGGCCGGGCTGCGCTCCAGGGCCTGCTCGATCTGGGCGACGAGGAGCGGGACGATCGGCGCCAGACCGTCGACGCAGACGACCGGGACACCGGCGCGTTCGAAGGCGCGGCGCACCGCGGCGCGCTCCCGCTCCCCGGTGCCCCCGCCGAAGGCGACGGCGCCGTAGCCGCTCAGTTCGTCGGCGGGCACGCCCTCGGCGTCGTGCGCGATGTCGGCGCCGACGCCGATGGTGCGTAACGCGGCGGCGAGCCGGGCCAGTCCGGCGACGCGGGCGCCGATCAGCAGGACGCGGCGCCGGGTGTCCGGGGCGGAGCCGTTCAGCAGGGCGTTCAGCGCCGCCCGGTACTCGGTGCCGCGGAAGCGGAACGGGCCGATGCCGTGGTAGCCGTTGAGCCGCAGATCGGCGTGCTCGTCGGTCTGCCAGGCGAAGTCGCACCAGATGACGTCCTCGCCGTCCTGCCGGATCGCGGCGGTGACGGCGCCGCACGCCAGGTCCTCGCACTCGGGGCAGCCGTAGACGACGTACCGGCCGCCCGGCAGGGGGGCCGGGCTCTCCAGGAGCAGGCTGCGCACCTGCGCGGTGAAGATGGCGGGCGGGACGTCCGCGGCGAGCGGCGAGACCGCGTCCAGGTCGGAGAGCCGGAACAGCAGCGGACGCCCGTCGACGATGAAGTCCAGGAAGTCGCGGTGGACCTGGTAACCGCCATCGGTGAGGACTCCCCCGGCCCGCGTCGCGGGGGCCAGGCCGAAAGTCGCGTACTCGGCACACATAGGGTGAGTATCCCCACACTGCGGGTGATGTGAGCACGGCATGGCACATTCCGCTACGGTCCGGCCATGACGAGCGAGCCGAGTGACGAGATCGTGGTGGTCGGTGGCGGGGTCGTCGGGCTGACGACCGCCCTGGCACTGGCCGAACGGGGACGGCGGGTGCGGGTGTGGACGCGGGACGCCGTCGAGGCGACCACCTCCGCCGTTGCCGGTGCGCTGTGGTGGCCGTACCGGATCCAGCCGGTGGAGCAGGCGCGGGCGTGGGCGCTGCGGTCGCTGGCGGTGTACCAGGAGCTGGCGGCGGAATCCGGGGCGTCCGGCGTACGCCTGGTCGAAGGGGTACTGGGCGGCACCCGGCTCGACGAGGTCGACGGGTGGCTGGCGGGGCGGGTGCCGGACCTGCGGGCCGCCACCGCCGCGGAGTTCGACGGGACGGGTGTGCGGCTGCGGCTGCCGCTGATCGACATGCCGGCGCATCTGCCGTGGCTGCGGGAGCGGTTGCGGGCGGCGGGCGGGGTGGTGGAGACCCGTACGGTGTCCTCCTTCGCGGAGGCGGACGCGCCGGTGGTGGTCAACTGCACGGGGCTGGCCGCGCGGGAGCTGGTGCCGGATCCGTCCGTACGGCCCGTGCGCGGGCAGCTGGTCGTGGTGGAGAACCCCGGGATCGACACGTGGCTGGTCGGGGACGACGCGGGCGGGGAGCACGCCTACCTGTTCCCGCAGCCGGGCGGTCTCGTCCTCGGCGGTACGGCCGAGGAGGACGTGTGGTCCCTGGAGCCGGACCCCGCGGCGGCCGAGGCGATCGTCCGCCGCTGTGCCCGGCTGCGGCCCGAGATCGCCGGGGCGCGGGTCCTGGAGCACCGGGTCGGGCTGCGTCCCACCCGCCCGGCGGTCCGCCTGGAGCGCGACGTCCTGCCGGACGGACGCCTGCTGGTGCACAACTACGGCCATGGCGGCGCGGGCGTCACGGTGGCGTGGGGCTGCGCGCGGGAGGCGGCCCGGCTGGCCACCGGCTGAGGACACCCCGCGCCGTGCGCGGGGTGCGGGCGGCCCGGAGCGGAGCGCGCACACGGCGGCGGGCGGCCCGGACCCCGAGGTGCGGACCGCCCGCCGCCGTGCGGTTCAGTGCTTGCCGATCGGGTCTCCCTCCACGTCCGTTCCGCGGCCCGGGCCGACGCGCAGCTCGAACTCGCCGTCGTACTTCGTGTGGCCCTCGATCACGGCCATCTCGACGGCCTCGGAGCCCATCTGCTCGCGCACGATCACCGGGTCGCGGCGCAGGTCGCGCATCAGGGCCACACACATGAAGATCATCACGATGACGAACGGCGCCGCCGCGAGGATCGTGAGGTTCTGCAGACCGGTCAGCGCGTCGCCCTGGCCGCTGCCGACGAGCAGCATGATCGCGGCCACCGCACCGGTCACCACGCCCCAGAACACCACGACGTAGCGGCCGGGTTCGAGCGCGCCCTTCTGCGACAGGGTGCCCATGACGATCGAGGCCGCGTCGGCGCCCGAGACGAAGAAGATGCCGACGAGGATCATCACGAGCAGGCTCGTGACCGTGGCGATCGGGAACTCCTGCAGGACGCCGAAGAGCTGGCCCTCCGGGGTGGCCTCCTTGCCGAGCCGGCCCTGCTCCTGCATCTTCATGGCGGAGCCGCCGAAGATCGCGAACCAGATCAGGCTGACCGTGCTGGGCACGAGGATGACACCGCCGACGAACTGCCGGATCGTCCGGCCCCGGCTGATGCGGGCGATGAACATGCCGACGAACGGCGTCCAGGAGATCCACCACGCCCAGTAGAAGACGGTCCAGCTGCCCAGCCAGTCGGCGACGCCCTCGCCGCCGCTGGCCTCGGTGCGCCCGGCCAGCTGGGGCAGGTCGCCGAGGTAGGCGAAGACCGAGGTGGGCAGCAGGTCCAGGACGACGATGGTCGGGCCGGCCACGAACACGAACAGGGCGAGCACCAGCGCCAGCACCATGTTGGTGTTGGACAGCCACTGGATGCCCTTCTCGACACCGGAGATCGCGGACGCCACGAAGGCCAGGGTCAGCACCGCGATGATCGTGACGAGCAGCCCGGTGCTCACCTCGTCCATCCAGTTCAGCTCCTGGACACCGGAGCCGATCTGCAGCGCGCCCAGCCCCAGGGAGGCGGCGGAGCCGAAGACGGTCGCGATGATCGCGAGGATGTCGATGGCCCGGCCGATCCCTCCGTTGGCGTTCTTCGTGCCGATGAGCGGGGTGAAGACGGCGCTGATGGTCTGCCGGCGCCGCCTGCGGAAGGTGCTGTAGGCGATGGCCAGGCCGACCACGGCGTAGATCGCCCACGGATGGAGCGTCCAGTGGAACAGCGTGGTGGCCATGGCCGTCTCCATGCGGTCGCCGGAGTCGGCCGGGTCGGTGCCCGGCGGGGGCGTGCCGTAGTGCGACAGCGGCTCGCTCACGCCGTAGAACATCAGGCCGATGCCCATGCCGGCGCTGAACATCATCGCGACCCAGGACACCGTGCGGAACTCGGGTTCCTCGCCCTCGGCGCCCAGATGGATACGGCCGTAGCGGCTGATCGCGAGCCAGAGGGCGAACACCACGAAGCCCGAGGCGGCGAGCATGAACGCCCAGCCGCCGTTGTGCATCAGACCGCTGAGCATGGAGGAGGAGACGTCTTCGAGCGAGTCGGTCGCGGTGGCGCCCCAGACCACGAAGGCGAGGGTGAGCACCGCCGTGACGCCGAACACGATCCGGTCGGTCCGAGGTCGCTCCCGGCCGGGCAGACCCGCCTCCGAACCCGGTAGCACCGGTCCCTCATGGAGGTCCTTGTCGCTGGGTGGTTCTTGCGTCACGGGCGGCACCTTTCATCAGAACAGCACGGAGGATGAGGTTCCTCCGTAACGCTGCTACCACGTGTGGCGGAATTTCACCCCCCTGAACATGCAGATTCGTGTGAGCCCGCCGTCAGGTGGTACTCGGCCCGGTCGTCCAGGAGGAGCGGGACGAGCGCCCGCAGCGACTGGCGCAGCGGTACGAGCACGCCCTCGGCGTCCCGGCGCACGCGCACCCCGTGCAGGGCCAGCTCGTCGCCGACCTCGGCGTACTGCTCGGGGGTGAGGCGGTAGCCGCAGGGTGGGTTCGTGATGGTCTCGGACGGTTCGGGCGGGTCGTTGTCGGCGCCGCCGACGTGGACCGGGCCGGAGGTGACGTACCCGGTGAGCCGGGCCTGGGCGGTCGCCGTCCCGATGTGGGCGTGGCGCCGGCCGGCGTAGTGGAGCAGGCCGGTGAGCGCGTCCAGCTGGGAGGTGACCCGGCGCCGGTTGTTCAGCGCCTCGTCGGCCTTCTCGGCGTCGGTGAGCGGATCGACGCGGCTCTCGATGAGCAGGCCGACGGAGTGCTTGACGCCCGACATGTTGCGCAGGATGCGCTCCTGCCCGTCCCCGGCGACCTGCCTGAGGGGGTCGCCGGTGGCCGGGTCGGTCCAGATGCCGTAGGTGCCGATGGAGTGGCCGGCGCGCCGGGCGGCCGGGCGGACGTACGCCTCGGAGAGGGTGCGGGCCTCGTGGTGGACCGCCGCGTGGGTGTTGAGGTTGCGCGGCCAGAGGTCGAAGAGGTCCTTGTCGTAGTAGGGGGGCGTGGCGCCGTACTCGTGCAGGTCGTAGATCACGTCGGGGCGGCGGTCGCGGATGACGGCGGCCAGGGCGCGGCCCTCGGCGGTGCGCAGGGCGAGGTGGTCGCGGTTGATGTCCACGCCGTCGCCGTTGCCGCGGGTGCCGGCCGCGCGGCCGTCGGGGTTGGCCGTGGGCACGACCAGGACGGTGGTGCGCTCCAGGAGGCGCCGGGTGCGGCTGTCGCGGGCGTGGGCGAGGTCGCGGACGGTGGTCAGGCAGGCCTCGCGGCCGGCGGGTTCGTCGCCGTGCTGGCTGCACACGAGCAGCACGGTGACGGGGGCCGGGCCGGTGCCGACGCGGACGAGCTGGAGCGGGCGGCCCTGCCGCGTGGTGCCGAAGCGGGTCAGGGAGACCCGGCTGCTCGACCGGTCGACGGCCCGGAGGTAGTCCTGCTCCTCGGCCTGGGTGGTCCAGCGGGCGCCGTCCGTCCGCTCGAAGCCGGTGCGTGGCAGGGGGTCGGCGGCCGCCGCCCGGGCCGGGGTCGCGACCAGGGACCCGGCGAGGGCGGCGGCGGTGAGGACGAGGGCGCGCGGGCGCGGACTGGTCCTGGCCGCGCTCACCGGCTTCCCTCCGGGACGCGCTGGGTGGTGCGCGGCTCCCGTACGCCGTCCAGGAGCGCGTCGTCGGGCGTGGCGGGCGCGGCTCCGGAGGTGGCGCGGGCGAAGGCGGCCGCCCCGCCGGTGAAGGGGACGCGGGCCGAGGTGCGGGGCAGGTCGAGCGTGAGCCGGGGCCGGTCGGCCTGGGGCGGGTCGATGAGGCCCCGGTCGGTGCCGGCGATGATCAGCGCCAGCCGGTGGCCCCTGGGCACGACGTGGTCGGTGGCCGCCAGGTCGAGGGTGATCGTGTACCGCTTGCCCGGGGTGAGCGGGGCGCCCTTGCGCGCGGAGGCGTGGGTGCCGAGGTCGGCCCAGCCGCGGCTGACGATCGTGTAGTCGACGTCGGCGGTCTTGGCCTTCGTCTCCTTGAAGCAGGCGCTGTCGCCGGTGGTGCTCGCTCCCCAGCAGGTGCGGTCGGTGAGGGTGGTGATGCCCTCACCGGAGTCGGCGTAGTCGCGGATCGTGGCGGGGCCGATGTCCACGAGGACGGCGGAGAGATGGGCCGCGGACGTGGAGGGCGTCGCGGTCACGGTGACCTCGGAGGAGCCGGACAGGCGCAGGTCGCGGACGAGGGGCCGGGTGACGAAACCGGCTTTCTCCGGTGTCGCCCTGTCGATCGCCGCGGCCCAGTCGGTCTCGCTCAGGGCCGGGTCGTCGGTGAAGGACGCGGTGCCGTGGCCGCGGCGCAGGCCGAGGGTGCCGACGCCGTCCTGGGCGCCCTGGCCGGGGCGCAGGGTGGCGGCGCGGGTGCCGCTCGGCGGCCAGGTCCGGGAGGTGGTCCACCGGTCGGGCGCGCGTTCGATGTCGGCCATGGGCTCGCGGTCGATGCCGTTGTCGTAGCCCATGAGTTCGTGGTCGAACCAGCGGTGCAGGGTCTCGACCCAGGTCGCGCGGCGGAAGTCGAAGGGGTCGACGTGGCCGGTCTGCGAGAGCCAGATCTTGCGTTCGACGCCGTGCCGCGCGAGGGCGTCCCACCACTGACCCACGTGCTTCATGCGGACGTTGAGGTCCTGCATGCCGTGCACCAGGAAGACGCTGGCCCGGACCTTGCGCGCGGCCTTCACGTAGTCGCGCTCGCTCCACAGCGGGGTCCAGTCGCCGGAGCGCGGGGCGCCGTCGGCGAGCTTCTGCTGGACGGCACCGCACTTGGCGCGGGCGTCGGGGCTGTTGACGTAGTTCGAGAGCCAGTCCGGGCCGGAGTCGTAGAGCGGGGCGCCCTGCTGGAAGTAGTAGTCGTACCAGGAGGAGATGGCGCTGATGGGGACGATGGTCTCCAGGCCCCTGACGCCGGTGGCGGCGACGCCGTTGGCGATGGTGCCGTCCCAGCTCTTGCCGATCATGCCGGTGCGGCCGTTGGTCCAGCCGGCGTCGGCGCGGGTGGGGCCGGTGCGGGTCGTGTAGGCCACGCCGCGGCCGTTGAGCCAGTCCACGACGGCCTTCGCGGACCGGACGTCGGAGCGGCCACCGACGTCGACGCAGCCGTCCGAGCGGCTGGTTCCGGCCAGGTCGACGCCGACGACGGCGTATCCGCGCGGGACGAAGTAGTTGTCGTAGTAGAGCGGCATCCGCACGACGTCGCCGTTCGCGTCGTACGTCTTCTTCTGGCTCTCGTTGCCGCGCCCGCAGCAGGAGTAGTACGGGCTGGCGTCCATGATGACGGGGACCTTGCGGCCCTGGCGGGCGGGTTCGCGGGGGCGGACGATGTCGACGGCGACCCGGTCGGTCCGTCCGTCGCGGTCGCCGTCGAGTCCGGTGTCCACCCAGACGGCCTCGCGGACGGCGTCCGCGTACGAGTACACGGGTTCGCTGCCGCGCGGGGCGGCGTGGGCCGCGGCCGGGGTGACGAGCGTGGCCAACAGGGCGGCCGTGGCCGCCGTCGCGAGCGGTCTCCAGGTCGTGAAGCGCGTGCGTTTCGGCATGCGCCGGACGCTACATCGGTGAACTCCTGTTCAGAAGAGGGCAGCTGACGCACCGGCGTGTCCCGGGAGGGCCGCCGCGCCGGGTGCTCCATGTCGGCCGAATGGCGATCGTGTGACGGCGACGGTCATGGACATGATGGTGGGCACGGGGAGTGAATAGGCTCCGGACAGACTTCGGGACCTACGACTTGGAGCCTTGCGTGCACCGCAGCATCATCGCGCCGGGAGCCCTGGCCGCGGCCGTTCTCCTGCTGGCGATCCCGGCATCGGCCGCTCCCCACTCCCCCGGCGCCCCGGGTGCCGGCGACCCCTACTACCCGGCCTACGGCAACGGCGGCTACGACGTCTCCCACTACGACCTCCGACTGAAGTACCGGCCCGCGACCGACGAACTGGAGGGCACCGCGACGCTCCTGGCCCGCACCACCCAGGACCTGTCCCGCTTCAACCTGGACTTCCTCCTGGACGTCGGCGAGGTGCGCGTCAACGGCGCGAAGGCGTCCTTCACCACGTCGGGCGAGCACGAGCTGGAGATCACGCCGAAGAAGCCGCTGGCCAAGGGCACGCCGGTCACGGTCGTCGTGCGCTACAGCGGTGTCCCGTCGTCGAAGCGGGCCTACGGCTTCACCAGCTGGCACCGCACCCCGGACGGCGGTGTCGCGGCGAACGAGCCCGAGGCGGCCGCGTGGTGGTTCCCGAGCAACGACCACCCGCTCGACAAGGCCACCTACGACGTGTCCGTGCTCGTCCCGGACGGCACCCAGGCCATCTCCAACGGCAGGCTGCAGTCGACGAGTTCACGCCTGGGCTGGACCCGCTGGAACTGGCGGTCCGCCACACCGCAGGCCACGTACCTCGCCACGCTCGCGGTCGGCCGGTTCGACATCACGACGGACACGACCGAGAGCGGCGTCCCGGTCCTCAACGCCTACAGCAAGGACCTGGGCCCGCACGCGGGCGCGGCGCGCGCGAGCATCGAGCGGACCGGGGAGATCGCGGACTGGCTGTCCGGGTACTTCGGGCCCTACCCCTTCGACGCGCTCGGCGGGTACGTGCCGAACACGAACACCGGGTACGCGCTGGAGACCCAGACCCGGCCGTTCTACAGCCCCCGGCAGTTCGCTGGCGGGTCGAACGTGTCCCTCGTCGTCCACGAACTGGCCCACCAGTGGTACGGGGACGCCGTGTCCCTCGAGCGCTGGCAGGACATCTGGATCAACGAGGGCTTCGCACGGTACGCGCAGTGGCTGTGGTCCGAGCACGAGGGCGAGGGCACCGCGCAGGAACTCGCCGACCACGTGTACGCCTCGCACCCCGCCGACGACGCGTTCTGGACGGTGAAGCCCGGGGATCCCGGGCCGGAGAACCAGTTCCACGGCGCCGTCTACGACCGGGGCGCCCTGGCCGTGCAGGCACTGCGCAACGCGATCGGCGACGAGGCGTTCTTCGCCGTCCTCGAGGGCTGGCCGCGCGAGTACGCCCACGGCAACGCGTCGGTGGCGGACTTCCGGCGCTACGCGGAGGAGGTCTCGGGCGAGCCCCTGGCCGCCCTCTTCGACACCTGGCTGTTCCAGCCGTCGAAGCCGCCGGCCCCCGCGGCACGGGCCGCGGCGATCGCGAAGGAGCCCGCCTCCGTCCACGAGCCGAGGTCGTGGAAGAAGATCGCGGCGACCGACGGGGCGCACGGGCACGGCGGGCACCGGCACTGAACGGCTCCGCTGCGGAGCTGACCTGTTGAACTCCCTGCCGCGGCTTACGGCGGGTCCGTACGCAACGGCCGTGCGGGCCCGTCGGAGTGGAGCGAGCCGCCGGCGAAGGAGCCGGACGTGCGGAACCTGGCGATCACCGAGGCCCCGTCCGCGCCGGGGCTGCGCCCAACAGCGCCCCGGCCCGCTACTGCGTCAGTTGCGACAGCTCCCGGTCGGCCGTCCGCGACACCCGGCGGCGGACGCCGAACCAGCCCGCGACCAGCATGACCCCGATCACGGGGACCAGCAGCAGCGTCTTGCGGCCGACCTCGGGGTCGTTCGCCATCATGCCGAGGCAGGCCAGCAGGAAGGCGATCGTGGCGATCTCCGTGACCGGGCTGCCGAAGAGGCGGAAGGAGGGGCGGGCGACCAGGCCGGCCTTGGCGCGGCGCACGAAGACCAGGTGGCAGATCATGATGATCACCCACGTGCTGATGATGCCGAGGGAGGCGACGTTCAGCACGATCTCGAAGGCCTGGGCCGGGACGAGGAAGTTCAGGCCGACGCCGAGCACGCACACCGCGCAGGTGAGCAGGATGCCGCCGTAGGGGACCTGGCTGCGGTTCATGCGGGCGGTGAACTTCGGGGCGGAGCCGGCCATCGCCATGGAGCGCAGGATGCGGCCCGTGGAGTACAGGCCGGAGTTCAGGGAGGACATGGCGGCCGTGAGGACCACCAGGTTCATCACGTCGCCCGCGGCCGGGACGCCGATCTTCGACAGCACCGTGACGAAGGGGCTCTGGTCGGCCGAGTAGACCGACCCCGGAAGGAGCAGGGCCAGCAGGACGACCGAGCCCACGTAGAACAGGCCGACCCGCCACATGATCGAGTTCACCGCGCGCGGCACGACCTTCTCCGGCTCGGCGGTCTCCCCCGCGGCGACACCGACCAGCTCCAGCGCCGCGTACGCGAAGATCACGCCCTGCATCACCAGGACGACGGGCATCATGCCGTGCGGGAAGACGCCGCCGTTGTCGGTGACGACGCTCAGGCCCGGGGTCTGTCCGCCGACCTCGTGCCGGGTGGCGAGCAGGAAGACGCCGATGAGCATGAAGCCGACCAGCGTGGCGACCTTGACGATCGCGAACCAGAACTCCAGCTCGCCGAAGATCTTCACCGAGATCAGGTTCACGGCCAGCACCACCGCGAGGGCGATCAGCGCGAGCACCCACTGCGGGATGTCGGTGAACAGGCTCCAGTAGTGCGTGTACAGGGCGATTGCGGTGATGTCGGCGATGCCGGTGGTCGACCAGTTCAGGAAGTACATCCAGCCGGCGACGTACGCGCCCTTCTCGCCGAGGAACTCGCGCGCGTACGACACGAAGGAGCCCGAGGAGGGGCGGTAGAGCACGAGCTCGCCGAGGGCCCGGACCACGAAGAAGGCGAAGACGCCGCACACCAGGTACGCCAGCGCGAGCGCCGGGCCCGCGCTGTGCAGCCGGCCGCCGGCGCCCAGGAAGAGCCCGGTGCCGATCGCGCCGCCGATGGCGATCATGTTGACGTGGCGGGCCTTGAGGTCCTTGCTGTAGCCGGCGTCGCCCGCGTCCGCGGGCACCCCGGCCGCGTCGGTACGCGGCGTGGCCGCAGCCGTGTTCACGGCGTCCTTGCTCACGGGTGGTTCCACTCTCTGGATCGCCCCGGCCGTCGTGGGCCCGGGTCCGTACAGTGCGATGGCCCGTACCGCCCTTGTGAGGTGGTACAGACCAGGGCAGCACCTTGCCACACCGGTTCACCCGCACACGGTGAGCGGCGTCACAGAGCGTGACTTCTCACAAGATCCACCCCGGATCCGCACAGCGGCCGTCCGGCGTTCCGGCCCGGTCGCCGGAGGTGCGGACGAGGTGTCACAGCACTGGTGGGACAGCGATACTGCTGCACATGACGACCGACGCCGAGGAGCCGACCCTCACGATCGACGAGCTGGCCGCCCGGGCCGGTGTCACGGTGCGCACGGTCCGCTTCTACGGCACCAAGGGGCTGCTGCCGCCGCCGGTGCTCGGTCCCCGGCGCGTGGGCCACTACGGGCGGGAGCATCTGGCCCGGCTGGCGCTGATCGAGGAACTGCAGCGGCAGGGCATGACGCTGGCCGGCATCGAGCGCTATCTGCGGCAGCTGCCGCCGGACCTGAGTGCGCACGACCTCGCCATCCACCGGGCGGTGGTGGCGTCCTGGGCGCCCGACACCGTCCGGACGGTCACACGCGAGGAACTGGAGCGGCGGGCCGGGCGGCCCCTGGGCGAGGAGGACGTCGAGCGGCTCGTCGCGATGGGGGTCGTCCGGCCCGCGGCGGACGGATACGAGGCCGACCTGGGGCTGCTGCGGCTGGGCACCGGCCTGCTGGACGTGCCGCTCTCCCCGGACGCGATCTTCGCGGCGCGCACGGTGCTGGTCGAGCACGCGCGCGCCGCGGCCCGGGAACTGTCCCGGCTCTTCCGCGGTGAGGTGGCCGAGCGTGACGCACGGGACGTGCGGTCGCTGTCGGCGCACATGCACCCGCTGGTGGTGCAGGCGCTCCTCACCGCGTTCCAGCGGTCGCTGAAGGAAGAGCTGGGCGAGTGGCTGACCGGGGGTGCGGACGGGTCAGTTCCGGGCTGAGTCGCTGAAGCACTCCCCCTTCTCCGCCTTCTCGACCAGCAGGGCGGGCGGGGTGAAGCGGTCGCCGTAGCGCTCGGCGAGTTCCCGCGCGCGGGCCACGAAGCCGGGCAGTCCGCCGTCGTAGCCGTTGACGTACTGGAGCACGCCGCCGGTCCAGCCGGGGAAGCCGATACCGAGGATGGAGCCGATGTTGGCGTCGGCGACGGAGGTCAGCACCCCCTCCTCCAGCAGCCGGACGGTGTCCAGCGCCTCGGAGAACAGCATGCGCTCCTGCATGTCCCTGAACGGGATCCGGTGGCCGGGCTCGGTGAAGTGCTCGCGCAGGCCCGGCCAGAGCCCGGCGCGCCTGCCGTCCTCGTCGTAGTCGTAGAAGCCGGCGCCACCGCCGCGGCCGGTGCGGCCGAACTCGTCGACCATGCGGTCGATGACGGCCTCGGCGGGGTGCGGTGTCCAGGTGCCGCCGGCCTCCTCGACCGCCCGCTTGGTCTCGGCGCGGATCTTGCGGGGCAGGGTCAGCGTCAGCTCGTCCATCAGGGACAGGACCTTGGCCGGGTAGCCGGCCTGCGCGGCGGCCTGCTCGACCGAGGCGGGCTCGATGCCCTCGCCGACCATGGCGACGCCCTCGTTGATGAAGTGCCCGATGACGCGGGAGGTGAAGAAGCCGCGCGAGTCGTTGACGACGATCGGCGTCTTGTTGATCTGCCGGACCAGGTCGAAGGCGCGGGCCAGGGCCTCCTCGCCCGTGCGCTCGCCCTTGATGATCTCGACCAGCGGCATCTTGTCGACCGGCGAGAAGAAGTGCAGCCCGATGAAGTCGGCCTGGCGCTCGACGCCTTCGGCGAGGGCCGTGATGGGCAGGGTGGAGGTGTTGGAGCACAGCAGCGCGTCGGGCGCGACGACGTGCTGGATCTCCTGGAACACCTTGTGCTTGAGGGAGGTGTCCTCGAAGACGGCCTCGATGACGGCGTCGCAGCCGGCCAGGTCCTGGACCTCGGCGGTGGGCGTGATGCGGGCGAGCAGCGCGTCGGCCTTCTCCTGGGTGGTGCGGCCCTTGGTGACGGCCTTGGCGCACAGCTTCCCGGAGTAGCCCTTGCCCTTGAGGGCCGCCTCCAGGGAGACGTCCTTCAGCACGACGTCGATGCCGGCGCGGGCGCAGGAGTAGGCGATGCCCGCGCCCATCATGCCGGCGCCGAGGACGGCCACCTTGCGGACCTGGCGCCGTTCGACGCCCTGGGGGCGGTTGGCGCCGGAGTTGACGGCCTGGAGGTCGAAGAAGAACGCCTGGATCATGTTCTTCGAGGTCTGGCCCGCGGCCAGTTCGACGAAGTAGCGGGCCTCGATGACCTGCGCGGTCTCGAAGTCGACCTGGGCGCCCTCGACGGCCGCGGCGAGGATGCTGCGCGGAGCCGGGTAGGGGGCGCCGCCCGTCTGCTTGCGCAGGGTGGCCGGGAAGGCGGGGAGGTTCGCGGCGAACTTGGGGTTCGCGGGGGTGCCGCCGGGGATGCGGTAGCCGGGCCGGTCCCAGGGCTGCTGCGACTCGGGGTGGGCGTCGATGAAGGCGCGGGCCTTGGCGAGCATGTCCTCCCGGGTGTCGGCGACCTCGTCGACGAGGCCGTTGTCCAGGGCGCGGCGCGGGTTGTACTGGGTGCCCTGCAGCAGGACCTTCAGCAGGGCGTCGGCGATGCCCAGCAGGCGGACGGTGCGGACGACGCCGCCGCCTCCGGGGAGCAGGCCGAGGGTGACCTCGGGGCAGCCGATCTTGGAGCCGGGCGCGTCCAGGGCGACGCGGTGGTGGCAGGCCAGGGCGATCTCGTAACCGCCGCCCAGGGCAGCGCCGTTGAGGGCGGCGACGACGGGCTTGCCGAGGGTCTCGATGCGGCGCAGGTTCCGCTTGATGGCCATGCCGCCGTCGAACAGTTCCTGGGCGGTCTCGGGTGTGACGCGGATGAGGTCGCGCAGGTCGCCGCCTGCGAAGAAGGTCTTCTTGGCGGAGGTGATGATGACGCCCCGGATGGAGTCCTTCTCGGCCTCCAGGCGGTCGGTGACGGCGGCGAGGGAGTCGCGGAACGCCCGGTTCATGGTGTTCGCGGACTGGTCCGGGTCGTCGATGACGAGGGTGACGAGGCCGGTGCGGTCCTGTTCCCAGCGGATGGTGGTGGGCTCAGTGCTCATGTGGAGGTGCTCCGTGTGATCCGTCGGGAGGGGGTCAGATGCGCTCGACGATCGTGGCGACGCCCATGCCGCCGCCGACGCACAGCGTGGCGAGGCCGTAGCGCTTGTCCTGGCGCTCGAGTTCGTCGACGAGGGTGCCGAGGATCATCGCGCCGGTGGCGCCGAGGGGGTGGCCGAGCGCGATCGCGCCGCCGTTGACGTTGACCTTGTCCAGGGACAGGCCCATGTCCTTCACGAAGCGCAGCACCACCGCCGCGAACGCCTCGTTGATCTCGACGAGGTCGATGTCGTCGATGGTGAGCCCGGCCTTGGCGAGGGCCTTGCGGGTGGCGGGGGCGGGGCCGGTGAGCATGATGGTGGGCTCGGAGCCGGACACGGCGGCGGAGACGATCCGGGCGCGGGGCGTGAGGCCGTAGCGCTCGCCGACCTCCCTGGAGCCGACCGCGACGAGCGAGGCGCCGTCGACGATGCCGGAGGAGTTGCCCGCGTGGTGCACGTGGTCGATCTTCTCCACCCAGTGGTACTGCTGCAGCGCCACCGCGTCGAAGCCGCCGAGTTCGCCGATGTCCGCGAAGGACGGCTTCAGCTTGGCGAGGGAGTCGGCGGTGGTGCCGGGGCGCATGTGCTCGTCGTGGTCGAGGACGACGAGTCCGCTGCGGTCCTTGACGGGGACGACGGACCTCTCGAAGCGCCCCTCCTTCCAGGCGGTGGCGGCGCGCTCCTGCGACAGGGCGGCGTACTCGTCGACGTCCCGCCGGGAGAAGCCCTCGATGGTGGCGATGAGGTCGGCGCCGATGCCCTGCGGCACGAAGTTGACCTGGAGGTTGGTCATCGGGTCGTTGAACCAGGCGCCGCCGTCGGAGGCCATCGGCACCCGGGACATCGACTCGACGCCACCGGCGAGGATCAGGTCCTCCCAGCCGGAACGGACCTTGGCGGCGGCCAGGTTGACCGCCTCCAGGCCCGAGGCACAGAAGCGGTTCTCCTGGACGCCGGCGACGGTGTCGGGCAGTCCGGCGGCGATGGCGGCGATCCGCGCGATGTCGGAGCCCTGGTCGCCGACCGGGCCGACGACGCCGAGCACGATGTCGTCGACGGCGGCCGGGTCCAGGTCCGGGAAGCGGGCGCGGATCTCGTGGATGAGACCGACGACCAGGTCGATGGGCTTGGTGCCGTGCAGGGCGCCGCCCGCCTTGCCGCGCCCGCGCGGGGTGCGGATCGCGTCGTACACGTACGCTTCGGTGCTCACGAGGAGGCCTTTCACTGAGGGGTGCGGGACGGGGGAAGCAGCCCGGGAACGTCCCACTCCCGGGCGACGTCCGCCGTGTCGGCGCCCGGCCGGGCCGGGCCGGTGCGCACGGAGGTCGGTGTCGCGGAGAAACGGGGGGCCGGGGCCGGCTGGGTGATGCCGCCGTGGTCGGTGAAGGTGCCGCGGGCGGCCAGGTGCGGGTGGTGCGGGGCCTCGCGCAGGGACAGCACGGGTGCCACGCAGGCGTCGGAACCGTCGAAGACGGCCGTCCACTCGTCCCGGGTGCGGCTCTTGAACCGGGCGGCGATCTCCTCGCGCAGGTCACCCCAGAGGGCGACGTCCGTGCGGGCGGCGGACCGGTCCCCGAGGCCGAGGAGGGTGAGGAACTCCTCGTAAAACCGCGGCTCCAGGGCGCCGACGGTCATGTACCCGCCGTCGGCCGTCTCGTAGGTGCCGTAATAGGGGCAGCCGCCGTCCAGGAGGTTGGCGCCGCGCCGGTCCTGCCAGCTGCCGGCGGCGAGCATGCCGTGGATCATCGCGGTGAGATGGGCCGTGCCGTCGACGATGGCGGCGTCGACGACCTGGCCGGTGCCGGTCGCGCGCGCGTGGTGGAGGGCGGCGAGCACGCCGACGACCAGGTAGAGGGCGCCGCCCGCGTAGTCGCCGAGCAGGTTGGCGGGGGCCGGCGGCGGCCGGTCCGGGCCGCCGGTCAGGCCGAGGGCGCCGGTGGGGGCGATGTAGGCGATGTCGTGCCCGGCGCGGTGGGCGAGCGGGCCGTCCTGGCCCCAGCCGGTCATCCGGCCGTAGACCAGGCGGGGATTGCGTGCATGGCAGTCCGCGGGCCCGACGCCGAGGCGCTCGGCGACACCGGGGCGGTAGCCCTCGACGAGGACGTCGGCGCGGGCGGCCAGGGCGAGCACCCGGCCCGGGCCGTCCGGTGCCTTGAGGTCGACGACCACGGAGCGCTTGTTGCGGTTGGTGACGTCGTACGCCGGGTCGATGCCGAGCCCGGGGCCGCCGGGCCGGTCCACGCGCACGACGTCGGCGCCGAGGTCGGCCAGGAGCATGGCGGCGAACGGGCCGGGCCCGATACCAGCCAGTTCGACGACGCGCACGCCGGTGAGCGGGCCGTTTCCTGGCGTCCTTGCCGTGGTCATCCAGCCCCCAGCGCTGTGACACAACCGATGTAACACCAGCGATGCTAAGAACGTGTTCCACTCGGCACAAGGCCTGAACGAGCAAGCGCTTAGCGATCTGGCACACGGACCAGCCCCTGCTGTCGGGCTCCGCACTCCTCACGCTAGCCTCGGCCACCGACAGGGGCACGGGCTGGACGACCGAGGGGTGTCATGAACAGGCAAAGCAGGACGGACCGTCCGTACGACATCGTGCTCTTCGGAGCCACCAGTTTCGCCGGGACGCTCACCGCCGAGTACCTGGCCGCCCATGCGCCGGAGGGACTGCGCTGGGCGATCGCCGGGCGCAGCGCCGGGAAGCTGGAGCGGCTGCGGCAGCGGCTGCCCGGTGGCGCGGAGGTCGGCGTGCTGCGGGCGGACGTCTCCGATCCGGCCTCGCTGCGCGACCTCGCCGAGCACGCGCGCGTGGTGGCCACGACGGTCGGCCCGTACGTCACCTACGGCGAGGGACTCGTCGCCGCCTGCGCGGACGCCGGGACGGACTACCTGGACCTGTGCGGGGAGCCGGAGTTCGTGGACCTGACGTACGTCCGGCACGACGCCCGCGCGCGGGAGACCGGGGCGCGTCTGGTGCACGCCGCCGGCTTCGACTCCGTCCCGCACGACCTGGGCGTGTACTTCACCGTGCGGCAGCTCCCCGAGGGCGTGCCGCTGAGCGTCGAGGGCTTCGTGAGCGCCGGCGGGGCCTTCTCCGGCGGGACCTTCGCCTCCGCCCTCAACCAGTTCGCCCGGCAGCGGGAGATGGCGGCCGCCGCGCGGGACCGGCGGCGGCACGAGCCGCGGCTGGTGGGCCGGCGGGCGTCGGCGCCGGCGGGCGCGCCCCGGTTCGCCAAGGAGGTCGGCGCGTGGGCGCTGCCGCTGCCGACCATCGATCCGCAGATCGTGCGGCGCTCGGCGGCGGCGCTCGACCGGTACGGGCCGGACTTCCGCTACCGGCACTACGCGGCGGTGCGGCATCTGCCCGTGGCGGTGGGCTCGGTCGCGGCCCTCGGTGCGCTCGTCGCGGCGGCCCAACTGGCCCCCGCCCGGCGGTGGCTGTCCGACCGGGTCAAGCCCGGCGACGGGCCCGGTCCGGAGAAGCGGGCGAAGAGCTGGTTCTCGGTGCGCTTCGTGGGGGAGGGCGGCGGCCGGCGGGTGTACACGGAGGTCTCGGGCGGTGACCCCGGGTACGGCGAGACGGCGAAGATGCTCGCCGAGTCGGCGCTGTGCCTGGCCTTCGACGAGCTGCCGAAGACGGCCGGCCAGGTCACCACGGCGGTGGCGATGGGCGACGCACTGATCGACCGGCTGCGTGCGGCGGGCATCCGCTTCCGCGTCGCGGCGGCCCGCTGAGGGGACGCGGGGCGGCCTACAGCGGCCACTCGGCGATGGTGTAGATCATCCCGGCGATCCACGCGAGCCCCGCCAGCACGGCGAGGACCAGCCCGACGGTGACGGCCCGCTCCACGGTCTGGGTGGGGTGGGCAACAGGCTTCGGAGCACGGTGCGTTGTCATGCGCTCAGCCTGCCCGGGGCGGGTGGGCGGAACATCCGTACGGGTACTCAGAGCCGGTACTCAGCCGGTACGGGATCGCCCGCTCCCTTCGGGCGCGTCTCTCCCTCCGTCCGATGACTCGCCGCCTCTCCTTTTCTCGAAGTCACCGGGGAGAAGACCGCGTTGAGCAGCGCCCGGGCGGGCGAGCCGGGGCGGGCGTACACGACTCTCCGTACCGCGAGGTGGGCCGCCGGCCTGGGGAAGGTCAGGCGGAGCAGGCCTCGCGCAGCGCCCTGCGGCACAGGGCGTCCGCCCGGCGGGTGGTCTCCGGGAGGCGGTAACCGCGGGCCAGCGCCAGGGTGTGGGCGCAGGCCCCGGCCAGGGACACCCGGTGGCCCACGGAGACGAACACCGGCTTGACGCCGTCCCGGGTGCGCAGCGCGCGGCCGACCTCCTCGGCGCCCGCGAGCAGCGCGGAGCTGCTGCCGCGCGCGGTGCCCGGCTCGTCGTGGGTGAAGGTGAACGGGTTCTTCGCGACGCCGATCGTGGGCAGGCCGGTCAGCACACCGAGGTGGCTGGCGAGGCCGAAGCGGCGCGGATGGGCGAGGCCGTAGCCGTCGCAGACGACCAGGCCGGGCGGGCAGGGCAGGGCGTCGAGCGCGGCGAGGACGGCGGGGAGCTCCCGGAAGGCGAGGAGCCCGGGCACGTAGGGGAAGGACACCCGGCCCACGGCCGTGGCCTCGGCGACGACGTCGAGGCCGGCGGCGTCCAGCACGACCGCTGCCGCCGCCACGACGTCGCGTGCGTCGTCGTAGGCGACGTCGACCCCGGTCACACGGCCCGCTCCCGGCGGCGGTCCCGGTTCGTCCAGGATCACGCGGGCGCGCAGCTCGTCCTGGACGGCGCGGGCCTGTTCCTCGGTGGCGGGCCAGTTCTCGGGGATGCGTACGGTCGTCATGGTGGCCCCGAGCCTACGGGCAGCGCGAAGGCCGGCGGGTCAGCCGGTCCCGCCGGCCCCGCACGGCGTGTGCCTCACTTGTTCAGCGCGCGCTGCAGCTCGCTCTTGTTCATGTTCGAACGGCCCTCGACGCCGCGGCGCTTGGCCTCCTGGTACAGCTGGTCGTAGGTGGGGCCCTGGGAGCCCTGGCCCGACCGCCGGCCGCCGCGCTCGCCGGAGGACATGTCCTTGGTGGAGGTGCGGCTGGCGGTCTTCGACTCGCCGGCGCGGGCGCGTTCCTTGTTCACCGTCCGCGCCGCGATCTCCTTGGCGCGGCCGGTGCTCTCGCCCCGGTCCTTCGCGCTCTCCTTGATGTGCTCGTACTGGCGCTCCCGCTTGGAGCTCGAACCGCGTGGCATGCTCGCTCACTTCCTTTCGAGTGCGGTGAACGAGTACCCACCCTGCCAACCCTCACCGCGCACCGCCTGCTCAGTGCTCCAGGCGGGCCACCCGCCCCTTCTCGCCGGCGGCCCAGCAGCCGTGGTCCGGGGCGCAGTCGACGGTGTCGAAGGAGCCGGTGCCGACGGTCCGCCAGGTGCGGCCCGCGTCCGTGGTGAGGTCGGTGCCGGTGGGGCCGACGGCGAGGGCGGCGGTGCGGCCGTGCGGGAGCCACGCGACGCCGGAGCGGTAGGCGGGCGGGGGTGTGGTGGCGGGGTGCCAGGTGCGGCCGCCGTCGGACGTGCGCGCGGCGGCGCGCGGCGAGGG
>NZ_JBEXOM010000002.1:260939-609849 GCF_040611555.1 Streptomyces sp. NPDC006624 | reverse complement strand
GCAGCAGGGCCTGGCTGCCCCCGGCCGCGGGGGGCAGGGGCGGCCGCGGGTCCGGCGCGGCCGGCTGCGGACGCTGTGCCGCCCGCGCCGGGCGCAGACCGGCCCGCCGCCGTACGGTCTCCAGGGCCGCCGCGTCCAGCAGGGCCACCGGGGCGTCCCGGCCGGGGACGGTGCCCGGCGGGGTGCGGCGGTCCGTGCCCAGCAGTGCCGTGGTGACGAGCCTCTCCCAGGCGCCCGTGTCGGGCGCGTCCACAGGAGCGGAGGTCCTTGTCATGCGCTTCCTTTCCGCGGGGCGCCCGGAGTCGGCCGAAGGCTCGTCCTTACCGGATGTCCCGTGATGCCTGAAAGATGCTCGGAGCGGTGAGAAGGGTGGGTTCGGGCCGTGCCGCGGGAGCGGTGCGGCCGTCGCCCGTTCAGCACAGGGTCACGGCGTCACCCGGGCCCTCGGGCCAGGCGGTCAGCGGCGTGAAGCCCTGGTGCCCGCACTCGCCGAAGACCGTGACCGGGGCGCCGCCCGACAGGGCGACGAGCCGCCACAGGCCGGGCCGGGACCGAGCGGCGGGGGTGAGCGGCAGCGCCGCGTCCTCGTCGGCGTCCGCCAACTGCCAGGAGTCGCCGTCCGGAGTCGGGACGACCCGGCCCAGTGTCACCGGGACGGACTCCAGCCACGGGTCGTCCCGCAGGGCGTCGCCGTAACGGGCGGCCGCCTGGGAGGCCGTGACCCCCGGAGGGCGGATCGCCGTCGGCCCGGGTGGTGCGAACTGCTCGCCGAGCGCCACGCGCGGCTGTCCGGCGCCCGGATACGCCGACACCTCGGCCTCCAGGGCCAGCCCCACCGGCAGAGCCAGCTCCGGGGCACGGCCGGCGGCGCCGTAGGACAGCAGCAGCGCCGTGCGGTGCGAGTCGGTGCCGTGGAGCCAGATGCGGCGGGTGGTCAGGCGCGTGTCGGAGGTGTCGTACTGGGCGAGGACCAGCCAGCGGTCCCGGACCGGCTTGCCGTCCGCGGAGGCCGGCAGGCCCATCCGGGAGCGGACCGTGGCGGCCAGGCCGTCCGGGAGCCGCTCGCGGCGCAGCCAGCCCTGGCCGAGGAGATGCAGCAGCGCGCACTCCTCCAGCAGCCGCACCGGCCAGCCGGGCCCGGTGGACGGGATGGCTCCCAACTCCCGCACCCGGGCGGCCAGACCCTGCGCCTGGGCGTCGACCATGCGGGCCGCCGTCTCCTCCCACAGGCCGTAGCCGGACTGCTCCGCCGTCGCCAGGCCGCCGCGCAGCAGGTCCGCCAGGCGCTGCTCCAGCTCCACCGCGCCCGCCGTGACCCGCTCGGCGCGGCGCTCCGCCCGGCGCCGCGCCGCCTCCGGATCAGCCGAGCCGGACGGCGCGTCGCCGCTCTGCCCCGGCCTCTTCTCCTCCGCGCGCCGGCGCCGCCCCGCTGCCCACTGCCCGGCCCACTCCGGGACCGGGCCCTGCGGCACCGCGCCGTCGCCACCCGCCCAGAGCAGCAGCAGTCCGAGCGCGTGCTTGCACGGGAACTTGCGGCTCGGGCAACTGCACTTGTACGCGGGCCCGGCGGCGTCCGCGATGTCGACGACCGTCTGATACGGCTTGCTTCCGCTGCCCTTGCACAGCCCCCACACCGTCCCCTCGTCGGAACTGCCCGCCTCGGACCACGGCCCCGCCGCACCGAGTTTGCTTCCCGCTTTGCGTGACGCGGCGTCAGGCGCCAAGGCCAGCACCTGGTCCGCAGTCCAGCGCACCCCCTGCTGAGTCATGCCACCGAAGGTAGATCCCCCCACTGACAATCGGGTCCGCGAACACCTCCGGCGCGGTGTTTCCGCAGGTCAGAACGGATTGTCAGTGGTGTGGTGCACCGTGGTCACCAGATCACGAACCGGCCGATCCGGAGGGGGACTTTGCCATGACTGTGTCCGTTGAGCCGACGTCCGTCGAAGCGGGGGAGACGGAACCGACCCAGGCGTTGCGACCGCACGCCGAGGACGCGTTCGCGCACGAACTGGCCGCGCTGGCCGCGCAGGACGACCGCCCGCGCCCGGCCCGCTGGAAGCTGTCGCCCTGGGCCGTCGCCACGTACCTGCTCGGCGGCACCCTCCCGGACGGCACGGTGATCACACCGAAGTACGTCGGCCCGCGCCGCATCGTCGAGGTCGCCGTCACCACCCTCGCCACCGACCGCGCCCTGCTCCTGCTCGGCGTGCCCGGCACCGCGAAGACGTGGGTGTCCGAGCACCTGGCCGCCGCGGTCAGCGGCGACTCCACGCTGCTGGTGCAGGGCACCGCCGGCACCCCCGAGGAGGCCATCCGCTACGGCTGGAACTACGCGCAGCTCCTCGCCCACGGCCCCAGCCGGAACGCCCTGGTGCCCAGTCCCGTCATGCGGGCCATGGCCGACGGCATGACGGCCCGTGTCGAGGAACTGACCCGCATCCCGGCGGACGTGCAGGACACGCTCATCACGATCCTGTCGGAGAAGACGCTGCCGATACCGGAGCTGGGCCAGGAGGTGCAGGCGGTCCGCGGCTTCAACCTGATCGCCACGGCCAACGACCGCGACCGCGGCGTCAACGACCTCTCCAGCGCCCTGCGCCGCCGCTTCAACACGGTGGTGCTGCCGCTGCCGGAGAGCCCCGAGGCAGAGGTCGAGATCGTCTCGCGCCGGGTCGACCAGATCGGCCGCTCCCTCGACCTGCCGGCCGCGCCCGACGGGCTCGACGAGATCCGCCGGGTCGTCACGGTCTTCCGCGAGCTGCGCGACGGCGTCACGGCCGACGGCCGGACCAAGCTCAAGTCGCCCAGCGGCACGCTGTCCACGGCCGAGGCGATCTCCGTCGTCACCAACGGGCTCGCGCTGGCGGCCCACTTCGGCGACGGCGTGCTGCGGCCCGGCGACGTCGCCGCGGGCATCCTCGGCGCCGTGGTCCGCGACCCGGCGGCCGACCGCGTCATCTGGCAGGAGTACCTGGAGACGGTCGTCCGCGAGCGCGACGGCTGGAAGGACTTCTACCGGGCCTGCCGCGAGGTGAGCGTGTGAGGGACGGGGGACAGGGGGCGGCGGCCGGTGCCGAGGAGGGGACGGCACCGGTGGGCCCGGACGCGGGCCGGGACCCGGGCCGGGACGCGGGCCCGGATGCGGGCCGGGACACAGGGCTCAGCCCGGGCCGGGATACGGGGCTGAGCCCGCGATGGGATACGGGGCTGGGCCCGGGCCGGGACGCGGGGCCGAGTCCGGCGGGCGCGGACACGGGACGGGAGGGAAGAAGGTGACAGGAGTGGAAAGGGCCGCTGGCCGGCGGGCCGGGGCGGGGCCGGTGCTGCTCGGGGTGCGGCATCACGGGCCGGGATCGGCCCGGGCCGTACGGGCGGCGCTGGACGAGGCCGGGCCGCGGGTCGTGCTGATCGAGGGACCGCCCGAGGCCGACGCGCTCATCCCGCTCGCCGCGGACGAGGAGATGCGTCCGCCGGTCGCCCTGCTGGCCCATGTGGTGGACGAGCCCGGCCGCTCGGCGTTCTGGCCGCTGGCCGAGTTCTCCCCGGAGTGGGTCGCCATCCGCTGGGCCCTGGAGCACGGTGTCCCGGCCCGCTTCATCGACCTGCCGGCCACGCACACGCTGGCCTGGGGAAGGCAGGAGGACGAGGCGGGAGGGAACGCCGAGCCGGAGGGAGAGCAAGCGGAGCAAGCGGGACCCGGTGCCGGGGGAGCCGGTGACCCCGAACGGCAGGGAGGGGAGGACGGATCCGGCGCCGAGGGCGCCGGTGACAGCGCCCCCGGGTCCGACGACGTGCGGATCGACCCGCTCCGCGCGCTCGCCGAGGCCGCCGGGTACGACGACCCGGAGCGCTGGTGGGAGGACGTCGTCGAGCACCGCGGCGCGGGGCAGGGCGACGCGCTCGCGCCGTTCACCGCGCTCGAGGAGGCCATGGGGGCGCTGCGGGAGACCTACGGCAGCGGGGGCCACGACCGGGACCTGGTGCGCGAGGCGTACATGCGGCTCCAGATCCGCGCCGCACAGCGGGAGTTCGAGGACGGCGTGGCCGTCGTGTGCGGGGCGTGGCACGTGCCGGCGCTGCGGCACAGGACCACCGTGGCCGCGGACCGGGCTCTGGTGAAGAGCCTGCCCAAGGTCAAGACGGACATGACCTGGGTGCCCTGGACCCACCGCAGGCTGTCCCGCGTCAGCGGGTACGGCGCCGGCATCGACTCGCCGGGCTGGTACGGGCACCTGTTCAGCGCCCCCGACCGGCCGGTGGAGCGGTGGCTGACCAAGGTGGCGGGGCTGCTGCGCGACGAGGACCGCATCGTCTCCTCCGCGCACGTCATCGAGGCGGTGCGGCTGGCCGAGACGCTCGCCGCGATGCGCGGCCGTCCGCTGCCGGGCCTGAGCGAGACGACCGACGCGGTGCGGGCGGTGATGTGCGAGGGCTCGGACGTACCGCTGGCGCTGGTGCACGACCGGCTGGTGGTGGGCGACGTCCTGGGGGAGGTGCCGTCGTCGGCGCCGGCGGTTCCGCTGCAGCGGGACCTCGCCCGGCTCCAGCGCCGCCTGCGGCTGAAGCCGGAGGCGCAGGAGCGGGAGCTGGAGCTCGACCTGCGCAAGGAGAACGACGCCGCCCGCAGCAGACTGCTGCACCGGCTGCGGCTGCTCGGTGTCGCCTGGGGCGAACCGGCCGCCTCACGGGGCAGCACGGGCACCTTCCGGGAGACCTGGCGGCTGCGCTGGGAGCCCGAGCTGTCCGTGCGGGTCGCCGAGGCGGGGGTGTGGGGGACGACCGTCCTGTCCGCCGCGACCGCCAAGGCCGAGGCGGACGCCGTCGCGGCCGAGGGTCTCGCGGACGTCACGGGCCTCGCCGAGCGCTGCCTGCTGGCGGAGCTGCCCGACGCCCTGCCGGTGGTCATGCGGATCCTGGCCGACCGGGCGGCCCTCGACTCGGACGTCGGCCATCTCGCCCAGGCACTGCCGGCCCTGGTCCGCTCGCTGCGCTACGGCGACGTGCGCGGCACGGACACCGGGGCGCTGGGAGAGGTCGCCGCGGGCCTGGCCGAGCGGGTCTTCGTCGGTCTGCCCCCGGCCTGCGCCGCGCTCGACGCCGACGCCGCCGAGGAGATGCGGCGCCATGTGGACGCGGTGCACGGGGCGGTGGGGCTCCTGGGCGACGCCCCGGCCGTGGGACAGGGCCACCTGAGAGCCCGATGGCAGTCGGTGCTGCGGGTGCTGTCCGGGCGGGACACCGTGCCGGGGGTGATCCGGGGGCGGGCCGTACGGCTGCTGCTCGACGACGGGGAGCTGGCGCAGGACGAGGCGGCGCGGCTCATGGGGCTCGTCCTGTCACCGGGCACGCCCCCGGCGGACGCGGCCGCGTGGATCGAGGGCTTCGTCGGCGGGGGCTCCGGCGGCGGGATGCTGCTGGTCCACGACGAGCGGCTGCTGGGGCTGGTCGACGCGTGGCTGACGGGGGTGCCGGCGGAGGCGTTCACGGATGTGCTGCCCCTGCTGCGGCGGACCTTCTCGGCGTACGAACCGGGGGTGCGCCGGACCCTCGGCGAACTGGTCCGGCGCGGGCCGGGTGGCGACGGTGGCGCGTTGACGGCTGGCTCCGGCACGCCCGGTTTCGCGGCCGACCTGGACACGGCGCGCGCGGACGCCGTGCTGCCGGTGGTGCGGCTGCTGCTCGGCCTGGACCAGGAGAACGACGAGCAGAACACGGAGAACGACCTGATGGGGGTGACGGGATGACGACCGACGCGGTGAACGGACCGGTGACGCGGCCGACAGCGGGGGACCCGGCGGGCGGCGACGGACGTCGCACGGAGAGCCGGCCTTCGGCGACCGTGCCGGTGATCCCCCTGTGGGAACGGGCTCGCACAGGAGGACGGGCATGACGGCCGAGGTGACGGACCCGGCACAGGAGCGGCTGCGCAGATGGCGGCTGGTGCTCGGGGGCGACGCGGCGGACGGCACCGGATGCGCGCTGTCCGGGAAGGACGCCGCGATGGACGGGGCGCTCACCGCGCTCTACGGCAGGAAGGACGGCAAGCCGCAGGGCGGCAGGGACCGTTCTGCGGGGCTCGGGGCGTCGGCGCCGTCCGTGGCGCGCTGGCTCGGCGACATCCGGACGTACTTCCCGTCATCCGTCGTGCAGGTCATGCAGCGCGACGCCATCGACCGGCTCGGCCTCGCGACGCTGCTGCTGGAGCCGGAGATGCTGGAGGCGGTGGAGGCCGACGTGCACCTCGTCGGCACGCTGCTGTCGCTCAACAAGGCGATGCCCGAGACGACGAAGGAGACCGCACGGGCCGTCGTCCGCAAGGTCGTCCAGGACCTGGAGAGGCGGCTCGCCACCCGCACCCGGGCCACCCTCACCGGCGCCCTCGACCGCAGCGCCCGCGTCAGCCGGCCGCGCCACCACGACATCGACTGGAACCGCACCATCGCGGCCAACCTCAAGCACTACCTGCCCGAGTACCGGACGATCGTGCCGGAGCGGCTCATCGGGTACGGGCGGGCGACCCAGTCCACCAAGAAGGAGGTCATCCTCTGTATCGATCAGTCGGGATCCATGGCGGCATCGGTCGTGTACGCGTCGGTCTTCGGAGCGGTGCTCGCCTCGATGCGGACGATCTCCACGCGACTCGTCGTCTTCGACACGGCGGTGGTCGACCTGACGGACCAGCTCGACGACCCGGTCGACGTGCTGTTCGGCACGCAGCTGGGCGGCGGCACGGACATCAACCGGGCGCTGGCGTACTGCCAGTCGCAGATCACCCGGCCCGCCGAGACGGTGGTCGTACTGATCAGTGACCTCTACGAGGGCGGCATCCGGAACGAGATGCTTAAGCGGGTGTCGGCGATGAAGGCGTCGGGGGTGCAGTTCGTGACGCTGCTGGCGCTCTCCGACGAGGGGGCTCCGGCCTACGACCGGGAGCACGCGGCCGCGCTCGCGGCGCTGGGAGCACCGGCGTTCGCCTGCACACCGGATCTGTTCCCGGAGGTGATGGCGGCGGCGATCGAGAAGCGGCCGTTGCCGGTACCGGACGCGGGTGCGGTGTGACCCGGTGACGACTTGTCGACGCGTCGCGGAGAAGGGGGTTGCGCGACCTCCGCACTACCGTGCGAGGATCGGCGCCTGCCCGGTACCGCGTCGCGCCGACTCGTTGCCCGTGACGCGTGACGCGTTCCGCGCTCGTTCCGTCGCACAGGAGGAAGCGCCCTCTCTTGACCTGGTCAGCCGTCCTGCCCGGTGCCGCGTCGCGCATGCCGCGCACAGCGGCCGGACGGCGTGCGCGCCGAGTGGCGCCTCAAGTGGCGCTGCGGGTGGCGCTGTTGGTGGGCGGAGTGCTGGCCGTCGGACTGCTGTGCGGGGAGCGGGCGCACGCGGCGGACGGCGTGGCTCGTACGGGAGCCGGGACCGGGACCGATGCCGTCACACGGGTTGTCGGGCAGCGGATGCCACTCGTTCGGGAGGACGGGCCGGGGCGGGAGCGGGCGAAGGAGCCGTCGGGGTCGACTTCGTCGTCGGCGCGGGTGGCAGGGCAAACGGCGACGGCGTCGTCGGCGAGGGCGTCGTCGGCGCGGCCTGATTCGCCCGAGCTGCCCACCAGGAGCGCGTCACCTGAGCTGCCCGTCCTGCCCGTCCTGTCTGTCCTGCCCGAGTCGCCCGCGCACGCGGAAACCCCGGCCCTGCCTGACTTGTCCGAACCGCCCGCCGTCCAGGCCCTGCCGAAGCTGCCGGACTCGTCGGAACTGCCCGTCCCGGATCTGCCCGAGTTGCGGAAGCCGCCCGTCGTAAGCGACCTGCCGAAGCTGCCGGACTCGTCGGAACTGCCCGTCCCGGATCTGCCCGAGTTGCGGAAGCCGCCCGTCGTAGGCGACCTGCCGAAGCTGCCGGAACCGTCAGAACTGCCCGTCCCCGATCTGCCGAAGCTGCCCGGCCTCGTGCAGGTGCTGCCGGGTCTGGTCACGCCGCCCGGCGGCGTCGTGCTGCCCGGAGCGCCCGGTGTCCCCGGGCTTCCGGACGGCCCCGCACTGCCGGGCCGGATCCTCCCCGCACCGGTCACCGCCGTCCCGCAGCCCGGCGGAGTGCCCGTGCCGTCGGCTGAGGCGCAAAGCCCCGCCGGGCGGAGCGAGGCGGCGGAGCCGGTGCGGGCCGGGGCCGACGTCCCGGCCCGGGTCGACCGGCAGAGGGACGCCCGCCCGGGCTGTTACGTCCCCGGGCACCACACCAGACGGGCGGGCCACGCCGTGCCGTCCGCCGGCTCCCAGCCGCCCATGGCGGCGGCTCAGGCCCCCGGAGGACGGCCCGGCGGCCTGCTCGGGAACCGGGTCTCGGCCGACAGCGGCACACCCCGGCACGGTGACGCGCACGCCGTCACCCCGGGCCACCGTGCCCCCATGAGGCTCCTGACCGTCGTCACGGCTCGCGGTGAAGCGGCCGGGACCCAGGACAGCGTCCGGGACATCCCCCTCTTCCCGGGCTAGCCGACCGGGCCGCAGCCCCCGCCCTCACGGTCGGCTGCGCTGCCGGAGGCCCGCAACCGGTCGGCAGCGACGACACGGGCGTACCGCCTCACCCGCCGGTGAGTCCCCCGCGCCCTCCCGGCGCCTCGGTCCGCCGCTGAGCCACTGAGCCGCCGCAGACCCCACCGGAGCCGCCATCGAACGCACCGCAGCCGCCTCCACCCCTCCTGAGAACTCCAGAACTCCACGACGCACCACCCCGGCTGACCGAAATCCGTCGGTCGTCCGGTGTCAGGGCGTCGTGGACGAGGTCGGCCGGTCCCCAATGGGGTGGGGACCGACCGGCCCGCGCCCCGAGGAGCAGGGCCCTGACCAGGGACTCCGTGCTCCCCCGGGGGCGTCAGGTGGGCCTCACCGGGTCAACCCCAGCCCGGTGAGGCCCCTCACCCCCGGCACGCCGTGCCAGAGAGCGCGGCATCATGTGACAGGTATCACCGCTCAGGTGTGACCCTCGATTTAGAGGCCTCCCGGAAGCAGCGATAACCTGCGAGACGGACATGCCGCGCGCTCGGACACCGTGTGCGCCTCCCTTGTGACAGACAGCGGACGTCACGTTGCCCTCGCGGCACGCCCACGCAGACAACGAACCGCGAGATCACTGATAGGGACGGAAGCGCGTGGACCTGTTCGAGTACCAGGCGAGGGACCTCTTCGCCAAGCACGATGTACCGGTGCTGGCCGGTGAAGTCATCGACACGCCTGAGGCGGCCCGCGCAGCCACCGAGCGCCTCGGTGGCAAGTCCGTCGTCAAGGCCCAGGTGAAGGTCGGCGGCCGTGGCAAGGCCGGCGGCGTGAAGCTCGCCGCGACCCCCGACGAGGCGGTCGAGCACGCGACCAACATCCTCGGCATGGACATCAAGGGCCACACGGTCCACAAGGTGATGATCGCCGAGACGGCCCCGGAGATCGTCGAGGAGTACTACGTCTCCTTCCTCCTGGACCGTGCCAACCGCACCTTCCTCTCCATCGCGTCCGTCGAGGGCGGCGTGGAGATCGAGGAGGTGGCGGCCACCCGCCCCGAGGCCGTCGCCAAGACGCCGATCGACGCCAACGAGGGCGTGACCGAGGCCAAGGCCCGCGAGATCGTCGAGGCCGCCAAGTTCCCGGCCGAGGTCGCCGACAAGGTCGTGAACGTCCTGGTCAAGCTGTGGGACACCTTCATCAAGGAGGACGCCCTCCTGGTCGAGGTCAACCCGCTGGCCAAGGTCGCCTCCGGTGACGTCATCGCCCTGGACGGCAAGGTCTCCCTGGACGAGAACGCCGAGTTCCGTCAGCCGGAGCACGAGGCTCTCCAGGACAAGGCCGCGGCCAACCCGCTCGAGGCCGCCGCCAAGGAGAAGAACCTCAACTACGTCAAGCTCGACGGCGAGGTCGGCATCATCGGCAACGGCGCGGGTCTCGTCATGAGCACCCTGGACGTCGTCGCCTACGCCGGTGAGGCCCACGGCGGCGTCAAGCCCGCCAACTTCCTCGACATCGGCGGTGGCGCCTCCGCGGCCGTCATGGCGAACGGCCTGGAGATCATCCTCGGCGACCCGGACGTCAAGTCCGTGTTCGTCAACGTCTTCGGTGGCATCACCGCCTGTGACGAGGTCGCCAACGGCATCGTCCAGGCGCTGCAGCTGCTCGCGGACCGGGGCGAGGAAGTCACCAAGCCCCTCGTCGTCCGCCTCGACGGCAACAACGCCGAGCTGGGTCGCAAGATCCTCTCCGACGCCAACCACCCGCTGGTACAGCGCGTGGACACCATGGACGGCGCGGCCGACAAGGCCGCCGAGCTCGCGGCTGCGAAGTAAGGGACGAGGGACGCAACAGCCATGGCTATCTTCCTCAACAAGGACTCCAAGGTCATCGTCCAGGGCATGACCGGTGCCACGGGCATGAAGCACACCAAGCTCATGCTGGCCGACGGCACGAACATCGTCGGTGGCGTGAACCCCCGCAAGGCGGGTCAGTCCGTCGACATCGACGGCACCGAGATCCCGGTCTTCGGCACGGTCGCCGAGGCGATGGAGAAGACCGGCGCGAACGTGTCCGTCCTCTTCGTGCCGCCGGCCTTCTCCAAGGCCGCCGTCGTCGAGGCCATCGACGCCGAGATCCCGCTCGCGGTCGTCATCACCGAGGGCATCGCGGTCCACGACACCGCCGCGTTCTACGCGTACGCCGTGTCCAAGGGCAACAAGACCCGGATCATCGGCCCGAACTGCCCCGGTCTCATCACGCCGGGCCAGTCCAACGCGGGCATCATCCCGGGCGACATCACCAAGCCGGGCCGCATCGGCCTGGTCTCGAAGTCCGGCACGCTCACGTACCAGATGATGTACGAGCTGCGGGACATCGGCTTCTCCTCCGCCGTCGGCATCGGTGGCGACCCGGTCATCGGCACCACGCACATCGACGCGCTCGCCGCGTTCGAGGCCGACCCCGACACCGACCTGATCGTCATGATCGGCGAGATCGGCGGCGACGCCGAGGAGCGGGCCGCGGCCTTCATCAAGGAGAACGTGACCAAGCCGGTCGTCGGCTACGTCGCGGGCTTCACCGCGCCCGAGGGCAAGACCATGGGCCACGCCGGTGCCATCGTCTCCGGCTCCTCCGGCACGGCCGCCGCGAAGAAGGAGGCCCTCGAGGCCGCGGGCGTCAAGGTCGGCAAGACCCCGACCGAGACGGCCAAGCTGGCCCGCGAGATCCTCGCCGGCTGAACGAAGGCTGTACAGGGCGCTGAACAAGGCCGAACAAGGCTGAACCACGCCGTAAGGCCGAGACGCAGAGCCGGCTCGCAGTGGGCCCGTTCCCCGCACGGGGGCGGGCCCACCGCCGTGTCCGGGCGCGGTGCCCGCGCCTCGGCTCGGCCCCCGGCCCCGCGCCCCGGCCCTGCTCCTCCCGTCACCAGGGCTGCGGTGTCAGCCGTTCCGGTCCCTTCTGTTCCTCCTCGCGGAGCTTCGCGCGCAGCTTCCGCTCCCGCTCCGACAGCGGACCGGGAGCGGCGGGCGGCGGTACGCCTTCGACCGCCTCTCCGGGCGGCACCGGGGGCTCGTACTGCGTCGGGGCCGTGCGGACGGTCAGGGCGGTGGCGCCGATGAGGGCGATGGTGAAGGCGATGGCCGCCCGGGTCCACAGCCGGGCCCGGCGCTCCCCGCCCCGCCGTACCGCCAGCGGCTTGGCGGCCCGCAGGCGTGCCGTGGAGGCCAGCTCGACCAGCCGCCAGTGCAGCACCTCCGGGTCCGCCAGTTCCGGCAGCCGCCCGGCGACCGCCTCCCGGGCGTGCACCAGCCGGTTCACGGCCGCGCGGGTGCTCGCCTCCGTCTCCGCCGCGGTCTCCGGCAGACCCAGCCCGACGCCGTCGTAGAGGAGCAGGGTGCGGCGGTACGGGGGTGGGAGCCGCAGCAGCGTGTCCAGCAGCGCCCGGTCCAGGGCGCCGGGGGGCGGCGGTTCGGGGTGCCGGTTGCGGGGGCGCAGCCGTTGCCACGGGGAGAGCGCGCAGTCGTAGGCCGTGGCGCGCACCCAGCCTGCCGGGTCACGGTCCCGGGCGACCTCGGGCCAGCGCTGCCAGGCGATCTGGAACGCCCGCTCCACCGACTCCCGGGCCAGCTCGCGGCGCCCGGTCAGCAGGTAGGCCTGCCGGACGAGCGCGGGGGCGCAGAAGGAGTACAGCGCGTCGAAGGCCTGGGCGGGTGTCCGCGCGCCGGCCGCACCGTCCGGCCGGAGTGGTCCCGCGTGCCGTGCGGGAGCGCCACCCCGGCCGAGGACGGCCGTGCTGCCCCCGTCGTGGGCGGAGGGCCGGTCGTCCCGGTCAGGGGAGGGGGGCCATCTGCGGTCCAGGGCGGGAAACAGGCTCTCGCGATCCAGGGGCGGGAACAGGCTGCCGTGATCGGGGGCGGGAGAGTGATCTCCGTCCGGCAGGGGAGTCCGGCCCCGGGTGTCAGGGGCGGGGGAGTGTCCCCGTCCGGGGGTCTGCGGGTGGCCGCGGTCCGAGCCGGGGGTGTGGGGGCGTTCGTGGGCGGCGGCTCCCCGGCCCTGGCCCCGGCCTCGGGACCGGGACCGGTCGGGGGTGGGCGCGCGGCGCCGGCCCAGGAGGGAGATCCGGCCCCGGTCAGCGGTGGACGCGCGTTCCCGCTCCGCACCGGAGGCGACCCCGGGCTCCGCACCCGAGGAGCTTCGCGCCTCGGTGGCTCGCGCTTCGGTGCCGGCTCGCGCCTTGGTGCCGGCTCGCGCCTCGGTGTTGGCTCGCGCCCGAGAGCGGGCAGGAGACGGGTCGTGCTTCGCCCTGCCGCTCGCCTCGCGCTCGGCGGTGGCGGCAGCCCTGCGCCCGGCCCGCCGGGACGTCCGCCCCCATCCCCCGCGCACCGGCCCGCCCGAACCGCCGGCGTCGTCCCGGTCCTCGGCACTCGCCCCGGACCTGCCGTCTCCCCGCGCCCTGCCGTGCTCCTGCGCCCCGACACCCTCCCCAGCCCCGACACCCTCCCCAGCCCCGACACCCTCCCCGGCCACGACACCCTCCCCGGGCCGAGTCTCGACGCCGTCCTCCCGGCCGTCGCCGTCCTCCTGAGCACCCGTCACCTCGCCGTCCGGTGCCAGCGAGTTCAGCACGCTCGCGTACTTCTCCCCTTTCCGGCCGCGCGGCGTCGCGCGGCCGGTCTCCCATCCGCGCACCGTCTCGCTGGTGACGCCGACCCTGGAGGCAAGCTGAGCCCGCGTCAACGAGGCGGCCTCACGCAGGCGTCGGCGTTCCTTCGGCGGGGGGAGCGGCTTGGCAGGGCTCTGGGTCACAGCACGCCCCTCCGTACAGAAAAGTACATAAACGTATATTGAGCGACACAACGGTGGTTCGCTTGTTACGACGGGAAAGCGCGTGTCGTTGGGAGCATGGCGGGCGTGATCGAGATGACCGCTCGCCGACGTCCGTCAGCGCCCCTGCTCACTCGCATGCGTGACTGTTCGCCCGGACTGGGCGGCGGCCTGGTGGGGGGCGCGGTCGCGGCGGGGCTGGGGCTCGCGTCGTTCGCCGTGCTGGTGATGCTGCTGTGGATCAGCTCGCCGTACCCCGACAGCGGCCCCGGCGGCGCGCTGCACGTCGCGGCGGCGCTGTGGCTGCTGGCCCACGGGGCCGAACTGGTCCGCGTCGACACGCTCTCCGGCGTCCCCGCACCCGTCGGCGTCCCGCCGCTGCTGCTCCTCGCGCTGCCGGTGTGGCTGCTGCACCGGGCGGGGCGGGACGCCGCGTACGGCGGGGTGACGGGGGGCGGGGGCGACGGTCACCCGGCGGACGGCGAAGGGGACGAGGGCCCGCCCCTGGTGCCCGTCCGTACGTCCTGGCCGGGCGTGGTCCTCGGCTACCTCGCCGTCGCCGCGCCCGCCGCCCTCTACGCGGCGGGCGGCCCGCTGCGGCCGTCGTGGGTGTGGGCCGGGCTGTGCGTGGCGGCCGTCGCCGTGGTGGCGGCGGGCGCCGGGGTGTGGTCGGCGTACGGGCGTCCGGGCCGGCCGCTGCGGCGGGCGCTGGGCGTTCTGCCGGTGGGCGTACGGCCGTTGCTCCTGGGCCCGGACGGACGCCCGGGTGTGGCCACGCGGGCCGCGGCGGCCGGGCTCGGGGTGCTCCTCGCGGGCGGTGCGATGCTGACGGCGCTGTCGCTGGTGGGGCACGGCGCCGCCGCGCAAGGGGCGTTGCTCCGGCTGACCGAGGGGTGGTCGGGGCGGTTCGCGGTGCTGCTGCTGTGCGCGGCCCTGGTGCCGAACGCCGCGGTGTGGGGTGCCGCCTACGCGCTCGGGCCCGGCTTCGCCCTCGGCGCGGGTCATGTCGTCAGCCCGCTGTCCTCCGCGCCGGCGCCGTTCCTGCCCCCGTTCCCGCTGCTGGCCGCGGTGCCCGCCGAAGGGCCGGGGACGCCGGTGCACTGGGCGGCCGGGCTGGTCCCGGTGGTGGCCGGGGTGGTGCTGGGCCGTCGCGTGGCGAAGGCGGCGGCCGGCACGGAACGCGGTGGGACGAGCCCGGGCCGCGGGCGCACCGAGGCCTGGTCGGCGGGCCGTACCGTCCGGGCGACCGGCCTGGCGGCACTGCTGTGCGCCGCCGTGCTGGCGGGCCTGGCCGCACTCGCGGGCGGCCCCCTGGGCGTCTCCGTACTCGCCCGCTTCGGCCCGGTGTGGTGGCAGGTGGGTCTGGCGGCCCTGGCCTGGCTGGTCCTGCTGGCGGTGCCGACGGCGCTGGGCAGCCGGGCGTGGCACCGCCGTGCGCTCGGGGCGGACGAGCCGAGGATCGGCAGGCAGCGTGAGGAACCGGCCGAAAGTGCGGACGGCGAGGGAGGCGGGCGGCTGCGGAGGGCGGCGCGACGCCGTGCGGGCTGGTTCGCCCGGGTGGGCGGCGGCCGGGAGGCCCGGGCCGATGGCGCCACGGAAGCCGCGACCGGATCCGGAGCCCGAGCCGCGGTCGCAACCCCAGCCGCAGGCACAGCCCCTGCCCGGGGCGCGGCCGGTGCCCGACCCGGAGCGGCCGCGGGGGCCGCGTGGGAGGAGGCCTGGTGGGGCGAGTCCCGGCAGACCTCCGAGGTCACACAGGACACCAGGACCACCCGCTCGTCGGAAACGAGCGAGGCCGAAGACGAGGGGAAGGCAGAAGGCGAAGGGAAGGGAAAGGAGAAGGGAGAAAACTGATCGGCCCCGGAAGCCGAAGAACCCGAAGAAGCCGAACCCCGTCAGCCCTTGCTCTCCAGCACCCCGCGAAGCTCCTCCGGCAGCAGCTTCGAGCAGGACTGCTTGGCCTCGTTCGTGAGGGCGTCGTTCGTGCACGTGTAGTAGTCCCGGTAGACCAGCTGGGCCGCGAAGGACGCGGCGACCAGGGTGATCGCCAGGGACGCCGTGACCAGGCCGCTCACCGCCGCCGTCGTCTGGGGGCGGCCCTGCTGCTCCGGCGCCGGGGCGTCGGGGTCGGGCCGGCGCGGCTTGGCGCGCAGCGAGCTGATGGCCCAGTAGAGGGCGAGCGCGCCCAGCAGCAGCGCCACGTACGGCCAGCTGAAGAGGGCGAAGAAGAAGGCCCACATGCCCGAGAGCAGGGCGTAGCGCGCGCGGCGCTGGGCCGGGTCCGTCGGGTCCCAGCGCGGGTTCGGGCCGCCCTGGCCGCCGTCCTGGCCCTCGCCGCCGCCGCGGGGGCGATCGCCGAAGCCGTCGGGGGAGCGGCCGGGCTGCCGGTCGCTCCACTGCCTGCCCCACGGGGAGCGGTCACGCTCCCCGCCGTCCCGCTCGTCCTCACCCGACGGGTGCCGCGGCTGCCAGGGCCGGTCCGGCGTGCCCTCGGGCGGCGGGGCGAAGGGGTTGTCCTCCTGGGAGCCGCGCCCCCGCCCGTCCCGGCCGTCACCGTCGGACGGGGCGTCGGGCGGTGAGCCGGGGCGCTCCCGCAGCAGCACGGCGCCGCGCTCCCCTCCCTGCACCGACGGCTGGGGGAACGTGAGGAGTCGCAGGCTGCGGTCCGGCATCAAGTGAGCGTCTTCCCGTGGGTGAGTAGGGGCGTGGGTGGGTCAGGACTGGACGGTGTCGGATCCGGGTCCGTCACCTTCATGAACGCACCACGGCCGAACGGCGTTCCCGAACCGGCTCCGCCCAGACGCTACCTTCCGGCCGCGCCCCCGTCCCGTGGGGGCCGTCCGGTGTGCCGGTATCGTTGCTGACGGCCGACCGGTTCGTAGGCTTCCCCGTATCCGGGGGCGCGAAGCATTCGTATGAATGTACAAAAAGTCGAGTGCCGGCCGCCTGGACAGACGCTCCCCCGAGAAAGGCCCACCACCGTGGCCGCCAAGCCCGTGGCCCCGCGCGCCAAGCGCCTCGTCGTGCTGGTTTCCGGCTCCGGCACCAATCTGCAGGCGCTGCTCGACGGGATCGCCGAGACCGGCGCGCAGGCGTACGGGGCCGAGATCGTGGCCGTCGGCGCCGACCGCGCGGGCATCGAGGGGCTGGCCCGCGCCGAGCGCGCCGGGCTGCCGACCTTCGTGTGCCGGGTCAAGGACTTCGGCAGCCGCGAGGAGTGGGACGCCGCGCTCGCCGAGGCCGTCGCGGCGTACGAGCCCGACCTCGTCGTCTCCGCCGGGTTCATGAAGATCGTCGGCAAGGAGTTCCTCGCACGGTTCGGCGGGCGGTTCGTCAACACCCACCCCGCGCTGCTGCCCAGTTTCCCGGGGGCCCACGGCGTGCGGGACGCGCTCGCGTACGGCGCCAAGGTCACCGGCTGCACCGTCCACTTCGTCGACGACGGCGTCGACACCGGGCCGATCATCGCGCAGGGCGTGGTGGAGGTCCGGGACGAGGACGACGAAGGCGCTCTGCACGAGCGCATCAAGGAAGTCGAGCGAAGGCTGCTCGTCGAGGTCGTGGGGCGGCTCGCCCGCAACGGCTATCGCATTGAGGGACGAAAGGTAGTTATCCAGTGACCGCCGAGAGCAACAAGCGGCCCCTTCGCCGGGCGCTCGTCAGCGTCTACGACAAGACCGGTCTGGAGGACCTCGCGCGCGGGCTCCACGAGGCCGGGGTCGAGCTCGTCTCCACCGGCTCCACCGCCGCGAAGATCGCCGCTGTCGGCGTCCCCGTCACCAAGGTCGAGGAACTGACCGGCTTCCCCGAGTGCCTGGACGGCCGCGTCAAGACGCTGCACCCGCGCGTGCACGCCGGCATCCTCGCCGACCTGCGTCTGGACAGCCACCGCGAGCAGCTCGCCGAGCTGGGTGTCGAGCCGTTCGACCTCGTCGTCGTCAACCTCTACCCGTTCCGTGAGACCGTCGCCTCCGGCGCCTCGCCCGACGAGTGCGTGGAGCAGATCGACATCGGCGGGCCGTCGATGGTCCGCGCCGCCGCCAAGAACCACCCCTCGGTCGCCGTCGTCACCAGCCCCGCGCGCTACGCCGACGTGCTGTCCGCCGTGCAGAACGGCGGCTTCGACCTCGCCACGCGCAAGCGGCTCGCCGCCGAGGCCTTCCAGCACACGGCCGCCTACGACGTCGCCGTCGCCTCCTGGTTCGCCTCCTCCTACGCGCCGGCCGACGAGTCGCAGTTCCCCGACTTCCTCGGCGCCACCTGGGAGCGCGAGCACACCCTTCGCTACGGCGAGAACCCGCACCAGCCCGCCGCGCTCTACGTCTCCGGCACCGGCGGCCTCGCCGAGGCCGAGCAGCTGCACGGCAAGGAGATGTCGTACAACAACTACACGGACACGGACGCCGCCCGCCGTGCCGCGTACGACCACGCCGAGCCCTGCGTCGCGATCATCAAGCACGCCAACCCCTGCGGCATCGCGATCGGGGCCGACGTGGCCGAGGCGCACCGCAAGGCGCACGCCTGCGACCCGCTGTCGGCGTTCGGCGGCGTGATCGCGGTCAACCGCCCGGTCAGCAAGGAGATGGCGGAGCAGGTCGCGGAGATCTTCACCGAGGTCGTCGTCGCGCCCGGCTACGAGGAGGGGGCCCTGGAGGCCCTCACCAAGAAGAAGAACATCCGCGTGCTGCGCTGCCCCGAGGGACCCTCCGCCCCCGTCGAGGTCAAGCCGATCGACGGCGGCGCGCTGCTCCAGGTCACCGACCGCCTCCAGGCCGACGGCGACGACCCGGCCAACTGGACCCTCGCCACCGGCGAGGCGCTGAGCGCCGCGGAGCTGGCCGAGCTGGCCTTCGCCTGGAAGGCCTGCCGCGCGGTGAAGTCCAACGCGATCCTGCTCGCCAAGGACGGCGCGTCGGTCGGCGTCGGCATGGGCCAGGTCAACCGCGTGGACTCCTGCAAGCTGGCCGTCGAGCGGGCGGGCGAGGAGCGGGCGCGCGGATCGTACGCGGCGTCCGACGCCTTCTTCCCCTTCCCCGACAACATCGACGTGCTGAGCGCCGCCGGCGTCAAGGCCATCGTCCAGCCGGGCGGCTCGGTCCGCGACGAGCAGGTCGTGGAGGCCGCGAAGAAGGCGGGCATCACGATGTACTTCACCGGGACGCGCCACTTCTTCCACTGACACGGAACTGACAAGCTGACACGGAGCGGTCCGGCCGCACGGGGCGGCGCTGCGCGGAGACGCGCGGCGCCGCCCCTGTTTTTGGCCGGCGGCCCCACTTATCGGATGCTCCGACCCCGAGTAACATACAGACCTATCTGTTTTTCGGTGTTCATCATCCGGTAACCCGCCGCCTCATCTCGGAGACCTCGTCCCATGCCACGTCAGGAACGCGCCCTGCGGACCAGGGCGCTGCTGCTCCGGTCCGCCGCCGAATGCATCAAGGAGCACGGCTACGACGGCTCCAGCACCACCGACGTGCTGCGGCGGGCGGGCGTGACGCGGGGGGCCCTGTACTTCCACTTCCCGTCCAAGGAGGCGCTGGCCGACGCCATCGTCGAGTACCAGATGCCGCTGCTGCGGCCGCTGTCCGCGGAGTGCCCCCTGCAGGCCGCCATCGACCTGACGCTGTCCTACGCGCGGATGCTGCAGACGGACGTGATCCTCCAGGCCGCCGTGCGGCTGGCGACCGAGGAGACCTCCTACCAGCCGGGCACCCGCCCCTATGTGTGGTCCCAGGAGATCGTCGGCGACCTGCTGCGGCAGGCCCGCAACAAGGGCGAACTGCTGCCGCACACCGACCCCGACGAGATCGCGGTCCTGGTCGTGGGGGCCTTCACCGGCATCCAGCTGCTGTCCCAGCTTTCCACTGGGCGTGCTGATCTGCTGTTCCGTGTCTGCGTTCTGTGGCGGGCCATGCTGCCCGGCATCGCCGCCCCCGGGCTGCTGCTGCGCCTGAGGACCGACGAGAAGCGGGCGGAGGAACTGGAGCACGCCGGCCGGGCGCCGGGCCCGGTGCTGCACGACGCGGGGTGACGCCGGCCGACCTCTGCGTGACGAGAGTCACGCCGCCCGGGCCCGCCGACTGAAAACGTGTGGCCCTCTGGAAACAAACAGACGAGTATGTTTGTTCTGAGGCTCAGGCGGCACGGGGGAGCTGCATGAGGCCGGCACACCCCCCTGCTCCGCCATGAACAGAAGGGGAACCGCAACCGATGGGAAATGCTGCTTCCGCCAGGCGCGTGGCACCTCCACACCTCCTCGAACTCGGCCGGTTCCTGATGGCACGCCGGGCCGAGGTGTCCCCCAACCAGGTCGGGCTTCCGGACGCCGGCAAGCGCCGTACGCCCGGACTGCGCCGGGAGGAGGTCGCGCTGCTCGCCGGCGTGGGTGTCTCCTGGTACACGTGGATCGAGCAGGGCCGTGCCGAGAACGTGTCCGGTGAGGTGCTGGACTCCATCGCCCGGGTGCTCCGCCTCACCGAGAACCAGCGGCTGTACCTGCGCCAGCTCGCCGGCGTCCAGGCCGTACCGCTGCTGCCGCAGGCTCCGCCCGAGGCGGAGGCCATGCGCCCGTTCGTCGAGAACTGGTGGCCCAACCCGGCGTACATCGCCGACCACGCGTGGAACGTCGTGGTCGCCAACGCGGCGGCCGAGACCCTCCTCGGCATGGGCGACGCGCCCTCGGCCGGCGGCCGCGTCGGCGACACCCCGGAGTCCGGCGGCCTCCGGGGGCGGCGGCCGTACAACATCCTGCGGGAGTTCTTCACCAACGACGACGTGCGGTCCGCCTACCCGCTCTGGGAGAAGATCGCCCCGAGCGTCGTGGCCCGCTTCCGCAGCCAGGCGGCCCTGCACATCGAGGACGCGGCCATCCCCGCGCTGGTGGAGGAACTGCGCGCCACCAGCCCCCTGTTCGAGCAGCTGTGGGACCGGCACGAGGTGCAGGAGGACTCCTGCGGCCCCGAGGTGCTCACCCACGCGGCCGTCGGCGACCTCCACTTCACTCGCGCCACGCTCGACTTCACCCGCCGCATCGCCCTGCGGATGACGGTGTTCCTGCCCACTCCGGGCACCGGCACGGAGGCGGCGCTGCGCAGGATGTCGCACGTGACGCTGGCGCAGCGGATGAACAGCATCGGCTCCGCATTCCGCTCGGGATGCAGCGGCTGACCTGTCTCCCGTACGGTCATGTCCAGCTGGACCCGCGGGCCTGGTTCCCCCTTCGGACCGGCCCGCATCGCCGCCGGCCACACGATCCCGCCCCTGGGCCGGATCGAGGGCGGCGCCCTGCCGGATGCCCTCGCCGCCACGTCGGCCGGGCCGGGCAGGAAGGGCTGCGCGCTGCCCGGTTCGTGGCCTCGGCGGCCGAATGGCGCGGCGCCCACCGCCGTCCGGCCCCCTGTTGGCGCGACCACTATGTTGCCTGCGCACTGGTAGGGCGCCTTGCCCCGGCTGAGCCTGGAGGCATGTCCTCAACCGTAGTTACCCCGACGTCCTCCACGGCACCGGTCGAACCGCGGCGGACGCGCACCGCCGCCGGTCCCCCGAGCGCCGAGGCGCCGGAGCGGACGGGCATCCCGTACGGCGCCGTCCGCGGCCCCATGGAGCAGACGCAACGCCGTGTCGCGCACGCACTGCGCTGCTGACCCCCGCCGCATCCCGCGCGCCCCGCCCGGGGCCCCAACTCCCCTCTCCCTTCCTTCCACGAAAGGAACCGGCGTGTCCGGCATCAACTCGACACGGCCGCGTCATCTGGGAGCGGTGCTCGCACTGCTCGCGTTCGCCCAGATGATCATTGCGATCGACTACAACATCGTCTTCGTCTCCCTGCCGGAGATCGGCGAGAACCTCGGCTTCGGCGCCCAGGACCTGCAGTGGGTGGTCTCCGCCTACGCCGTCGCCTTCGGCGGGTTCCTGCTGCTCGGCGGCCGGGCCACCGACCTCTTCGGCCGCAAGCGGATGTTCGTCCTCGGACTCTTCCTCTACGCGGCGTCCTCCCTCGCGGGCGGACTCGCCGAGGACCCGTGGCTGCTCATCGCGGCCCGGGCGGTGCAGGGCCTGGGCGGCGCGTTCCTCGCGCCGGCGACCCTCTCCCTGGTCACCACGCTCTTCGCGGAGGGCGCCGAGCGCAACCGCGCCCTGTCCGTGTGGGGCGGCGCCGGCGGCTCCGGCATGGTGCTCGGCTCCATCCTCGGCGGTCTGCTCACCGACGCCTTCGGCTGGCCCTCGGTCTTCTACGTCAACGTGCTGCTGGCCGGCGCCGCGACGGTCGTGGCGATGTGGCTGCTGCCCGACGACAACCCGCAGGCCGGCGGCGGCTTCGACCTGCCGGGCGCCGTCACCGGCACCGTCGCCTCCACGCTGTTCGTCTTCGCCCTCGTCCAGGGCCCGGAGGCGGGCTGGGGCTCCGGCCAGGTCCTGGCGGCGCTCGGCGTGGCCGTCGTGACCTTCGCGCTGTTCCTGGTCGTCGAGAGCCGCAGCGCGGCCCCCATGGTGCCGCTGCGGCTGTTCGGCAACCGCAACCTGTCCACCGGTGCGGGCATCACCTTCCTGTTCATGGCCACCTTCGGCGCGCTGGCGTACTTCCTCACCCAGTACTGGCAGATCGTGCAGGGCTACAGCGCCTGGACCACGGGCTTCGCCTTCGTGCTGCCGTCCGGCAGCGTCCTCGTCGGCACCATCGTGGGCGGCAAGTGGACCACCAAGTTCGGTGTCCGCAACACCCTGTTCATCGGTCTGGCCATGGGCCTGGCCGGCACCGTCGTCCTCGCCCTCACCCTCGGCCAGGACGCCTCCTACGGTCTGATCGCGCCGTCGCTGTTCGTGCTCTCGCTGGGCCAGGGCATCGTCTTCACCACCATGTTCGCCGCGGCCACCACCGGAGTGCAGGCGGCCGACCAGGGCATCGGCTCCGGCATCGCGACCACCGGTCAGCAGATCGGCGGCGCCGTCGGTCTGGCCGTGCTGATCGCGATCGCCAACGCCGCCGGAGGGGGCGACACCAAGGACGCCGGGCAGCTGATGGACGGCGTCACCACCGCCACCTGGGCCATCGCCATCGGCATCGCGCTGACGTTCCTGGTGGTGCTCACCTTCAAGAAGCCGGCCGGGGACGACCGCGTCGACCCCGCCGCGACCGAGCCGGTCGCAGGCACCGCGGAGCCCGTCCAGGCCACCAGGACCGCCTGAGCACCGCTCAGACCGACGGAACGGGCCGGGAGTCGTTCCGCTCGGAGCCGGCGACGGGCGGTTTCCCGCACGGCCCCCTCGCCGATCCGCCCCGGAACCGGGCGGCGGGGGAGCGGCCTCCACCACCGTCTGGTTCGACTTCGGCGGCGTCCTGACCCCCACCATGGCCGAGCTGTACGCCCGCTACGCCGAGGAGACCGGCATCTCGCCCGAGCGGTTGTGCCGGGCGGCGGCCGACGTGGGAGCGGACCTCGGCCTGCACCCGCCGGCCCCGCTCGAACTGGGCCGGATCAGCGAGGCCGAGTGGGGACGCCGGATCCGGGCGGCCCTGCGCGCCCGCCACCCGGGTCTGGACCTGAGTGCCGCGCGGCTGGAGCGCTTCGGCGAGCAGTGGCTGGGAGGACGTGAGGGCAACCCGGTGATGCTGGCGGTCCGCGCTGTCCGGGCCGCCGGCCATCCGGTCGGGCTGCTCACCGACAACGTCCCCGAGTGGGAGGGGCACTGGCGGCGCATCACCGCCCCGGCGGGCGGTCCCTGCCCGGCGCCGGGGTCACCTCCCGCCGGTAGGGCCGTACTCCTGGAGGTAGTGGGCGATGCGGTCGGCGTAGGGGCGGTCCTGCGGTGGGACGCCGCCCGCCTTGTTCACCGTCCGGTACGACCTGCGGTACGCGGTCGCGACCAGGACGCGGCGGTCGCCCGGCAGGCCGGAGTCCAGGCGGGGCGCGATCCAGCACAGGTAGCGGCCCATCGCCGGGATGGACTCGGCGGGTGGGAAGGGGGGTTCGGGGACGGTCTCCCCGGGGGTGCCGTCCTCGTTCATCCACCAGCGCAGCACGCGCGGGGTCCAGCGGGCGATGCCGTACTCGTCGCGGGCGGGATCGGCGAGGTCCGGGTCGAAGTCGCTCTCCACCTTGAGCATGGCGGCGATCAGGACCGGCGTGACCTCCTCGCGGTCGCAGTCGTGCGCCGTCTCGACGATCAGCAGGCGGTAGGCGGGCGGAATGCCCCGGTCGGTGCGCAGCTCGGAGGCGCCGTACGCGGCGGCGGAGACGTGCGCACTCGCGCCGGAGCCGCTGCCGGTGCCGCCCGGGGCGCCGCCGGCCCAGACGCCGACGCCGTACGCGAGGGCGGCCAGCGCGGTCGTGGCGGCGGCCACCAGCGCCGCCAGGGGCATGCGGCCCGGGCGGCGGACCGTGCGCGGCCGGGGCAGCCGAAAGGGGTGGTGGCCGGTGCCCGCGGCCGCCTCGACGCGGCGCAGCAGGGCCCGGCCGGAGATGCGCTCGCGGTGGGTGCGGCTCAGGCAGGCGGTGATGATCTGCCGCCACGCGTCGGGCAGTTCGGGCGACAGGCGCAGGTCGTCCGTGCCGCGGGCGTACGCCGCCGCCGCGTCGCGGCGGGCCGCCGGTGTGGCGCCGGGCAGCGGGAAGGAGCCGGTGAGGACGAGGTGGGCGAGGACGCCGAAGGCCCACACGTCGGCGGACGGGCGGATCCGGCGGCCGCGTTCTCCGATCTCGCCCCACAGCAGGTCCGGCGGGGTGTAGTCGGGCGTGGAGAAGGCGGGCGTGTAGGCGTGGGTGCCCTCCAGCTCGGCGGACATGTTGAAGTCGGCGAGCCGGACCGAACCGTCCGCCATCAGCAGCACGTTGGCCGGTTTCAGATCGCCGTGCACCCAGCCGGCGTCGTGCAGCTGTGCCAGGCCCTCGCAGATCTGTGCGAGCAGGGCGGGTCCGGCGGCGGGCCGGGCCGTGGCGGCGAGCAGGGCGGACAGCGAGCCCTCGGCCCGCTCCAGCACGAGCACGGTGGCGCCGTCCAGCTCCGGGCGGTCCGGGTCGTCGACGGTCAGCGTCTCGAACATCCGCACCAGACGCGGGTGCGTGAGCCGCCGGTACAGCTCGACCTCCCGCTCGATCAGCTCCCGCAGATGGGCCAGCCGGCGGGGCGTCGCCGTACCGGTGGGCAGGAACTTCAGGGCGGCCGTGGGCGGCAGTGCGGTGCTCCCGCCGACGCGCCGGGCCGTGTACACGCTGCCGAAGGCGCCGGTCGCGATGGGCTCGCGCACCTCCCAGACGCCGACCCGGTACCCCTTCGGCACGGGCACGGCGTACGGCCCGGTCACCGGTCACCCCGCCCGGCGGGGCGTGAGCGCGGTCAGCGTGTGGTGCGACGCGTCCTCCGTGGTCGGCGGAGGTGCCATGACGATGCTGTACAAGGTGCTCTCCCCGTGCCTGAACAGCTGCCACCGTCAGGTTAGGGCGACGCACCAGGGCCGTGCCCCCCTCGTACGGGTGAGACACGGCCCTTGGGTGTGAATGGCGTGAACTGCTCCGGCGGACCGGGCGCGTTCAGTACCGCGGGCGGTTGAACCAGGCCTTGCCGGCCGCGTTGCCGACGAACACCGCGACCAGGACGGCCAGGATGGTGTGCACCAGGCCCACGATGACGAACGGGTAGATGCCGAGGACCGCCGTGATGATGGCGAAGACCAGGATGGTGACGCGGGCGCCGTTGCCGCCGCTGTTGAACTTCGTCGCCAGGACGGCCGCGAAGATCATCCAGGCCACGCCGAAGACCACGTAACCCCAGATCACGCCGGTCGAGTCGCCGACCAGGTCCTGGAAGGCGGTGTTGTCCTTGAGGGACTCATCGTCCTTCGCGGCGTTGAGCGCGATGGCGGAGAAGGCGAAGATGGCCACGCCGATGAGCTGCAGGCCGACGATGACCCACATCATCACGCGGGCCGCGCTCACCGAGCCGGGCATCGTCGTCGGGGCGGCGGGGCCGCCGCCGTAGGGGGAGACCGGAGGGGCCTGCGGGTAGCCGTAGCCGGGCGCCTGTCCCTGCTGCTGCGGGTAGCCGTAGCCCTGCGGCTGCTGCGGCTGCTGGCCCTGGGGCGGGCCGTAGGGGTTGTTCGGGTCGCCGAAGCTCATGGCGGGCATTCCTCCGTTGTTCCGAGTGCGGGGACGACGCGTGGCATCCGCACCGGAGGAAAGTTCTTCAGATTGCGACTGCCCCCCCGTTGAGCTGCCCGCGGCACTTGTCAGGTCATCGTTCTTCACCGGTGACGGGCTTGTCCAGCCGCATTCCCGATGTGTTGTGCAAGTGCAACATCGCTGATCATGAGCGGATACGGGCGGAGGGGCCCCCGGGTGCCCGTATTGCGGCCGGATTGGAACGACGGGCGGGTCATCCGCGAGGATGGGGCCATGACCGCCCAGATTCTCGATGGCAAGGCCACCGCAGCCGCGATCAAGTCCGATCTGACCGCCCGCGTGGCGGCGCTGAAGGAGAAGGGCGTCACGCCCGGCCTCGGCACGATCCTGGTCGGGGACGACCCCGGCAGCCAGAAGTACGTCGCAGGCAAGCACCGCGACTGCGCCCAGGTGGGCATCGCCTCCATCCAGCGCGAGCTGCCCGCCACCGCCACGCAGGAGGAGATCGAGGCGGTCGTGCGCGAGCTGAACGAGGACCCGGCCTGCACCGGGTACATCGTGCAACTCCCGCTGCCCCGGGGCATCGACGAGAACCGCATCCTCGAGCTGATGGACCCGGACAAGGACGCCGACGGGCTGCACCCGATGAACCTCGGCCGCCTGGTCCTGAACGAGCCGGCCCCGCTGCCCTGCACCCCGAACGGCGTGCTGACCCTGCTGCGCCGCTACGGTGTGGAGATCAAGGGCGCCGAGGTCGTGGTCGTCGGGCGCGGCGTGACCATCGGCCGCCCGATGCCGCTGCTGCTCACGCGCCGCAGCGAGAACGCGACCGTGACCCAGTGCCACACCGGCACCCGCGACCTGTCGGCCCACCTCAAGCGCGCGGACATCATCGTCGCCGCGGCCGGCTCCGCCCATCTGATCCGCGCCGAGGACGTCAAGCCGGGCGCGGCCGTCCTCGACGTCGGCGTCTCGCGCAGCGCCGAGGGCAAGATCGTCGGCGACGTCCACCCCGACGTGGCCGAGGTCGCCGGCTGGATCTCCCCGAACCCGGGCGGGGTCGGCCCGATGACCCGCGCCCAGCTGCTCGTCAACGTGGTCGAGGCGGCGGAGCGCAGTGCCGGCTGAGCGGAAGGCGCGGAGCGCGCCAGACGTCGAGGAGGCCCAGGAGGCACGGAGCGGCGCCCTGGAGGCGCGGAGCGGCGCCCCGGACGGGGAGCGCGACCGGACCGCGCCAGGTGACCGGGCCGTCTCAGGCGACCCGACCGACCCGACCGCGCCAGCCGCGCCGACCGCCCCGGGCGAACCCGGTGCGCCGGCGGAGGACGGGGACGAGCTGACCGTCCGCGACGCCGTCAGCGCGCCCGACGCCCAGGGGCGGCCCCGCCGGGTCACCCGGCGGTTCCCGCTGTTCACCAAGGACACCGCACGACCCGAGGGCGGCGGCCGGGCCGCGTCCGGGGACGCGCCCGCGCCGGCGCGGCAGTGGCCGGTGCTCGCCGTGCTGGGGCTGGTCGGAATCGGTCTGCTGGTGACCGCGTTCGACCAGTTCCGGGCCGGGACGCTCATGATCGGCATCGCCCTGCTGGGCGGCGGCGTACTGCGCTGGCTGCTGCCGGACGTCGGCATGCTCGCGGTCCGCTCCCGCTTCACCGACCTGGTCACCTACGGCGTGATGGGCGCCTCGATCGTCCTGCTGGCGCTGATGGCGCAGCCGGATCCGCTGCTGCAGATCCCGTTCCTGAAGGACACCCTGCACTTCACCGTCACCAGCGAGTGACGGACGGCGGCCCGTCCCCTCCCCCGAAGAGGGACGGGCCGCCGTTCGCGCTCCACCCTCGTGCACCGCGAACGTCCTGTTCAACGCCTGTCCGTACGCTGTGGCACGGAAGTGACGGTTCCGGTACGTCCGGCAACCGATTCGGCACGAAGTGGTGCAACCACGGGTCCGGCGTGGACAATCGGGACGGCCCAGGGTCCGTCGCGCGCGGGCACCACGCTTCTGTGCGCCCCCCGCCGCGGAACTGAGATCCTGAGTGGACGCATCCCTGTGGGTAGCCCAACGGGGATCGGCCGAGGCCGCCGCGCGCGGGGCGGAACAGCGCGGGAAACATCAGCACTACCGGGGGGAAGAGGGGGGACGCAATGCCTCGTTGGAAGGCCTTGCCGGACGAGCTCGATCCGCAGATCAGGGAGTTCACCAGCCAGCTGCGCAGGCTCGTGGACCGCAGCGGGCTCAGCATCGCGTCGGTGGCGGACCGCACGGGTTACAGCAAGACCTCGTGGGAGCGTTATCTGAACGGCCGGCTGCTCGCGCCCAAGGGCGCGATCGTGGCCCTGGCCGAGGTCACCGGCACGAACCCGCTGCACGTGACCACCATGTGGGAGCTCGCCGAGCGCGCCTGGAGCCGCTCGGAGATGCGGCACGACATGACGATGGAGGCCATCCGGATATCCCAGGCCCGTGCCGCGCTCGGAGAGTTCGGCGGGCAGGACTTCGGCGGCTCCCGGGCCGACGGCAAGAGCGCCTCGGCGGGCGGGGGCCCGGGGGACCAGGCGGGCGGGGGCAGGACGGCCCGCCGCAGCGGCAGCGCCACGGTCACGCCGGGCATCGCGGGCCCGGCGGGTGTATCGCCGACCGTGCCGGCGCAGCCCACGGCTCCCGAGGTCCAGGATTCCACCGGCGGCGGGACCGAGGTCAACTCGTGGAAGCTGGCCGGTTACCAGGGCCCGTCGCAGGCGGGCACCGGACCCCGGGCCGGTACGGGATCCGGCACCTCCGCGGGGCCGTCCCGGACGCCCGGGACCGGCGCCGGCCCGTACGGCGAACCGCCGCAGGACGCCGTACCCGCCCACGCCGCACCTGCCTCTTCGGACGGTGCGGGCGGGTCCCGCGGCCCGGGCGGGGCCCGGGGCGCCGCCGCCGGGAAGCGGCGGACCCTGACGTTCGTCGCGGCCGTCGTCGGCGTGCTCGTGGTCATGGCCGGCGCGTTCTACCTCACCGGTGGCGGCGGCGACGACGAGGCCGGGGGAGGCACCGCGTCGCCGAAGCCCACCGCCCGCACCGACCTCAAGCTGCCGCCCGGCGTCAAGTGCGTCGGCGACAGCTGCACCGGCAAGGACGCGGAGGCCATGGGGTGCAGCGGTGACCTGGTCACCACCGCGCAGACGGCCACCGTCGGCGCGGCCACGGTCGAGGTCCGCTACAGCGAGACCTGCAAGGCCGCCTGGGGCCGTATCACCCAGGCGGCACAGGGCGACGAGGTGCGGATCAGCTCGGGCAAGGCGAAGCAGACCGGAAGCATCACCGAGGCCGGCGACACCATCGCCTACACCCCGATGGTGGCCGTGAAGAGCGCCGCCGACGCCAAGGCCTGCGCGACGCTCGCGGCCGGGAGCGAGGGCTGCACCGAGTAGCCGCAGCGACCCTTCGCCCGGCCGGCAGAAGGATTGCGCACGGGGAGGCATGCCCGCCGCGAACGTGGGCAGGCGAACGGTACCCCCACGGGAGTCCGGCAGCGTCGGTATCCCCCCAGGCGGCCGTCTTCGTCCCTCTCTCCCGGACAGGCGGCCGCCTCCCGTTCGTACGTCCGCCACGGCGTCCCTTGCCCTGGGGGCGGGTTGTGGGCCGGGCCACACCGACCCGGCCGTCCGGGATCCCGGATGCGCGATAGCCTGACGGCTGGATGGATCTCTTGACGCCAAGAGATCGATCAAACGTCCGGGGCAGGGACCCCGCCCCTCCCGCCAGCTGTCATACGGAGAACGCCATGACCCGCACTCCCGTGAACGTCACCGTCACCGGCGCGGCCGGCCAGATCGGTTACGCCCTGCTCTTCCGCATCGCCTCCGGTCAGCTGCTCGGCGCGGACGTGCCGGTGAAGCTGCGCCTGCTGGAGATCACGCCCGCCCTGAAGGCGGCCGAGGGCACGGCCATGGAGCTGGACGACTGCGCGTTCCCGCTCCTGCAGGGCATCGAGATCACGGACGACCCGAACGTCGCCTTCGACGGCGCCAACGTCGGTCTGCTCGTCGGCGCCCGCCCCCGCACCAAGGGCATGGAGCGCGGCGACCTGCTGGAGGCCAACGGCGGCATCTTCAAGCCGCAGGGCCAGGCCATCAACGCCCACGCCGCGGACGACATCAAGGTCCTGGTCGTCGGCAACCCGGCCAACACCAACGCGCTCATCGCCCAGGCCGCCGCGCCGGACGTACCCGCCGAGCGGTTCACGGCGATGACCCGCCTGGACCACAACCGCGCCCTGACCCAGCTCTCGAAGAAGACCGGCACCCCGGTCTCGGAGATCCGGAAGCTCACGATCTGGGGCAACCACTCGGCCACCCAGTACCCGGACATCTTCCACGCCACGGTGGCCGGCAAGAACGCCGCCGAGGTCGTCAACGACGAGAAGTGGCTCGCGGACGACTTCATCCCGACCGTCGCCAAGCGCGGCGCCGCCATCATCGAGGCCCGCGGCGCCTCGTCGGCCGCCTCCGCCGCCAACGCCGCCATCGACCACGTCTACTCGTGGGTCAACGGCACCCCCGAGGGTGACTGGGTCTCCATGGGCATCCCGTCGGACGGCTCCTACGGCGTCCCGGAGGGCCTCATCTCCTCCTTCCCGGTGACCTGCAAGGACGGCAAGTACGAGATCGTCCAGGGCCTGGAGATCAACGAGTTCTCCCGCGCCCGGATCGACGCCTCCGTCAAGGAGCTCGAGGAGGAGCGCGAGGCGGTCCGCGGCCTCGGCCTCATCTGACACCCCGACCGGCCGGATCCCCTCCGCGCCGTCGAAGAAGGCCCCGCACCGGTCGACTCCGGTGCGGGGCCTTCGGGGTTTCGGGGGCGTCCTCGGGCCGCGCCGCCCTGGCACGGCGGGGGACAGGACACGCCTCGCCGCCCCGGGGGCGGGGCGGCGGGCGAGGGGAAGGGCCGCGCCCGCCCCGGACGCCCGGGAACAGGAAGAGACCCCGGCCGCGGAGATGCTCGCCCGGGGCGTCGCCCCTCGGCATACTCCCTTCACCACCGCCGCGGCCACCGCACGAACCGGCCGACCGACGCCGGGGAGGGGAGGTGGGGAGAGGGGAGGACCGGAGGGGCGGGAGGACCCGCCGGGCGACGACTCGGACAGCTCACGCCCTGCTCACTCGGCGTCTTCAGCCCTCCCGATCCGTGGACGATTTGTCCGCACTTGCCCGCATCTTCAGTGACACAGCGCACTTTCGGTCACCGGAGCGCATGCATCCGGGGGCGTTGGGCAGGCGTTCTCGGTCTCTTGGTGACACCCATGTGACACAGAGACGCTGATCAGGAACGGAAGGCGAACATCGATCATGGCGGAAAGTACCGAGCTTCAGGCGAGTCAAACCATCCACGCGGCAGGAAAATGGCGGGCGGCCGTTTCCGGTGCCACGCGCGAGATCCTCGACCCCGCGGACGCCCTGCCCTTCGCCGTGGTCGCGGAGGGCGACGAGAAGGACACCGACCTGGCGGTGGCCGCCGCCCGCCGCGCCTTCGACGAGGGCCCCTGGCCGCGTACGCCCGTCAGTGAGCGCGCCGCGCTGCTGCGGCGCGTGGCGGACCTGCTCGTGCGGGACCGCGAGGAGCTGGGCCGGCTGGAGGCCCGCGACGCGGGCAAGACCGTCGAGGAGGGGCGCGTCGACATCGACTGCGTCGCCGACGCCTTCCGCTACTTCGCCGACCTGGTCGCAGGCGAGGCCCCCGGCCGGGTCGTGGACGCCGGCTCGCCCGACATCCACAGCGTCGTCGTGCACGAGCCCGTCGGCGTCTGCGCGATGATCACGCCCTGGAACTACCCGCTGCTGCAGGCCAGCTGGAAGATCGCCCCCGCCCTCGCCGCCGGCAACACCTTCGTCGTCAAGCCGAGCGAGATCACGCCGATGACGACGATCGCGCTGATCGAGCTGCTCGTCGAGGCCGGCCTGCCGGAGGGCGTCGCCAACATCGTCACCGGGCCCGGCCACACCGTCGGCGCGCGCATGGCCGAGCACCCGGACGTCGACCTGGTTTCCTTCACCGGCGGCCTGATCAGCGGCACCAAGGTCGCCCAGGCCGCCGCGCCCACCGTCAAGAAGGTCGCCCTCGAACTCGGCGGCAAGAACCCCAACGTCGTCTTCGCCGACGCCTGCGCCACCGAGGAGGGCTTCGACACAGCCGTCGACCAGGCCCTCAACGCCGCCTTCATCCACAGCGGCCAGGTCTGCTCGGCCGGGGCCCGCCTCATCGTCGAGGAGTCGGTGCGGGACCGCTTCGTCGCCGAACTCGCCCGCCGGGCCGGGAAGATCCGCCTCGGGCGCGGCACCGAGGACGGCGTCGAGTGCGGCCCGCTCGTCTCCGAGCAGCAGCGCGCCAAGGTCGAGATGTACGTCGAGTCGGCCCTGAAGGAGGGCGCGGTGCTGCGCTGCGGCGGCAAGCGCCCCGAGCCGTCCCCGCAGCGCCCGGAGAACGGCTGGTTCTACGAGCCGACCGTCCTCGACCACTGCCACCGCGAGATGCGCGTCGTACGGGAGGAGGTCTTCGGGCCGGTCCTCACCGTCGAGACCTTCCGCACCGAGGACGAGGCCGTCGCCCTCGCCAACGACACCGAGTACGGCCTCGCGGGCGGCGTCTGGACCTCCGACCCGGGCCGCGCCCGCCGCGTCGCCGGCCGGCTGCGCCACGGCACGATCTGGATCAACGACTTCCACCCCTACCTGCCGCAGGCGGAGTGGGGCGGTTTCGGCAAGAGCGGAGTGGGCCGCGAACTCGGCCCGGCCGGGCTCGCCGAGTACCGCGAGACCAAGCACGTCTACCAGAACCTCGCTCCGAAGCCGGTGCGCTGGTTCGCGGGCTGACCCCCTCGCCCGGACGACCTCCTCCGGCCCGGGGCGACGTCCCCTCCCGCCCCGGGCCGGCCCTCCCCGCACGCTGCGAGCCCGTCCCCCTTCATCCCCACCGGACTCCATCCCCACTGGACTTCATCCCCACTGGAGCGAGTACGCCATGTCCCACACCAGCCATGAGTACGACTATGTCGTCATAGGCGGCGGAACCGCAGGCTCCGTCATCGCCTCCCGACTCACCGAGAACCCCGACGTCACGGTCGCCGTCATCGAGGGCGGCCCCAGCGACGTCGGCCGCGACGACGTGCTGACCCTGCGCCGCTGGATGGGCCTGCTCGGCGGCGAGCTCGACTACGACTACCCCACCACCGAGCAGCCACGCGGGAACTCGCACATCCGCCACAGCCGCGCCCGGGTCCTGGGCGGCTGCTCCTCGCACAACACCCTGATCGCCTTCAAGCCGCTGCCCGCCGACTGGGACGAGTGGGAGGCCGCCGGCGCCGAGGGCTGGGGCGCCGTGCAGATGGAGGCGTACTTCGCCCGGCTGCTCAACAACATCGTCCCGGTCGACGAGAAGGACCGGAACGCCATCGCCCGCGACTTCGTCGACGCGGCCCAGGAGGCGCTGGGCGTGCCGCGCGTGGAGGGCTTCAACAAGAAGCCGTTCACCGAGGGCGTCGGCTTCTTCGACCTCGCCTACCACCCCGAGGACAACAAGCGGTCCTCGGCGTCGGTGGCGTACCTGCACCCGGTGATGGACGAGCGGCCCAACCTGACGCTCCTGCTGGAGACGTGGGCGTACCGGCTGGAGCTCGACGGCGACCGCGCCGAGGGCGTCCACGTGCGCACCAAGGACGGCGAGGAGTTCCTCGTCAAGGCGCGCAACGAGGTGCTGCTGTGCGCCGGCGCCGTGGACTCGCCGCGGCTGCTGATGCACTCCGGCATCGGCCCCAAGGACGACCTGGAGAAGCTCGGCATCCCCGTCGCGCACGACCTGCCGGGCGTCGGCGAGAACCTGCTCGACCACCCCGAGTCGGTCATCGTCTGGGAGACGCACGGCCCCATCCCGGAGAACTCCGCGATGGACTCCGACGCGGGCCTGTTCGTGCGGCGCGACCGCGAACTGCCGCACCCGGACCTGATGTTCCACTTCTACCAGATCCCCTTCACGGACAACCCCGAGCGACTGGGCTACCGGCGGCCGGAGTTCGGCGTCTCGATGACCCCGAACATCCCCAAGCCCAGGAGCCGCGGCCGGCTCTACCTGACCAGCGCCGACCCCGAGGTCAAGCCGGCCCTGGACTTCCGCTACTTCACCGACGAGGACGACTACGACGGCCGCACCCTCGTCGACGGCATCCGCATCGCCCGCGAGATCGCGAAGACCGAGCCGCTGGCCGGCTGGCTCAAGCGGGAGGTGGCCCCCGGCCCGGACGTCACGGGCGACGAGGAACTGAGCGAGTACGCCCGCAAGGTCGCGCACACCGTCTACCACCCGGCCGGCACCTGCCGGATGGGCGCCGCCGACGACCACCTGGCCGTCGTCGACCCCGAGCTGCGCGTCCGCGGCCTGCGCGGCATCCGCGTCGCCGACGCCTCCGTGTTCCCCACCATGACCACCGTCAACCCGATGATCGGCGTGCTGATGGTCGGGGAGAAGGCCGCCGAGCTGATCGGTGGTGGTGTCCGGTGACCGCGATCCTCGAACCCCGTACGGAGCAGCCCATGGACACCACGCCCGTCTTCTCGGTGCAGGGCCTGTGGAAGGTGTTCGGCCCCAAGGCCGACCGCGTCCCCGGCGACCCCGAACTCACCGGCCTGGACGCCGCCGCGCTGCGCGCCCGCACCGGCTGCACCGCCGCCGTCCGCGACGTCAGCTTCGACGTGCGCAAGGGCGAGGTCTTCGTCGTCATGGGCCTGTCCGGCTCCGGCAAGTCCACGCTGGTGCGCTGTCTGACCCGGCTGATCGAGCCGACGGCCGGCACCATCGCCATCGACGGCGAGGACGTGCGCGCCATGGACCGCTCCCGGCTGCGCGCACTGCGCCGCCACCGCGCCGCCATGGTCTTCCAGCACTTCGGCCTGCTGCCGCACCGCACGGTCCTCGACAACGTCGCCTACGGCCTGGAGATCCAGGGCGTCGGCAAGGCCGAGCGGCGTGAGCGGGCCGCCGAGGTCGTCGCCAAGGTCGGTCTGGAAGGCATGGAGCACCGCCGCCCCGGCCAGCTCTCCGGCGGCCAGCGCCAGCGCGTGGGCCTGGCCCGCGCCCTCGCCGTCGACCCGGAAGTCCTGCTGTTCGACGAGCCGTTCAGCGCGCTCGACCCGCTCATCCGGCGTGAGATGCAGGACGAGGTGGTCCGGCTGCACCAGGACGAGGGCCGCACGATGGTCTTCATCACCCACGACCTCCAGGAAGCCCTCAAGCTCGGCGACCGCATCGCCCTGATGCGCGACGGCCGGGTCGTGCAGCTCGGCACGCCCGAGGAGATCGTGGGCTCGCCCGCCGACGACTACGTCCGCGCGTTCGTCCAGGACGTCCCGCGCGAGCAGGTCATGACGGTCCGTACGGCCATGCGCCGCCCCTCGGCGGACCAGGACGGCAGCGGACCGGCCGTCCGGCCCGACGCGACGGTCTCCGAGGCGATCGAGGCGGTCGCCCGCGCCGGTGCCCCGGCCCGGGTCGTGGACCGGGGCCGCTGCGTCGGCGTGGTCGACTCCGAGACCCTCCTCGGGGTCGTCGCCGGCACCGAGCGGCCCGCCCCGCCGGGGACCGCGCAGCCCAAGGAGGCGGTGTGATGGCGACGATCACCGCGTCCGCCCCCCGCGTCGGCCTGCCAGGACTCCTCCGGCGCCCCGCCGTCCGCAAACTGCTGCTGCTCGCCGTGGCCGCCGCGATCCTCGTCCCGCTTGCCGCGGGCCGCTGGGCCAGCGGCACCTGGCCGGGCGCGCTCACCGTCGACTTCTCCGACCGGCTCGCCGCGGCCAGCGACTGGATCATCGACAACCGCGACAGCCACCCGCTGTTCCTGTACTTCTTCGGCCACGTCAGCAACGTCGTCGTCATCGCCGTACGCGCCGTCTACCTCGCCCTCCTCGCCGTCGGCTGGGCGGGGGTCACGGCCCTGGGCGCGCTCGTCGCCTGGCGCGTCGCCGGCGTGCGGCTGGCGCTCGGCACGGCCACCGCGTTCCTGGCCTGCGGCCTGCTCGGCATGTGGGTGCCGACCATGCAGACCCTCGCCCTGATGGTCGTCGCGGTGCTCGCGTCGGTCGTCGTGGGCGTGCTGCTCGGGCTCGCCGCCGGGCTGTCCGACCGGATGGACCGGGTGCTGCGCCCCGTCCTGGACACCATGCAGGTGCTGCCCGCCTTCGCCTACCTGCTGCCGGTCGTGCTGGTCTTGGGCATCGGCGTCCCGGCGGCCGTCCTGGCCACCGTCGTCTACGCCGCCCCGCCCATGGCCCGGCTGACCTCGCTCGGTCTGCGCGGCGCCGACAAGGAGGTGCTGGAGGCCGTCGAGTCGCTCGGCACCACCCGGCGCCAGCGGCTGCTGACCGCCCGCATCCCGCTGGCCCGCAAGGAACTCCTCCTCGGCCTCAACCAGACGATCATGATGGCGCTGTCCATGGCCGTCATCGCGGCCGTCATCGGCGCGGGCGGTCTCGGTGACCGCGTCTACCAGGCCCTGGCCTCGGTCGACGTCGGCGCCGCGCTCGCCGCCGGCATCCCGATCGTGCTGCTGGCCGTCGTCCTGGACCGCGTCACCGGCGCGGCGGGGGAGAAGCTCGGAGCCGAACCGGAGCCCCACAGCGGCCGCGGCTGGCTCTACGCCCTCGCCGGCGTCGTCGCCGTGGCCGTCGCCGGGCGGCTCGCGGGGCGCCTGGACTGGCCCGACGCCTGGGTCGTCGGCATCGCCGAGCCCGTCAACCGCGCGGTCGACTGGATGACCGCCCACCTGTACTCGGGCGTCCCCGTCATCGGCGGCACCGCCGACTGGGCCGGCCACTTCACCACCTGGGTCCTCGACCCGATGCGCGACGGCCTGCAGGCGCTGCCCTGGTGGGCGGTCCTGCTGATCGTCGCCGCCCTGGCCTGGGTCATCGGCACCTGGCGCACCGCGCTCACCGCCGTCCTCGCCATGGCCGCGATCGGCGTGCTCGGCGTGTGGAAGCCGTCCCTGGACACCCTCTCCCAGGTCCTGGCGGCCGTCGCCGTCACCCTCGTCGTCGGCTTCGCCGTCGGGATCGCCGCGGCCCGCAGCGACCGGCTGGAGCGGGCGCTGCGCCCGGTCCTCGACGTCTTCCAGACGATGCCGCAGTTCGTGTACCTGATCCCGGTCGTCGCCCTGTTCGGCGTCGGCCGCGCCCCGGCCGTCGCGGCCGCGATCGTCTACGCCCTGCCCGCCGTCGTCCGCATCACCACCCAGGGCCTGCGCCAGGTCGACCCGGCCGCGCTGGAGGCCTCCGGGTCGCTCGGCGCGACCGGCTGGCAGCAGCTGCGGCAGGTCCAGCTCCCGCTGGCCCGGCCGGCGCTGCTGCTCGCCGTCAACCAGGGCCTCGTGCTGGTCCTCGCCGTCGTCGTCATCGGCGGCCTGGTCGGCGGTGGCGCGCTCGGCTACGACGTCGTCTTCGGCCTCGCCCAGGGCGACCTGGCGACCGGTCTGGTGGCCGGCGCGGCGATCGTCTGCCTCGGCCTGATGCTCGACCGGGTGACCCAGCCCACCGAACGCCGCGTGACGAAGGGAGCCTGACATGCGTATCCGTACGACGGCCATGGCGGCCACCGTCAGTTCCCTGGCGCTGCTCACCGGCTGCGGTGCCGCCGACATGACCAAGCAGGCCTCGCCGTTCGCCAACGCGCAGGGCGCGAAGACCGTGACCCTGTCCGTGCAGTCCTGGGTGGGCGCGCAGGCCAACGTGGCCGTCGCCGAGTACCTGCTGGAGCACGAGCTGGGCTACCGCGTCGACACCGTCCAGGTCGACGAGGTGCCCGCCTGGGACGCCCTCAGCCAGGGCCGCGTGGACGCGATCCTGGAGGACTGGGGCCACCCCGAGCAGGAGCAGCGGTACGTCGAGGACAAGAAGACGATCGCCCCCGGCGGCGAACTCGGCGTCACCGGCCACATCGGCTGGTTCGTCCCCACGTACCTCGCCGAGAAGCACCCGGACATCACGAACTGGAAGAACCTCGACAAGTACGCCGACCTCTTCCGCACCCCCGAGAGCGGCAGCAAGGGCCAGCTGATGGACGGTTCGCCGTCCTACGTCACCAACGACAAGGCGCTGGTGAAGAACCTGAAGCTGGACTACCAGGTGGTGTTCGCGGGCTCCGAGGCGGCGCAGATCACCCAGATCCGCCAGTTCGCCAAGGAGAAGAAGCCCTTCCTCACCTACTGGTACTCGCCGCAGTGGCTCTTCGAGAAGGTCCCCATGACCGAGGTGAAGCTGCCGCCGTACAAGGAGGGCTGCGACGCCGACCCGGAGAAGGTCGCCTGCGCCTATCCGCACACCCCGCTGCAGAAGTACCTCAACGCGGACTTCGCCGACAAGGGCGGTGAGGCGGCGGCCTTCCTGAAGAAGTTCCGGTGGACGACCGAGGACCAGAACGAGGTCTCCCTGATGATCGCCGACAAGAAGATGACGCCCGAGGAGGCGGCGAAGAAGTGGGTGGACAGCCACAGGTCCACGTGGCGGAAGTGGCTGCCCTGACCCTCCCTACGGCAGCAGTCCGTCCGCGATCTCCCGCAGGGCCCGGGCGGCCCGCCGCTGCAGGCCCGGCCCGAAGGTGATCCGGGTGGCCCCTCGCGCGCCGAGTTCGGCGGGCGAGGGGCCTTCGCCGGGCAGGGCCCCCACGTTGATCGGGCCCTGGATCCCGGCGCGCAGCAGCGGCAGGACCTCCGGCGGGGCGCCGATCGGGTACACGCAGTCGGCGCCCGCCGCGACGTACAGCGCCGCACGCTCGATGGCCCGCGCGGGGTCGGCGACGCCGCGGACGAAGGTGTCCACACGCGCGTTCACGAACAGCAGGTCACCCGCCGCCTCGCGCACCGCGGCCAGCCAATCGGCGTGCGCGTGCGGGTCCTTGAGCACCCCGCCCGCGGAGTCCTCCAGGTTGCAGCCCACCGCCCCGGTCTCCAGCAGCCGCTCCACCAGCTCCCCGGGCGCGAGCCCGTACCCGCCCTCCACGTCCGCCGACACGGGCACGTCGACGGCCCGGACGATCCGGGCGACCGCCGCGAACATCTCGGCGGCCGGGGTCTGCCCGTCCTCGTGACCGAGCGAGGCGGCGACCCCGGCGCTGGGCGTGGCGAGCGCCGGGAACCCCGCCTCGGCGAACACCCGGGCGCTGGCCGCGTCCCACGGCCCGGGCAGCACGAGCGGATCATCGGGCAGCCGGTGCCGGTGCAGGGCGCGGAACGCGTCCGCCTTGTTCCCGAACCGCCCCGCGCCGCCCGGGAGAAGGCTCACTTGTACTGCCCGGGCCGGTAGTGGCCCGGTGCGAGGCGGCAGGTCACGCCGAACCGGTTCCAGGCGTTGATCACCGTGATCGCGGCGATCAGCCGGGCCAGCTCGGCCTCCTCGAAGTGCCGCGCGGCACTCTCGTACACCTCGTCCGGCACGAACCCGTCGGTCAGGACCGTCACGGCCTCCGTCAGCTCCAGCGCCGCGAGCTCCTTCTCGGTGTAGAAGTGCCGGGACTCCTCCCAGGCGCCGAGCTGGATGATCCGCTCGACGCTCTCCCCGGCGGCGAGGGCGTCCTTGCTGTGCATGTCGACGCAGAACGCGCAGTGGTTGATCTGCGAGGCGCGGATCTTCACCAGCTCCAGCAGCGCGGGGTCCAGGCCCTGCCGGGCCGCCGCGTCGAGCCGGACCATGGCCTGGTAGACGTCGGGCGCGTGCCCGGCCCAGTCCAGGCGGGCGGGCTGTTCGGGGGCGTACGTCCCGGCGGGCGTGGCCGGGGCGGTGGTCGGGTCGTCGGTGTGGGTCGTCGTCATGCCCTCGACCCTAGGAAGGAAGCAGCCCAGGGGTATGGTCCATTTCCATGGCGGAACCGTGGGCCACTCTGGGCATCGACCTGCACCTGGAGCCGACCGGTCCGGGCCTGCGCCGGGGTCTGACCGACGCCCTGCGCGAGGCGGTGCGCTCCGGCCGGCTGGCACCCGGCACCCGGCTGCCCTCCTCCCGCGTGCTCGCCGCCGACCTGGGCATCGCCCGCAACACGGTCGCCGACGCCTACGCCGACCTGGTCGCCGAGGGCTGGCTCTCCGCCCGGCAGGGCTCGGGGACCCGCGTCGCCGCGCGGACGGTCGTCGCACCGGCCGGTGCCGCACCCCACCCCCGGGCCCGCGGCGGCCCGGCCTACGACCTGCGCCCGGGCAGCCCCGACCTGGCGTCCTTCCCCCGCGCCGAGTGGCTCAAGGCCGCCCGCCGCGCCCTCGCCTCCGCCCCGTACCACGCGCTGGACTACGGCGACCCCCGCGGCCGCCCGGAGCTGAGACACGCCCTCGCCGGCTACCTCTCCCGGGCCCGGGGCGTACGCGCCGACCCCGAACGGATCGTGGTCTGCGCCGGGTTCGTCCACGGCCTGAAGCTGCTCGGCGCGGTCCTGCGCGCGGACGGGGCACGCACGGTCGCGGTCGAGTCGTACGGCCTCGACGTGCACCGGGGCCTGCTGACCGCCGCCGGTCTGGACACCGTCCCGCTGCCGTTCGACCGGCGGGGCACCGACCCGGGGGAGCCGCCCGGGGCCGACGCGGTCCTGCTCACCCCCGCCCACCAGTTCCCCATGGGCCTGCCCCTGCACCGCGACCGCCGGGCGGCCGTCGTGGACTGGGCGCGGCGCACCGGCGGCCTGGTCCTGGAGGACGACTACGACGGCGAGTTCCGCTACGACCGGCAGCCCGTGGGCGCGCTCCAGGGCCTCGACCCGGACCGGGTCGTCTACCTCGGCACCGCCAGCAAGTCCCTCGCGCCCGGGCTGCGGCTGGCCTGGATGGTGCTGCCGCCCGGGCTCGCCGAGGCGGTCGCGGAGGCGAAGGGCGGCGTCGACACCTGCGGGGCGCTGGACCAGCTGACCCTGGCCGAGTTCCTCACCTCCGGTGCCTACGACCGCCATGTCCGCGCGACCCGCCTGCGCTACCGGCGCCGCCGGGACGCCCTGGTCGCCGCCGTCGCGGCCCGCGCACCCGAGGCCCGCGTCACCGGCATCGCGGCCGGTCTGCACGTCCTGCTGCGCCTGCCGCCCGGCACCGAACAGTCGGTGGTCCAGGCCGCCCACTGGCAGGACCTCGCCGTCCACGGCCTGACCCGCTACCGGCACCCCACCGCCGCGACGGAACCCCTCGACGCCCTGGTCGTCGGCTACGGCACCCCACCGGACCACGCCTGGACGGGAGCGCTCGAAGCACTGTGCAGGGTCCTGCCCGCGTGACCCGCCTGGTTCAGTCGATTGCCGAACCTCCACTACTCGGTGCTACTGTGTAGTGGTACTCGGTGCTACGTAGTACCGGGAGGGCTGAGGCGAGGCATGCGGTGGACGACCTGACGGAGATGCTGAAGGGGACGCTCGAAGGGTGCGTGCTCCAGATCATCGGGCGCGAGGAAACCTACGGGTACGCCATCACCCGTCAGCTCAACGAACTCGGCTTTGCCGACGTCGTCGAGGGGACGGTGTACACCATCCTGCTGCGGCTGGAACGGAACGGACTCGTCCAAGTCACCAGGCGGCCTTCCGAGTCCGGTCCGCCGCGCAAGTTCTTCACGCTCAACGACGCCGGACGCGAGGAACTCGCGAAGTTCTGGGCGAAGTGGCAGTTCGTCTCATCACGCATCGACAAGCTCAAGGAGGGCGGGGAATGAACCTCTGGGAGACCGTCACCGGCAGTGATCTCACCCGGGAATGGAAGGCGTTCGAAGTCCGGGCCCAGGCCCTTCCCGAGGACCACCGGGCGGCGTGGGAGCAGATCAAGGTCCACCTCCTTCCCCATGGGGACTTCACCGGCCGCAACCTGACGCCGATCCTCGACTCCGCCCTGGGGCTGCTCGAAGAGACCGCCGCGGACGGACTGAACGTCCGCGACGTACTCGGCGACGACATCCGGGGCTTCTGCACGGCGCTGGCCGGCGGCGAAGGGGCCCGAACCCATCGCGACCGGTGGCGCGAGCAGTTGAACAGGAACGTCGCACGGAAACTGAAGCGGCTGGAGGGCTGACGTGAGCATCCACGACATCATCGAGGGCAAGAGGCAGTGGCGGGCGCACGTGGCCCGGGTCAAGGCGCTCCCGCCGGACTACCGGATCGTCTACCAGGAGATGCAGCGGTACCTGTTCAAGGTCGGGCCGACCGGCCTGGCCGACGGGCGTCTGCTCCCCGGGATCGTCGACTTCTTCGAGGAGGGCGCGGCCGGAGGCAAGGGAGTTCTGGAGCTCATCGGCCCGGACGTCGCCGCGTTCTGCGACGGCCTGATCAAGGACTCACCCACCTACGCGGACGTCTATCAGGCCTCCGTCAACGGCAATCCCGGCACGGCCGGCAAGTAGCACCGCCGGTTCATGCCCGCGGGCACGGCCCCGGTGCCGGCCTTCACCCCGGCCGGCCACACCAACACCACATGACACGCCAAAGGCCCCATACCGGCGCTGGAGGAGAACTCCGCGCAGGGGGCCCCTGTGCGCCCGCCGCTCCGGCTCTCTAGGCTGTCCGCTCGGCAGTACATGACAGGAACCAACCGGGGGAGACGCGAAGATGGCGGAAACTCGACGGCGGCTGCGCTCCAGCACGGTCGTGCTGGGCGGCATGGGAGTCCTCGCTGCGGCCCTGTCCGCCTGCGGCTCCGACCCGGACCGCCGCTGTGTGGACCGGGACAGCTACGACTACATCAACGGCTACAAGATCGTGGCCGACAAGGACTGCTCGTCCAGCGTGTCCACCGGCACGGGTGGCAAGAAGACCGGCAAGGCCAGGACCGCGAACGCCGACTGGTACTACGACGCCGACGTCAGCGGCGGCTGGGCCGAGGACGGCACCTTCAGCCGCAGCGAGGCCGTCGACCGGGGCGGCTTCGGCTGCTCGGGCGGCAGCGGCGGCGGCTGACCGGACGCGCAGCGATGGAACGCCGTACCACCACACCCCGCCCCGGCTGGCAGCAGACCGTCGAGGAACAGGGCCTGATCTACCCCCTGACCCGCTACCCCGACGACTCCCTGCGCCCCTACTGGGACGAGAGCGCCTACTACGTCTTCACCCTCGCGGAGATCGAGGCCCTCGAGGAGGTCGTCGAGGACCTCCACCGCATGTGCCTGGCGGCGGCGGACCACATCGTCGCCGAGGACCGCTTCACCGACCTGGGCATCACCGACCCGCGCGTGGCGCGCGCGGTCGCCGAGGCCTGGCACCGCCGCGCCGAACTGCCGTCCGTCTACGGCCGTTTCGACCTGCGCTACGACGGCACCGGCCCGGCCAAGCTCCTGGAGTACAACGCCGACACCCCCACCTCGCTGGTCGAGGCCGCCTCCCCCCAGTGGTTCTGGATGGAGGAGCGCTTCCCCGGCGCCGACCAGTGGAACTCCCTCCACGAACGCCTCATCGACGCGTGGCGCAAGCAGGCGGGCCTCCTCCCGCCCGGCAGCCCCCTCTACTTCGCCTACTCCTCGGCCGACGAACTCGGCGAGGACCTCATGACCGTCGCCTACCTCAAGGAGACGGCCGAACAGGCGGGCCTGCCGACCGAGTGGATCTCCATGGAGGAGATCGGCTGGGACCGCCTGTCCCGCCGCTTCGTCGACCAGCGCCTGCGCTTCATGCGCAGCGTCTTCAAGCTCTACCCCTGGGAGTGGCTCACCACCGACCGCTTCGCCGACCACGTCCTCGACACCCTCGACAACGGCGGCGGCACCGGCTCCACCCTGTGGATCGAGCCGGCCTGGAAGATGCTCCTCAGCAACAAGGCGCTGCTGGCGATCCTCTGGGAGCTCTACCCGGACCACCCCAACCTCCTGCCGGCGTACCTGGACGGCCCCCGCGACCTCACCGCCACCGGCTGGGCGGCCAAGCCCCTGCTGGGCAGGGAGGGCGCGGGCGTGACGATCCACGAGCCCGGCTCCGCCCCGGCCCCCCGCGACGAACCCTGCTGCTACCAGCGACTGGCCCCGCTCCCCGACTTCGACGGCAACCGTGTGGTCCTGGGCGCCTGGGTGGTGGAGAACGAGTCGGCGGGCCTGGGCATCCGCGAGTCCTCGGGCCTGATCACCGACGAGTACGCCCGGTTCCTGCCGCACGTGATCTTGTAGACGGGGCTCAGGGGCACCTGCCTGAGGGGCGCGGGGAACTGCGCGACAAGCCACGACGAGACCCGCACACATGGTCCGGTAGGCTGATCGCGGGCCGTGACTGGCGTGCTGGGATGGGACCGACCATCGGGAAGCGGCCCCCGGGCCCGGTTGCACCACGGGGACCGGAACCGTGCCGTGCGCCTGGGCCGTACCGTGAACGCTGAACGCAACGTCCGGAGGTCCCACCATGCCAGCCGAGCCCCTGTCCCCCGCTTCCACCGCCTTCCGCGCCGCCCTCGACGTCATCCGCGCCGTGGAGCCCCGCGTGGCGGACGCCATCGGCCAGGAGGTCGCCGACCAGCGCGAGATGCTCAAGCTGATCGCCTCCGAGAACTACGCCTCCCCGGCCACGCTCCTGGCGATGGGCAACTGGTTCAGCGACAAGTACGCCGAGGGCACCGTCGGCCGCCGCTTCTACGCCGGCTGCCGCAACGTCGACACCGTCGAGTCGCTCGCCGCCGACCACGCCAAGGAGCTGTTCGGCGCCCGCCACGCCTACGTCCAGCCGCACTCCGGCATCGACGCCAACCTCGTCGCCTTCTGGTCGGTCCTCGCCCAGCGGGTCGAGGTCCCGGCCCTGGAGAAGGCCGGCGCCCGCCAGGTCAACGAGCTCTCCGACGAGGACTGGGCGGAGCTGCGCCGGGCCTTCGGCAACCAGCGCATGCTCGGCATGTCCCTGGACGCCGGCGGCCACCTCACCCACGGCTTCCGCCCGAACATCTCCGGCAAGATGTTCGACCAGCGCTCCTACGGCACCGACCCGGCCACCGGCCTGCTGGACTACGAGGCCCTGCGCGCCACGGCCCGCGAGTTCAAGCCGCTGATCATCGTCGCGGGCTACTCGGCCTACCCCCGCCTGGTGAACTTCCGGATCATGCGCGAGATCGCCGACGAGGTCGGCGCCACGCTCATGGTCGACATGGCGCACTTCGCCGGCCTGGTCGCGGGCAAGGTCCTCACCGGCGACTTCGACCCGGTCCCGCACGCCCAGATCGTGACGACGACCACCCACAAGTCGCTGCGCGGCCCGCGCGGCGGCATGGTGCTGTGCGACGACTCGCTGAAGGACCAGGTCGACCGCGGCTGCCCGATGGTCCTCGGCGGCCCGCTCCCGCACGTCATGGCCGCCAAGGCCGTGGCCTTCGCCGAGGCCCGCCAGGAGTCCTTCCGCGACTACGCGCAGCGCATCGTCGACAACTCCCGCGCGCTGGCCGAGGGCCTGATGCGCCGGGGCGCGACCCTGGTCACGGGCGGTACGGACAACCACCTGAACCTGATCGACGTCGCCTCCTCCTACGGCCTCACCGGCCGCCAGGCCGAGGCCGCCCTGCTCGAGTCGGGCATCGTCACCAACCGCAACGCGATCCCCGCCGACCCGAACGGCGCCTGGTACACCTCGGGCATCCGCATCGGCACACCCGCGCTCACCACGCGCGGCCTGGGCACGGCCGAGATGGACGAGGTCGCCGGCCTGATCGACCGCGTCCTGACCACCACCGAGCCGGGCACGACGAAGTCGGGCGCCCCCTCGAAGGCCGCCCACGTCCTGGACGCGAAGGTGGCGGACGAGATCTCCCGGCGCGCCACGGACCTGGTGGCGGGCTTCCCGCTGTACCCGGAGATCGACCTCGGCTGACGCACGCCGTCCGGGGGAACCGCCGACCGGCACCCGCCGGCCGGCGGTTCCCCACGGCCCGTACCACCCGAGCTCTCTGAGACAATGATGAACATGGCCAACGACCGACCCCGCGTGCTGTCCGGCATCCAGCCCACCGCCGGCTCGTTCCACCTCGGCAACTACCTCGGCGCCGTCCGCCAGTGGGTGGCCCTGCAGGAGACCCACGACGCGTTCTACATGGTCGTCGACCTGCACGCGATCACGGTCCCGCAGGACCCGAAGGACCTGCGCGCGAACACCCGCCTGGCCGCCGCGCAGCTCCTCGCGGCCGGTCTCGACCCGGACCGCTGCACGCTCTTCGTCCAGAGCCACGTCCCGGAGCACGCCCAGCTCGCCTGGGTCATGAACTGCCTCACGGGCTTCGGCGAGGCCGGCCGGATGACCCAGTTCAAGGACAAGGCCGCCAAGCAGGGCGCCGACCGCGCCTCCGTCGGCCTGTTCACGTACCCGATCCTCCAGGTCGCGGACATCCTGCTGTACCAGGCCCACGAGGTCCCCGTCGGCGAGGACCAGCGCCAGCACGTCGAGCTGACCCGCGACCTCGCCGAGCGCTTCAACGGCCGCTTCGGCCGGACCTTCACCGTCCCGAAGCCGTACATCCTCAAGGAGACGGCGAAGATCTACGACCTGCAGGACCCGTCGATCAAGATGAGCAAGTCGGCGTCCACGCCGAAGGGCCTCATCAACCTCCTGGACGAGCCGAAGACCACCGCGAAGAAGGTCAAGAGCGCGGTCACCGACACGGACACGGTGATCCGCTACGACACCCGGAACAAGCCGGGCATCAGCAACCTCCTCACGATCTACTCGACCCTCACCGGCGAGACGGTCGGCGAGCTGGAGGAGAAGTACACCGGGAAGATGTACGGCGCGCTCAAGACGGACCTCGCCGAGATCATGGTCGACTTCGTCACGCCGTTCCGCGAGCGCACCCAGCAGTACCTGGACGACCCGGAGACGCTCGACTCGATCCTGGCCAAGGGCGCCGAGAAGGCCCGCGCGGTCGCCGCGGAGACCCTCGCGCAGGCGTACGACAAGGTCGGTTTCCTGCCCGCCAAGCACTGAACCCGCCCCCGGGCGCACCCGTACCACCGCACAGCGCTGTACATCACGTCCGTTGCGCCTGCCCGTAACCGTGCCGTGGCCGTACAGTCGATAACCGGGTGGTCGTATCAGCGGCCACACTGACACGACAGGAGACGACGTGGGGACCGTAACGATCGGTGTCTCGATCGCGGTCCCGGAGCCTCACGGCAGCGAGCTCCAGCAGCTGCGCGCGGGCTTCGGCGACGCCGCGGCTCACGGCATCCCCACGCACGTCACCCTGCTGCCGCCGACGGAGATGGACGACAGCGCCCTGCCGGCCGTCGAGGCGCACCTGAGCGAGGTCGCGGCCGCCGGCCGCCCGTTCCCCCTGCGGCTGCACGGCACCGGCACCTTCCGGCCCCTGTCGCCGGTGGTGTTCGTCCGCATCGTCACGGGCGCGGAGGACTGCGCCCGGCTCCAGCAGCAGGTCCGCGACCCCGCGGGCCCGGTCGCCCGCGAACTGCAGTTCCCCTACCACCCGCACGTCACCGTCGCCCACGGCATCGACGAGGCCGCGATGGACCGCGCCTTCGAGGAACTCGCCGACTACGAGGCCGCCTGGCCCTGCACCGGCTTCGCCCTCTACGAACAGGGCGCCGACGGCGTGTGGCGCAGACTCCGCGACTTCACCTTCGGCCGCTCCGCGGTACCCCAGCAGGGCGCGGCCCCGACCCAGCGGGGCACGCTGCCGACCTACTGACCTGGCCGAGGGCCGGCGTCAGGACGCGGAGCACGGGGGACCGGTGCGGGCGCCGGTCGGAAGGATCCCGCGTTCGTCCCGGCTGTAGGGTCGGCCCGCGCTCGCGCAGAGTTCGCGCCACCACACCTCGGGATCGACCCGGAAGCTCTGCACCTGGCCGCCCGCCAGGAGATGCGCTCGCGTCCCGGACCACACCACCGCGAACGGGTCGGCGCTTACGGTGGACTGACCACTGCCCAGGACCCGGCCGGACGGGGCGTCGTACAGCGTGAAACCGTCGCCCTGGACGACCAGGGTGCGATCGCCGATGAGGGCCAGCAGGCTCGTCGCGGGGGAGACCCGCACGGTTCCGCCCACCTTCCTGCCCTTCGCCGCATCCCAGAAGCGCACCTTGCCGTCGGGGTGGGTGACCGCCACGAGGCGCCCGGCCGAGCCGAACACGACGGGATGCAAGGTCCGTTGCGTACCCTGCCCCGCCACCCCCGTCGCCGTTTCCCACGCCGACACACGGGTGCCCTTGACGAGGTCCCACAGCAGCAACCGCCCCCGCCGGTGGTCGAGGGAGGTCACGATCAGGGCCTGGGCGGGGTGGCCCGGGCGGGGGAGCAGCTGTCCGGGCTGCCTGGGCCACGACGGCGTGGTCGTGGGGCGGGGCGCCACCCGCAGCGCCGGTGCCACGACCGCGCCCGTGCGCGGATCGACGCGGAGCACCTCGTTCGAGGACAGCAGCACGGCCAGTTCGCCGTTGCCGAGCCCGACCACCGCATCGATGCGGGTCCCCTGCCGGGCCCGCAGGTCGACGTCCTGGCGACGCCCGGGGTCGTCCACGTCGTACAGGGTCACACGGTCGCCGCCCGGGTCCCAGGCGGCGACCGTCTCTTCCGTCCCGGCGCGTGCCCACGTCAGGTGCCAGGGTTCGAGTCCCTCGGGGTCGCCGGGCAGGGCGGCGGAGCGGAACGGGCGCCCGGGACCGCCGACCCAGATCCGCTTCTCCTGGCGTATCGCGAACCGGCGGCCGTCCGGGGAGAGCACCGGCAGGTCCTCGTAAGGATCGAGTTCGAACCCGGGGACCGCGGCGCCTTCGGCCGGCCGAAGACGCAGCAGCGCGTCCCCCACCACCGCCACCACCTGCGGCCGCCCCGCGCCGCCCTCCGTCGGCCAGACCGCCACCCGCGACTCGTCGGAGTCGCTGTGGGCCGGCATCACGGCGGTCCACGTGCGGTCGTCCGTCGCACCGACCAGGGTCAGCAGTCCGTACTCCGGTTCGCCGGAGGCAGAGGAGCCCCTGACCATCCGCGTGTGGTGGAGCTCCGAGGCGTCGTAGTGGTCGAAGTCCTGCGGGACGCGGCGTTCTCGTTCGGTTCCGTCCGTGTCGAGGAGCCGTGACGGGGCCTTTCGGACACCGGACACCTCGACCAGGTGTCCACGCGCCGCGCAGCGCACCATCTCGGTGTCCGACACCAGCCGCCGCCGTTCCCGCCCGTCGGCCAGGCCGAAGACCGCGGCCGACCACTCGGCGGTCGCCTGGTCCGCGACCTCGCGGGACCACGTCACCGCCACCTCGTCCCGGCCGTCCGCGAAACACGCGGTGTCCGCGTGCCGCCCGCCGATCAGCCGTGCGGGGACGGGTACTTCGACGCCGGAGGCGACGTCCCAGACCTCCAGGGTGGCCCGCTGGTCGGTGGCCTCGCCGGGCCGCACGTCGTACGCGTGAAGGCGCAGCAGCCGCGATCCGTCGTCGGAGAAGTCCAGCGGTGAGTGATAGGCCTGGTCGACGCCGTCCCGCGCGCCGGCGAGCAGCCGCGGTTCGGCATCCGGTACGCCGACCTGCCACAGGCGCACCGATCCGTCCGCCCCGCCGACCGCGTACCAGCGTCCGTCGTCGCTGAAGGCGCTCACGAAGTCGCCGTCGGGGACGTTCCGGAGGCGGAAGACCCGGGGACGCCCGGAGGCCGCCTCCGTGATGACGTTCACCCGGCGCCTGCTCTCCTCGTCCGGAGAGGTGACGACGGCCAGGACGTCGCTGCCCGGGGCGGACCTCACGTCCCGCACACCGCCCGACCACAGGCCGACGTGCATCCGTTCCACACCCCGCATCCGCAGGTACTGGCGGAACAGCGCGCCGTGTGCCTCGTCGGTGGGGGAGGTGGCCCACGCGCCCATGGCCGCCTGCACCGACAGACCGAGGTCGGTGGACGACCGCTCCTGCGACAGATCGGCCAGCTGGCCCGACGCGGACACGCGCAGCTGCTTCTCTGCCTCGTCCCGGCTGCGTGAGGCGTCCCAGGCCAGCCAGCCGGCCAGCAGCGTCAGCACGGTGACGGCCGCGGTGAACGCGCGCAGCACGTACGGGCCCCTGCGGGCGTGCCGGCGGCCCGCCGCGAGATACGCCCGCTGCACATCGGTGATGTCCCGCGCGCGTTCCGACTGCCAGCGGTCGGCCGCCGACAGGAGTTTCCCCGGGACGGGGGCGAAGGGGCGGCCGCCCGCCTCCTGCCACGCGCGCGCGTGCTCCTCCACTTCGGCCTGCCAGGCACGGAACTCCTCGCCCTCGCGCAGAGCGGTGCGCAACCACTCCCACTCGCGCAGCAGCGCCTCGTGCGCCATGCGCAGCGACTCCCCCGGCGGCCCGCCCGCCTGGGGACGGACCCGGACGAGCAGCTTCACCCGCGTCATCCGCTGCGCCAACCGCGACTGGCCGGAGTCGAGTTCGGCGACCGGCACGCTGTCCGGCAGGAAGCGGCCGAGCCCGTACGGGCGGGCCAGCCGCTGGAACAGGCGGCGTGCCGTCTCCTCGTCGGCGAGCCCCTCCCCGACGGCCGTCGTGAGCGTGGTCTGGGCGTGCCGGGCCAGTGCGCCGGACAGCCCTCCGAGGTCCTGGTAGGCGGCATGGGTGAGGGTGCCCCCGGTGCGCCGTTGCCACAGCTGGGCGAGCGTGAACTCCAGCAGGGGCAGGGCGTTGGCCTCCCCGTGGGCGTCCTGGGCCTCGCGGGCGTCCCTCAGCAGCAGCTCCGCCAGCCCCGGCTCCAGTCCCGCGCCCGGAACCGAGCGCAGCGGTTCGGAGATCACCCGTGCCAGGGCGTCGTCGCCCAGCGGGTCCAGGCGCACCAGGGACCGGGTCAGCCGCTCGGCCGGGAGCGCGGTGGCCAGCGCGTCCAGCGTCGCGTTCCTGGCGGTCAGGACGGCACGCAGCCCACGGCCGGGTACCAGGTCGGCGACACCGGTGAGTTCGCGCAGCCAGGCCACGGCCCGGCGGGCGGCGCGCGGCGCGGCGGCCGCGTACTCCTCGAACTGGTCGACCACCAGCACGCACATCCGGCCCCCGGCCGCGGACCGCAGCCGCTCGCGCAGCCGTCCGAGCGCGAGATCGTCACCGGCCAGCGCCTCGCGTACGACGGTGCCCCGCGCGTCGTCCGGTGCTGCGGGGCGGGCGGCGTCCCACAGGGCGAGCAGTGCCTCGCCGAAGAAGACGGCGGGATCGTCCGCCTCGCGCGGCGTCCGCACCACGACCACCGCGTCCGCCTCCCGCAGCCGGGGCAGCAGTCCGGCGCGCAGCAGTGACGACTTGCCCGTGCCCGACTGCCCGGTCAGCAGGACCAGCGGGCGTTCACGCACCGCTGCGGCGAGGGCGGCGGCGTCGTCCTCGCGGCCGTGGAACAGGTGCGCGTCCTCCTCCTCGAAGCGCAGCAGGCCCTTGAAAGGCTCCCGGTCCTCGGCCGCCAGGGCCTCTCCGGGCGCCAGCCGTCGGGCGGGGACCAGGTACGCCGTGCCCGTGAGGGAGCGCCCGCCCCTTGCCGCGATCATCCCGACCACCGCGCGGGCCTCCACGTCCCACACCGGGCTGCCGCTGAAGCCGGGCAGGATCGGCACGCTGCCGGCGCCGGTGTCGAGCTGGATGCGGCCCGCGCCCTGCCCGCCGCGCAGGGTGCCGTGGGCGTTGACGCCCGAGACGGTGTCCTCGGGGAAGCCGTACACGCGGGCCTCACGGCCCCACAGCGACTGGTCCGGGGAGGCCAGCGGCAGCGGCGCGGAGCCGTGCACCGGGTGCGCCAGCCGGAGCACGGCCACGTCGTCCTCGGGGCGCCACTCGACGACCGTGGCGGTCACGGGCGGCGGACTGCCGTCGGCGAGCAGCGGGAAGTCGACGCGGACGGGTGTGTCCGGGACGTCCGACGGCGTGCGCACCTCGCCCGCCAGCACATGCGCGCAGGTGCACACCAGGTGGGGCGTGATCAGGAAGCCGGCGCCCAGCGGGACGCCGTCGGTGCCGAGTAATCGGGCGAGCCCCCACTCGAACGCCGGGGAGGCGGAGGGGCGGCGCGCCTCAGCGGTCGCCATCGCCGGGGGCCGTCTCCGCGGCCGGTGCGTCGTTCCCTTCCTCGTCCGCTGCCCGTTCCCGCTCGCGCGGCTGCCGCTCCCACTCCATCAGCACCTTGAAGTGCGCCTCGGAGGAGGCCCGCGCCAGGACGACGCCCGCGTCCGCGCCCAGCTTGACCCCGAACTCCAGCGTCACCCGGTCCGGGGCCTGCGGCATGGCCCGCAGCGAGTCGAGGACGTCCTGCGCCGCCGGGCGGACGTGGTCCACGGCCTCGCGCAGGGTGCCCGTGGCGCCCTCCGCGGTCTCGGGGCGGCGCCGCCTGCGGACGGGTTCGTGCGCGTCCGCGCCGTACGGCGGGGGAGGTCCGTCGACCTCGACGCGCAGCACCGTGCCGTCACTCGCCGTGAACTCCGTCGTCTCCGCCATCGTGTCCGTGGTCCGTCGCTTCCGTGAGGTCCGGTGTTGCCGCACCGCGTCCGTTTCCCGGGTCGAGCCCGAGAAATGTACGCAGCATCGACGGCGAACTTCAATGGACTTGCGGAAGTGGCCAGTTGACGCCCCTGAGGCGACACGCGGCACTCAGCCCGACGTCACACCGGCAACCGCCGGAACACCCCCCGCGGCAGGTGCCGCAGGGCCGACATCACCACGCGCAGCGCCCCCGGGACCCACACCGTCTCCGAGCGGCGCCGCAGGCCCAGTTCGACCGCGGTCGCGACCGCCTCGGGCGTGGTCGCCAGGGGGGACTCCGGCAGGCCGGCGGTCATCCGGGTGCGGACGAAGCCGGGGCGCACCACCATCACGTGGACGCCCGTGCCGTGCAGCGCGTCGCCCAGGCCCTGGGCGAAGGCGTCCAGGCCGGCCTTGCTGGAGCCGTAGATGAAGTTGGCGCGCCGGGCCCGCTCGCCCGCGACCGAGGACAGCACGACCAGCGAGCCGTGCCCCTGCGACTGCAGCGAGCGGGCGCACACCAGGCCCGCCGAGACCGCGCCGGTGTAGTTGGTCTGGGCGACCCGCACCGCCGCCTCCGGTTCCCGTTCGTCACGGGCCTGGTCGCCGAGGAGGCCGAACGCGAGCAGCACCATGTCGATGTCGCCCTCGGCGAACACCTTGCCGAGCACGGCCTCGTGGGAGGCCGGGTCGAGGGCGTCGAAGGCGATGGTGTGCACGTCGGCGCCGAGCCCGCGCAGCTCGCCGGCGGCCTCCTCCAGCGCGGGCGAGGGGCGGCCCGCCAGCCATACCGTGCGGGTGCGGCGGGCGATCAGCCGGCGGGCGGTGGCCAGCGCGATCTCCGAGGTGCCGCCGAGGACGAGCAGGGACTGGGGGAGGCCGAAGGCGTCCTTCATGACAACTCCTAGTGTTTTGCCGTGCCTAGAGAGCCAGGCGGCGGGCCAGGTCGGACACGAACACCCCGTGCGGGTCCAGTTCGGCGCGCAGGGCGCGGAAGTCGTCCAGGCGCGGGTACATCGCCGCGAGCAGCTCCGGGCGCAGCCGGGCGTCCTTGGCGAGGTAGACGCGTCCGCCCGCGGCGGCGACCTCGTCGTCGAGTTCGTCGAGGAACGCGCCGAGGCCGGGCAGGCCCGCCGGGATGTCCAGGGCCAGCGTCCAGCCGGGCACCGGGAAGGACAGCCAGCCCGGGTCGGACTCCCCGAAGCGCTTGAGGACGGCCAGGAAGGACGGGCAGCGGCGTTCGGAGATGCGGCGCACGATGCGGCGCAGGGCGTCCTCCTGGCCGTAGCCGACGGCGAACTGGTACTGGACGAAGCCGCCCCGGCCGTAGACGCGGTTCCAGTGGGGCACCCCGTCCAGGGGGTGGAAGAACGCCGAGATCCGCTGGAGCGCCCCCGCGCGGGCGCGGGGCGACTTGCGGTACCACAGCTCGTTGAACAGGCCCACGGTCGTCCGGGTGAGCAGGCCCTCGGGGACGACGGAGGGCGTGGACGGCAGGCGCGCGGTGCGGAAGGCGAGCGGGTCGCGGCGCAGGCGGGCGGGGAGCGCGTCCAGGGGCGCGTGGTCGCCGCGGGTGAGGACCGCGCGGCCGGTCGACGCGCCGCGGGCCAGCAGGTCGATCCAGGCGACCGAGTAGCGGTAGCGGTGGTCGGTGGCCGCGAGCCGGGCCATCAGGTCGTCGAGGTCCGTCGCGCGTTCGGTGTCGACCGACATCAGCGACGTCTCGACCGGCTGCAGGCGGAGCGTGGCGGTGAGGATGACGCCGGTCAGGCCCATGCCGCCCGCCGTCGCGTCGAAGAGCGGCGTGCCGGGGATCACCGTGCGGATCTCACCGTCGGCGGTGAGCAGTTCGAAGGCGAGCACGTGCCGCGCGAAGGAGCCGGAGACGTGGTGGTTCTTGCCGTGGATGTCGGCGCCGATCGCGCCGCCGACGGTGACGTAGCGGGTGCCGGGGGTGACCGGCACGAACCAGCCGAGCGGCAGCAGCACTTCCATCAGCCGGTGCAGGGAGACGCCCGCGTCGCACAGCACGGTGCCGCCGTCGGCGTCGATGGCGTGCACGCGGTCCAGGCCCGTCATGTCGAGCACGGACCCGCCCGCGTTCTGCGCCGCGTCCCCGTACGCCCGTCCCAGGCCCCGGGGGATCCCGCCGCGGGCCCCGCACTCCCGGACGGCCGTCGCGGCCTCCTCGTACGTCCGCGGGCGGATCAGCCGGCCTGCTGTGGGGGCGGTGCGGCCCCAGCCGGTGACGGTGGTGTGGTCCAGGCCCATGACGTCCGGGTCGGAATCGGTGTCGGCAGACATGTCGGTGACCGTATCGCCCTAGTGTGGGCGATCAGTTCGGGAACATGGCATGCCTCCCCGAAATGGGTGATTAATGGGATGTCGCTCTATATTGCCGCAGTTCGGGTGGGCCGGGCGTGAACAGTGAGTCCACATGGACGACCTCGACGACCTGCACGACATCGACCACCGGATGGTTTCGGCGCTCAGGGCGTGCGGCACCGACCCGCGCGTGGCCGGCGCCGCACGCGCCCTGTCCTGGGCCGGGGAGCACGCGGCGCTGTGGCTGGCGGCGGGGCTCGCCGGAGCCGCCGTCGACGGCAGGAGACGCGGCGCCTGGCTGCGCGGCACGGCCCTGACCGCCGGGGCGCACCTGGTCAGCATGGGGGTGAAACGGGTCGTGCGCCGCCCGCGCCCCGCGCACGTGGTGCCCCTGGTGCGTACCGTCGGACGGCACTCCTTCCCCAGCTCGCACGCCACCTCGTCCGCGGCCGCCGCCGTCGCCTTCGGCGCACTCGGGGTGCGCGCGGTCCCGCCGCTCGCCGCCGCCGTGTGCGTCTCGCGCCTGGTGGCCGGCGTCCACTACCCCTCCGACGTCGCCGCCGGAGCGGCCCTCGGCGCCCTCACGGCCCGCCTGGGCGCCCGCTGGATGAGGGGAGGCGCCCACCATGGCTGAGACGGCCGTCCTGCGGCAGCGCGCCCCCGAGCGGCCGCCCGCGCCGGACCGCAGGGGCGGGCTGCTGTCCGGTCTCGTGCGGACCGCGCGCCCTCGGCAGTGGGTCAAGAACATTCTCGTGGTCGCCGCCCCGGCGGCCGCCGGAGAGCTCTTCTCCCGGCACGCCCTGATCCGGCTCGCACTCGTCTTCGTGCTCTTCACCGCCTGCGCCGCCGCCGTCTACCTGGTCAACGACGCCCGCGACGCCGACGCCGACCGCGCCCACCCCGTCAAACGGCACCGCCCGGTCGCCGCCGGACAGGTCCCGGTGCCCGTCGCCTACGCCGTCGGCGGCGTCCTCGGCCTGCTCGCCCCCGTCGCCGCCGCCTGGCTGTGCGGCCCGGCCGTCGCCGCCCTGCTGACCGCCTACCTCGCCCTGCAACTCGCCTACTGCATCAGCCTCAAGCACGTCCTCGTCGTCGACCTCGCGGTCGTCACGACCGGGTTCCTGATGCGCGCCATGGTCGGCGGCCTCGCCCTCGGCATCCCGCTGTCGCGCTGGTTCCTGATCACCACCGGCTTCGGCGCGCTGTTCATGGTGTCGGCCAAGCGCTACTCGGAGGCCGTGCAGATGGCCGGGAAGGCGGGCGCCACGCGCGCGTTGCTCACCGAGTACACCACCGGCTACCTGCGCTTCGTCTGGCAGCTCGCGGCCGGGGTCGCCGTCCTCGGCTACTGCCTGTGGGCCATGGAGGAGGGCGGCGTCCCGCACACCAGCGTGCTGCCCTGGCGGCAGCTGTCCATGGTCGCCTTCATCCTGGCGGTCCTGCGCTACGCCGTCTTCGCCGACCGCGGCACGGCCGGCGAACCGGAGGACGTCGTCCTGCGCGACCGGGCGCTCACCGTCATCGGCGTGGTCTGGATGGCCATGTACGGCCTGGCGGTGGCCAATTGGTGACCACGCGCGCGTGGCCCGCCCCCGCGTCCCCGCTCCGCGCTAAGGAGCTGGCGGGCTTCGCGACCGTCGGCCTGCTCGCCTACGCCGTCGACCTGGCCCTGTTCACCGCCCTGCGCGGCCCCGCCGGACTCGGCCCCCTCACCGCCAAGACCCTGTCCTTCCTGGCCGCCTGCTCGGTCGCCTACGCGGGCAACGCCCTCGGCCCCTACCGCGCGGCACGCGCCCGGGGCCTGCGCCCGTACGCCGTGTTCTTCGCGGTGAACCTCGCCGGGGCCGCCGTCCAGCTGCTCTGCCTCGCCGTCAGCCACTACGGCCTCGGGCTCACCTCGCAGCGCGCGGACACCGTCTCCGGCGCGGTCGTCGGCATGGCCCTGGCCACAGTCCTGCGGTTCTGGGGTACCCGTACATGGGTGTTCCGGGCGGAGGGCAGAGACGGATCATGGACTGGCTGAAAAAGCTCCCGGTCGTCGGGCCGTGGCTGGGACGGTTGACGATCACCCACGCGTGGCGGTCGTACGAGCGGCTGGACCGCGTGAAGTGGACGCGGCTGGCCGCCGCGATGACCTTCACGAGTTTCGTCGCGCTGTTCCCGCTGCTGACGGTGTCCGCCGCCGTCACCGCCGCCACGCTCAGCACCGAGCAGCAGGACAAGCTGCAGGACAAGCTCACCGACCAGGTGCCCGGCATCTCCGACCAGCTGGACATCGCGGGCCTGGTGGAAAACGCCGGCACGATCGGGCTGATCGCGGGGGCGCTGCTGCTCTTCACCGGCATCAGCTGGGCCGGCTCGATGCGCGAGTGCCTGCGGGAGGTGTGGGAACTGCCCGACGACGAGGAGAACCCGGTCCTGCGCTACGGCAAGGACGCGGGCGTGCTGGTCGGGCTCGGCGGCGCGCTGCTGGTGACCATGGCCGCCTCCGCCGTGGCCTCGGCGATGATCGGCTGGATCATCCGGGAGCTGGGCATCGACGAGGGCGGCTGGGGCGGGGTCCTGCTGCGGATCGCCGCGTTCCTGATCGCCGTCCTCGCCAACTTCCTGCTGCTGCTCTACGTCCTGACGCTGCTGCCCGGCGTCGAGCCGACGCGCCACCGCCTGGTCGTGGCGGCCCTGACCGGCGCGGTCGGCTTCGAACTGCTGAAGCTGCTGCTCAGCGGCTACCTCCAGGGCGTGGCCGCGAAGAGCATGTACGGCGCGTTCGGGGTGCCCGTGGCGCTGCTGCTGTGGATCAACTTCACCTCGAAACTGGTGCTGTTCTGCGCCTCCTGGACGGCGACGCAGAGCAAGCAGGACGAGGTCCCGGCCCTCACGGGCGGGGTCGGCGGCGCACCAGATCCGGCAGCGGCCAGCGGCGGTTGACCAGGAACGCACCGCCCGCGAGCAGCACCAGCACGCCGCCGATGACGCCGAGCGCGGTCCCGATGCCGCCGGAGCCCGCCACCGGGGCTCCGGCCACCGGCTGGGAACCGGTCCCGGCCGTGCCCTTGCCGCCGGCGCCCGCGCCGCCGGCCTCGCCGGAGGGGTTCGCTCCGGGCCGGGGGGCCTGGCTCCTGGGCGGCACCAGTTCGCCCACCGGCTGCACCTTCCCGGCCGCCTCGAAGCCCCAGTCGAACAGCCGGGCGGTCTCCTTGTAGACCTCGTTGTGCCCCGGCTCCTCCGGGTTCATCACGGTGACCAGCAGCACCTTGCCGTCCCGCTCGGCGACGCCGGTGAAGGTCGCGCCCGCGTTGGTGGTGTTGCCGTTCTTCACGCCCGCGATGCCCTGGTAGACCGGCACGTCGGAGTCACCGGCCAGCAGCCGGTTGGTGTTCTGGATCTCGAAGGACTTGCGGACCTTCTTGCCCTTCTTGTTCTTCTTCGTCTCGCCGGGGAACTTCGCCGTGACCGTCGAGGCGTACTCGCGGAAGTCCTCCTTCTGCATCCCGGAGCGGGCGATCAGCGTCAGGTCGTACGCCGAGGAGACCTGCCCCTCGGCGTCGTAGCCGTCCGGGCTGACCACGTGCGTGTCCAGGGCCTGGAGCTCCTCGGCGTGCTCGTTCATCTCCCGGACGGTGTTCTCGACGCCCCCGTTCATCGCGGACAGCACGTGCACGGCGTCGTTGCCGGAGCGCAGGAAGACGCCGAGCCACAGGTCGTGGACGGTGTACGTCTCCTCCTCCTTTATCCCCACCATGCTCGAGCCCGCGCCGATGCCCGCCAGGTCGGACGGCACGACCTTGTGCGTCGCGGTCCTGGGGAACTTCGGCAGCAGCGTGTCCGCGAACAGCATCTTCAGCGTGCTCGCCGGGGCGAGGCGCCAGTGCGCGTTGTGCGCGGCCAGCACGTCACCGGTCTCGGCGTCGGCGACGATCCAGGAGCGGGCGGTGACGCCCTTCGGCAGCACGGGCACCCCGCCCGCCAGGTTCACCTGCGTGCCCGGCTTGCCGAGCCGGGCGCCGCCCACGGTCGACATCGACGCCGGGGGAGCGGCCGACGGGCTCGCCGAGGGGCTCGGGGCGGCGACGGCGGCGGGTGCGGCCAGGGCGAGGGACGACAGGGCGGCGGAGGTGACCAGCAGGGATCGCCTGGCGGTCTTCTTCGGAGCGGGCACGGTCGGAAACGTACATGCCGTGCGGGGGGAAGTCCCGCCTCCGGCCCCACCCCGGGAACGGAACCGGACACGCGTTGGCGATACTGGGTGCATGAAGCTCAGCCGCCCCGTCTCCTGGTTCCTGCTCGCCTTCGGGGTGTGGAGCTGGGTCATCTGGATCACTTTCGTCAAGAACCTGGTCAAGGACGGCAGCGGGCTCGCCTTCGACGACGGCTCCCCCACGGCGTACTTCTGGGTGCACCTGCTGCTCGCCGTCGTTTCCTTCGTATTGGGGACGGTCATCGGGGCCATCGGGTTGCGTGGTCTGCGCGCACTGCGCCGGACGTCATAACGGCAATCGGGAGACACGACACCGTGGCCATCGTCTTCGTACTCGTCGCCCTGCTGGTCCTGGCCGTGATCGTCACGGCCAACTGGTACCTCTGGCGCCGCCTGTTCCGCGACACCACCCGCGGTCCGGGCCCCGTCCGCCGCGCGGGCGCGGTCCTGGTCGCGGGCGGCTGGGCCCTGGCGATCACGGCGCTGGTCGCCGAACGCTCCGGCGCCCCCTTCTGGCTCCAGCAGGTCCTCGCCTGGCCGGGCTTCCTGTGGCTGGCCCTGTCGATGTACCTGGTGCTGGCGGTCCTCGCGGGCGAGCTCGTACGGCCGCTGCTGCGGCGGTTCCTGGAGCGGCGGGACAGGGCGAAGGAGCAGGGCGCGCAGGCCGGTTCGGGGACGGCGGACTCCACCCGGCCGGAGAAGGTCGTCGTGCCCGAGGGCGCCGCCGCCTCCGCCGCGGCCGGACAGGAGGCGGACCCCGTGCCCGGCGGCCCCGTGCAGCCGCCCGTCGGCACCGACCCGTCCGGCACCACGAGTTCCCCGGCTCCCGCCGGCCCCTCGCGTCGTCTGTTCGTCTCCCGGGTCGTCGCCGGGGCGGCCGCCGCCGCTGCCGTCGGAACCGTCGGGCACGGGACGTACGGGGTGCTGCGCGGCCCGGAGGTGAAGCGGGTGACCGTGCCGCTGGCCAAGCTGCCGCGGGCCGCGCACGGGTACCGGATCGCGGTCGTCAGCGACGTGCACCTCGGGCCGGTCCTGGGGCGCGGCTTCGCGCAGAAGGTCGTCGACACGATCAACTCGACCCAGCCCGACCTGATCGCGGTCGTCGGTGACCTGGTCGACGGCAGCGTGAAGGACCTCGGCCCCGCCGCCGCCCCGCTCGCCCAGCTCAAGGCCCGTCACGGCTCCTACTTCGTCACCGGCAACCACGAGTACTTCTCCGGCGCGGGGCAGTGGATCGAGGAGGTCCGGCGGCTGGGCCTCGACCCCCTGGAGAACGCCCGCAGGGAACTGCCGCACTTCGACCTGGCCGGCGTCAACGACGTGGCCGGCGAGGACGAGGGCCAGGGCCCCGACTTCGCCAGGGCGCTCGGCGACCGGGACACGGCACGCGCGTGCGTGCTCCTCGCCCACCAGCCCGTCCAGATCCACGACGCCGTCGACCACGGCGTCGACCTCCAGCTGTCCGGCCACACCCACGGCGGCCAGCTCTGGCCCGGCAACCTCCTCGCCTCCGGCGCCAACCCCACCCTGGCGGGCCTGGAACGCTACGGAGACACCCAGCTCTACGTCTCGCGCGGCGCGGGCGCCTGGGGCCCGCCCACCCGGGTCGGCGCCCCCTCGGACATCACGGTGATCGAGCTGGCCTCCCGGCAGGCCTGAGACACCGCAGACGCCCCGGCGGACCCGGGCACGCGGCGGATCACGGGCTCGGTGGCCCGGCGGGACGCCTGGCCGGGTCCGGCATCGCCCGGGTCATGCCCGGCAGGAAGTCCGTGAACAGCTCGTGCACCTCCCGCACCAGCGGCCGCAGCACCCGGAAGCGGGACAGGACGACCCCGCGCGCGGTCAGCCGGGCCCCGCGCTCGGCGAGCCGGTAGCTGCGCTCCCGCCCCTCCGTCCGGTCGAAGATCCAGTACAGGACGAGCCCCATCTGGGACAGCCACATCAACTCGGGCAGGATGTCCCGCAGTTCCTCGGGCACCTTCGTCCTCGTCCCGGCCAGGACCTGCCGGTGGACGCTGATGGCCTCCACGCGCGCGTGCTCCGACTCGGGCGAGAAGGGGCTGAGCGGACTGTCCGGGTCGGCGGCGTTCTTGAAGAACTGCACCGCGAACTCGTGGTAGGGCCGGGCGATGTCCAGCCAGGCGCGCAGTACGCCGGCGAGCCGCGCCTCCAGGTCGGTCTCCCGCTCCAGGATTCCCCGGACCGCCACCTGGTGCTCGGCGGCGATCCGGTCGTAGAAGCCCTGGATCAGGTGTTCCTTGCCCTCGAAGTAGTAGTAGGCGTTGCCGACGGAGACCCCGGCCTCCTTGGCGATGGCCCGCATGGTCGTCTTGTCGTAGCCGCGCTCCTGGAACAGCCGCATGGCCGTCTCCAGGATCAGCGCGCGGGTCTGCTCGGACTTGCTGGGGTGGGCGCCCTCGTCGGGGCCGTCGTTCTTCGCGGGCACGGACAGAGAGCCTAACGCCAGCTCCGCCCCGCCTGACGGGGGGCGCAGGTGCCGTCGGCGCAGCCCGGCGCGGTGTAGGTCCAGCCGCGGCCCGGCTGGTACGACCACCCGTCCGCGCGCCGGTAGACCCGGCCGCCCCACTGCGCGTCCTGCCGCTGCCACTGCGCCCCGCGCCACTTGGCCGCGGCGAGCACCGCGCCCCTGGCGAGCCGGGCACCGGACGGCGTGCTCAGCCGGTGGGCCAGCGGCCGGTGCTCGCGCAGCGCCCACAGGGTGACGACCCAGGCGGCCGCGCCCCGGTAGACCTGCCCGGCGTCGCCGACGACGGTGATCTCGTCGAGGGTGGCGCCGTGGTCGAGGCCGGGAAAGCGCCGCCGGGCCTCCTCGGAGCCGGCCGGGACCGGCTCCAGCGGCACCAGCTGGGGCTGCCGCAGGAGCCAGTCGCGCAGGAACGCGCACAGGGAGCACTCGGCGTCGTACAGCACGGTGAGCCGTCTCACCGGTGGTGCGGTGGTGGGCCGGGGGGCCGGTGCGGTGGCGTTCACGGCGGTCTCCGCTCAGCCCTGGGCCTGCGGGGCGACCCAGCCCTGCGGCGGCACCGGCGGCAGCTGCTCCCGTTCCATCGCGCCCCGGCGCCGGATCCGGTTCAGCACGTAGACGTTGGCCAGGTGCATCACGCCGAGCACGAGCAGCACCACGCCGAGCTTGGTCGACAGGGCCTCGAAGACCCCGCGGGTGTCGGTGATGGTCTCGTCGCCGCTCAGGTACAGCGCGACGAACCCGAGGTTGACGAGGTAGAAGCCGACCACCAGGAGGTGGTTGACGGCTTCGGCGAGCTTCTCGTTGCCGTGCAGCACGTCGGCGAGGAAGACCCGCCCGTTGCGGCTCAGCGTGCGGGCCACCCAGATGGTCAGACTGATGCTGACCAGCAGGTAGATGACGTAGGCGACGACCGTGCGGTCCATTGCCCCCACCCTTCTTGAACACGTTCAAAACGCTGTCGAGGATGACTGTAGACCTCTTTTTGAACATGTTCAACACAAGCCGCGGGGAGATCGTCAGGGGCGGCTCGTACCGTCGTGAGCATGACAAAAATGACGTTCGCCGGCGAGGCGCTGCGCGTCATGGACTCCAGCCGCTGCGCCCGGCGAGGCAGTTGAGGGCCGGCACGGCGATGCCACCGGCGGCGGACACGAAGATCACTGACCCTTCGATCCTGAGCCGGTTGTGAGGTTCAGTCGGTCTTCCTCGCCTGGCCGGCCCTGAGGATCTCGGCCGCGTCGAGGGTCACCTTGGCGCCGACGGAGTCGGGGAGGGTGACGAGCTCGCCGGGGGCATGCGGACGGTGGTTCTCGTAGCCGCTTCCCACCGGGTCGGTCAGGACGTGGAGACGCTGGTGCTTGCGGTCGACGACGACGTAGACGGGCACCTTGGCCTCGGCGTAGGCGGCGACCTTGGTCTTGAGGTCGTCCTTCCAGTTGCCGGAGGTGACCTCGAGGACGAGGCGGAAGCAGGCAGGGTCGTACGCGTTGTTCTCGACGAAGTGGTCGTCGATGTCGGCGTCCACCACCACGAGGTCGGGAATGGCGTAGTCCTCGGCACCGGTGGGGAGCCAGAGTCCGACGTTCTGGAGAACCTCGGTCTCGCCGTCGTCCAGTCCTGCTGCGATGAACGGACGCATGAGTTTGGTCAGGGCACGGGCGTGGGGAGCATCCGGGGACGGGGTCACGAGGAGATGGCCTCCGATGATCTCGACGCGGTAGCCCGGATGGCGCTCCATGATCTCGTCGGCGATGGTCGTCAGGGTGACCGGCTCTTCCTCGTGGAAGGGCTGCTCGACGGAAGCTGCGGACATCAGGTGCCTCCTGGGGGCTGGTGTCGAGAGCATCATCGTAGGCCGGACGGCGTCCGCGCGGCCCGTTCCGCTGTGTTCACCCGATGGTGTGGCATATGCCGGAGGGCCCCCTCTCCAGCGGAGACGGGGCCCTCGTCGGCAAGCGGTCGAGCTCAGTAGCGGCGCGTGATCAGCGCTCGCTTCACCTCGGCGATCGCCTTCGTGACCTCGATGCCGCGCGGGCAGGCGTCCGTGCAGTTGAAGGTCGTGCGGCAGCGCCACACGCCGTCGCGGTCGTTGAGGATCTCCAGGCGCTGCTCACCGGCCTCGTCGCGCGAGTCGAAGATGAAGCGGTGCGCGTTGACGATGGCGGCCGGGCCGAAGTACTGGCCGTCGTTCCAGAAGACCGGGCACGACGTGGTGCAGGCCGCGCACAGGATGCACTTCGTGGTGTCGTCGAAGCGCTCGCGGTCCTCGGCGGACTGCAGCCGCTCACGCGTGGGCTCGTTCGTGTCCTTCGTGATGAGGAAGGGCATGACGTCCCGGTACGCCTGGAAGAACGGCTCCATGTCGACCACGAGGTCCTTCAGGACCGTCAGGCCCTTTATGGCCTCGACCGTGATCGGCTTCTCGGGGTTGATGTCCTTGATCAGCGTCTTGCAGGCCAGGCGGTTCTTGCCGTTGATCCGCATGGCGTCCGAGCCGCAGATGCCGTGCGCGCAGGAGCGGCGGAACGTCAGCGTGCCGTCCAGTTCCCACTTGATCTTGTGGAGGGCGTCGAGGACGCGCTCCTTCGGGTCGATCTCGACCTGGAAGTCCTCCCAGGTGGCGTCCGCCGCGACCTCCGGGTTGAAGCGGCGGATCCGGAAGGTGACCGTGATGTAGGGGGAGTCGGCGAAACCGGGCTCGGGCTTGCCGGCCGCGTCTTCCTTGTCCAGAACGGGGGTAGCCATCAGTACTTACGCTCCATCGGCTGGTAGCGGGTCTGGACGACCGGCTTGTAGTCGAGACGGACGGTTTCGGAGCCGTCGGCGCCGACCTCGCGGTACGCCATGGTGTGCCGCATGAAGTTGACGTCGTCGCGGTTCGGGTAGTCCTCGCGGTAGTGACCGCCGCGGGACTCCTTGCGGGCCAGCGCGGAGACGGCCATGACCTCGGCGAGGTCGAGCAGGTTGCCCAGCTCGACGGCCTCCAGCAGGTCGGTGTTGAACCGCTTGCCCTTGTCCTGGATCGCCACGTTCTTGTAGCGCTCGCGCAGCTCCGCGATCTTCTCGACCGCCGTCTTGATGGTCTGCTCGGTGCGGAACACCATGACGTTGGCGTCCATGGTCTCCTGAAGCTCGCGGCGCAGGACGGACACCCGCTCGGCGCCGGTGGAGTTGCGCAGCCGCTCCACCTGCTCCAGCACGAGCTCCGCCGGGTTCTCCGGCAGCTCGACGAAGTCGGCCTTCTGGGCGTACTCGGCGGCGGCGATGCCCGCGCGCTTGCCGAAGACGTTGATGTCCAGCAGCGAGTTCGTGCCGAGGCGGTTGGCGCCGTGCACCGACACGCAGGCGACCTCGCCGGCCGCGTACAGGCCCGGGACGACCGTGGTGTTGTCCGCCAGGACCTCACCCTCGACGTTCGTCGGGATGCCGCCCATCGCGTAGTGCGCGGTGGGCTGGATCGGGATGGGGTCCGTGTACGGCTCGATGCCGAGGTACGTACGGGCGAACTCGGTGATGTCCGGGAGCTTGGCGTCCAGCTGCTCCGGCGGCAGGTGCGTGAGGTCGAGGTAGACGTGGTCGCCCTCGGGACCGCAGCCGCGGCCCTCACGGATCTCCGTGTAGATGGAGCGCGAGACGACGTCTCGGGAGGCGAGGTCCTTCATGACCGGCGCGTACTTCTCCATGAAGCGCTCGCCGTCCTTGTTGCGCAGGATGCCGCCCTCACCGCGGGCGCCCTCCGTCAGCAGGATGCCCATGCGCCAGATGCCGGTCGGGTGGAACTGGAAGAACTCCATGTCCTCCAGCGGGATGCCCCGGCGGTAGACCGCGGCCTGGCCGTCACCGGTCAGGGTGTGCGCGTTCGACGTCACCTTGAAGAACTTGCCGCAGCCGCCGGACGCGTAGATCACGGACTTCGCCTGGAAGACGTGGATCTCGCCGGTGGCCAGCTCGTACGCCACCACACCGGCCGACCGCTTGACGCCGTCGACCTCGGTGATCAGCTGGTCCAGGACGTAGAACTCGTTGTAGAACTCCACGCCCTCCTTGACGCAGTTCTGGTACAGCGTCTGGAGGATCATGTGGCCGGTGCGGTCGGCCGCGTAGCAGGAGCGGCGGACCGGGGCCTCGCCGTGGTTGCGGCTGTGACCGCCGAAGCGGCGCTGGTCGATGGTGCCGTTCGGGGTGCGGTTGAACGGCAGGCCCATCTTCTCCAGGTCGAGGACGGAGTCGATGGCCTCCTTCGCGAGGATCTCGGCGGCGTCCTGGTCGACCAGGTAGTCACCGCCCTTGACCGTGTCGAAGGTGTGCCACTCCCAGTTGTCCTCCTCCACGTTGGCGAGCGCGGCGGCCATGCCGCCCTGCGCGGCGCCCGTGTGGGAGCGGGTGGGGTAGAGCTTGGTGAGCACGGCGGTGCGGCTGCGCTTCGTCGACTCGATGGCGGCGCGCATACCGGCGCCACCGGCGCCGACGATGACGGTGTCGTACTTGTGGATCTTCATGATTCTCGCAGCCCCGTGCCTAGCGGATGTTCGGGTCGAAGGTGAAGATCACCAGCGTGCCCAGCAGGATGGTGAACACCGTGGCGGTGTAGAGCAGGCCCTTGAGCCACAGCCGGGTGTTCGCGCGCTCCGCGTAGTCGTTGATGACCGTGCGCAGGCCGTTGGCGCCGTGCAGCATCGCGAGCCACAGCATCAGCAGGTCCCAGACCTGCCAGAAGGGGCTCGCCCAGCGGCCCGCCACGAAGGCGAAGCCGATCTTGGAGACACCGCCGTCCAGCACGAGCTGGATCAGCAGGTGGCCGATGACCAGGACGACCAGCACCACGCCGGACAGGCGCATGAACAGCCAGGCCGCCAGCTCGAAGTTGCCCCGGGTGCTCTTGGGGGTCTTCTTGGTGCGCTTGCGCGGTGCCTCGATGAAGGGCGCGGGGTTGTCGACGGTGTAGACGGCGCCACCCTCGACGGGGCCGACGCCGGCGGCGGACTTCTCAGTCGTGGACATTGGCGTCAGCTCCCGAACAGTTCACGAGCGGCGTGGCCGAGGACGGGGTAGATCGCCCCGAGCATCAGCACGACCCACAGGGCGACGACGGTCCAGAGCATCTGCTTCTGGTAGCGGGCGCCCTTGGTCCAGAAGTCGACGGCGATGACACGCAGGCCGTTGAGCGCGTGGAAGAGGATGGCGGCGACGAGGCCGTACTCCAGCAGCGCGACGATCGGCGTCTTGTACGTGGCCACGACGGTGTCGTAGGCCTCCGGTGAGACCCGCACGAGGGCGGTGTCCAGCACGTGAACGAACAGGAAGAAGAAAATGAGGACGCCGGTGACTCGGTGAGCCACCCAGGACCACATTCCTTCCCGGCCGCGGTACAGCGTTCCAGCCGGCACGGAAGTTTCCTCCGGGAGCGGTGATTGGGGCCGCGCCGGCTTTCCTTGTCGGTCGGGCCCGGCCGGGTACGGTCCACCGGCCCCCAGCATCGTAGCGAGGCGCCGCCGCTCGGCTGAGCGGGGGTCCCCGGGTGTGATCAAACTGGCACGCAAAGAGGTACGGGTGGGCTAGTGCGGCCCCTGGGGGAGAGGGGGCGTCTGTGCCGCGTGTGCGGGCCGTCAGGGGCCGGTCGGGCCGTTCCCCGCACCCCTGAGGGCGTCCACCAGCCGTTCCCTCGCCAGGCGCCGCAGCTCGTCGGCCACCACCGCCCGCTCCTCCTCCGGATCGTTGGTCAATCGTGACCGGATGGCCTGCAGGAGATGGTCCAGCACGTCGCCCGGGGCCAGCCCGGCCAGGCAGATGACGAAAACGTGTCCGAAACGGGCCTCGTAGGCGGCGTGCGCCGCGCTGAGGGCCGTGTGGGCCGCCGCGTAGGTGTCCGGCGGCAGGGAGGGCAGCGACTCGGCGGCCAGGGCCTCGCTCAGGTCGGCCCAGCTCAGGTCGTAGGCCGCCTCGTCCGCCGCCGCGAGCAGGGATGCCAGGTCGGGGTACGGGCGGTGGGCCGCGACGCTGCGGGACCAGCGGGGGCTGCGCAGACAGGACAGGAGCGTCCGCTCCAGGTCCGTCGCGGAGGCTGTGTTGACGGGCTCCACCGATATGGCCAGTCGGCCGGGGAGCTCAGGGAGACGGTGCGCGGGCAGCGTGGGTCCTCGTGGGCGTGCCGTGTGTCAGCAGGGCGTGGTGTGAGAGTTGTGACGTCACGCTATCGAGTGCGATCGGGACGTGTCCGGAAGATGCCCGAACTTCACCCGCGAGGAGAGTCGCCCCACGGGTGGTGGACGCGCGCGGAACGGCCACGGGTCTTAGGTTGGCGGAGTGAGTCAGCACAGGCGCCGGGCACCGGCGAAGCAGGGAAAACAGCGGCAGGTGCTGGTCGTGGCCATGGCCGTGGCCCTGGTCGTGATCGCGGCCGGGGTGAGTCTCGCGTTCTGGGCGGCCTCGGGCGGCGGGTCCACCGGGCCGGAGGCGGCGTCCACCCGGGGCGGGGCGGCGGCAGCGCCGACCAGCCCGAGTCCCAGCCGCTCCTACCCCCTGTCCACGGCGCCGCGGACGATCCCCGCCGTGCGCGACCACAGCCCGGCGCGCGGCCCGGGCTGGCAGCCGGAGAAGGACGGGCGTGTCGTCGTGGACGACGCCTCGCTGGCCGACGAGGGCAAGCTGATCGCCGGTGAGCTGGGGATGGCCTACGCGGGTGAGAAGGGCGACGACCGGTCCGGCGACCTGCGGCTGGCCCTGCAGGGCGACGAGGGCGCGAACCCGGAGTCCTACGAGATGCGGGTCGGCGACGGGCGCGTGCGCATCACCGGGCCCGCCGACGCCGGCGTCTTCTACGGCACCCGCACGCTCAAGCAGGCGGTGCACGACGGCGGCACGGCCCCCGAGGGCGTGGTGAAGGACGAGCCGGCCAAGGAGCAGCGCGGGTTCATGCTCGACATCGCGCGCAAGAACTTCACCGCCGACTGGATCGAGGACCGCGTCCGGGAGCTGGGCGACCTCAAGTTCAACCAGCTCGGGCTGCACTTCTCCGACGACCAGGGATTCCGGATCGAGTCCGACACGCACCCGGAGATCGTCTCCGAGCAGCACCTCACCAAGGCGCAGGTGCGCCGGATCGTCGACCTCGCGGAGAGCCGGCACATCACCGTCGTACCCGAGATCGACTCACCCGGGCACCTCGGCGCGGTCATCGCCGCCCACCCCGACCTCCAGCTGCGCACCGTGCAGGGGTCGGCCGTGCAGGGCGCCATCGACATCTCCAAGGCCGAGAGCGCCGAGATCGTCGACGACCTGCTCGACGAGTACGCCGGTCTCTTCCCCGGCCGGCCCTGGCACCTCGGCGGCGACGAGTACCAGGCGCTGGTGCGCTCCGACCCGGAGGCGTCCTTCCCGCAGCTGGCCGCCGCCGCGCGGCAGAAGTACGGCTCCGGCGCGACCGTCGCCGACCTCGCCACCGGCTGGCTGAACGACCGGGCCGCCACGGTCCGCGCGAACGAGCGGGTCCCGCGCGCCTGGAACGACGGGTTCTTCCGCGACACCTCCGTCGAGGCCGACCGGGACATCCAGGTGGCCTACTGGACCGGCAAGGAGATCGGCGCCCGGCAGCCCCTGGAGTACCTGCAGGCGGGCCGCAAGGTGATCAACTACAACGACGAGTTCCTCTACTACGTGCTCGGCGAGCCGCAGACCTTCGTCTATCCGACCGGGCAGCGCATCTACGAGCAGTGGACGCCCCGGGTGCTGCGCGGCACCACGGCCGTGCCGGAGCGCTACGACGGGCAGATCCTCGGCGGGTCCTTCGCCGTCTGGTGCGACCTCGCCGGCTCCCAGACGCAGGACCAGGTGGCCGCCGGGATCCGGATGCCGCTGCGGGCGACCGTGCAGAAGCTGTGGGACCCGGGCCGGCCCGAGCTGTCCTGGGCGGAGTTCCGGACCCTGGCGAACGAACTGGGCTGACCCGCACGAATTGCGCCGTACGGCTGCGCACCCCCGTGGAGCTGTGGTGGTCTTCTGAGGCGATCCGAATCGGACGGACAGGGGGGCAGCGGAGCATGGGCTACTGGGGATACTTCGTCGTCGGCCGGGGGGAGCGGCCCCTCACCGAGCTGACGGCGCTCGCGGAGGTCGCGGACGGGATGACCCGGCACACCTCGGCGGCGGACGGCTGGCAGGTCTGGGAGTACGCGAGCGGCGACGGCGCCATGGGGAACATGAACGCCCTCGCCCGCGAGACCGGGGCGCCCGCGCTGTTCGGGTACGTCATGAACAGCGAGTGCGTGGTGCTGGAGGCGGCCGCGCCGGAGAGCGGGGCGTGGACCACCTGCCTCGCGCGGGCCGCGACCGCCCGGTACCTGGCGGCCGGGCAGGAGGGCCTCACGCTGGAGGACTACTTCCTGGAACCCTCCGACGCCGCCGGGCGCGCGGCGCGCTGGGCCGCCGAGGCGGGGCACGAGGTGAACGCCGACGACCTCGTGGACGTACTGACTTCGGACCCCGATCCGCTGGCCGAAAACCTGTTGTTCCGCTTCCTCGGCCGACTCGGCGTGGTGCCCCTGTGACACTCCGGGGCCATCGCACGCAGTAAGGGGAGGTGCGGGTTCCGTGAGGGGTAGGGCTGGTAGCGGCCTGGCAGGGCCCTGGAGAAGGCCCGCGGAGGGAGGCGTGGATGAGCCTGGTGGAGTTGATCGCACAGGCCGACGAACGCGGGCTGGCCGCGAGCGGGCTGGCTTGTTTGGATCGGTGCGTGCCCCTGTTGGGCGGCGACGACGAGACGCTGCGGCCGCTGTGGGCGAGCCTCGCTGACGGCGCCGCCGCCGACGAGTGGGGCGCCTGCCTGGAGCAGGTGCGCGGGAAGGTCGACGCCGCGGCCGAGGAGGACGAGGCGGCCACGCTCGCCCAGCGGATGCTCCAGGCCGCGCCCGCCGAGCGGTCCGCCGCCGGCCTGCGGGTCTGGGCCGACGCCTGCTCCGTCGCCTCCCTGCAGATCCACCGCCTCCTCGACACCGCCGAGGACGACGCCTCGTCCGTCGACGCGCGCCGCGAGGGCCGTACGGAGGGCATGTCACCGCTGGTCGCCGCCGAGCTGCGCCGCCAGGTCACCGTCCTGGAGGTCCTGGCCGGACACGGTCCGGCCGGACTGCGCCGGGCACTGGAGTTGTCCACGGAGGGCCGCCGGGTGCTGCGCGCGGTGGTCTCCCGCCGCAGCCGGCAGCAGGGCTGAGCGCCACCCGGTACGCCCACCGGCCCAAACCCCGATTCTGGGAAAGTGCTGTGACGGTCCCTCGGGTGAGCTGGGGCGGTCCTGCGCCGCTTCCGGGGAGTCGCCTTTTCCGTGTGACGAAACACCCGGCCGGCACGCTTTCCGGGATGTGACGACTCAAGCGGAGACCAGGCCCTCGGCGGCGGCGAAGCCGCGGCGGTGGGCGGCGGACATGGTGGCGACGATGCGCGAGGGGGCACGGCTCCGCCTCGACTACTCGGCACAGAGTCTGTGGAGCATCGACCGGATGATCGAGGAGATACGGCGGGAGGGCGCGCCGGCTGCCGCCGTGCAGGAGGTGCTGCGCGGCTTCGGCGCCTACGCCGGCGAGGTGGTGGTCCGTCAGACCGGCGCCGAGTGGTGGGCGTCCGGCGGCGACCACTGGATCCGTACGCCCGACGGGCGGCTGTGGGACCCGATCGACGAGGCGCGCCGCTGCTACGCCGGGAACGGTTCGCTGCGGCTGCTGTGCCGGGACGCGGTGAGCGCCGGTTCCCGGCCCTAGCGTCAGCCCGCGAGGGCGTCCTCGTCCCAGGGCTCGGCCGGCTCCGGGGCGGTGGGCTCTGCGGGCTCGGCGGGCTTTCCGGCGTTCCCCGCGAGGGTGCGGATCTCGGGCAGGTCGTCGTAGAGGTGCTGCCCGGGGCACTCGGTCGGGTAGCCGTCGCGGTGGCCCGGGATCCGATGCATCGTCACCTTCTCGCCCAGCTTGTACTTGCCGTTGTCGGCACCCGCGGTCAGCTCCACCGTCCCGGTCGGGTCGAGCTGGTGCAGGCCCAGCTTCCAGGCCGCCACCTTGGCGACGGACTCGCGCACCGCCGGGTTGACCGCCGCCGCCGAGTGGTCGCCGAGCACGGAGACGCTGCTGGTGGCGGTGTTGAAGCCGTAGGCGTGCGCGCCGAGGACCGGTTTGTCGATGCCGCCCGCACGGCCCTCGAAGAGGGTGCCGCACTTGTCGACGAGGAAGTGGTAGCCGATGTCGTTCCAGCCGTTGCTCCTCACGTGGTACAGGAACACACCGCGCACGATGGACGCCGACTCGGAGCAGGCGTAGTCGTTGGTGCCCGCGGTGTGGTGGACGAACATCGCCTTGGTGGCGCCGGTGTAGGTGGGCGGGTCCTTCACCAGGGACTCGTCGGCGCCCCAGGTGGAACGGGCCGTCACGGCGGGGCGCTCGGCGGCGAGTGGTCCGGGGGCCGGTTCCGCGGCGCCCCGCTCCACGGTGTGCACGACCGGGGCCGGTCCGCTGCCGGGGTCGATCAGCTCCACCCGCAGCCCCTCGGGCAGCCGCGTGCCCGACACCCGCACCTGGACGCCGTCCGACGGCCCGGTCCACAGCGGCTGGGTGCTGCCCCGCACACCCGCGCGGGTGCCGTCGGGGCCCGTCTCGGGCGGGCGCACGTCGGTGTCCAGGGGGCGCCACGCACTCCATGCGCCGCTCTCCCGGGACCGGGTGCGCACCCGGGCGGTGCCGTCCAGGACGGCGTCCGGGTCGTCCCAGGTGACGCCGAGGAGGCTGAACGGCTCGGTCGTGCGCGGGGCGAGGGACCGCTTGCGGGGATCGCCGTCCGGCACCCGGACGGTCTGCACGCCGCCTGAGGAGGACGAGGCGGTGGCGGGCAGGGCCGGGCCGAGGGTGCCGAGGGCCAGGGCCGTGGCGACGGCGGTGCGCAGCAGAAGGCGTGTCATGTGGTGCTCGTCTCCGGTCCGTCGGGGGCGGCGGTGAGGTACCTGACCGTCATTCCCCCCGGCCGTGCCGTCCGTTCGCCCGCCCCGGGAAATCCGGCGAACGGAGGACGGTCCGCCGGTCCGCCGGGCCCGGCCGCCGCCGGGGTGAGGTGTGTCCGGCCGTGTCCGGACATCGGTCGCGGCCGGGGCGACCCCGGGGCGGGGGAGGCACCGCACGCTGTGACACTTCTCCGCGGCCCGGCGCTGAAGACCGTGGAGGACATGGCACAGACACGAGGACGGTTCTTGGGCCAGCGAGGGGAGCCCCGCCGCGTGCACGCACGGGACGGGGAACTGGGCGCGGCCGTCGCGCGGGCCCAGAACGGTGACGAGGCGGCCTTCGCCGTCGCCTACCGGATCGTGCAGCCCGGACTGCTCGGCTACCTGCGCGGACTGGTGGGCGAGGACGCGGAGGACGTGGCGTCCGAGGCCTGGCTGGAGATAGCCCGGGACCTCGGGCGGTTCAAGGGCGACGGGGCCGGTTTCCGCGGCTGGACGGCGACCATCGCCCGGCACCGGGCGCTGGACCATCTGCGCCGGCGGCGGGTCCGGCCGCAGTCCGCCGCGCTGGAACAGGACGTGCTCGACCTGCCGGGGCCGCACAGCACGCACGAGCAGGCGCTGGAGGCCATGTCCACCGAGCGCGCCCTCCAACTGGTCGGCGGGCTGCCGCGGGACCAGGCCGAGGCCGTGCTGCTGCGGGTCGTGGTGGGACTGGACGGACCCGCCGCCGCCCGTGTCCTCGGCAAGCGGCCGGGGGCCGTGCGGACGGCCGCCCACCGGGGGCTGAAACGTCTCGCCGCCCAACTGGGCGGCGCGGGTGTGACGGATGAGGCTCCCCGGACGCTGGGGGAGTCGACATGAGCGACTTCGGCGGACCGCACCTGGCCGCCGGGCCCGCCGCCCTGAACAGGGCGGACGGGCGAGACGTATGGAAAAGGCCCGGAACGCCGGGCCGGCCGGCCGGGTCGTGGGGACACGGACGGCCATGCGGGACGCGTGGATCGAGCAGGGACGGAACCGGACATGGGTGAACATCAGAGCGACGGTGGGCCCTCCGGCCGTCGGCGTGTGCACCTCGGGGACGCCGACGGCCTGCCGCCCGGCGACCCCACGGCGGCCCGTCCCGGCAGCGCTGCCCGTCCCGGCTCGGCTCCCGCCCTCGACGACACCGAACTGCGGGCGCTCCTCGCCGCCGCCTTCCTGCGGGCCCCGATCGACGCCGAGGGCGAGCAGCGGGCCGTGGCGGCGTTCCGGGCCGCCCGGGACGCCGGTGCGCACCGGGCCCGTTCCCGCAGCGGGGACGACTGGACGCCCCGGGCGCGGCGGCATCCGGGCCGTTCGCTGAAGGCCACGCTGTCCGTCCTGCTCGCCAGCCTCACGCTGGGCGGTGTCGCGGTCGCGGCGATCGGCTCGTCGGACTCCCCGGACGACCCCGGCGAACGCCCCCGTCCGCCCGCCTCAGGCCCCGCCCCCGGCGCCTCGGCGGGCAACGCCCCCGGCGCCGCGCCGGGCTCCCCGTCCGCCTCCGCGTCCGCCTCCCCCTCCCCGGACCGCCCCGCCTCCGCCCAGGACACCGAGGCCCACTGCCGCGCGTACGAGAAGGTCGACGGCCGGGGCAAGGCCATGGACGCGACGGCCTGGCAGCGTCTCGTGGACGCCGCGGGCGGTGAGAGGAACGTCACGGCGTACTGCGCCGGGCAACTGGACGGTGCCGACGAGAAGCCCGGCGGCGGCGCCGGGCCCGAGAAGAGCACGGCAACCCCGGCAACCGGCGGCACCGGCAACGGAGAAGGCCGTGCGGAGAACGGCTCGGGATCCGCGGAGAGCGGTTCGGGTTCCGCGGAGAACGGCTCGGGAGCCGCGGACAACGGTTCGGGCACCGCGGGCACCGCGGGCAACACCGGCAGCGGCGCCGCCACCGAGGCCGGCGAGGGCCAGTCCGGACGGTCGGGTGAGGCCCGCCCGTGAGGTGGTGGGTGCGTGCCGCGTGCCAGGTGTGTGCCGCGTACGCGCGAGCGGCTGTGAAGTGACGGCCGCCCGGCAACTTCCGCTGCCGGTACCGCCGTCGGGACGGCCTTCTTCGGGGGCGCCGAACGCCGTCACCGCCCCGCATCCGGGCGTCGCGACAGGGGACCCCGACAAGAGGGCCCCGACAAGGGGAACTCGACATGCGGACCCCTGCAAGGGGACCTCGACATGCGGACCCCGGCAAGGGGAACTCGACGTGCGGACCCCGGCAAGGGGAACTCGACGTGCGGACCCCGGCAAAAGGACCCCGTCCGTGTGAGACAGCCCTCATCGGGATCCGCCGTGAACCGGTGTCGAGGGTGCGGCTTCGCGCCGACCGGGGAACAGCCGGCGCGGCTCGGCGCAGCCGCCGGAAGGGGAGCGGAGCAGGTGCTTGGACGGGCAGTCGCGCGCGGGGTGCGGCGACCGGGCTCACGTCACATCGGCCCAGGTCAGACCGGTACGGCCGGAGACGGCCGGGGCCGCCACCCCCCACAGGAGAGGCCCCGGCCGTCGCGCGGCACGGGCCGCGCGGCGACCCGTACTTCCTACAGCGTCGGGGGTGCGTTTTCTGTCACACCCCTGCGTGTCACGGCTAAGTTGCATCTCGGGCGGACATGGACGGCGAGTGGTTTGAGGTCGTAACGTGCCTTTCGCGCCAACACCGGAGGCGGTAGGACCACCGCAACGACCTGCGGGCTTGTGACCGCAACACCCAATGAGCAATCACGACGGCGAGAACCCGGCCCGCGTCAGCGGCGCCGGTCAAGGCGCAGAAGGGCGCGCGGTGCTGGGGGACGACGCGGAGCTGACCGCCGCGGTGCGCGCGGCACAGGACGGAGATGAGACCGCTTTCCGGACTGTGTACCGCGCCGTGCACCCGCGGTTGCTCGGATACGTACGGACGCTGGTCGGCGACCCCGACGCCGAGGACGTGACGTCGGAGGCGTGGCTGCAGATCGCCCGGGACCTGGAGCGGTTCTCCGGCGACGCGGACCGGTTCCGCGGCTGGGCCGCCCGGATCGCCCGCAACCGCGCGCTGGACCACATACGCATGCGCGGGCGGCGGCCCGCGATCGGCGGGGACGAGACCGAACTGACCGGCCGGGCAGCGGCGTCCGACACCGCGGGCGAGGCCATCGAGGCGCTCACCACCGACGGGACGTTCTCCCTGATATCCCGGCTGCCGCAGGACCAGGCCGAGGCGGTCGTGCTGCGCGTGGTCGTGGGGCTGGACGCGAAGACCGCGGCCGAGACCCTCGGCAAGCGCCCGGGCGCCGTCCGCACGGCGGCGCACCGCGGCCTGAAGCGCCTCGCCGAGCTGCTCGGCGACTCCGCGCAGGCCGATCCGGAATCGGCCGGAGTGCTCGATGCCCTGCCGCCCCAGCGAGAACCGCGCGGCGGTGCCGTGACGTCCGCAGGTGTGACGCACAGCGTTGCGCGGACGCAGAAGGATGTGTGATGGCCGACGAGCAGTACAGGTGGCTGGACCGCGAAACGGCGGAGCGTTTGCTGAGCGGAGAGCCACCGGAAGCTGTCGACGGTGCCGCCCGCGACCAGGCCGAACGACTCGCCAGGACACTCGGCGCACTGTCCGCCACACCCCCGCTGACCAGCGAGGAACTCCCCGGTGAGGCAGCCGCGGTGGCCGCTTTCCGCAAGGCCCGCGCGGAGCGCGCGGACGCGGCGGCGGCGCACGCGGCGGACGGCGGGCAGGCCGCCGCGCCCACCGGCGAGGCCGGGCTGGTCCGGATCGGAACCACGCGCGGCAGCGGCTCGGACGGCGTGCGGCGCAAGCGCCGGGTCCGGCCCGCGCGCCTCGCCCTGGCCGCCGCGCTGGCGGTCGGCATGGCCGGCGGGATCGCCGTCGCGGCCGGAACCGGAGCCATCGACACGCCGTTCGGCCGGAACGAGCCCGAGCCCGCCGCGTCGGTCTCGTCCGTCGTCACGCCTCCCGACCGCCTGCTGATGTCGCCCTCGCCGAGCGACGCCGTGCAGGGCGGTTCCACGGCCGGCGGCGTCACCCCGGGCGACAGCGCGACGGGCGGTGCCGGCAGCTCCGGGCCCGACAGGGAAGCGGCACCCGGTGACGGCTCCGGCGACCAGCGGGGCCAGGACGGCGGCAGCCGCGAGGAGATCGCCTCCGCCTGCCGCGACCTGCGCGCGGGACAGCCGCTGGACGACGACCGCAGGCGCGCCCTGCGCGACGCGGCGGGCGACTCCGGCGTCGGAAAGTACTGCAAGGACGTCCTGTCCGGAACGACGCACGGCTCCGTCGAGCGCAAGACCGACGGCACGGGCAACGGCGGCCAGGGCAACCACGGCAACCAGGGCAACCAGGGCAACCAAGGCAACCAAGGCAACCAAGGCAACGGCGGCGACCGGAGCAACGGCCGGAGCGAAGGCCAGGGCCAGGCCGGCCAGGGCCGGCCGCAGGGCCGGGGCCAGGACCAGGGTCAGGGCGGCCAGGAGCGGGCCGCGCGCAAGGCCGGCCAGCGGGCCGCGATGCCCGACACCGGCGGGGACCAAGGGGAGCAGGGCTTCGGCCGCCGCTCCTCACACGTCTCTGACCTGCGGTTTCCTGGTCCGTGAAAATTCCCAGGCCGAGGGTGTGACGTTTTCGGCCGCCCGGGCGCAGTAATGAGTGAGCCGACTGGTCATCGGCCGTCGCACAGAGCCGGGGTTCCCCCCGTACCTACGGCTCGTGCACCTGAGCGCGGGCGGGACACGTTCCCCCGGTCCCGCCCGCGCCCCATCCTCCCTCCCCGCGTCTCACCAGGACACGACGACCTTGTCGCCGTCGCGGACCCGGGCGTAGAGATCCGCGATCGCCGCCTCGTCCCGGACGTTGACGCAGCCGTGCGAGGCGCCCGCGTAGCCCCGGGCGGCGAAGTCCGCCGAGAAGTGCACCGCCTGGCCACCGCTGAAGAACATCGCGTACGGCATGGGCGAGTCGTAGAGCGTCGACACGTGGTCGCGGGACTTCCAGTAGACGGAGAAGACGCCCTCGCGGGTCGGCGTGTACTCGGAGCCGAAGCGCACGGCCATCGTCGACAGGGTCCTGCCGTCGACCATCCAGCGCAGTGTCCTGCTGGTCTTGTCGATGCACAGCACCCGGCCGGTGCGGCAGCGCGCGTCCGGCGGATCGGCGGGCTGGCCGCCCATCAGGTACAGGTCCCAGCGGCCCGGCTCGCGGGTCATCCCGAGCAGCCGCTGCCAGGTGACGGTGTCGGTGCGCCCGGTGCGGGGCAGTCCGCGCTTGCCCTGGAAGCCGCTGACCGCCCGCTCGGTCGCCTCGTCGTACGTCCCGGTCGGCCCTTCGAACAGCCAGGCGACCTGCCGCAGCCGCGCCTGCAGCTCGCGCACGCCGCGGCCGGAGTCGCCGGGCGCCCACAGCACGCGGGGCGGGGCCTTGCCGTCGCGGGGCGTGGCGCCGGCCGTCCCGCCCCCGCCGGCCGGTGTGCGCGCGGGTGACGGTGTGCCGTCGGGCAGCTCGATGCGCACCGGCGAGCCCGGCTCGCCGTCCCCGCCCGGGGTCTGCACCGTGCAGCCGGTCAGCGCGGCCAGTACGGCGACTGCCGCCGCGGTCCCTCTCCCCATGCCCGTGGTACGCACACGGCCCCCCGTCGTCTCACCGGTGTACCCGGATGCCACCTGAGATGTTCCCCGGACGTGACCCGTCGCGAACCAGGGGGCATGGTGGTGAGCGAGGTCACTCTGCGGGAGGCATCACACCATGACGCGCGAGTCGGAGTCCGGACTGCCGATCGAGCCGGTCTACGGGCCCGGGGCCCTCCAGGGCTGGGACCCGGCGGAGAAGCTGGGGGAGCCCGGTGCGTACCCGTACACACGGGGCGTCTACCCGACCATGTACACGGGCCGCCCCTGGACGATGCGCCAGTACGCCGGCTTCGGCACGGCGGCGGAGTCCAACGCCCGCTACCGGCAGCTGATCGCCCACGGCACCACGGGACTGTCGGTCGCCTTCGACCTGCCGACCCAGATGGGCCACGACTCCGACGCCCCGCTCGCGCACGGCGAGGTCGGCAAGGTCGGGGTGGCGATCGACTCCCTCGACGACATGCGGGTGCTGTTCGGCGGGATCCCGCTGGACCAGGTGTCCACGTCCATGACCATCAACGCCCCCGCCGCCCTGCTGCTGCTCCTGTACCAGCTGGTCGCGGAGGAGCAGGGCGTGCCGGGGGGGAAACTCACCGGGACGGTCCAGAACGACGTGCTGAAGGAGTACATCGCCCGGGGCACGTACATCTTCCCGCCGAAGCCGTCGCTGCGGCTGGCCGCGGACATCTTCCGGTACTGCCGGACGGAACTGCCGCGCTGGAACACGATCTCGATCTCCGGCTACCACATGGCCGAGGCCGGCGCCTCGCCCGCGCAGGAGATCGCGTTCACGCTGGCCGACGGGGTGGAGTACGTGCGCACCGCGGTGGCGGCGGGCATGGACGTCGACGACTTCGCCCCGCGCCTGTCGTTCTTCTTCGTGGCGCGGACGACCCTGCTGGAGGAGGTCGCCAAGTTCCGTGCCGCGCGCCGGATCTGGGCCCGGCTGATGCGCGAGGAGTTCGGCGCCCGCGACCCCAAGTCGCTGATGCTGCGCTTCCACACCCAGACGGCCGGGGTGCAGCTGACGGCCCAGCAGCCCGAGGTGAACCTGGTGCGGGTGGCGGTGCAGGGCCTGGCCGCCGTCCTCGGCGGTACGCAGTCGCTGCACACCAACTCCTTCGACGAGGCCATCGCCCTGCCCACCGACAAGAGCGCCCGCCTGGCCCTGCGCACCCAGCAGGTCCTGGCCCACGAGACCGACGTCACCGCCACCGTCGACCCCTTCGCGGGCTCCTACGCCGTCGAGAGCATGACCGACGACGTGGAGGCGGCTGCGCTGGAGCTGATGCGCAAGGTCGAGGACCTGGGCGGCGCCGTCGAGGCCATCGAGCGGGGCTTCCAGAAGAACGAGATCGAACGCAACGCCTACCGGATCGCCCAGGAGACCGACTCCGGCGAGCGGGTCGTGGTCGGCGTCAACCGCTTCCGGCTGGACGAGGAGGAGCCGTACGAGCCCCTGCGCGTCGACCCCGCCATCGAGGCCCGGCAGGCCGAGCGCCTGGCCGCCCTGCGCGCCGAACGCGACCAGCCCGCCGTGGACACGGCCCTGGCCGCCCTGAAGAAGGCCGCCGAGGGCGAGGACAACGTCCTGTACCCGATGAAGGAGGCGCTCCGGGCCCGGGCGACGGTGGGCGAGGTGTGCAACGCGCTGCGTGAGGTGTGGGGCACGCACGTCCCGTCGGACGCCTTCTGACCGGCCGGGGCGGACCGTATCCGGGCGCCGGACCCCCGTGCGACACTCCTGTGCATGTTCGGCGTCATCGATCTGCCCACCTACCTGGCGGGCCTCGTCCTGATCATCCTGCTCCCCGGCCCCAACTCGCTCTACGTGCTGTCGGTGGCCGCCCGCCGCGGTGTGCGGGCCGGGTACACCGCCGCCGCGGGGGTCTGGTGCGGGGACGCGGTGCTGATGACACTGTCCGCGGCCGGGGTCGCCTCGCTGCTCCAGGCGAACGCCGTGCTGTTCGGGATCGTGAAGTACGCGGGGGCCGGCTATCTGACGTGGCTGGCCCTCGGGATGCTGCGGGCCGCGTGGGGCATGTGGCGCACGCGCGGTCAGCGGGCGGCCGCCGCAGGTGAGGCCGCAGCGCCCGCCGCGGAGCGGCCGTTCCGCCGTGCCTTCGTCGTGAGCCTGTTCAACCCCAAGGCGATCCTGTTCTTCGTCGCCTTCTTCGTGCAGTTCGTCGACCCGGCGTACGCCTACCCCGCCCTGTCCTTCGTCGTCCTCGGCGTCCTGGCGCAGCTCGCCAGCGTGCTCTACCTCAGCGCGCTGATCTTCGGCGGCACCCGGCTGGCCGCCGCCTTCCGCCGCCGCAGGCGCCTGTCGGCGGGGGCGACCTCGGCGGCGGGCGCGCTGTTCCTCGGCTTCGCGGTGAAGCTGTCGCTGACGAGCGGCTGAGACGGCGCCTGCGTCACGCCCGCCGCGCCCGGGCCCGCCGCACCGCACGGGTCACCACCGGCGGCAGCAGGTCCTTGACGAGCCGGCGGGTCCGGGAGGGGGCGGGCCGGGCCGGGCGGGCGGCGTGGGCCTCGGTCGTGGCCTCGGGGGCCGCGGACTGCGCCGGCACCGGCGGCACCGGAGGCACGTAGTGCCGGGAGGTCGGGAAGGGCGGCGGCTTCATGCCCCGGGACCGGGTCCGGATCAGCCGGTGCCCGGCGGCCTCCTGCACGCTCACTCCCACGTCCGTGCGCGGCCGCAGCATCTCCAGCAGCTCCTCCTGCAGCGGCCCGGGGTCGCCCCAGGTGCCGTACATCTTCTGCGTACTGAGGCAGATCGGGCGCAGGCCCCGGTTGAGGACGGCCTCCCAGGCGGCGACCGAGACACCCGGGGTGTGCTCGGAGCGGAAGTCGTCGAGGACCACGATGCCCTCGGGCCGCAGGAGTTCGCGGGCCGCGCCGATGTCGCCGTGCACGTGCTCGTACAGGTGCGAGGCGTCGATGTGGACGAAGCGGCAGCTGCCGGGGGCCACCCGCTCGGACACCACCGAGCTGGGGGCCGCGATCACCGTGGGCAGGGTGTCGTGGAAGGAGAGGTAGTTCCGCTCGAAGGCCTGCCGGGTGAGCGTGGCGTACGACTGGGAGGACTCCGCCCGGTTGGCCTCGTCCGGGGCGTCGCCCTCGAACAGGTCGCAGACCGTGAACGTCTCGCCGTCGTTCAGGTGGTGGCCGAGCAGGATCGCGCTCTTGCCCAGGTAGACGCCGAGTTCCAGCAGGTCGCCGTGCGTGCGGTGGTTCTGCTGCCGCTCCAGGAACCAGGTGAAGAGCATCTGGTCCAGCGGCGGGAACCAGCCCGGGACGTCGGCGAGTTCGCCGGGGTGCTTGTCGGTGGCTTGTGCGTGGGTCATGAGGCGAGCCTTCTCCCTGAGCGTTGCCCTGAGCGACGGCCGGCTGAACGTCCCGTGAACAGCTCAGCGGGCCCTGGCCAGCGCCGCCCGCAGCCGTGGTGTCAGCGGCTTTTCCACATACTTGTGCAGCAACCACGCCAGCAGCAGCATTGACCCCGCCGTCAGCGGGAAAGTCGCCGCCGATGGCAGACCGAGACCGCGGTGCAGGGCGTGGATCGCCACCCAGCCGAGGTGCTCGTGGACCAGGTAGAAGGGGTACGTCAGCGCACCCGCGACCGTCAGCCAGCGCCAGTTCGCCCAGCGCAGCCAGCCCAGCGCGATCGCCGCGACCGCCACGAACCCCAAGGTGACGACGAGGACGATGCCGGTGGAGGAGCGGAACGAGAAGCCGCCCGCGTCGGGCGCGTGCCACAGCCCCTGCACCGCGTAGTGCTGCCCGATCAGCCAGCTCACCGCGACGATGCCCCAGCCGTGGACGTCCCGCCGGTCGAGGTGGACCAGGTAGAGGCCGACACCGCCGATGAAGAAGGGCGCGTACTCGGGCATCAGGACGATGTCGAGCAGCGGCAGGTGCGCGTTCTCGGCGACGACGGCCGCCAGCGTCCAGCCCGCGCAGAACAGGATGACCCGCTGGCGCGTCGCCCCGGGCAGCACCACGCACAGCGCGAACAGGGCGTAGAAGCGGACCTCCGCCCACAGCGTCCAGCACACGCCGAGCACCCGGTCCACGCCCAGCGGCATCTGCAGCATGGTCAGGTTCACCAGGGCGTCGCTCGGCGAGACCGCCTCGTAGGCCACCACCGGCAGTGCGAAGACGGCCGTCACCAGCACGACCGCCACCCAGTAGGCGGGCAGCAGCCGGGAGGCGCGGGAGGCGAAGAACGACGTCAGCGGCCGGCCCCAGCCGCTCATGCAGATCACGAACCCGCTGATGACGAAGAAGACCTGCACACCGAGGCAGCCGTAGGCGAAGTACTCGTGCAGCGTGGGGAACTGCTCCTTGGGCGAGGTGCCCCAGGCGTCGGTGACCTCGCCGTCGCGCCCGCCGTAGTGGTAGGCCGCCACCATCAGCGCGGCCACCAGCCGCAGTCCGTCCAGGGCGCGCAGCCGGCCGGCGGACCGCTCGCGGCGCCGCCGGGGGACGGTCGTGGCGCCGGGTCGTTCGGCCGGCGCGGTGGCACCGGGCTGGGCGGTGGGGGTGCTGACGACCGTCTCGGTCACGCTGAAAACCTCTGTGTGGCTCGTCCGTCCTGAGCCGCCTGTGGGCGGGCAGGGCGCCTGTCACCCTAGGACGGGAAGGGACGCAATTCCGTTCGATGGCAACAGGCTTCGCCTGCCGGTTTCCACGGGTTCATCTGGATGCCGCCGGGCGGGCCGCCGGGCATGCCTTTTCAGCGGCGTACCGCCTTGCGCAGGGCCCGCGCCCGCCGGACCACCCGGCGTGCCGTGGAATTGCGCGGCAGGAACGCCAGCCGTTGCGGAATTCCGCCCGGCAGTCCCAGCGAGGTGAGCCGGCGCTTCTTGAAATACCGCCGGGTGCGCGGCCCCAGATGGCCGGAAAGGAACTGTTCCGCCTGCGGGCGCAGCTCGGGGTAGATCTGCGGCTGCATGGTGAATCCGACGGCGGTGAGCAGTCCGGGCAGCCGCTCGGCGGGCAGTACGTCGCCGTCCCCGCCGCCGCCCAGATCGGGCAGCAGCGCGTCCGCCAGGGTGGTGGGGATCCGGTTGCTGTTCTGGTACGGCGTCAGCCGCTCCAGCAGCAGTTCCGTGCCGATGCGCGCGACCGGCAGGTCGTAGAAGGAGGAGGCGGTGAACAGGGCGGTGGAGAAGCAGCCGACGACCAGGGCGGGCCGGGCCCGGTCGAACAGCACCTCGGCCAGTACGGGCGTGTCCAGCACGGTGAGGTCCACGCCGAGCTTGTCCGCCTCGGTCTCCAGGGCGCGGCTGTAGCGGGCCGGTGCGGTCGGGTGCGGCTTGAAGACGACCGTGCGGTGGCCGCGGGCGACGGCGCCCCGCATCATCCGCACGTGCAGGTCCTCTTCCTCCTCGGGGGAGAGGATGTTCAGCGCCGACAGGTACTGGCCGAGCAGCAGCGCCGCGTCGCCGGGGACGGCGGGCAGTTCGGGCACGGTCTCGGTGACCTCGCCCAGCACCTTCAGGAACGCGGGCGTGGGCACCAGCCGCGCCGGCACGCCGAACTCGGTGAGCAGCATCGGCGTCAGCCCCGGCACCAGGTCCAGGTGCAGCAGCCGCCGCACGCGCGTGCCGACCAGCGGGTCGAGCTTGTTGCGCGTGGGGCCGTAGCTCATCAGGCCGTCGGCGTACACGTCGATGGGCGCGTCGGTGAACAGCTGGGCCACCGTGAGGGCGGGCGCGACCTGGAGGGACTCCAGGACCAGGCTGACCCGGTCGTCGCCCAGGCCCCACAGCATCCGCAGGTAGCGCTCGAAGAGCGGGACGTCGTCGGCGCGGGGTGCCCAGGCGCCCGGGTGGAAGGGGCGGATGGCCTCGTTCCAGGAGAGCACCTCGTCGAAGTGCGAGCGCAGCGGCTCGAAGCCCGGCATCTCGTCCAGGGCCGGGGTGGTCTCCGGCGTCGCGGAGTTGTTGAACACCAGCAGCACCCGGCGGTCCGGTTCCTCGAAGAGGTCGGAGTCGATCGCGGCGGCCAGGGTGGCGACGCCGTACAGCGTCGAGGCGCAGAAGATCTGGGTCGTCCCGGGCATCAGGCGGCCGCTCCCGTCGCGGTCACCCGGCGCCGCAGCCGCCGCAGCTTCGCCGAACGGTCCATGTCCATGGCCTCCAGTGCGTCAGCGAGCGCGTCCTGCGGCATCCGCTTGATGGCCGCCGCGCTCATCGACCGCAGCTGCCGCGCCACGGCCGGTTCGAACCTGTCTTCGTTGGAGAGGTGGTGGGCGATGATCGCGCAGTAGGTGCGCACCGCCTTGGGCAGCAGCCGGTCCGCCTCCCGGTCGGCGGCCGTCTCCTCGATCACCTGGTCGAAGGCCCGGATGAAGTCGAGCTGGCGGACGTCGCCGATCTGGGTCAGGGACGAGGCCACCCCGCGCCGGTAGAACACGCCCAGCAGGCTCACCACGGCGAACGAGTCCGCCTCCCGGTGCAGCTTCCAGATCCACGGCCGGTCCTCGGCCGTGCGCAGCCCGTCGGTGAAGTGCAGCACTCCCTTGTCGAGCAGGCGGCGGTGATAGGCGCCGGCCCAGGCGTAGGCGTAGTCGACCGAGGTGGAGCGGTGGGCGGGCAGGATCGCCTCGCGCGGGTCGAACGCCTCCCAGCGGCGGCCGACCGGGACCCGGTGCACGGAACGGGCGCGCGCGGTCGCCTGCACGTGGTCGGTGCGCACGAAGTCGCACCCCAAGGTGTCCATGGCGGACACCAGTTCGGTGAGGTAGCCGGGGGCGAGCCAGTCGTCGCCGTCCAGGAACGTCAGGTACTCGCCCCGGGCCGCGTCCAGACCGGTGTTGCGGGCGGTGGCGAGACCGCCGTTCTGCTCGTGTCGGATGTAACGCACCTGCGCGACATCCGAAAGCTCCTCGGCCGCCCGTTCGAGAATGGCCGGGGTTTCGTCCTTCGAATGGTCGTCGACCAGGATGAACTCGAAATCCGGGTCGGCGTTCAGCCGGAGGCTTCTGAGGGTGTCCGGGGCATATTGGCGCACGTTGTAGAACGGCACGATCACGGAAAGCTTAGGCACCCGCGAAACGTTAGGAGCCTGCCCGGCAGCGCAACTTTCCGATGGACGTACGCCGGGTGAACTCAATGTGTCAGAACGGTGCACCCCGTGTACTTCCCGCTTTCCAGCGGGCCAGTTCGGCTCTCGGTGGGGTGTTGTTAACGTTTCGTTGAGTCGCGGTTCCGCCATACCTAGGATTCGCTTCCTAGCGTCATCGACGTGCCAGCAAGTACACCGAAGCGCCCGCGAATCGCCGTCCTCGCGGACAGCGACACCCGATGGAAATGGGGTGCGCTGACCGCGGACCGCATCGCCCCGGGACCGTCCATGGAAACCGGAGCCCGCGAGAGCGCGCAAGTCGGCCCCGCCCTCGACGGATTCCTGCTGCGCGGCCGGGCGACGCCCACCCCGCGCCAGCTCCGGGAGGTGGGCGTGCGCGCCGACTCGCTGCGGGAGGTCACCGCGGTCGAGTTCCTGCGCACCATGGCGGAGGAGTCCTACGACGTCCTCGTCCTCGCCCTGGTCGGCGGCGGTGTGCAGGCGATGCTGCACGGCCTCGGGCGCGTCTGGGAGCACCGCACCACGCGGCCCGTCGTCGTCACCGGCTACGTCGGCGTCGTCTACGAGAAGCTCGCCGACGGCCTGCTGCTGCGGCACGGCGCGGACCTCGTCCTCGCCAACTCCCGCCAGGACGCCGAGCGTTTCCGGGCCGTCTACGAGGGAGTGGGCGCCGACGCCTCCTCGGTCACCGAGGTGGCCCTGCCGTTCCTCGGCGGCGCGCCGTACGCAGGCGGACACGACGCCCCTGCACAACAAGGCCGCAGGCCCTACACGGTGGTCTTCGCCGCCCAGCCCTCGGTCCCCGAGAGCCGCAAGGACCGTACGTACCTGCTGAACCGCCTGGTGCAGCACGCCCGCCGGCACCCCGAGCGCGAGGTGCTGCTGAAGCTGCGCTCCCGGCCGGGCGAACACACCACCCACATCGAGGAGCTGCCGTACCAGAAGCTGGTGCAGCGGCTCGACCCGCCCGCCAACTTCCGCCTGGTGTACGGAAACATGGGCGAGGTCCTCGACCGCACCGACCTGCTGGTGACGGTCAGCTCCACGGCCGCCCTGGAGTCGCTGCACCGCCGCATCCCCACGGTCGTCCTGACCGACCTCGGCGTGCGCGAGTCCCTCGGCAACCACCACTTCGTCGGCTCCGGCTGCCTCGCCTCCTGGGACCAGCTCGACGCCGGTCACCTGCCCGAACCGGACGCGGAGTGGGTCGCCCGGCAGGGCGTGGTGGCCGACGGCTCCTACGACTCGGCCTTCGACGCGGCCCGGACACGCATCGCGAAGCTGCTCGACCGGCCCGGCGGGCTGCCCCCGCTGACGCCGTACTACACCCCCGTCACCGCGCCCGGCTATCTGCCCGGCATCCTCGCCCGCCACCACCTCGGCCCCGACGGCACGCCGCTGCCCGGCGCGCCCGCCGCCGACAAGGAGCCCGGACCGGTCCGGCAGATCGTGCGCCGGGCGGCGCGCGGCGCCTACCGGCACGGCGTGCAGCGCGTGGCGCCCGTCATCCGGCGGATGGGCGAGCTGTGAGCCGCCCGATCCCTCGTCAAGGAGCGAAGACCATGTCCCACCCGGAAGCGGGCCACAGCGCCTCGGTGCGCCGCGTCCTCGCGGTGATCCCCGCGCGCGGCGGCTCCAAGGGCGTGCCCGCGAAGAACCTCCTGCCGGTCGGCGGCGTGCCGCTGGTGGCCCGCGCGGTCCGCGAGTGCCTCGCCTCCCGGCTGGTGACGGACGTCGTCGTCTCCACCGACGACCAGGCCATCGCCGCCGCCGCCCGCGAGGCCGGCGCCGAGATCGTGCTGCGCCCCGCCGCGATCGCCGGCGACACCGCCACCTCCGAGGCCGCCGTGCTGCACGCCATGGACGCGCACGAGGCCCTGCACGGGGCGCAGGTGGACGTGGTCCTGCTGGTGCAGTGCACCAGCCCGTTCATCGTCCGCGAGGACGTGGACGGCGTCGTCGAGGCCGTCGCCGCGGGCGGCGCCGACACCGCGCTGACCGTGGCACCCTTCCACGGCTTCGTGTGGCGCAACGCCGACGACGAGGCCGACGAGGCGACCGCCGGCACCGTCGCGGAGGCCGACGCGGCCGTCGGCGGCGGCTACGGCATCAACCACGACAAGTCCTTCCGCCCCCGCCGCCAGGACCGCCCCCAGGACTTCCTGGAGACCGGCGCCGTCTACGGCATGGACGCCGGCGGCTTCCGCGAGCACCGGCACCGCTTCTTCGGCCGCACGGAACTCGTGCGCACCGACCCCGCCCGGGTCCTGGAGATCGACGACCCCCACGACCTGGCCCGCGCCCGGGCCCTGGCCCCGCTCTTCGACGCGGACCGGCCCGGCGCCCTCCCGGCCGCCGGCGACATCGACGCGGTCGTCCTCGACTTCGACGGCACCCAGACCGACGACCGGGTGCTGATCGACTCCGAGGGACGGGAGTTCGTCTCCGTGCACCGCGGGGACGGACTCGGCATCGCCGCGCTGCGCGACAGCGGCCTGAAGATGCTGATCCTGTCCACGGAACAGAACCCTGTGGTCGCCGCCCGGGCCCGGAAGCTCAGGCTCCCGGTGCTGCACGGCATCGACCGCAAGGACCTCGCGCTGAAGCAGTGGTGCGAGGAGCAGGGCATCGCGCCGGAGCGCGTGCTCTACGTCGGCAACGACGTCAATGACCTCCCGTGCTTCGCCCTCGTCGGCTGGCCCGTGGCGGTCGCGAGCGCCCACGACGTCGTGCGCGGCGCCGCACGCGCGGTCACCACCGTCCCCGGTGGCGACGGCGCGATCCGAGAGATCGCCAGCTGGATCCTCGGCCCCTCTCTCGATTCCCTCACCAAGTAAGGACATCTCCTGCCATGAGCACCAACTCCCGTATCCGCCAGTTCGGTTCGCGTGAGGTCGGCCCGGGCAAGCCGGTCTACGTCTGCGGCGAGATCGGCATCAACCACAACGGCGAGCTCGAGAACGCCTTCAAGCTCATCGACGTGGCGGCCGAGGCCGGCTGCGACGCGGTCAAGTTCCAGAAGCGCACCCCGGAGATCTGCACCCCGCGCGACCAGTGGGACATCGAGCGCGACACCCCCTGGGGCCGGATGACCTACATCGACTACCGCCACCGCGTGGAGTTCGGCGAGGACGAGTACCGCCAGATCGACGAGTACTGCAAGGAGAAGGGGATCGCCTGGTTCGCCTCCCCGTGGGACACCGAGGCCGTCGCCTTCCTGGAGAAGTTCGACGTCCCCGCCCACAAGGTCGCCTCCGCCTCCCTCACCGACGACGAGCTGCTGCAGGCGCTGCGCTCCACGGGCCGCGCGGTGATCCTCTCCACCGGCATGTCGACGCCGAAGCAGATCCGCCACGCGGTCGAGGTCCTCGGCTCGGACAACATCCTGATGTGCCACGCCACGTCGACCTACCCGGCGAAGGCGGAGGAGCTCAACCTGCGGGTCATCAACACGCTCCAGCAGGAGTACCCGAACGTCCCGATCGGCTACTCCGGCCACGAGACCGGCCTGCAGACCACCCTCGCCGCGGTCGCCCTGGGCGCCACCTTCGTCGAGCGCCACATCACCCTCGACCGCGCCATGTGGGGCTCGGACCAGGCCGCCTCCGTCGAGCCGCAGGGCCTGACCCGCCTCGTCCGCGACATCCGCACGATCGAGGCCTCCCTCGGCGACGGCGTGAAGAAGGTCTACGAGTCCGAGCTGGGCCCGATGAAGAAGCTGCGCCGCGTCACCGGTGTGGTCGCCGAGGCGGAGATCGCCGCCGCGGCGGGCGAGCCGGTCGGCGTCTGAGCGCACCACCCCCACCACCCCCCTACGACGGGACGGTCGTACGTCGATGAGCCCCCGCGCCGGGAACGCCGGCCCCCACACTCTCGCCTTCGTCGAGAGCCCGGTACAGCTGCTGAACGTGCTGGAGTGGGCGCACGCGCACGCGCCCGGCGTGGGGCTCACCCTCGTGGTGCTGTCACCCGTCGACCCGATGACGCGCGGCCAGCTGCGGCGGATGTCCGACCTGGCCCGCGACGAGGGGCACGAGGTCCGCTGGGAGGAGGCCCGCGGCGGGCCCCTGGCGCCCTTCCGGACCATCGGCGGCCTGACCGGCCTGCTCCGCGGGGCGCGCCGGATCGTGCTGGGGGACCCCTTCTCCCGCTACGTCCAGCTGCTGCTGACGATCACCCGCGCCCGTGACCTGGTCGTCGTCGACGACGGCACGGCGACGATGGAGTTCGTCGGGCAGCTGGCCCGGGGCGAACGCCTGGTGCGCTGGCACCGCAAGGGCGGCCGCCCGGGCCCGCGGGACCTGCTCTTCGCCCCGGTGTCCGCCCGGGCCCGCCGCCGCCTCACCCCCGGCGGCGGCCGCCGTGTCGCGATCTTCTCCTCCATGCCGATGGAGGAGACCCCGGCGGGCGTCACCGTCACCGCCAACGAGTTCGCCTGGACCCGGGCCCGCTTCGGTCCGCCGCGCATCACCAAGGGCGCGGACCTGGTGGGCACGTCCCTGGTGGAGACGGGCGTGGTGGACGCCGACCGCTATCTGGACGCCGTCCGCGCCCTGGCCAGGACCCACGGCGCCACGCGCTACTTCGCCCACCGCCGCGAGAACACCGACAAGCTCCACCGCCTCGCGGTCGAGACCGGCCTGGAGATCGTCCGCCCCGAACTCCCCCTGGAGCTGATCGCCCGCCGCGGCCCCATCGGCCGCACGATCCTCAGCTTCCCGTCCACGGTCGTCCACACCCTCCCCCTCGCCCTCTCCGGCACGGAGGTCCGCGTGGCGGTCTGCGACATCGACCCGTCCTGGCTGACCCGAACGGCCTCACCCCGCGCGCAGGGTTTCCTGTCGGGCGTGACGGGGACGGCCCGCGATGTGGATCGGGTGGCGGGGTCGGGGGCGCAGGCCGGGGCTGAGGCTGCGGAGAAGGCGGCGGTCACGGACACCGAGGATCCGCCCGGCCCGGGTGGGCCGAGCGGCACGGGCGGCCCGGACGCCTCCGGCGGCCCGGCTCAGGCGACGGACCCGACGAGCGAGACGGACCCCGGGGGCGCGACGGGCAGGGCGACGCCCGCGGAGACATCCGGCACCGCGGGGTCGGCGGGTGCGGTGGATGCGGTGGGCGAGGCGCCCGCCGCGGGACTGCCCGGCAGGGCGGGGAGGACGAGGTTCGCGGCATCGCCCGGCCCCGTGGACCTGACCGGTCCGGCCGGTCCGGCCGGGACGCCGGTGGCCGCGGGCTAGGAGGGGGAACCGGCGCTTACGGCGCCGGCGACTGCGTGTGGCGGCCCGGCGGACCTCGGCCTGTGCACCACCGCCCTTCGCCCGCTTTTCCGTGCCCGCCGTGGTCGGCCGGGACCCCTCAGTCCGTTCGAGGCCTCGCGGCCGGGACGCCGCCGCCCGCAGGCTTGCGGGCCAGCAGGAACGCGCGCGGCATCTTCTCCCCGTCCTCCGGTTCGCGCAGCACCCGGGCGTACAGCTCCAGGCCCGCCGCCGTGAGGAGCGCGGCGACCGTGTCCGGCGTGCGCCAGTGGAAGTCGAGGCGGATCTCCTGGCCGTAGCGCTCGGTCAGGCGCAGCCGGCCGTTCTCGTCGCCGGACTGGAAGCCGAGCAGGACGGGTGCGCCCGGCACCAGGACGCGGTGCAGCTCGGCGCAGACCGACGGCAGGTGATCGTCCGGGACGTGGATGACCGAGTACAGCGCGACTGCGCCGCCGAGGGTCTCGTCCGCCAGGTCCAGGGACGTCATCGAACCGACGTGGAACCGCAGCCCGGGGTGCGCCCGCCGCGCCAAAGCCACCATGCGGGGCGAGACGTCGATCCCGAACACCGGCAGGCCCAGAGCGTGCAGCCGGGCCGTCACGTACCCCGGACCGCTGCCGAGGTCGGCGACCGGAGGCCCGGACGCCACCGCCCCGCGCGCCCCGGCCAGCCGTACGAAGGCCGTGAGCAGCGCTTCCTCCAGCGGTCTCCCGGCCAGACTGTCGGGATGCTCGGCGGTGTAGGCCTCCGCGATGGCGTCGTACGAGGCCTGCGTGGACTTCAGGAACCCGGGGCTGTCGGCGCGCACGGGGCGCACCCTATCGGCGCCGGGCGTCCGGCAGACGAACGCGCCGGTGTTCGCCGCGCACGGCGTGGTATCCGTGAAGGAGTATGGATGGATACCGGAGCTGTGACCCGGGTGTGCTCGATGTCACACTCCACGGGTCGCGGCGACCGGCTCGGCCCCCAAAAGACGGGCGAGTGTACCCATCTCAATTGACAGCTATGCGTCCGGCGGTCATATTTTCTTCCCCTAACGGGCTGAAGTTTTGTTGATCCAGGGTCAGGCAACCGCCGCGGCGCCCTACCCTTCAAAGGGTGAAGCCACTGATGTCACTGGAGTCCGAGGTCGATCTTCCCGGGGGAGCGGTGCTCCCCGGCGCGCTGCCCGACGCTCTGCGCGCCGAGCTCATCGCGTTCCGGCGCGACCTGCACATGCACCCGGAGCTCGGCAACCAGGAGTTCCGCACGACGGCCGCGATCAAGGAGCGGCTGGAGAGGGCCGGGCTCAAGCCGCGCGTCCTCCCCGTCGGGACCGGCCTCGTCTGTGACATCGGCGTCTCCGGCGCGCAGTGGGACGGCGGTCCCAGCATGCTCGCCCTGCGGGCCGACATCGACGGCCTGCCCATCCCGGACACCAAGGCCGACTGCCCGTACCGCTCGACCGTGCCCGACCGCGCGCACGCCTGCGGCCACGACGTGCACACCACCGTCGTCCTCGGTGCCGGTCTCGTCCTCGCCGAACTGCACAAGCGGGGCCAGCTGCCGCGTCCCGTCCGGCTGGTCTTCCAGCCCGCCGAGGAGGTGCTGCCCGGCGGCGCCGCCGACGCCATCAAGGGCGGGGCGCTGGAAGGGGTCGGCGCGATCATCGCCCTGCACTGCGACCCCCGGGTGGACGCGGGGAAGATCGGACTGCGGGAGGGGCCCATCACCTCCGCCTGCGACCGGCTGGAGATCGGCCTCGACGGCCCGGGCGGCCACACCGCGCGCCCGCACCTCACGACCGACCTGGTCACCGCCGCCGCCCGCGTCGTCACCGACGTCCCGGCCCTGGTCGGCCGGCGCTTCGACAGCCGCAGCGGGCTCGCGATCACCTGGGGCCGCATCGAGTCGGGCCACGCCCCGAACGTCATCCCGCAGCACGCGGAGCTGTCCGGCACCGTGCGCTGCCTCGACATCGAGGCGTGGCGGCAGGCGCCGGACGTGGTGGTCGCGGCGATCGACGAGATCGCGAACCTGTACCGCGCCAAGTCGGAGATCAACTACGTCCGCGGCGTCCCGCCGGTCGTCAACGAGCCCGGCGTGACGGAACTGCTGCGCGACGCCATGATCGCCCGCCGCGGCGTCGAGTCCGTCATCGGCACCGAGCAGAGCCTCGGCGGCGAGGACTTCTCCTGGTACCTGGAGCACGTCCCCGGCGCGATGGCCCGACTGGGCGTCCGCACCCCCGGCGAGCGCCACGTCCGCGACCTGCACCAGGGCGACTTCGACGTCGACGAGTCGGCGATCACGGTCGGAGTGGAACTCTTCACGGCAGCGGCCCTGGTCGACGGCCTCCGCTGACCCCCGCGACCGGGGGGCCCGCCCAGCCCCCGTCGGCTCGGCCGGGGGAGCTCGGCCGGGGGCAGCCCGCATCCCGCGTCCCTCATCGCCCCGAAGGTACGCCCAGGCCTCTCGGCTCGGCCGGAGAGCTCTCGTGGTCCCGGGTGCACACCCGCGCCTCTCGGCTCGGCCGGGGAGAGCTCTGATTGATCCCGGGGGCACGCCCAGCCTCCTCCGCCCGGCCGGCCCGCAGCCGGCAACCCTCATCGTCTCGGGGGCGGGCGCGGCCCCTCAGCTCGGCTGGCGGCGGCCCGCAGCCCTCATCGTCCCGGGGGAGGGTGCGCGGCCCCGTCACTCGGCTGGAGGCGGCCCGCAGCCCGCATCCTCCCGAGGGCGGGAGGGCGCCCCGTCCTCTCTGCTCGGCAGGGGTATTCGTCTCGAGGGCGGGGGCCCGGCCTCGTCCGCCCGGCCGGGGCGACAGCCCCATCGCCTCGGAGGGCGGGCAGCCCCATCCGTTCGGGGGGTGCGGGCGGACCTCAGCATCTCGTGGCGTCCGGTCGTCGTCGTCATCGTCTCGGGGGACCCGGGCGGGCCCTGCTTCGGGGACCGAGGCGGGCCCCTACCGTCTCGGCGGACGGGCAGCCTGGCAGCCCCCGTCCGCTCGGGGCGCGGGCGGCCTCGTCGTCTCGCGGTTCCCGTGTCGCGACCCTGGATCGCGCCACGGCCCGTATCCGATCCGCCCCCGCGGCGGCAGCGGGGGCACCCCCTCAGCCTCCCGGCCGACGCGGCCAACTCCCCCTTCTTGGGGGGCGTGGGGAACTGCGCGACCAGCCCCACCCCACCGCTCCCGAACCACGAACCCGGCCCCCACGCACCTCCCGGGCACCTCTATGCACCCCCAACCTCACCCCACCCCACCCCCCAGCACCCTCCGGTTGCGCCCCCCGCACCCTCGGGAGAGCCTGGTGCGCGTGACGAGCAGGCACACGCCGTGTCCCCGAGCGCACCTTTCGACCCCGTTCGATCCCACGGTTCACAAGGGCGTAACCGGCCAGCGGCACGAATGGATAACGGCACCGCGGCGACCCGTTCCCAGGAGTGTCTACGCGCGTTAATGTGCGCCGAACTGAGCACCCGCTGCGGAGCTTCGGAGAATGGGGAACTTCAGATGCGTCGGATTTCGAAACTGACCCGCGTCGCGGTGGGGGTCGCGTCGCTGGGCCTCGTCGCCACGGCCTGTGGCGGCACCAGCAGTGACAGTGGCGACAGCGACAGCAGCGACAAGGGCGTCGCCATCGCCTACGACGTCGGCGGCAAGGGTGACCAGTCCTTCAACGACGCCGCCTATGCCGGTCTGACCAAGGCCAAGGACGAGTTCGGCTACAAGACGGCCGACATCGAGCCCACCGAGGGCGAGACGGACGCCGACAAGGAGCAGCGGCTCGCGTCGCTGGCCAAGCAGGGCTACAACCCCGTCATCGGCGTCGGGTTCGCCTACGGCCCGGCCATGAAGGCGGTGGCCCCGAAGTACCCGGACACCACCTTCGGCATCGTGGACTCCGTGGTCGAGGGCAAGAACGTCGCCTCCCTGGTCTTCGCCGAGGAGCAGGCCTCCTACCTCGCCGGTGTCGCCGCCGCCAAGGCCACCAAGTCCGACGTCGTCGGCTTCGTGGGCGGCGTGGACATCCCGCTGATCCAGAAGTTCGAGGCCGGCTACAGGCAGGGCGTCACGGACACCAACCCCAAGGTCAAGGTGCTGTCGCAGTACCTGACGCAGACGGCGGAGGAGGGCGGCTTCTCCAGCCCCGACAAGGGCAAGGCCGCCGCCGAGGGCCAGATCGAGAAGAAGGCGGACGTGCTCTACGCGGCCGCCGGCCTGTCCGGCCAGGGCGTGATCGAGGCCGCCGCCAAGGCGAAGGTCTGGGCGATCGGCGTCGACTCCGACCAGTACAAGCAGGCCGCTCTCGCGCCGTACAAGAACTACATCCTCACCTCGGCGCTGAAGGATGTCGGCGGCGCGGTCTACGCGCTCAGCAAGTCGGTCCACGACGACAAGCCGCTGAGCGGCACCCAGACCTTCGACCTGAAGGTCAACGGCGTCGGCCTGTCCGAGTCGAACCCCGAGTACGCCAAGGTCGAGGGTCTCAAGGAGGCCGTGGACAAGGCCAAGCAGGGCATCGACGACGGCTCCATCAAGGTCAACACCGAGTGACACAGCCGGTCGTACGGCAACGCGGCGGGCGGGCACCCCAGGTGCCCGCCCGCTTCGTTTTCCGCGGGCGGCGGATCGCGTTCCCCGGGACGGCGGATCGCGGTCCCGGGGGCGGACGGACCGCGCGGCGCATCACCCTGAGCCACGCGCCGTCGCGGTCGGCAACCCCCGGCCGGGCGCCGGTGAGGGCTTGGCCACGGGCGGATAACAAGGTGGACAGAAGGGGTTTTCAGGCAGGTCTACGCGCGTTAATCTGCGGCGGAAGCCAGCGCCGTAGCTGTGAAGCCGTCCCGAGCTGTACCGTCCGGCGCTAGTACGACAGGAGCACCCACACATGCGCCGGATTTCCCGGATCACGGTCGCAGGCGCAGCGACCGCCTCCCTGGCCCTCGCTCTCTCCGCCTGCGGCGGCACCTCGACCTCCGCCGGGTCGTCCGACTCGAAGGGCGACAAGGGCCTCGCCATCGCCTACGACGTCGGCGGCAAGGGCGACCAGTCCTTCAACGACGCGGCCTACGCGGGCCTGGAGCAGGCGAAGAAGGAGTTCGGGTACCAGACGGCCGACGTGGAGCCCACCGAGGGCGAGACGGACGCCGACAAGGAGCAGCGGCTCGCGTCGCTGGCCAAGCAGGGCTACAACCCGGTCATCGGCGTCGGTTACGCGTACGCCTCGGCCATCAAGGGCGCCGCGGAGAAGTTCCCGGACACCACCTTCGGCATCGTGGACGACTCCACGGTCCAGGCGAAGAACGTCGCCGACCTCGTCTTCTCCGAGGAGGAGGCTTCGTACCTGGCCGGTGTCGCCGCCGCGAAGAGCACCGAGACGAAGACGGTCGGCTTCGTCGGCGGCGTGGACATCCCGCTGATCCACAAGTTCCAGGCGGGCTTCGAGCAGGGCGTCAAGGACACCGACCCGAAGGTGAAGGTGCTCTCGCAGTACCTGACGCAGACGGCGGAGGAGGGTGGCTTCTCCAGCCCCGACAAGGGCAAGACGGCCGCCGAGGGCCAGATCGAGAAGAAGGCGGACGTGGTCTACGCGGCCGCCGGCCTCTCCGGCCAGGGCGTCATCGAGGCCGCCGCCGCCAACAAGGTCTGGGCGATCGGCGTCGACTCCGACCAGTACGCGCAGGAAGCCCTCGCCAAGTACAAGGACTCGATCCTGACCTCGGCGATGAAGGACGTCGCCAAGGCGGTGTACAACCTGGCGAAGTCGGTCGAGGACGGCAAGCCCGAGACCGGTATCGTTCGTGGCGATCTGAAGACCGGCGAGGTGAGCCTGTCGAACTCCAACCCGAAGTTCGCGGACGATGCCGAGCTCCAGGAAGCCATCAAGACGGCCAAGGAGAAGATCATCAGCGGCGAGATCAAGGTCAAGAGCAGCTGACGACCGACCGCCTCGACACGAGGCGGTGACCCCGGGGTTGCGTTCGCTCGGCGGGGTACGGGGAGGCTGCTCCCCGTACCCCGTTTGCCGCGGTGCACCGGCCCCTTTGCATGCCGTAGGGGCGCTACGCGCGTAGACGACCCCCGTCCCCAGGAGAGTGCGCCATCAACGCGTCCAGCAGCCCTCCGGCCGGAGCGGCGGTCAACGAATCGGTGACCGCCGTCGAACTCGCCGGGATCACCAAGCGTTTCCCCGGTGTCGTGGCCAACCACGACATCCACCTCAGCGTCCGCAAGGGCACCGTGCACGCCCTCGTCGGCGAGAACGGCGCCGGCAAGTCGACCCTGATGAAGATCCTCTACGGCATGCAGAAGCCGGACGAGGGCACCATCGCCGTCGACGGGCAGCAGGTCAGCTTCTCGTCGCCGGCCGACGCCATCGCCCGCGGCATCGGCATGGTCCACCAGCACTTCATGCTCGCCGACAACCTCACGGTCCTGGAGAACGTGGTCCTCGGCAGCGAGAAGCTCCACGGCATCGGCGCCAAGGCCCGCCGCAAGATCAAGGACCTCTCCGAGCGCTACGGCCTCGGCGTCGAACCCGACCTCCTGGTCGAGGAGCTCGGCGTCGCCGCCCGCCAGCGCGTGGAGATCCTCAAGGTCCTCTTCCGCGGCGCCACCACCCTCATCCTGGACGAGCCGACCGCCGTGCTCGTGCCTCAGGAGGTCGACGCCCTCTTCGCCAACCTGCGCGAGCTGAAGTCCGAGGGCCTCTCGGTCATCTTCATCTCGCACAAGCTCGGCGAAGTGCTCTCCGTCGCCGACGAGATCACCGTCATCCGCCGCGGCACCACCGTCGGCACGGCCGTCCCCGCCGAGACCACCCCGCGCCAGCTCGCCGAGATGATGGTCGGCAGCGAGCTGCCCACGCCCGAGACGGCCGAGTCCACGGTCACCGACCGCCCGGTCATCGCCGTCGACAAGCTGCGCCTGGCGGCCCCCGGCGGCAAGGCCCTCCTCGACGACATCAGCTTCACCATCCACGCGGGCGAGGTCCTCGGCATCGCCGGTGTCGAGGGCAACGGCCAGACCGAGCTCGTCGACGCCCTCATCGGCCTCCGGCACGCCGACTCCGGCACCATCCGGCTGGCCGACGAGGAGATCACCGCCTGGCCGACCCGCAAGCGCCGCGAGCAGGGCATCGGCTACATCCCCGAGGACCGGCACCGCCACGGCCTGCTGCTGGAGGCGCCCCTGTGGGAGAACCGCATCCTCGGCCACGTCACCGAGAAGCCCCTCGCCAAGGGCGTCTGGCTGGACCCGAAGGCCGCCCAGGAGGACACCCGCCGCATCGTCGAGGCCTACGACGTGCGCACCCCCGGCATCGACGTCACCGCGGCCTCCCTGTCCGGCGGCAACCAGCAGAAGCTGATCGTCGGCCGGGAGATGAGCCACAAGCCCCGCTTCCTCATCGCCGCCCACCCCACCCGGGGTGTGGACGTCGGTGCCCAGGCCGCCATCTGGGACCACATCCGCGAGGCCCGCCGCGAGGGCCTGGCCGTGCTGCTGATCTCCGCCGACCTGGACGAGCTGATCGGCCTGTCCGACACGCTGCGCGTGATCTACAACGGCACGCTGGTCGCGGACGCCGACCCGGCCACCATCACCCCCGAGGAGCTCGGCTCGGCCATGACCGGTGCCGCCACCGGGCACCTCGAGCACGACGAGACCCCCGAGACCTCGAAGGGCGATGCCCCCGAGTCTGGTGAAGACGAGGCCCGCTGATGAAGAAGTTCGACAAGGAGCGCGTGCTCCTCGCGGTGGCCGGACCGGTCATCGCGCTCGCCGTGGCCTTCGTCCTGAGCGCGATCGTGCTGATCGCGTCGGGCAAGAGCCCGTTCGAGCCCTTCGCCCTGATGTTCGAGCAGCTCGGCTTCTCGGACATCCAGGTCCTGATCATCAACCAGGCCTCGATGTACTACATCGCGGCCCTCGCGGTGGCCATCGGCTTCCGGATGAACCTGTTCAACATCGGCGTCGACGGCCAGTACCAGCTCGGCGCCATGATGGCCGCCATCGTCGGCGCCCACGTGAACACGCCCGCCGCGATCCAGGTCCCGCTGCTCCTGCTGACCGCCGTCCTCACCGGCGCCTTCTGGGCCGGCATCGCCGGTGTCCTGAAGGTCACCCGCGGCGTCAGCGAGGTCGTCGCCACGATCATGCTCAACGCGATCGCCACCTCCGTGATCGCCTACCTGTGGCTGCCGGACGTCTTCGGCGTGAAGGTCGGCAACAACAACACCACCGGCGAGATGTACGAGTCGGGCTGGATCCCCGGCATCCCCATGGGCGCCGCCGGCGAGATCTACGGCCTGGTGCTGCTCGCCGTCCTGCTCGGCATCGGGTACTGGATCGTCCTCAACCGCACCCGCTTCGGCTTCGACCTGCGCGCCTCCGGCGCCTCACAGACCGCCGCCGCGGCCAGCGGCGTGGACCCGGGGCGCATGGTGCTCAGCGCCATGCTGATCTCCGGCGGCATCGCGGGCCTGGCCGGCCTGCCGATCCTGCTCGGCGACACCCACACCTACAGCCTCAACTTCCCCACCGGCATCGGCTTCCTCGGTATCGGCATCGCCCTGCTGGGCCGCAACAGCCCCGTCGGCATCGCCTTCGCCGCCCTGCTGTGGGCCTGGCTCGACAAGGCCTCGCCCGAGCTGGACTTCCACGGCTACGACAAGGAGATCGCGGTCATCATGCAGGGCCTGATCGTGCTCTCGGTCGTCGTCTCCTACGAAGCCGTGCGCGAATGGGGCCTGCGCCGCCAGCAGCGCCGCGTCGGCGCGGAACTCGCCGCCGGTCACGTCCTCGGCGCTCAGAACACGAAGGAGGTGGCTGGCCGATGACCGCTCCTACCTCGGCGATCGACGTCAACCAGCCCACGCTGCAGCCCGCGGCGCCGACCGGCCGCCGCCTGTCGTGGCCCGTCCTGCTGCTCGTCATCGCCGGCGGACTGGCGCTCACGTCGATCGTCCGCATCATCACCGGCGCCGACGGCATCACCAACGTCAGCCAGATGTCCACGGCGCTCCAGCTCGCCGTGCCGATCGGCCTCGCCGGCCTCGGCGGCCTGTGGGCCGAGCGGGCGGGTGTCGTCAACATCGGTCTCGAGGGCATGATGATCCTCGGCACCTGGTTCGGCGCCTGGGCCGGCTTCCAGTGGGGCCCGTGGACCGGTGTCCTGGTGGGCATCGCGGGCGGCGCGATCGGCGGCCTGCTGCACGCCTTCGTCACCGTCACCTTCAACGTCAACCACATCGTCTCCGGTGTGGCCATCAACATCCTCGCCCTGGGCGCCACCCGCTACCTCGCGCCCCTCGCCTTCGAGGGCCACACCGGCGGCTCCGCCAAGCAGTCCCCGGCGGTGGACTCCCTCGGCCACTTCACGGTGCCCGGTCTGTCCGACGCCCTGCGCGACCTCAACGCCAAGGGCTGGTTCCTGATCTCGGACATCGCCGGCCTGCTCGGCGGCCTGGTCACCAACGTCTCCTGGCTGACCCTGGTCGCCGTCGCGCTGATCCCCGCCACCTGGTGGATCCTGTGGCGCACCGCGTTCGGCCTGCGCCTGCGCTCCTGCGGTGAGAACCCGATCGCCGCCGAGTCCCTCGGCGTCAACGTCTACAAGTACAAGTACATCGCCGTCGTCGTCTCCGGCGGTCTGGCCGGCCTCGGCGGTGTCTTCCTGTCCATCGTCGCCAACCCCTTCTACCTGGAGGGCCAGGTCAGCGGACGCGGCTTCATCGGCCTCGCCGCGATGATCTTCGGCAACTGGATGCCGGGCGGACTCGCCCTGGGCGCCGGCCTGTTCGGCTACACCGACAGCCTCAACCTGCGCGGCGGCTCCGCCAACGTCCACGCCCTGCTGCTGCTCGGCGCGCTGCTGCTGATCATCGGCGCGATCTGGCTGGTGGTCCGCAAGAAGTACGTCCCGGCCGTGGTCACCCTGATCGCCGGTGCCCTGGTGTTCGCCTGGTACGCGAGCACCGACGAGGTCCCGAACCAGGTCGTCTCCGCGACGCCGTACGTCATCACCCTGGTCGTCCTGGCCCTGTCCGCGCAGCGGCTGCGGATGCCCAAGGCGAACGGCATGCCGTACCGGAAGGGGCAGGGCAAGTGACCGACGCCGGCCCCGCCGTCGACTGGGAGCGGCTGCGCGAGGTGGCCCGGGACGCCATGTCCCGGGCGTACGCCCCGTACTCCGGCTACCCGGTGGGCGTGGCGGCCCTGGTCGACGACGGCCGGATCGTCTCCGGCTGCAACGTCGAGAACGCCTCGTACGGGCTGGGCCTGTGCGCCGAGTGCGGCCTCGTCTCGGAGCTGCACAACACCGGTGGCGGCCGGCTGACGCACTTCACCTGCGTCGACCGGGACGGCGCAGCGCTCGTCCCGTGCGGCCGCTGCCGCCAGCTGCTGTACGAGTTCGGCGGCCCTGACCTCCTGATGGAGACCCCGGCGGGGATCCTGCCGCTGTCGGAGATGCTGCCGCAGGCCTTCGGGCCGGGCCACCTCAGCAAGTAACTCCCGTGCGGCCCTCCTGAGTTGCTCAGGGGGGCCGCACGGCTTCTGGAACCCTCGGAAGGAAGCCAAGCCATGGCCATGGACGCCATCTCCGTCATCCGCACCAAGCGGGACCGCGGCGAACTCAGCGACGCGCAGATCGACTGGGTCATCGACGCGTACACCCGCGGGGAGGTGGCCGACGAGCAGATGTCGGCCCTCGCGATGGCCATCCTCCTCAACGGCATGAACCGCCGTGAGATCGCCCGCTGGACCGCGGCGATGATCGCCTCGGGCGAGCGCATGGACTTCTCGTCCCTGTCCCGCCCGACCGCCGACAAGCACTCCACGGGCGGCGTCGGCGACAAGATCACGCTCCCGCTGGCGCCCCTGGTCGCCGCCTGCGGCGCGGCCGTCCCGCAGCTGTCGGGCCGCGGCCTCGGCCACACCGGCGGCACCCTGGACAAGCTGGAGTCCATCCCCGGCTGGCGCGCGCTGCTCTCCAACGAGGAGATGCTGAACGTCCTGGACGGCACCGGCGCGGTGATCTGCGCGGCCGGCGACGGACTGGCCCCCGCCGACAAGAAGCTCTACGCGCTGCGCGACGTCACCGGCACGGTCGAGGCGATCCCGCTGATCGCGTCCTCGATCATGTCGAAGAAGATCGCCGAGGGCACGGGCTCGCTGGTCCTGGACGTGAAGGTCGGCACCGGCGCCTTCATGAAGACCATCGAGGACGCCCGCGAACTGGCCTCCACGATGGTCGGCCTCGGCACCGACCACGGGGTGAGGACGGTCGCGCTCCTCACGGACATGTCCACCCCGCTCGGACTGACCGCCGGCAACGCCCTGGAGGTCCGCGAGTCGGTCGAGGTGCTGGCCGGCGGCGGCCCCGCGGACGTGGTCGAGCTGACGATCGCCCTGGCCCGCGAGATGCTCGACGCGGCCGGGGTGAAGGACGCCGACCCGGCGAAGGCCCTGGCCGACGGCTCCGCCATGGACGTCTGGCGGCGCATGATCTCGGCCCAGGGCGGCGACCCGGACGCGGAGCTGCCGGTGGCCCGCGAGCAGCACGTGATCAAGGCCCCGTCCTCCGGCGTCCTGACCCGGTTCGACGCCTACGACATCGGCGTGGCCGCCTGGCGGCTGGGCGCCGGCCGGGCCCGGAAGGAGGACCCGGTGCAGGCGGGCGCGGGCGTCGAACTCCACGCCAGGCCGGGCGACACGGTCACGGCGGGCCAGCCGCTGCTGACCCTCCACACCGACACCCCCGAGCGCTTCGACTACGCGCTCCAGGCGGTCGAGGGCGCCTGGGACATCGCGGCCCCGGGCACGGCCTTCACGCCGTCGCCGGTGGTGCTGGAGCGCATCGCCTGAGCCGCGTCCCGCCCGCACGCGAGTGGGGCCGGCGTACACGAGCGGGGCCCGCACGCGAGCAGGGCGGCGTACACGAGCGGGCCACGAACACGAGCGGGGCGGCGTACACCGACGGTCGTCGGGTACGCCGCCCCGTTCGTGTGCCCGGGCGGAGGTCGGGCGGGGGCCGGCCCGCGTGGTCACGGCGGCTACTTCGGATCCTCGGCGAACTTCGACGTCGACCACACGTACCCGAGCACCGCCAGACCCACGCACCAGCCGACGGCGAGCCAGCCGTCGTTGCCGATCCCGGTGCCGAGGAGCAGGCCGCGCAGGGTCTCGATGGCCGGCGTGAACGGCTGGTACTCGGCGACCGGCCGGAACCAGCCGGGCATGGAGTCGACCGGGACGAAGGCGCTGGAGATCAGCGGCAGGAAGATCAGCGGCATGGCGTTGTTGCTCGCTGCCTCGGCGTTCGGGCTGACCAGGCCCATGCCGACGGCGATCCAGGTGAGCGCCAGGGAGAACAGCACCAGCAGCCCGAACGCGGCCAGCCACTCCAGGGCGGTGGCGTCGGTGGACCGGAAGCCGATGGCCACACCGACGGCGCCCACCAGGACCACGCTGGCGACCGACCGCAGCACACTGCCTACGACGTGCCCGACGAGCACGGAGCCGCGGTGGATGGCCAGGGTGCGGAAGCGGGCGATGATGCCCTCGGCCATGTCGGTGGAGACGGAGACCGCGGTGCCGATCGCCGTGGAGCCGATGGTCATCAGCAGCAGGCCGGGGACGAGGTAGGCGAGGTAGTCGGAGCGGTCCCCGCCGCCGATGCCGCCGCTCATCGTGTCGCCGAAGACGAAGACGAAGAGCAGTAACAGCATGATCGGTGTGAGCAGCAGGTTGAGGGTGAGGGACGGGTAGCGCCGGGCGTGCAGCAGGTTGCGGCGCAGCATGGTGGACGCGTCGCGCAGGGCGAGGGAGAGGTTGCTCATCGGACTGCCTCCTCGGGCTGGTCGGAGCCGCCGGTCAGGGCGAAGAACACGTCGTCGAGGTCGGGGGTGTGCACGGTCAGCTCGTCGGCCTCGACCCCGGCCGAGTCCAGCCGGTCGAGGAGCGCGCGCAGCTCGCGCTGGCTGCCGCCGCTGGGGATCTGCAGCGCCAGCGCCTCGTCGTCGCCGGCCGCACCGGGCAGCGCCGCCACCGCGCCGCGGTAGGCGGCCGGGTCGGTGAAGCGGAGCCGGACGTGCCCGCCGGGGACGATCCGCTTGAGCTCGTCGGCGCTGCCCTCGGCGGCGATCCTCCCGTCGTGCAGCACGGCGATGCGGTCGGCGAGTTCGTCGGCCTCCTCCAGGTACTGGGTGGTGAGGAAGACGGTCACGCCGCCCGTGACCAGCTCCCGGATGATCTGCCACATGGTGTGCCGGGACCGCGGGTCGAGGCCGGTGGTCGGCTCGTCAAGGAAGATGATCCGCGGGCTGCCGACCAGGGTCATGGCGATGTCCAGCCGGCGCCGCATCCCGCCGGAGTAGGCCGAGGCGGGCTTGCGGGCCGCCTCGGTGAGGTCGAAGCGCTCCAGCAGCTCGGCGGCGACCCGCCGGCCCTCGCGCCGGGGCAGGTGGTGCAGGTCCGCCATGAGGAGCATGTTCTCCTCGCCGGTGATCAGCCCGTCGACGGCGGAGAACTGCCCGGTGACGCCGATCGCGGCACGCACCGCCTGGGGGCCGGTCGCCAGGTCGTGACCGCCGACGCGGAGGGCACCGCTGCCGGGGTCGGGCGAGATGAGCGTGGACAGGATCCGGACGGCGGTGGTCTTGCCGGCGCCGTTCGGGCCGAGCAGGGAGAAGATCGTTCCTTCCGGGACCGCCAGGTCGATGCCGTCCAGGACGGTCCTGTCGCCGAAGGACTTGCGCAGTCCGTTCGCGACGATGGCCGAGTGGGTCATGAGCGGGGCTCCTTTGCCGGCTGGGGTGTTCAGAGGCTGCGGGCGGTGATGTCGCCGTAGGAGGTGGTCGCGTGGATGGTGAGCGCGGCGGCCCCGCCGTCGGCGTTGCGCAGGGAGTTGTGGATCCGGCCGTAGGAGGTGCCGGCGTCCAGGGAGGCGGAGACGCCGCGGGCGGCGCCGACCGTGATCCCGCCGTGCTCGGTGCGCAGCGTGACGGTGCCGCGCACGGCCTCCGCGACGCTGATGTCGCCCTTCTGGGTGCTGATCTCCGCCGCGCCGCCCAGGCGGCCGACCGAGACGTCGCCGGCGGAGAGGGCCACGCGGGCGTCCGCGGTCTCGTCGAGCTTGACCGTGGCCTGCGCGCCCTCGTAGGTGACGTCGCCGAGCCGTCCCACGCCCCGCAGTTCGGCGGCGGCGGCCTTGGCCTCGACGCGGGACCCGGCGGGCAGCTGGACGGTGACCTCGACGGCGCCGGGGTGTCCGAGGACCCGGTGCGCGGCCTCCGGCGCCTCGATCCGCAGGACGCCGTCGGCGTAGGCGACCGTGACCTGCTCCGCCGCCCGCACGTCCCGGCTCTTCGAGGCGTCCGCGGGCAGCACCTCGACGGTGGTGTCGGCCCGGTCGGCCGCGATGAGCCGGATGTGTCCGGCGGGGATCTCCAGCACGGCGGTGACGGCGGCGGGGGTGTCGAACTTCTGCATCGTGCGCTCCTGGGGTGCGTAGTTTCTGACACCGGAAACGCTACGTTGCGTTCATGGATCGAGCAATGAATTGATTGCTCGGCAGGTGCAAATCTGCAGTTCAAAGCGCTGAAATCGTTGCATCGGAACGAAGTTCAACGCAACACCGCCCGAGTCTCTCGTTGCAATGAGAGGAAAATGAACGCTATGCTGACGCCCTCAAGGACCACGAAGGAGGGCGCGATGCCGGGAGGCAGGCTCACCCAGCTGGAACGCCGGCAGATCGCGCAGGGCCTGGCCGACAACCTCGCCTACGCGGAGATCGCCAGACGCCTCGACCGCCCCACGTCGACCATCACGCGCGAGGTCATGCGCAACGGCGGCCCCACCGCCTACCGCGCCGACCTCGCCCACCGCGCGACGGAACACCGCGCCCACCGCCGCAGGAAGGCCGCGCCCCGGGGCCCCCAGACGCAACCGCTCCCTCACGGCCGGGACCCCGAGGCGGTACGCGCGTACGAGGAGGTCTTCACGAACCTCTTCATCCAGCAGGGCCTGCCCAAAATGGTGGCCCGGGTATTGACCTGCCTCTACACCACCGACGCGGGCAGCCTCACCGCGGCCGAACTCGTCCGGCGCCTCCAGGTCAGCCCGGCCTCCGTCTCCAAGGCGGTGGCGTTCCTGGAGAGCCAGGGCCTCATCCGCCGGGAACGGGACGAAGGGCGGCGCGAGCGGTACGTCGTCGACAACGACGTCTGGTACCAGTCGATGATCGCCGCGGCCCGCAGCAGCGCGCAGCTCGCCGAAGCCGCACGGCAGGGCGTCACCGTCCTCGGCCCGGGCACCCCGGCCGCCGTCCGCCTGGAAGTCATCGCCCGCTTCGTCGACTTCGTCACGGAGAGCATGGCGCGTGCGGCGGAACAGGCACGCGACATCCTCTCCGCCCAGCCGGAGCCCGCCGGGGGAGCCGCTGCGGAGCGGGCTCCGGGCGGTGCGGCCCGATCACCCGCGGACGGCGCCCCCGAGCGCTGAGCCCCCGCCGCTTCCTCCCCCGCCCCCCTCACCCCAGCAGCGCCGCGACCACCACCAGCACCGGTACGGCCAGCACCGTCGACAGCAGGATCGCCTCACGGGCCAGCACCTCGCCGGTCCGGTAGCTGCTCGCGTACGTGAACAGGTTCTGCGCCGCCGGCAGTGCCGAGGTCACCACCACGTCGAGCAGGGGCGCCCCGTGCAGGCCGAAGACGCCCGCGGCCAGCGCCCACGCCACCAAGGGCTGGACGACGGACTTGAGGGCCACGGCGAGCAGGACCGGGCCCCGTTCCGCGCCGCGCAGCGGGAGGGTGCTGCCGCGCAGGGAGATGCCGAAGGCGAGCAGGACCGCGGGGACCGACATGTTGCCGATCAGGACCAGGGGGTCCATGAGGGGGCCCGGCATCGTGAGGCCCGAGGCCGACGCCGCGACCCCGGCCAGGGAGCCCAGGGCTATCGGATTGCGCAACGGGGTGAGCAGGCGTTGCCACAGGGGCCGTCTGCCGCCGCCGCTCGCCAGGTCCAGGATCGTGAGCGCCACCGGTGTGACACCGACCAGCTGGAACAGCAGCACCGGCGCGACCAGGGACGCGTCGCCCAGCACGTACACGGCGATCGGGATGCCCAGGTTGCCCGAGTTGACGTAGCTGGAGCACAGGGCGCCGATCGTCGTCCGGCCCACTCCCCAGCCGCGGACCGCACCCACCGCCACGAAGACGCCCGCCACCGCCGCCGTGCTCAGCGCCGTGACCAGCAGCCGGTCGGAGAAGATCACCGACAGGTCGGCCCGGGCGAGCGTCGTGAACAGCAGCGCGGGGGAGGCCACATGGAAGGCGAGCTTGGTGAGGACCTCGCGCCCGCCCTCGCCCAGATACCCCCGGCGGCCGATCAGATAGCCCACCGCGATGACGACGGCGATGACCGCGAACCCGCTCAGCACCCCCTGCACGGCACCTCCCGGCCGGCGAGGGAACGGGCACACGGCACGGGACGGGCAGATGCATGGGGCATGCAGCTAACCCTCCGGTCAAAGCCGCACCCCGGTCAATGTGATCCTCACGGCGCCGGACGGGCGGAGAGCCCCGATGAGTTACGGAGGGCCGCCCGGTCTACCGATCGTGGACGCCATGACACCGCCCGTGCTCGTACTGCCCGGCCCTGTCGACCGGGACGAGGTGAGAGGGCTGAGCGACGAGGTACGGGCACTGCTGCACAGCAGCGGTGCCCGGGTCGTGGTGTGCGATGTCGGGGGCCTGGGGCCGCCGGGGCTCGCGGCCGTGGAACTGCTGGCGCGGCTCCAGCTGGCCGCCCGCAGGGCCGGCGGGCGGATCCGGCTGCGCGACCCCGATCCCGCCCTACGCTCCCTGCTCGACCTGGTCGGACTCCCCATCGAGATGGAGGGGCAGATCGAAGAGCGGGAACCAGCGCTCGGTGTCGAGGAAGCAGTGGAACCCGGTGATCCGGCCGCCTGAGATCTCCAGCACCTGGACCGCCCACGGTGTGAAGCCGCCGCGCTCCGGGTCCGGCTTGTACTGGGCGAAGCCGGGCAGGCCGTTGACCTTGACCGGCACCAGCCGGGAGCCCGCGCAGGGGGCGCCGAGGGTGGTCATGAAGCCTGTGATGTCGCCGGCGCCGGTGAGCCACAGGTCGAACGGCGGCATCGTCATGATGGCGTCCTCGTGCAGCAGGGCCGTCAGCGCCGTCATGTCGTAGCCCTCGAAGGCCGCCATGTAGCGGTCCAGGAGCTTTTGCTGGTCCTCGTCCAGCGGGTCGGAGACGGCCGCGTCGGCGCCCGGCTGCTGCCGCTCGGCCAGGGTGGCGCGGGCGCGCTGGAGGGCGCTGTTCACCGACGCCACCGAGGTGTCCAGCAGCTCGGCGACCTCGCTGGCCTTCCAGGCCAGGACCTCGCGCAGGATCAGCACGGCCCGCTGCTTGGCCGGCAGGTTCTGCAGGGCGGCCATGAACGCGAGCCGCACGGACTCCTTGGCGATCGCCGCCTCCGCCGGATCGTCGGTCGTGGGCAGCACGCGGGCGTCGGGCATGGGCTCCAGCCAGGTGTTGTCCGGGCGGGGGGAGAGGGCGGCCTGGGCGAGGGGGGTGGACTCGGTCAGGTCCATGGGCCGGGCCCGTTTGTTGCCCGCGGACAGCATGTCCAGGCAGACGTTGGTCGCGATGCGGTAGAGCCAGGAGCGGAGGCTGGACCTGCCCTCGAACTTGTCGTAGCTGCGCCAGGCGCGGACCATCGTGTCCTGCACCGCGTCCTCCGCCTCGAAGGAGGAGCCGAGCATCCGGTAGCAGTACCCCGTGAGCTCGGTGCGGTGCGCCTCCAGTCTGGTGTCCAGGTCCGTCGGTGCCGCCGTGCTGTTCGCCATCTCCACCCACCCCTGTGGACGTTCTGTTCAAGCGCCTTCGCGCCCCAGCACTTCGGAAGCTACCGCAGCCCACTGACAACGGCCCCCCGAGCACACGAAACCGCAGGCCGGGGCAGGTGGCCCGGGCCGGGTCGGCCCCCTTCATGCGAGCTGCTTGACCTACAACACAACCAGCCCCGCGCCCGGCCTCAGGCCCCCCTCCCCGGGCCCCGCAGTCGGGCCGCCCGGGTGCCGACCAGTGTGATCGTCACGACGCCCAGGACCGCCAGCAGCCCGACGCCGACCGTGCCGTCCCAGCCGCTCGTGTGGAAGGCGATCGCGCCGGCCGTGCTGCCCGCGCTGGAGCCGATGTAGTACGCCGACTGGTACAGCGCGGACGCCTGGGCGCGGCCGTGCGTGGCCGTCTTGCTGACGGCGGAGGACGCCACCGCGTGGCCCGCGAAGAAGCCCGCCGTGATCAGGACCAGACCCAGCAGGACCAGCGGGAGCGACCCGGCCAGGGACAGCAGCAGCCCCGCCGCCGTCGTCGCGCCGCCCGCGTACAGCGCGCCCCGGCGGCCCAGCCGGCCCACCAGGCGCCCGGCCGTCGAGGCCGACACCGTGCCGACGAGGTACACGAGGAAGATCGAGCCGATGACGCCCTGCGGCAGGGAGAACGGCGCCTCGGTCAGCCGGTAGCCGATGACCGTGTACACGCCGCCGAACACCGTCATGAACAGCGCGCCGATCGCGTACAGCCGGCGCAGCAGCGGGTCGGACAGGTGGGCACGGACCGTCCGGGCCAGATCGCCGGGCCGCAGCGAACCCGCCTTGAAGTGCCTGGGGGCGGGCAGCAGCACCCGGAAGGCCACCGCGCAGGCCACCGCGATCACGCCGATGACACCGACAGCGACCCGCCAGCCCCACTCCTGCGCGACCCAGCCGGTGATGACGCGGCCGCTCATCCCGCCCACGCTGTTGCCCGCGACGAACAGCCCGATCGCGGTGACGAGCGCCCTGGGGCTGACCTCCTCCGCGAGGTACGCGGTCGCCGACGCCGGCAGCCCGGCCAGCGCCGCGCCCTGCAGGGCCCGCAGCGCCACCAGCGCGCCCAGCGAGGGCGCGAAGGGCACCAGCAGCCCGACGGTCACCGCCACGGCCAGCGAGGCCGTCATGACCGTACGCCGCCCGAAGCGCTCCGACAGCGCGCTCATCGGCAGCACGAACAGCGCCAGTCCGCCCGTCGCCGCGGCCACCGTCCAGCTCGCGTCGCCCGCCGCCACCGCGAACTCGCCGGAGATCAGCGGCAGCAGCGCCTGCGTGGAGTACAGCAGCGCGAAGGTCGCGACACCGGCGAGGAAGAGGGCCAGGCTCATCCGGCGGTAGCCGGGCCCGCCCGGGGAGACCCGGGAATCGACGGCAGGGACAGAGGCTTCGGCGCCCACGACGGTGGACGCCCCGGTACTGGCGGGAGACATGCCTCGAACGTACGGAGACCGCAACTGATCCGTCCAATGCATGGAACGGCCATAATCGTTCCCATGGTGCATCAACCGAGTTCACGGCCCCGCCTGTCACCGAACAGTGACACACAAGACACGGCGGAGATGTCGAGGGTGCTGGCGCCCCGCCTCGCGTACTTCGCCGGCGTGGCCCGCACCGAGCACGTCACCCGTGCCGCCCAGGAGATGAACGTCCCGCAGTCCACCCTCTCCCGGTCGATGGCCCGCCTGGAGCAGGACCTGGGCGTCGACCTGTTCGCCCGCCACGGCCGCACGGTCTCCCTCACCCCGGCCGGACGCACCTTCCTCACCACCGTGGAACGGGCCCTGGCCGAGATCGAGCGCGCCGCCGAGCAGGTGCGGGCCGACGCCGACCCCACCACCGGCAAGGTCGCCTTCGGCTTCCTGCACACCATGGGCGCCGAGACCGTCCCCGGCCTCCTGCAGGCCTTCCGCGCCGACCACCCCCGGGTCCGCTTCAGCCTGGTCCAGAACTACGGCGAGGCCATGCTGGAACGCCTGCGCGCCGGCGACCTCGACCTCTGCCTGACATCGCCGGTGCCCGACGCCCCCGACCTGGTCGCCCGCCGGCTCGACGAGCAGAAGCTGCGCCTGGTCGTGCCCGCCGACCACGCCCTGGCGGGCCGCCGCCGCATCCGCCTGGCCGAGGCGGCCGACGAGAACTTCGTGACCCTCGAACCGGGTTACGGCCTGCGCCGCATCACCGACGACCTCTGCGAGGACGCGGGCTTCCGGCCACGCATCGCCTTCGAGGGCGAGGAGGCGGAGACCCTGCGGGGCCTGGTGGCGGCGGGCCTGGGAGTCGCCCTCCTGCCCCCGCCGGCCGTGGCCCGCCCGGGCGTGGTCGAACTGACGGTCACGGCGCCCCGGGCCGTACGCGAGATCGGCGTGGCCTGGCTGCAGGGCCACCCGGACACGCCCCCGGTGGCGGCCTTCAAGAAGTTCCTGCTCTCCAGAAGAGGCAGCCTGCTCGCGACCTGAAGGGGCGCGGGGAACGGCGCGAGTACCACGCACGACCCGCACCCCGGAGACCGCCGGGGCTCCGCCCTGCGCTCACCGCCGCGAAGGACTGAACCCCGCCGCCAGCGGCATCCGCAGCCCCAGCGGCGGCGGCGCGGCCAGCGCGTCCCGCACGGGCCGCGACATGGCCCGCCCGAACAGCACGCCCATCACGAAGTCCTCGGTCAGCGCCACCACTTCGTCGCGGTACTGGTGCAACCCGTGGCCGTCCGTGTGCACTTCGAACCGGCACACGTCCCGGTTCGCCTTCTTCGCCCGCGCCGCCAGCCGGAACGACAGCTCCGGATCCGTCCGCCCGTCGTTGGTGCCGTGCACGATCAGCACCTGCCGTCCCGCCAGCTGCTTCACCGGTTCGGGTGGGGCGGCGACGTCCTCCTCCGGCAGCCAAGGAGCGAGCGCCACCACGGAGTTGACGGCCTCGTGCCCGCCCGCCCGCAGAGCGGCCCGCCCGCCCATGCCGAGTCCGACGAGGCAGACGGGGACGTCCCCGTACCGCCGTACGACCTCGTCCGCCGCCCACGTCGCGTCCCGCGCCAGGTTCGCCTCGCCGCCGTTCCAGCCGCGGCAGTGGTAGTGCACCACGTGCACTGCCAGGCCCTCTTCACGCCCGGAGCGGGCCAGCCGGCGGCCGAGGGCACGGACGGAGGCGGTCGCCAGCACGGGCGAGGGTCTGCGGCCGGAGACCTCGTCACCGCCGGGGAGCAGCAGCACCACGCCGCTCACCGCCGTCGGCTCCGGACCGAGTGCCCTGCCCAGCCGGGCCCTGCGAGCCGGCGTCGCTTGGTGTGCCATGACAGAACAGTGTCAGAAGGGTCGGTGTACACGACCCGTCCTCGGGGTCACCGTTACGTATCGACGGAAACGTAAAGCAACCGGGGACGCGCCGTCTACGCGCGTAGGAGTTAGAGTGCGGAAATGACGAGCCAGACCATCGCGAACACCCCGACACCGGACCAGATCCGCCGGGCGCCCAAGGTTCTGCTGCACGACCATCTCGACGGCGGCCTGCGCCCCGCCACGATCGTCGAACTCGCCCGCGACAGCGGCTACTCCCAGCTCCCCGAGACCGATCCGGAGAAGCTCGGCGTCTGGTTCCGCGAGGCCGCCGACTCCGGTTCCCTGGAGCGGTACCTGGAGACCTTCTCCCACACCGTCGGCGTCATGCAGACCCGCGACGCCCTGGTCCGGGTCGCCGCCGAGTGCGCCGAGGACCTCGCCGCGGACGGCGTCGTCTACGCCGAGGTCCGCTACGCCCCCGAGCAGCACCTGGAGGGCGGGCTCAGCCTCGAGGAGGTCGTCGAGGCCGTCAACGAGGGCTTCCGGGAAGGCGAGCGGCGCGCCCGGGACAACGGCCGGCGCATCCGCGTCGGCGCCCTGCTCACCGCCATGCGGCACGCGGCCCGTGCCCTGGAGATCGCCGAACTCGCCAACCGCTACCGCGACCTGGGCGTCGTCGGCTTCGACATCGCCGGTGCCGAGGCCGGCTACCCGCCCACCCGGCACCTGGACGCGTTCGAGTACCTCAAGCGCGAGAACAACCACTTCACCATCCACGCCGGCGAGGCCTTCGGGCTGCCGTCCATCTGGCAGGCCCTGCAGTGGTGCGGCGCCGACCGGCTCGGGCACGGGGTGCGGATCATCGACGACATCCAGGTCCACGAGGACGGCCGGGTCGAACTGGGCCGGCTCGCCTCGTACGTCCGGGACAAGCGCATCCCGCTGGAGCTGTGCCCCAGCTCCAACCTCCAGACGGGGGCCGCGTCCTCGTACGCCGAGCACCCCATCGGGCTGCTGCGCCGGCTGCACTTCCGGGCCACGGTCAACACGGACAACCGGCTGATGTCCCACACCAGCATGAGCCGGGAATTCGAGCACCTTGTCGAGGCCTTCGGTTACACGCTCGACGACATGCAGTGGTTCTCCGTCAATGCGATGAAATCAGCGTTCATTCCTTTCGATGAACGACTGGCCATGATCAATGACGTGATCAAGCCCGGATATGCCGAGCTGAAATCCGAATGGCTGTTCCGCCAGGCCGCCTCGACCAGCGGTTCTGCCGAATCGGCTGACTGACCGCGAAGATCCGGCACACAGGGAATGCGGACGGCTTTCACAATCCGTCCGCATTTCGATGTTTGCGGCAGGTGGCGCCGCGTGTTTACGGTCGCTGGACCGCTCACTCCCCGCCATCCCATTCGAGGAAGTAATTCATGAAGCAGTCCGCTGCCAAGTCCCTCGGTGCCGCCGCTCTCGGTGCCGCCTTCGCCGCCGCCGGTGCGGGCGCCGCCAACGCCGCCCCGGCCCTCCCGGACACCGCCCAGACGCTGGAGACCGTGACCGCGGCCCTCCCGGCGGAGCAGCTCTCGAAGACGCTGCCGGGTTCGGGCGAGGCGCTGGGTCAGGGGCAGACGGCGGCGGGCGCCGGCCTCGCCGCCGCCCAGCCGGTCGCCGAGCAGCTGCTCGCCGAGGGCCCGACCGGCCCGGCCGCCAAGCTGCTCGGCGGGCTCCCGGTGCAGGGCCTGCCCACGCACGGCCTGCCGGTGAACGGCGTTCCGGTCGGCTGACCCCGCCCGCCGAGGCGGACACACGCCGATGGGGCGCACCCCGGACACGGGGTGCGCCCCATCGGCGTTCTCGCGTGCGGGGCGTCACCAGGCGGTCTGCGCCTTGCCCCGCGTGCGGTCCTCCGAGGGCAGGAGGATCCACAGCGCGATGTAGAGCAGGAACTGGGGGCCGGGCAGCAGGCACGAGACCAGGAAGATCACCCGCATCGTGGACGCGGAGGTGCCGAAGCGCCGGGCCAGCGCGGCGCACACTCCGCCGATCATGCGGCCGTGGGTGGGGCGGGCGAGGCGGGACATGTGCGACTCCTTCAGCGTCGGTGTGTGAGGCACGTCGGACGAGTACCCCATCTGCGCTCCACGCTACGGAGACGAAGGGGGCAAAGCGTCGCTCCACGGGGCGATCCCGACCCTGGGAATCGTCGGGGTCCGACCCTGAGCCGGCTCGTCCGGGGTCAGGGGCGTACGGGGCGGGCGGGCGAAGGCGCGGCGGCGCAGCCGGGAACGGCCGGCCGGCACCAGCGCGAGGTGCGCGAGGGCCACGCCCGCGGTGTTCAGGAACAGCGAGTCCACGTCGACGACCTGGCCGGGAACGCCGGTCTGCAGCAGCTCGATGCCCAGTGACAGCAGCGCGCCGGCCGCGACGGTGCGCAGCAGGGACGCCAGGGGCGAGACGACCAGCCGGCCGCTCGCCATCGGCAGCAGCACGCCCAGCGGGGCCAGCAGGGCCAGCTTCCCGCCGATGTGGCGGGCCGCCTCGGGCCAGCCCAGGGCGAGTTCGGCTCTCACCCCGGCGAGCGGCCGCAGATTGGCGGGCATCACCCAGGGCACGTCCAGCGGCCGCAGCGTGAACCAGGCGACGAACGCCAGGTGTGCGACGAGGAGGACACCCCCTGTCGCACGGACGCGGAACGCGGCGCTGCCGCCGATGGAGCCTTGACGCTGCACGCCCCCCAAGACGCCGCCGCCGCCGGGATCGGTTCCGGGAGGCTCCCCGATACGCCCGTGAGGCATGCGCCACAGGCCGCTCCGGCTTACTCCGCGGCCACGTCCTTCGACGGCGGCTCCGTGCTGCCCGGGCGGGCCCGCACCTCGTCGGTGCACTCGTAGCGGCGCGGGGGACCGGCACCGGGGCCGCCCAGGACCACCGAGCCGTCGCCCTCGGCGGCGGCCGAGTCGGAGAACGTGCAGACGATCTGGGCCAGGGCGTACGAGGTGAGGCCGTCGGGCGCGGTGCTCAGCCGCAGCGTGTCCTCCGGGTCACCGGAGCGGGGCCCGGACACGGCGATCCCGCCGCGGACGTCCGTGCTGTACCCGGCCTCCTTCTCGGCCGGCGACGGCTGCCGCGCGAGCTGGTCCAGCAGGCCCTGCGCGACCAGCATGCGCCGCTCGGAGTCGGCGGCACCGTCCGGCACCCGCACGGTCCGGTCCACGGTCACCAGCTGCGAGCCGCACAGCAGGAACACCTGGACCGGCAGTCCCCGGGCGGCCTGCGTCGACACGTTCGGCTCGGCCAGGGAACACCGCACCCGCGAGGGCGCCGGCCCGAAGTTCGTCGGCACCTCGGTGGCCCGGATCCCGCAGCCGGCGAGCGCCAGCGCCAGCACGGGCAGCGCGAGCAGACGGGACGTACCCGTGAAACGGCCGGTCATCAGGCCTCCCCCTGCGCATCGTCGTCCCGGCCCCGGCCGGTGCCTTTGCCGCTGTCGTCCGCGGGCTGCCGCCGGTCGTCGGCGGGCTGCTCCGCCGGGGCGCTGTCGCGGGGCAGGCGCAGGGTGAACACCGCGCCTGAATCAGGCGAGTTGGCCGCGGTGATCTCGCCGCCGTGGATGTGGGCGTTCTCCAGGGCGATGGACAGCCCCAGGCCGCTGCCCTCGGAGCGCGGCCGGGAGGCGCTGGCCTTGTAGAAGCGGTCGAAGACGTGCGGCAGGACGTCCTCGGGGATGCCCGGGCCGTGGTCCTGCACCTCGATGACGAGCGAGTCGTCCTCCTCGCGCACGGACACCCGCACCGGGGAGCCGCCGTGCTTGAGCGCGTTGCCGATGAGGTTGGCCAGGATGACGTCCAGCCGGCGCGGGTCCAGCCGGGCGTGGATGCCGCGCTCGGCGTCCAGCTCGACCGCGTCCAGCCAGGCGCGGGCGTCGATGCAGGCGGTGATCTGGTCGGCTATGTCGACGTCGTCCAGGACGAGCCGGGCGGTGCCCGCGTCGAAGCGGGTGACCTCCATCAGGTTCTCGACCAGGTCGTTCAGCCGCCGCGTCTCGCTGACGACCAGCCGGACGGCGGGCTCGATCATCGGGTCCATGCTGCCGGTCTCGGCCTCCAGCTCCTCCTCCAGCACCTCCGTCACGGCGGTGATGGCGGTGAGCGGCGTACGCAGCTCGTGGCTCATGTCCGCCACGAACCGCCGGGACGCCTCGTCACGCGCGGCCATGTCGGCGACCCGTTTCTCCAGCGCCTCGGCCGCGTTGTTGAACGTCCTTGACAGATCGGCCAGTTCGTCGGTCCCGGACACCCGCAGCCGGGTGTCCAGCCTGCCCTCGCCGAGCCGCCGCGCGGCCGTCCCGAGCCGCTGCACCGGCTTGAGCACGGTCGTCGCCGCGGCCTGCGCGAGCAGCGCCGAGCCGATCAGCGCGAGCCCGGTGGCGATGCCCAGCGACCAGGCCAGCGAGTTGAGGTCCTTGGCCTCCGGCTTTAGCGACTTGAGCATGTAGCCGGTCGGGCCGCCCCCGATCACCCGCGTCCCCGCCACCAGGTAGGGGGTGTCGTGGTCGACTATCCGCTGCCAGTACAGGTGGTACGGGTGCTTGTCGGGCCCGTCGACCTTCTGCGCCTTGTTCACCGCCTTGCGCAGCGAGACCGGCACGTCCTGCAGCGAGAAGCCGCTCAGCCCGCCGGAGCTGCCGTAGACGGTCCGGCCGTCGGGGTTCTGCGCGACGAGCAGCACGCTGAAGCGCTGGTCGCCGCCGGCCATCTGGCCCGCGGTGTGCTGCAGCTCGTCCTGCGTGGGACGCGCGGGCAGCGCGCCCGCCCGGTTCTGCATCTCCTGCTCGAAGTCGCGCAGCACGGCGTCCTGGGTGCGGGTGAGCACGGCCTCGCGGTTGAGCCAGTACGCGATGCCGGACGCGGACACGGCCGCCGTCAGGGCCACCAGGCCGAAGACGAGGATCAGCCTCAGCCGCAGGCTGGTGAAACGCAGCCGCGACAGAACTCCCTTGCGTTCCGCGGTCCAGCCGCGGTTCCCCCCTGGGTCCTGCTGGGTCACTGAGGCGGATCCAGCCGGTAGCCGACACCCCGCACGGTACGGATCAGCGTCGGGGACGAGGGGACGTCCTCGACCTTGGCGCGCAGCCGCTGGACACAGGCGTCCACCAGCCGGGAGTCGCCCAGGTAGTCGTGCTCCCACACCAGCCGCAGCAGCTGCTGCCGGGACAGCGCCTGCCCGGGCCGCCGGCTCAGCTCCAGCAGCAGCCGCAGCTCGGTCGGCGTGAGCTGGAGGTCCTCGCCGTTCTTCGTCACGGTCATCGCCGAGCGGTCGATGACGAGGCTGCCGAAGGCGGCCGCGTCGTTCGACTCCCGCTCGCCGCGCCGCAGCACGGCCCGGATCCGGGCGTCGAGCACCCGACCCTGCACCGGCTTCACCACGTAGTCGTCGGCACCGGACTCCAGCCCGACCACCACGTCGATGTCGTCGCTGCGCGCGGTCAGCAGGATGATCGGCAACTGGTCCGTGCGCCGGATGCGCCGGCACACCTCGAACCCGTCGATGCCGGGCAGCATCACGTCCAGCACGATCAGATCCGGCCGCTGCTCGCGCAACAGCTTCAGACCGTCCTCACCACTGGCAGCGGTCGCCACGCGGTGGCCCTGGCGCGTCAGAGAGAGCTCCAGGGCCGTCCGGATGGCGTCGTCGTCCTCGATCAGCAACAGGGAAGGCACGGGCTCATTCTGGCCCATGAGTGCCTCGGGGTTCGACCTGTGGGGCCGAGACGATGGCGCGAGTACCGCCGCGGCCCGTGGATGAAGCGTGACGGACGCGTGTCCGGCCCCTGTGACAGGTCTGTGACAGTCGGCGGACACGGCCATGAAAGTGCCGCGGCAAGCTTTTCGGCACAAGCAAGGAAGCCCGCCCGGCAGGCGGGCCGCAGACCGGAAGTCCACGACGGGGGGCGCGAGATGAACACGCTGCACGGCACCAGCACCAGCGCAGTGGTCACGCGTCTGCACGACGTGCACCGGGGTCCGGAGAAGTCCGGTGCTGCGAGCATGCGGGGGTGCGCTCGCGGCGCCGGGCGTCAGCACACCGCGTTCATGGCGGTGGTTGACGCACACACGGGGGAGGACAAGGGGACGGGGGCGGCTCACGGGGGAGCCGCGTACGGGGAGGGCACGGGGGAGCGCCGCTCACTGACGGAGGCGGAGTTCACCGCCTACGTCCGGGAGCGCCGCGCCTCCCTGTACGCAACCGCCTACCACCTCACCGGTGACCGCTTCGAGGCCGAGGACCTGCTGCAGAGCGCGCTGTTCTCGACCTACCGGGCGTGGGACCGGATCAGCGACAAGGCCGCGGTCGGCGGATACCTGCGCCGCACCATGACCAACCTGCACATCAGCGCCTGGCGGCGCCGCAAGCTCAACGAGTACCCGACCGAGGAACTGCCGGAGACGCCCGGCGACACGGACGCGATGCGCGGCACCGAGCTGCGCGCGGTCCTGTGGCAGGCGCTGGCCCGGCTGCCCGAACTCCAGCGCACGATGCTGGTCCTGCGCTACTACGAGGGCCGCACGGACCCGGAGATCGCGGAGATCCTCGACATCAGTGTCGGCACGGTGAAGTCCAGCATCTGGCGGTCGCTCCGCCGGCTGCGCGAGGACGAGGTCCTCAGCTTCGGCCGTGACGAGGAGGACGCCTTCGGCGAGCTCGTCGCCTGAAGGTACGGGGGGGAGCACCACCAGGGGGGCCCACGGGGGAACTGAGGAGACGCTGGGGGGCGTCTCCTTCAGGAAAGTGGGGGACGCGGGGGAGCACCACGGGGGAGCAGAAGCGGGACTGGAGGGCCGGGGGGTCCGTCCAGTCCCGCTTTTCGCGCTGCGGGCGCTGCCGGCCCGCGGGCGGCTCAGTCCCACCAGAAGAACCAGAACCGTGCCGGCGCCTGGTGAGCGGCGATCTCCGGCAGTCCGCCGATGAGCTGGTCGAAGTCGGGGCAGTACGCGTAGTGCTCGATCGCGACCCGCGCCGCCTCGAGCGGATCCGACGGAGGGCGCTCGACCGACAGCAGGAGCGCGGCGGTGTCGAGGTAGCAGATCTCGGCCCCGTACCGGTCGTGCCACTCCCGCAGGACGTGGGCGTGGTCCCGGTAGGAGAGTGCCTCCCGCCCGGGCAGGGGCGTGTGGTTCGGTGTGTCGGGCGCGTCCAGGAGTTCCGGGAGGCCGCCCGGGTCCCGGGTGGGGACGAGGCAGATCCACTCCGGGGGGCCCGCGAAGAAGGCGGCGAGGCGTGCTTGAGCGGGGCGGGGCGGCCCGGGGTGCGGTACGGCGCCGGTGAGACGCCGGGCCAGGTCGTCGAGGTCGCGCACGGGGAGGGGGCCCGTCGGCGGCCGGAACGTCTCCGCCTCCTGGAGCACTTCCTCCGTCTGCAGCTCCACCAGTCCGTCGAGGAACGACGCGTGGCCTTCTCCGCGGTGGCTGTCGCCCGGTGCGTCCGCCCACTCCCAGTCCGACGGCGGGGTGTGGGTGACGAACGGCCACATCCCCGTGACCGCGTGGCGCTCACGGGCGCGCCGCCACACGTCCAGGCACGCCTCCGGCGCACACCGGAAACCGAAGAGGTCGCCTCCACGCGGAGTGCGCACCCGCTGTACGTCCTCCGCGCTCGCGCCCGACTCGGCCGCGAGCGCGGACACGGCCCGTGCCCGGGGCGTCAAGCGGCCGTGCCCAGCCCCGCGCAGGGGCCCGTCGCCGCCGTCGCCAGGCGGATCAGCGCCTCGTCGCGGTCGCAGGCGTGGGCGCCGAGCGCGGTCTGACGGGCGACGATCGAGCGCTCCTGGCGCATCAGGCGCCAGCCGCGGCGCAGCAGGAACGGCACCGACTTGCGGCCCTCCCTCAGATCGCGCAGGAAGCGGCGGCGGAACGTCTTCACCGGGCCGCGGCTCAGGCACAGCGCGTCCGCGAGGACACCGAGCTCCCGGCAGCGGGTGACGATCTCCGCGGCGAAGATGCCCTCCGCGATGAACAGCGGGGTCGGGCCGATCTCGACCGGCTCCACGCCGGTGCGGGCGCTCAGGGCGATGTCGTAGACGGGAACGTCCGTACGGCCCGTGCGGCACAGCTCGGTGATCGCCGCGACGGCCGTGTCCGCGTCCCAGGAGTCCGGATGGTCCCAGTCGATGTCGGAGCTTCCCTCCACCAGGGGCAGTGTCGGGTCGCCGGCCTCCTTGTAGAAGTCGTCGAGCCGCAGCACCGGAAGGCCGGAGCGGGCCGCGAGGAGGGACTTGCCGGAGCCGGAGGGGCCGCAGAGCAGCACGACTCGCGTCGGTATGGGCACAGGGGAACTCACGGGACACCAGTGTGAGGCATCCACCGGGGGCCTTACGACCCCGCGGGTCGCCTTTGATGCGCGCGTCACACCTCAACTACTGTCGGTCCCGACCCGATCACCCAGTGCATCAGAAGGTGGCAGCCATGGCCCGACACGACACTCCCAAGCAGCCGACCGCCCAGCGGGCGCTGGCCGTTCTCGCGACCGCGGGCATGGCGCTGGGGGCCGGTACGGCGACGGCCGCCGCCGCGGGCACCGACTCGGTCCTGGGCATGGTCAACACCCGCCCGACCTCGCTCGGCGAGATCGACCCGCAGTCCGGCCTCCAGGCCGCGACCGGCACCCTCGGCTACGTCACCGGACCGGTCGCCGGGCTCAAGCCCAACCCGCTCGCCGGCACGGGAGTCGACCCGCTGGACAACGGCGTCGGCACCAAGCTCGCCGACTTCCCGCCGCTGATGTCCCAGGCGCTGACGGGGCCGGTGGCGCAGGCGCAGTCGATCGGGAGCATCCCGGTGGTGGGGCAGGCGGCCGGGCTGCTGTCGCCGCGCTAGGCGCGGCCCGCGCGGAGAAGCCCCGGCCCTCCCGGACGGAGGAGGGCCGGGGCTTCGGCTGTGGGGGCCCCTAGTAGGAGGAACCCGACGCGCCCAGCGAACCCGTGGGGTGCCAGACCGTCTTGGTCTCCAGGAACGCCGTCATGCGGTCGGTGCCCGGCGTCTCCCTGTAATCCACAGGCTGTGGACGGAGGACGCGCTTGAGGTTGTCGGCCGCGGCGATCTCCAGCTCCTTCGCCAGCGCCTCGTCGGCGCCCGCGAGGTCGATCGCGTTGACGTCCTGGTGGGCCGCGAGCGGGGTCGCGATCTCCGCCGTACGGCCCGACAGGACGTTGACCACACCGCCGGGGACGTCCGAGGTGGCCAGCACCTCGGCCAGGGACAGGGCGGGCAGCGGGGCGTTCTCGCTCGCCACCACGACCGCCGTGTTGCCCGTCGCGATCACCGGGGCGAGCACCGACACCAGGCCCAGGAACGACGACTCCTGCGGCGCCAGCACGGCGACCACGCCCGTCGGCTCCGGGGAGGACAGGTTGAAGAACGGGCCCGCGACCGGGTTGCCGCCGCCGACCACCTGGGCGATCTTGTCGGTCCAGCCCGCGTACCAGACCCAGCGGTCGATCGTGGCGTCCACGACCGCCGCGGCCTTGGACTTCGACAGGCCCTCCGCGTCGGCCACCTCACGGACGAACTGGTCCCGGCGGCCCTCCAGCATCTCGGCGACGCGGTACAGGACCTGGCCGCGGTTGTACGCCGTCGCCCCGGACCAGCCGCCGAACGCCTTGCGGGCCGCGACGACCGCGTCCCTGGCGTCCTTGCGGGAGGAGAGGGGCGCGTTGGCCAGCCACTTGCCCTTCGAGTCGGTCACCTCGTACACCCGGCCGCTCTCGGAACGCGGGAACTTCCCGCCGACGTACAGCTTGTAGGTCTTCAGGACGTTGAGCCGATCAATCGCATTCATTTAACGCTCGCCCTCCGGGCTCGACGGGGCGAGGTACGCCTCCAGGCCGTGGCGGCCGCCCTCGCGGCCGAAGCCCGACTCCTTGTAACCGCCGAACGGCGAGGTCGGGTCGAACTTGTTGAACGTGTTGGACCACACGACGCCCGCGCGGAGCTTGTTCGCGACCGCCAGGATGCGCGAGCCCTTCTCCGTCCAGATGCCGGCCGACAGGCCGTACGGCGTGTTGTTGGCCTTCGCGACGGCCTCGTCCGGCGTGCGGAACGTCAGCACCGACAGCACCGGGCCGAAGATCTCGTCGCGGGCGACGGTGTGCGCCTGGGTGACGTTCGTGAAGAGCGTCGGGGCGAACCAGTAGCCGCTCTCCGGCAGTTCGCACGCCGGGGACCAGCGCTCCGCGCCCTCCGCCTCGCCCTGCTCGACGAGCGAGGTGATGCGGGAGAGCTGCTCCTCGGAGTTGATCGCGCCGATGTCGGTGTTCTTGTCCAGCGGGTCGCCGAGGCGCAGCGTGGACAGGCGGCGCTTCAGCGACTCCAGGAGCTCCTCCTGGATCGACTCCTGCACCAGCAGGCGGCTGCCGGCGCAGCAGACCTGGCCCTGGTTGAAGAAGATGCCGTTGACGATGCCCTCGACGGCCTGGTCGACGGGCGCGTCGTCGAAGACGATGTTCGCGCCCTTGCCGCCGAGTTCGAGGGTGAGCTTCTTGCGGGTGCCCGCGACCGTGCGGGCGATCTCCTTGCCGACGGCGGTGGAGCCGGTGAAGGCCACCTTGTCCACGTCCGGGTGGGCGACCAGCGCCGCGCCCGCGTCGCCGTAGCCCGGGAGGATGTTGACGACGCCCTTGGGCAGGCCCGCCTGGCGGCAGATGTCCGCGAAGAACAGGGCGGACAGGGGGGTCGTCTCGGCGGGCTTCAGGACGACCGTGTTGCCCGTCGCGAGCGCCGGGGCGATCTTCCACGCCAGCATCAGGAGCGGGAAGTTCCAGGGGATGACCTGGCCCGCGACACCCAGCGGCCTCGGGTTCGCGCCGAAACCGGCGTGGCCGAGCTTGTCGGCCCAGCCCGCGTAGTAGAAGAAGTGCGCCGCGACCAGGGGGAGGTCCGCGTCGCGGGTCTCCTTGATCGGCTTGCCGTTGTCGAGGGTCTCGAGGACGGCGAGCTCGCGGGACCGCTCCTGGATGATCCGCGCGATGCGGAACAGGTACTTGGCGCGCTCCGACCCGGGCAGCGCCGACCACTTCTCGAACGCCCTGCGCGCGGCCTTCACCGCACGGTCGACGTCCTCGGAACCGGCCCGGGCGACCTCGGAGAGGACCTCCTCGGTCGACGGGGAGACGGTCTTGAAGACCTTGCCGTCCGCCGCGTCGGCGAACTCGCCGTCGATGAACAGGCCGTAGGAGGGCGCGATGTCGACGATCGCGCGCGACTCGGGGGCCGGGGCGTATGCGAATACGGGTGCCATGGTGATCAGTCCACCGTCACGTAGTCGGGACCGGAGTAGCGGCCGGTGGCCAGTTTCTGGCGCTGCATCAGCAGGTCGTTCAGCAGTGAGGAGGCACCGAAGCGGAACCAGTGGTTGTCCAGCCAGTCCTCGCCCGCCGTCTCGTTGACCAGCACGAGGAACTTGACGGCGTCCTTGGACGTGCGGATGCCGCCGGCCGGCTTCACACCGACCTGGATGCCGGTCTGCGCCCGGAAGTCGCGGACCGCCTCCAGCATGAGCAGCGTGTTCGCCGGGGTCGCGTTGACGGCGACCTTCCCGGTGGAGGTCTTGATGAAGTCCGCGCCGGCCAGCATGCCGAGCCAGCTCGCGCGGCGGATGTTGTCGTACGTCGAGAGCTCGCCCGTCTCGAAGATGACCTTCAGGCGCGCCGAGGTGCCGCAGGCCTCCTTCACGGCGGTGATCTCGTCGTACACCTTCATGTACCGGCCCGCGAGGAACGCCCCGCGGTCGATGACCATGTCGATCTCGTCGGCGCCGGCGGCGATCGCCTCTCGGACGTCGGCCAGCTTCACCTCGAGCGCGGCGCGCCCGGCCGGGAACGCCGTGGCCACCGAGGCGACCCTCACGCCGGAGCCGGCGACGGCCTCCTTGGCCACGGCCACCATGTCGGGGTAGACGCAGACCGCGGCCGTCGAGGGCGCCGTACGGTCCGTCGGGTCGGGCCTGACCGCCTTCGCGCCGAGCGCCCGGACCTTGCCCGGGGTGTCCGCGCCTTCCAGCGTGGTCAGGTCGACCATCGAGATCGCGAGGTCGATCGCGTACGCCTTCGCGGTCGTCTTGATCGACCGGGTACCTAGGGAGGCCGCACGCGCCTCGAGCCCGACCGCGTCGACGCCCGGGAGCCCGTGGAGGAAGCGGCGCAGCGCGCTGTCGGACGAGGTGACGTCCTTGAGAGGGTGAGCTGCGGTGAGTGCAGAACTGGGCATGGTCACCAGACGAGCATATCTACGCGCGTAGCGGCTGTACAGCCCTCCGGTTGTCCCGGGCGGATGACGGCCGCGCCGAGCGGTCCGGCAGAATCGAGACATGACGAGCCCCGAACCCCAGTCACCAGCGCCGCAGCCCTCGGAGCCCGAGTCCGGGGAGCGGGTCTACCGCTCGGCTCCGGCGATCGCCGGCGGTGTGCTGCTGCTCGGCATCGTCGGCTGGATCGGGATCGACGCCCTCGTCGCCGGCGAAGGGCGTACGCCCTGGCTGGCGCTCGCCGTGATGCTCCTCGTCGTGCCGGTGATCGTCGCCTTCACCCTGCGGCCCGCCGTGTACGCGGACCGGGACCGGCTGCGCGTGCGCAACCCCTTCCGCGTCATCGTGGTGCCCTGGGGGCAGGTCGCCGCGCTGCGGTCCGCGTACTCGAACGAGGTCCTCACCGCGTCCGGGGCGAAGTACCAGCTGTGGGCCGTGCCCGTGTCGCTGCGCGCCCGCAAGAAGGCCGCGCGGCGCGAGATGCGCGCGACCGCGGAGGCGCAGCGGGAGCCGGGCCGGGACGCGGGGCTCGGCGGCGTGCCCGGCACGCGCACCGGGTTCGGCGGCACCCTCGGCCGGGGGCCGGTGCCCGGCGGGCCCGTGCGCGCCCAGACCGACCGGATCGTGGACGACCTGCGCGTGCTGCACGAGGCGCGGCAGGGGGCGGAGTCGGCGCAGGGGCCGGTGACCGTGCGGTGGGCCTACGAGGTGATGGGGCCGGCGGTCGCCGGGGCGGTGCTGGTGCTGGTGCTGCTGGCGGTGGGCTGACCTGGGCTGCCCTGGGCTGACTGGGCTGACCTGCGGGTTCGGGTGCGGAGCCGGTCCGGGGCCGGGGCCGGAGTCGGTTCGGGCCGGGTCCCGGTTCGGGCCGCGTCCCGGTTCGGGGCCGGGGCCGGGTCCGGGTGGGTGCCTGGGTGGGCGCTGCCGTGCCTTGGTTTGTCTTGCCGTGGTTTGCCTTGGGCTGTGGTGCTTTGCTCGGCCCCGGTGAGGCCCCTGACAGCGGACCGAGGCCGCCCGGAAGAGGGTCCGGGCGGCCTGCGGGTCAGATGCCCGCCGCTGCCGACAGGTCGCGCTTGACCGACTCCAGTACGGCCGTCGCGCGTTCGCGGGCCGCCGGGAGGTCGGCGTGGGCCGCGACCGGGATCACGACCTCCAGGTAGCACTTGAGCTTCGGTTCCGTGCCGCTCGGGCGGACGATGACCCGGGCGCCGTCCAGCGTGTAGCGCAGGCCGTCCGTGGGCGGGAGGGTCTCCGTGCCCCGGGTGAGGTCCTCGGTGCGGGTGACCGGCAGACCGGCGAGCCGGGTCGGGGGCTGCTCGCGCAGGCGGCGCATCGCGTCGGTGATGAGGGAGAGGTCCTGCACGCGCACCGCGAGCTGGTCCGTGGCGTGCAGGCCGTGCTCCACCGCAAGGTCGTCCAGGAGGTCGAGGAGCGTGCGGCCCTCCTCCTTGAGCTGCGAGGCCAGCTCCGTGATCAGCAGCGCCGCCGTGATGCCGTCCTTGTCGCGGACGCCGTCGGGGTCCACGCAGTAGCCGAGGGCCTCCTCGTAGCCGTAGCGCAGGCCCTCCGCGCGGGCGATCCACTTGAAGCCGGTGAGCGTCTCGACGTGGCGCAGGCCCGCCTTCTCGGCGATGCGGCCCAGCAGGGAGGACGAGACGATCGACTCCGCGAACGTGCCGGTAGCGCCGCGGCGGACCAGGTGGGCGGCGAGGAGTGCGCCGACCTCGTCGCCGCGGAGCATGCGCCAGTCGCCGCCGTCCGGGACGGCGACCGCGCAGCGGTCCGCGTCCGGGTCGTTGGCGATGATCAGGTCCGGGGCGGTCTCGCGGGCCTTGGCGAAGGCCAGGTCCATCGCGCCCGGCTCCTCCGGGTTGGGGAACGCGACCGTCGGGAAGTCCGGGTCGGGGTCGGCCTGCTCCGCGACGAGCGCGGGCTCCGGGAAGCCGGCGCGGGCGAAGGCGGCGAGCAGGACGTCCTTGCCGACGCCGTGCATCGCCGTGTACACCGTGCGGGCGGTGCGGGGGGAGCCCTCGGCCAGGACCGCGTCCGTGCGGGCGAGGTAGGCGTCGAGGACGGAGTCGTCGAGGGTGTCCCAGCCTTCGGTGGGGCGGCGGACCGTGGTGAGGGACGGGACGGCGGCGATCTCCGCGGCGATGCCGGTGTCCGCCGGGGGGACGATCTGGGAGCCGTCGCCGAGGTACACCTTGTAGCCGTTGTCGCGGGGCGGGTTGTGGCTCGCGGTGACCTCCACGCCGGCGACCGCGCCGAGGTGCCGGATCGCGAAGGCGAGGACGGGCGTGGGGAGGGGCCGGGGCAGGACCGCCGCGCGGAGTCCGGCGCCGGTCATGACGGCGGCGGTGTCCAGGGCGAAGTCACGCGACTTGTACCGGGCGTCGTAGCCGATGACGACGAGGCCGTTGTCGTGGCCCTGCTTCCTGAGGTACGCGGCGAGGCCGGCCGCCGCGCGGATGACGACCGTGCGGTTCATGCGCAGGGGACCGGCGCCGAGTTCGCCCCGCAGGCCCGCGGTGCCGAACTGGAGGGTGCCGGCGAAGCGGGCGGCGATCTCGGCGTGGTCCTGGGCCTCCAGGAGGGCGGCGAGCTCGGTACGGGTGTCCGGGTCGGGGTCCTCGATGAGCCACGCCTGGGCCTGTGCGATGAGTTCGTCGTGCACGGTTTGGGGTCAGCCTCTCCGTTGTGGGTTGTGATGCCTGCGGCGGCCTGTGGCTTTTTCGGTGGGGGTGCGCGTCGCGCCTGCGGCGGTGGTGGGGCGGGGCCGCGCCGGGGGGTGTCCGTCCTCGGATCGGCGCGATGGAGTTGTCTACCGGCTGACCGTCCGTTGACGCGCCGACCGCTGCGGGCGGACACCCCCCGACACGTCCCCTTCCGTCGTACCGCGAGTGCGGGCCGCGTGCTTACAGGCGTTCCAGGACCTGCGCCAGCAGCGAGCCCATGCGGGTCGCGGAGTCGCGGCCCGCCTGGAGGACCTCTTCGTGGTTCAGGGGCTCGCCCGTCATGCCCGCGGCCAGGTTGGTGACGAGGGAGATGCCCAGGACCTCGGCGCCCGCCTCGCGTGCGGCGATGGCCTCCAGGACCGTCGACATGCCCACCAGGTCCGCGCCGATGACGCGGGCCATGCGGATCTCGGCCGGCGTCTCGTAGTGCGGGCCGGGGAACTGGGCGTAGACGCCCTCCTCCAGCGTGGGGTCGACCTCCTTGCACAGGGCGCGCAGGCGGGGGGAGTAGAGGTCGGTGAGGTCGACGAAGTTCGCGCCGATGATGGGGGACGTCGCCGTGAGGTTGATGTGGTCGCTGATCAGGACCGGCTGGCCGGGGCGCATGCCCTCGCGCAGGCCACCGCAGCCGTTGGTGAGGACGATCGTCTTGCAGCCGGCCGACACGGCGGTGCGGACGCCGTGCGCGACGGCGGCGACGCCGCGGCCCTCGTAGTAGTGCGTACGGCCCAGGAAGACCAGGGCGCGCTTGTCGCCGATCCGGTACGAGCGGATCTTGCCTCCGTGGCCCTCCACCGCCGGCGGCGGGAAACCGGGCAGCTCGGTGACCTGGAACTCGGCCTCGGGGGCGCCCAGGGCGTCCACGGCCGGAGCCCAGCCGGAGCCCATCACGAGGGCGACGTCGTGGGTCTCGGCGCCCGTGAGTTCGCGCACGCGGGCCGCGGCGGCGTCGGCGGCCGCGTGCGGGTCGCCCTGGATGTCGTCCGGAAGAAGAGATGCGTTCACGCCGACGAGGGTAGCCGGTGAATGCCTACGCGCGTAGATGTCGAAGCTCACGGGGTGGCGATCGTTGTCTTGTCGTTTCCAACGAGGAGCGGTGGTCAGCAGGGGCGTTTGCGCAGTTCCATGACGTAGTCGTGCGGGGCGCCCGCGGACTCGGCCGCGTCGGCGATCTCGCCCAGGTAGCGGGCGGAGGGCAGGCCGCCCTCGTACGCGTTCAGGGTGAAGGCCCAGGCGGACTCCTCACCGTCCAGGGTGTGCACCCGTACGCGCGTGCGGCGGTAGATGCCGAGGCCGACGCCCTCCCAGCGGTCGAGTGACTCCTCGTCCATGGGGGCGATGTCGTACAGGGCGACGAAGACCTGGGAGAGCGGGTCCTCCACGAGGGTCGGCAGGGCGCCCTCCCAGCCCATGTGCTCACCGCCGAAGGTCAGCCGCCACCCGTTCAGCCAGCCGGTGGCGCGCAGCGGCGAATGGGGGGCGCGGCGGGACATCAGCCGCGCGTCGAGGTTGCCGGCGTACGCGGCGTAGAGCGACATGGGGGAAGGGTACGGCAGGTGGTCCCGCGTCACTCGCGTAACGGAGGCGCATCGGGCCGCCCCCCAGGGCGGTGTCACGCCGGTGGGTGCGGGACAATGGAGTACGTGACTCGGATCGTGATCATCGGTGGCGGACCCGGCGGATACGAAGCGGCGCTGGTGGCCGCTCAACTCGGCGCGGAGGTGACCGTCGTCGACGCCGACGGTCTGGGCGGTGCGTCGGTGCTGACCGACTGCGTGCCGTCGAAGACCCTCATCGCCACGGCCGAGGTGATGACCACCTTCGACTCCTCGTACGAGGAGCTGGGGATCATCGTCGCCGACGACACCCCGCACGTGGAGCAGGCCGCCCGGGTGGTGGGCGTCGACCTGGGCAAGGTCAACCGGCGTGTGAAGCGGCTCGCGCTCGCCCAGTCGCACGACATCACGGCCTCCGTGACACGTGCCGGGGCGCGGGTGCTGCGCGGGCGCGGACGGCTGGAGGGCATGCAGGCGCTCGACGGGTCGCGCAAGGTCGTGGTGCGCGCCGCCGACGGCACCGAGGAGACCCTCACGGCCGACGCGGTGCTCATCGCCACCGGCGGGCACCCCCGGGAGCTGCCCGACGCCCAGCCGGACGGCGAGCGGATCCTGAACTGGACCCAGGTGTACGACCTCGACGAGCTCCCCGAGGAGCTGATCGTGGTCGGGTCGGGTGTGACCGGCGCCGAGTTCGCCGGTGCCTACCAGGCGCTGGGTTCGCGGGTGACGCTGGTGTCGTCGCGCGACCGCGTGCTGCCCGGCGAGGACCCGGACGCCGCCGCCGTGCTGGAGGACGTCTTCCGGCGGCGCGGCATGAACGTCATGGGGCGCTCCCGGGCCCAGTCCGCCAAGCGGGTCGGGGACCGGGTCGAGGTGACGCTCGCCGACGGGCGGGTCATCACCGGCTCGCACTGCCTCATGGCCGTCGGCGCCGTGCCCAACAGCGCGGGCATGGGGCTGGAGGAGGCCGGTGTCCGGCTGCGCGAGTCCGGTCACATCTGGACCGACAAGGTGTCGCGCACGACCGCTCCGGGCGTCTACGCGGCCGGTGACGTGACGGGCGTGTTCGCCCTCGCGTCCGTGGCCGCCATGCAGGGCCGCATCGCCATGTACCACTTCCTGGGCGACGCGGTGGCCCCGCTGAACCTGAAGACCGTGTCGTCGAACGTCTTCACCGACCCCGAGATCGCCACCGTCGGCTACACCCAGGCCGACGTCGACGGCGGGAAGATCGACGCCCGGGTCGTCAAGCTGCCGCTGCTGCGCAACCCGCGCGCCAAGATGCAGGGCATCCGCGACGGCTTCGTCAAGATCTTCTGCCGGCCGGGCACGGGCATCGTGGTCGGTGGTGTGGTCGTCGCGCCGCGCGCCTCGGAACTGATCCACCCCATCTCGATCGCGGTCGACAACAATCTGACGGTCGAGCAGATCGCCAACGCCTTCACGGTCTACCCGTCGCTGTCCGGCTCGATCGCCGAGGTGGCCCGGCAGCTGCACACGCGCAAGATGGGCGAGAGCTGAGGCCGGATCCCGCCCTCCGCCGGTCACGCGGAGTGCCCGCCCTTGCGTACGGCATAGGCGGCGGGACCAGGTCCTATACCACTTCCCGCCGCCCCGTGCGAACATCTTCTGCTATTCAGCGCAAACTGCTGAAAGCAGACGGTCGCTGGCGTTACTGTCAGTTTCGTGTTCGCTGCAGAACGTCGCCAATTGATCCTCGAAATGGTGCGAGCGAACGGAGCCGTGTCGCTCCGTGAGCTCGCCCGCGTCGTCCAGACCTCAGAAGTGACCGTACGGCGGGACGTGCGCGCGCTGGAGGCAGAAGGACTCCTCGACCGCCGGCACGGCGGTGCGGTACTGCCGGGCGGTTTCACGCGGGAGTCCGGCTTTCCGCAGAAGTCTCATCTCGCGACCGCCGAGAAGACCGCCATCGCCGACCTCGCCGCGAACCTCGTGGAAGAGGGCGAGGCGATCGTGGTCGGGGCGGGTACGACGACCCAGGAGCTGGCCCGCCGGCTCGCCCGGGTGCCCGGTCTGACCGTCGTCACCAACTCACTGCTGGTGGCGCAGGCGCTGGCCCACGCCAACCGGGTCGAGGTCGTGATGACCGGCGGTACGCTCCGCGGTTCGAACTACGCCCTGGTCGGCAGTGGTGCCGAGCAGTCCCTGCACGGGCTGCGCGTGTCGCGGGCGTTCCTCTCCGGGAGCGGGCTGACCGCCGAGCGGGGGCTGTCCACGTCCAACATGCTGTCGGCGTCCGTCGACCGGGCGCTGGTCCAGGCCGCCGCGGAGGTCGTGGTCCTCGCCGACCACACCAAGCTCGGGACGGACACGATGTTCCAGACCGTGCCGACGGACCTCATCACGCGCCTCGTCACGGACGAGCCGCCCGCGCACGACGACCGCGCCGCCACGGAGCTCCAGGCGCTGGCCGACCAGGGTGTACAGATCGCCGTGGCCGGTGGGCAAGGGGGTTCCGCGGGGTCGGCAGGCCCCGGGGGTGATGCCGTCCCGGCGCGCCAGCAGCGCCGGGATGTGCCGTTGCCGGGGCCCCGGCGGCAGGTGCCGGGGAGCGGGGGCGGGTTGCGGTCCACCTCGATGCTCGGGGAGCAGGGGGCCGGTACCGAGCGGGGGGCTCGGGTGGCGGACCTCCGGCGGCGGTGAGCGGCGGGGATGGGCTGAGAGGCTCTGTGTCGCCGGGTGACCGGCGTAGCTGCTGAGGCCGGGGCGTTGCGCAACCCGGTGATGCGGGGTGCCGCTGCGCCCACCCTCCCCCAAGCTCTCGGCTTCGCTCGAGCAGGGGGGACCCCCATCGCCCTTGGCGGCCCGCATGCCCGCAGCTAGGCGGGACCGGCGACCCGCAGCTGGGCGGACCCGCACCCGCGCACGCACGGAAGGGGACGTGTCGGGGGGTGTCCGCCCGCAGCGGTTGGCGCTTCGACGCCAGTCAGTCGATGAGGGGGTCCATCGCGCCGTTCCGAGGACGGACACCCCCCGGCGCGGCCCCGACCCGGGGCCGCGCCTGAGGCGATGTGCCGAAGCGGTCAGTCCTTGATCTCGCAGATCGCCGCGCCCGAGGTGACCGACGCGCCGATCTCGGCCGACAGGCCCTTGATCGTGCCGGACCTGTGGGCGTTGAGGGGCTGCTCCATCTTCATGGCCTCCAGGACGACGACCAGGTCGCCCTCCTTGACCTCCTGGCCCTCCTCGACCGCGACCTTGACGATCGTGCCCTGCATCGGGGAGGCGAGGGTGTCGCCTGAGGCCACCGGGCCCGACTTCTTCGCCGCGCGGCGCTTGGGCTTGGCGCCCGCCGCGAGGCCCGTGCGGGCCAGGGACATGCCCAGCGAGGACGGCAGGGAGACCTCCAGCCGCTTGCCGCCGACCTCGACGACGACCGTCTCGCGGCCCGGCTCCTCGTCCGTCTCGGCGCCGTCCGCGGGCGCGGTGAACGGCTTGATCTCGTTGACGAACTCCGTCTCGATCCAGCGCGTGTGGACGGTGAACGGGTCCGACGAGCCGGTGAGCTCGGGGGCGAACGCCGGGTCCCGCACCACCGCGCGGTGGAACGGGATGGCCGTCGCCATGCCCTCGACCTGGAACTCCTCCAGCGCACGCGCGGCCCGCTCCAGGGCCTCCTTGCGCGTACGGCCGGTGACGATCAGCTTGGCGAGCAGGGAGTCCCACGCCGGGCCGATGACCGAGCCGGACTCGACGCCCGCGTCCAGGCGGACGCCCGGGCCGGACGGCGGGGCGAACGCGGTGACCGTGCCGGGCGCGGGCAGGAAGTTGCGGCCGGGGTCCTCGCCGTTGATGCGGAACTCGAAGGAGTGACCGCGCAGCGGCGGGTCGTCGTAGCCGAGCTCCTCGCCGTCGGCGATGCGGAACATCTCGCGCACCAGGTCGATGCCGGCGACCTCCTCGGTCACCGGGTGCTCGACCTGCAGACGGGTGTTGACCTCCAGGAAGGAGATCGTGCCGTCGAGGCCGACGAGGAACTCGACCGTGCCGGCGCCGACGTAGCCGGCCTCCTTCAGGATCGCCTTCGACGCGCTGTACAGCTCGGCGACCTGCTGCTCGGAGAGGAACGGCGCGGGGGCCTCCTCGACCAGCTTCTGGTGGCGGCGCTGCAGCGAGCAGTCACGGGTGGAGACGACGACCACGTTGCCGTGCTGGTCGGCCAGGCACTGGGTCTCGACGTGCCGGGGCTTGTCGAGGTAGCGCTCGACGAAGCACTCGCCCCGGCCGAAGGCGGCGACGGCCTCGCGGACGGCCGAGTCGTACAGCTCCGGCACCTCTTCCAGCGTGCGGGCGACCTTCAGGCCGCGGCCGCCGCCGCCGAACGCCGCCTTGATGGCGATGGGCAGGCCGTTCTCCTCGGCGAAGGCGACGACCTCGTCGGCGCCGGACACCGGGTCGGGCGTGCCCGCCACCAGCGGGGCGCCCGCGCGCTGCGCGATGTGCCGGGCGGCGACCTTGTCGCCGAGGTCGCGGATGGCCTGCGGCGGCGGGCCGATCCAGATCAGGCCTGCGTCCAGGACGGCCTGCGCGAAGTCCGCGTTCTCGGAGAGGAAGCCGTACCCGGGGTGGATCGCGTCCGCGCCCGACTCGCGAGCGGCCTTCAGCACCTTCTCGATGTCGAGGTAACTGGTGCCCGGGGTGTCACCGCCCAGGGCGAACGCCTCATCCGCGGCGCGGACATGCAGAGCGTCCCGATCCGGGTCGGCGTAGACGGCCACGCTCGCGATCCCGGCGTCCCGGCAGGCCCGGGCCACGCGGACAGCGATTTCGCCACGGTTGGCGATGAGCACCTTGCGCACGATTGAGGCTCCCTCCTTGAAACAAGCCGAGTTTAGGGACTGCCGACACGGCACTTCGACCCGTCCCCAGTGGTGAGCTTGCCCACACGGAGCGTGATGCGAGGCCCGCTCGACCCGCGAAATCCCTTGTCGCACCGCGTTACGCAGCACTCCTCCGCGCAACCCTAGCCGCCCGCTGTGGTCAAGGTCTCTGTCATCACGTGCTGCGGGCCACTCTGTTTCTTTGTGGAGTCCCTACGAATGGCCCAATGATTCTTTGCCTGCTGCCGGACCCTTGTCCCCTGGTTTACCCGTGAGTAGCGTTCGCCGTGTCTTCGAGGGGAAGAGGGTGGGCGCGGTGGTGCGCAGGCCGGTGGCGTGGGTCGTGGCGGTGGTGCTGTTCGCCGAGGCGTTCGGCATCGCGGCGCTGAACTGGTTCCTGGGGGTCGTCGTCGACCGGCAGGACATGTCGCTGGCCGGGCTCGACCCGCACATGATGTCCGCGTCGTCGAAGATCGGCGGGATCGTCTTCGGCCTCTACTTCGCGCTGTGCGGCCTGGTCGCCCTGCTGGTGGCGCTGCGGGACCGGTCGCCGGCCGGCCTGGGGCGCGTGGTCCTGATCAGCGCGGCGGTCGTGCACGCGCTGCTGGGCGCCTTCACCTGGGGACTCGTCGGCTGGCCGGCGTTCCTGTTCATGGTGCTGGTGTTCGCCCTGATCGTGCTGCTGCTGATGACCTACGACCGTCCGGCCGAGCCCGCCGACGCCGGCCCCGGCGACGGCGGGTCCCCGGTCACCCCTGGGCCGGCGCCCACAACTCCGTGATGCCGACGCCCAGTTCCGCGAGCAGGCGGCGGACCAGGGGCAGGCTGATGCCGATGACGTTGCCGTGGTCGCCGTCGATGCCGTCGATGAACGGGCCCGAGCGGCCGTCCAGCGTGAAGGCCCCGGCGACGTAGAGGGGCTCGCCCGAGGCGACGTAGGCGGCGATCTCCTCGTCCGTGGGCTCGCCGAAGTGGACGACGGTGGACGCGGTGGCGGAGACGTAGCGGCCGGTGAGCGTGTCGTAGACGCAGTGGCCGGTCTGCAGGGTGCCGGCGCGGCCGCGCATCGCCTTCCAGCGGGCGGTGGCCTCCTCGGCGTCCGCGGGCTTGCCGAGGGCCCGGCCGTCCAGGTCGAGCACGGAGTCGCAGCCGATCACGAGCGCGCCCTTGGCCGCGGGCCGGGCCGCCACGACGGATGCCTTCGCCTCGGCCAGCGCGAGCGCCAGCTCGGCGGGGGTCGGGGCGGTGACGGCGTCCTCGTCGACGCCGCTCACGATCACCTCGGGTTCGAGACCGGCCTGGCGGAGCAGGCCGAGCCGGGCGGGGGACTGGGAGGCGAGGACGAGTCGCCTGCGGCGCTGAGCGGTCATGCCGTCAGGTTAGTCACCCGGACGGGGTCGGCTCACCTCACGCCGATCACGAGCATCGTCAGCACCATGGCCAGGGCCAGGAGAACGCTCAGCCGCCGCAGCATGCCCTGCATGTCGCGCAGTTCCTCGGGCGGTTCGTTCTCGGGGTCGGACCACAGCATGCCTTCCATGGTCGGACGGGGGGTGGGGTGGCGCCTGAGTACGGGTACTCAACTTGTCCCCAGGGCCACCCCCGCCGCTCACCCCGGCCAGTAGGTGCGGCCCCATGCCGTCGGCCCCGGCTGGGGCACGCGGTGGGCGGCGATGCGGGACGGGTCGGACCAGGAGTCGCGGGGGGCCGGCGCGCCGGGCGGGACCGCTGCCGCCGCCGCGGCGCGCGCCCTGACCACCGCCAGGGCGGCGGCCAGCTCCTCCGGGGTCGGGTTGCCCCGTACGACCTTGATCGTCATGTGGGCTCCTGGTGGCTAGAGGGGGATGTTGCCGTGCTTCTTCGGAGGCAGGGATTCCCGCTTCGTGCGCAGCTGACGCAGACCCCGTACGACGTGCCGGCGGGTCTCGGACGGCAGGATCACGGCGTCGACGTAGCCGCGCTCGGCCGCGACGTAGGGGTTGAGGAGGGTGTCCTCGTACTCCTGGATCAGCCGGGCCCGGACGGCTTCGAGGTCCTCGCCGTTCGCCTCGGCCTCCGCGAGGGTGCGGCGGTGCAGGATGTTGACCGCGCCCTGGGCGCCCATCACGGCGATCTGGGCGGTGGGCCAGGCCAGGTTGAGGTCGGCGCCGAGGTGCTTGGAGCCCATGACGTCGTAGGCGCCGCCGAAGGCCTTGCGCGTAATGACCGTGATCAGCGGGACGGTCGCCTCGGCGTAGGCGTAGATCAGCTTGGCGCCGCGGCGGATGATGCCGTCGTGCTCCTGGTCGACGCCGGGCAGGAAGCCGGGGACGTCGACGAAGGTGAGCACCGGGACGTTGAACGCGTCGCAGGTCCGCACGAAGCGGGCCGCCTTCTCGCTGGCCTTGATGTCCAGGCAGCCGGCGAACTGCATCGGCTGGTTGGCGACGATGCCGACCGGGCGGCCCTCGACCCGGCCGAAGCCGGTGACGATGTTCGGCGCGTACAGCGGCTGCGTCTCGAAGAACTCGGCGTCGTCCAGGACGTGCTCGATCACCGCGTGCATGTCGTACGGCTGGTTCGCGCTGTCCGGGACGATCGTGTCCAGCTCGCGGTCCTCGTCCGTGACCTCCAGGTCCGCCTCCTCGGGGAAGGCCGGCGGCTCGGAGAGGTTGTTGGACGGCAGGTACGACAGCAGCTGCTTGACGTACTCGATGGCGTCCTTCTCGTCCCCGGCCATGTGGTGGGCCACACCGGAGGTCGCGTTGTGGGTGCGGGCGCCGCCCAGCTCCTCGAAGCCGACGTCCTCGCCGGTGACGGTCTTGATGACGTCGGGGCCGGTGATGAACATGTGCGAGGTCTGGTCGACCATCACCGTGAAGTCGGTGATCGCGGGCGAGTAGACCGCGCCGCCCGCGCAGGGCCCGACGACCAGGCTGATCTGCGGGATGACGCCGGAGGCATGGGTGTTGCGGCGGAAGATCTCGCCGTAGGCGCCGAGCGAGGCGACGCCCTCCTGGATGCGGGCGCCGCCGGAGTCGTTGATGCCGATGACCGGGCAGCCGGTCTTCAGCGCGAAGTCCATGACCTTGACGATCTTCTGCCCGTAGACCTCGCCGAGGGCACCGCCGAAGACGGTGAAGTCCTGCGAGAACACCGCGACCGGACGGCCGTCGACCGTGCCGTAGCCGGTGACCACGCCGTCGCCGTAGGGGCGGTTCTTGTCGAGGCCGAAGTTGGTGGAGCGGTGCCGGGCGAACTCGTCGAGCTCCACGAACGAGCCCTCGTCGAGCAGGAGCTCGATCCGCTCACGGGCCGTCAGCTTGCCCTTGGCGTGCTGCTTCTCGACGGCGCGTGCGGAGCCGGCGTGCGTCGCTTCCTCGATGCGGCGCTTCAGATCCGCGAGTTTGCCCGCGGTCGTGTGAATGTCAGGCTGCTGCTGCTCTTCCGGCTCGGACATCGGGATGCGGCTCCCTGCCTGCTCAAAAGGGGGGACGGTTACTCATCCGTAGAGTAGTGGTGGCCCTCCACATCGGCAGTGCGGCGTTTACCACACCTAGGGTGGCTTGCATGACGCCGCGAGATGCATCAGAGCCGCACGGAAGCCGTTGGTCGGACCTCGACCGTCCGCCCCTCAATGTCACCGCCCTGCGCCGGGGCCTGGTGCGGGAGGGAGGGCTGTGGTCCGAGGTGGAAGTGGTGCAGCGCACCGGCTCCACCAACTCCGACCTCGTGGCCCGGGCGGCGAAGGGCGAGGCCGCCGAGGGTGCGGTGCTGGTCGCCGAGGAGCAGACGTCCGGGCGCGGGCGCCTGGACCGCAGCTGGACCGCCCCGCCCCGGTCCGGCCTCTTCTTCTCCGTGCTGCTCACGCCGGGCGAGGTCCCCGTGGAGCGCTGGGGATGGCTGCCGCTGCTCACGGGGGTCGCGGTGGCGACGGGCCTGTCCCGGGCGGCGGGTGTCGACACGGCCCTGAAGTGGCCGAACGACCTGCTGGTCACCGTGGGCGGCGAGGAGCGCAAGGCGGGCGGGATCCTCGCCGAGCGGGCCGGTGACGGCGGGGTGGTGATCGGGGTCGGCATCAACGTGTCCCTGCGGGCGGACGAGCTGCCGGTGCCGACGGCGGGGTCGCTGCTGCTCGCCGAGGCGGTCAGCACGGACCGCGACCCGCTGCTCCGGGGCGTGCTGCGCTCCCTGGAGGAGTGGTACGGGAAGTGGCGCGCGGCGGGGGGAGACCCGGGGGTGAGCGGGCTGCAGGCGGCCTACGCGGCCGGGTGCGCGACGCTCGGGAGGGACGTGCGGGCCGAGCTGCCGGGGAACCGGGCCGTCGTGGGCGAAGCGGTGGCCCTGGACGGGGACGGCCGGCTGGTGCTGGCCACGCGGGAGGGCGTGCAGGAGCCTGTCGGCGCCGGGGACATCGTGCACCTGCGCCCGGCCTGACGCCGAGGCCGGGCCCCGGGGCACCCCCCCGCACGAAGAACTCGGGGGAGGCGCGCCTGCCCGTGGCCGAGCGGCCGAGCGGTCGATCAGCCGCATCCAGCCCGTCCGGCGAGCGAGGACGAGGCCGTACAGGCCGATCGGGGCCCAGGGGGCGGAGCCCCTGGGGGCGGTGGGAGACGCCGGGCACCACCCGACGCCGGGCGCCCCACCCCCGGCCCAACCTGACGGAGTGAGCTGGCGCACACCTGCCGTAGAGTTGAGGCCGGTCGATACATGACCGTGACAGATCGGAAGGGCAGCACGCGTGACCGTCGACGACTCGGGCTCCGGCACGGACGCGCAGGGCGCCGACCCCGGCGAGGATCCGCTCGCCCTGCGGCTGGAACAACTCATTCTGGGCGCCGAGCGCCGCTACACCCCGTTCCAGGCGGCCCGCAGCGCCGGTGTCTCCATGGAACTGGCCTCCCGCTTCTGGCGGGCGATGGGCTTCGCCGACATCGGGCAGGCCAAGGCCCTCACCGAGGCGGACGTCCTGGCCCTGCGGCGGCTCGCCGGCCTCGTCGAGGCGGGGCTGCTGAGCGAGGCGATGGCCGTGCAGGTGGCCCGGTCCACCGGGCAGACCACCGCCCGGCTCGCCGAGTGGCAGATCGACTCCTTCCTGGAGGGCCTGACCGAGCCGCCCGAGCCGGGCATGACCCGCACCGAGGTGACGTATCCGATCGTCGAGCTGCTCCTGCCCGAGCTGGAGGAGTTCCTGGTCTACGTCTGGCGCCGCCAGCTCGCCGCCTCGGCCGGGCGGGTCGTGCAGGCCGCGGACGACGAGGAGATGGTCGACCGGCGGCTCGCGGTCGGCTTCGCCGACCTGGTCGGCTTCACCCGGCTGACCCGCCGGATGGAGGAGGAGGAGCTCGGCGAGCTGGTCGAGGCCTTCGAGACCACGGCCGCCGACCTGGTCGCCGCCAACGGCGGACGGCTGATCAAGACGCTCGGCGACGAGGTGCTGTACGCCGCCGACGACGCGGGCACGGCCGCCGAGATCGCCCTTCGGCTGATCGAGACCATGGCGCACGACGAGACGATGCCGGAGCTGCGCGTCGGCATGGCGTTCGGCACGGTCACCACCCGAATGGGTGATGTCTTCGGTACGACCGTGAACCTGGCGTCCCGGCTCACCTCGATAGCTCCGAAGGACGCCGTCCTGGTCGACACCGCCTTCGCCGAGGAGCTGATCCGCACGCAGGACGCCCCGGCGTCCGAGGCGGAGGCGGCCGAGGAGGCCGCGGCGGCGGAGAAGGAGGGCGAGGAGCCGCCGGTGTACCGGTTCGGGCTGCAGCCGATGTGGCAGCGGCCGGTCCGCGGGTTGGGCGTCGTGGAGCCCTGGCTGCTCACACGGCGGGACGGCACGCCCTAACCGGCCGCCGACGCACCGCGCCCGTCGTGCCCCCCGTCAGTGCTGCCCGACCGGGGAGTCCACGCACAGGCCGATGACCGGCACGCACAGGTCTGTCTCGTGCGGCTCCTCCGGGTCCCCGGGACGGGGGGTCGGTGCGGGGGCGGTCCGGCTCGGCGGCGCGGGGCGGGCCGGGGCCGGGGTGCTGCGCCGGGGCGGTGGCGGGGTGTCCGCCCTGCCGGGCGGGGTCGTGGTGCCGGGCGCGGTCGCCGTCGTGGGCTTCGGCAGGTCGCGGGGGACGGTGGCCGCGGTGGGGGCGGTGTCCGAAGGGGCGGGCCGGACCTTGCGGATCACCGGGGAAGGGACGAGGCCGACCGCGGCGCTGGGGGACGAAGGGTTCGCCCCGGGGGCCGTGGGGAAGGTCGCGGCCGTGTTCGAGGTGCCGTCCGTGCCGGTGACGACAGGGCCGGGGTGGCGCCCGGCCTCGAGGGTGCCGGTGCCGTCGTCGGTGGCGGGGCCCGCGGTCAGGCGCAGCAGGCCCAGGAGGCCCGCGGCGAGGGCGAGGCCGCCGGCAGCGAGCAGGATCCTGCGGCGGCGGGGCTTGCGGTGGCGGCCGCGGAGGCGGTGGGTGAGGGGGCCGGGCCGCGCGGGGGCCGGTTTGCGGGGCGCGGCCCGGTCCGGCCGGCGGGGCGCCGGGTTACCGGTGTGCCGGTGTGGACGGGCCGGCCTGTTCGTCGTCATCACGGTCCTCCCCGCTGCGCATGCGCCCCCTGTGCGCCGTGGTGGACGCACGCTATGCGCTCCCCTGGGCGGTTTGGGGCGGAGTCGGGGTGATGTCACTCGAACGGGTGGGCGGGGGTGGTGCGGGAACCGGACGCGTCCGGTCTTTCGTGGGCGGGGTGCGGCTGCGATGATCGGGGAGTCGACTTGTTAACCCGCGTTAACCGGAGGGTGTCATGAGTGAGGAACGGTTCGGGGAGTTCGTGCTGGTGCGGCGGCACGAGCAGGGGCATGTGGCGGAGCTCGTCCTGGACCGGCCCAAGGCCATGAACGCGGTGTCGACCGAGATGGCGCGCTCCCTCTCCGGGGCCTGCGCGGCGCTGGGGGAGGACCGGGACGTGCGCGTGGTCGTCCTGACCTCGACCCACGAGCGTGCGTTCTGCGTGGGGGCGGACCTGAAGGAGCGGAACGCGTTCACCGACGCGGATCTGCGGCGCCAGCGCCCGGTGACGCGCGGGGCGTACACCGGCGTGCTGGAGCTGCCGGTCCCGGCGATCGCCGCGGTGCACGGCTTCGCCCTCGGGGGCGGGTTCGAGCTGGCCCTGGCCTGCGACGTGATCGTGGCGGACCGCACGGCCGTGGTGGGGCTGCCGGAGGTGTCGGTCGGCGTGATCCCCGGCGGCGGGGGGACGCAGCTGCTGCCGCGGCGGGTGGGGGCGGCCCGGGCCGCCGAGCTGATCTTCTCGGCGCGCCGGGTGGAGGCCGAGGAGGCGGGCCGGCTGGGCCTGGTCGACGAGGTCGTCGAGGAGGGACGCGACCGGGAGGCGGCCCTGGAGCTGGCCGCGCGGATCGCCGGGAACTCACCGGTCGGGCTGCGGGCGGCGAAGCGGGCGCTGCGGCTGGGGCAGGGGCTGGACCTGCGGGCCGGGCTGGAGGTGGAGGACGCGGCGTGGCGCACGACGGCGTTCTCCGGGGACCGGGCGGAAGGCGTGGCGGCGTTCAACGAGCGGCGCCGGCCGCAGTGGCCCGGCGAGTGAGCCCGGCGGCGCGACGGCGGCCGGCCGAGCGGTGACGTCAGGGCCTGTGAACGCCGCCCCGCGGGTGTGAACCCCCGGCCTCCCCGTTCGCCCCGTCAACCGGACGGTTTGGCTGAAAACTCCCTAGCCTGGGGTGATGGGTGAGGACAGGCGGCTCGCGGCCGTTGTCGCGTTGGCTCAGGGGATGGCGGCCGCGCACGGGTCGCGTGAGGCGTGGCGTGCGGCGGCCCTGGGAGCGTGCCGGGCGCTGGGCGGGAGCTTCGCCGCGCTGTCGGTGTGGGAGCGGGACCTCGGCCGGCTGAAAGTCCTCGTCAACGTGGGTGAGCTGGCCGAGGGGGAGGAGGAGTTCCCGGAGGACGAGTCCTACCCGGTGCACCAGTTCGCCGAGATCACCGAGTTCCTGCACGAGCAGTGGGCGGGGGGCGGGGAGCCCGACGCCTGGGTGGAGACCGCCGAGGGGCCCGCCGCCGGGCAGCCCGGGTACTGCCATCAGCGCGTCGCCGCCCTGCGCCGCCGGGGCCGCGGCTGCTGCGTGGTCGCGCCCATCGTGCTGCACGGCAGGGCCTGGGGCGAGCTCTACGTCGCCCGCCCGGCCGGCGAGCCCGTCTTCGCCCGGGCCGACGCCGACTTCGCCACCGTCCTGGCCTCCGTCGTCGCCGCCGGCATCGCCCAGACCGAGCGCCTGGAGGAGGCCCGGCGCCTCGCCTTCACCGACAGCCTGACGGGTCTGGCCAACCGCCGTGCCGTGGACGTACGCCTGGAACAGGCCATCGAGCGGCACCGCAGTGACGGGGCGGTCGTCAGCCTCGTGGTGTGCGACCTGAACGGGCTCAAGCGGGTCAACGACACCCACGGGCACGCCGCCGGCGACCGGCTGCTGGAGCGGTTCGGCTCGGTGCTGTCGCTGTGCGGGGCCATGCTGCCGGGCACCCTGGCCGCGCGGCTCGGCGGGGACGAGTTCTGTCTGCTCGCGGTCGGGCCGCCCGCCGACCAGGTCGTGCAGGCGGCCGACGAACTGTGCCGCCGGGCGGCCGAGTTGGAGCTCGGCGACGGCGTGGCCTGCGGGGTGGCCTCCACCGAGGACCCGATCGGGACCGTGCGCTCGGCGCGCCGGCTGTTCCGGCTCGCCGACGCCGCCCAGTACCGGGCCAAGGCCGAGCGGGCGGCCAAGCCGGTCGTCGCCGGGCGGGCCGGACCGGACGACCCCGTCGTGCGGCTCGCGGACGAGCCGTCCCGGGAGACCGACGGGGAGCGCCGGCGCTTCCGGGGCCGGCACGCGCCCTGACCCGCCGGCGGTGCCGGGGGCGGTGTGACGTATCGGTAAGGGGCGGACCGCGTCCCCAGTGGTGACATCATCGAATTCACTGCGTACGCTCCTGAATATGGATATGCACACTGTGGTGGTGGGGACAGCCGGGGTGACCGCGTCCGACGTGCTCGCCGTGGCGCGCGCCGGCGCCCGTGTCGAACTCTCCGGGGAGGCCGTGGCCGCCCTCGCCGCGGCCCGCGAGATCGTCGACGCGCTGGCGGCCAAGCCGGACCCCGTCTACGGCGTCAGCACCGGGTTCGGAGCCCTGGCGACCCGGCACATCAGCCCGGAGCTGCGCGCGCAGCTGCAGCGCAACATCGTCCGCTCGCACGCCGCCGGCATGGGACCCCGGGTCGAGCGCGAGGTCGTCCGCGCCCTGATGTTCCTGCGGCTGAAGACGGTCTGCTCCGGGCGCACCGGCGTCCGGCCCGAGGTCGCGCAGACCATGGCCGACCTGCTCAACGCCGGTATCACCCCGGTCGTGCACGAGTACGGCTCCCTCGGCTGCTCCGGCGACCTCGCCCCGCTGTCCCACTGCGCGCTCGCGCTGATGGGCGAGGGGGACGCCGAGGGCCCCGACGGCGTCGTACGCCCGGCCGCCGAACTCCTCGCCGCGCACGGCATCCAGCCGGTCGAACTGCGCGAGAAGGAGGGCCTCGCCCTGCTCAACGGCACCGACGGCATGCTCGGCATGCTGGTCATGGCCCTGGCCGACCTGGAGACCCTCTACCGCTCCGCCGACGTCACGGCCGCCCTGTCGCTGGAGGCGCTGCTCGGCACCGACCGGGTCCTCGCCCCCGAGCTGCACGCCATCCGGCCGCACCCGGGGCAGGCCGCCAGCGCCGCCAACATGCTGGCCGTGCTGAGGGGGTCCGGACTGACCGGGCATCACCAGGGCGACGCCCCGCGCGTCCAGGACGCCTACTCGGTGCGCTGCGCGCCCCAGGTCGCCGGCGCCGGGCGGGACACCCTGGCCCACGCCCGGCTGGTCGCCGACCGGGAGCTGGCGTCCGCCGTGGACAACCCCGTCGTGCTGCCGGACGGGCGCGTGGAGTCCAACGGCAACTTCCACGGGGCGCCCGTCGCCTACGTCCTCGACTTCCTCGCCATCGCCGCCGCCGACCTCGGCTCCATCGCCGAGCGGCGCACCGACCGGCTGCTCGACAAGAACCGCAGCCACGGCCTGCCGCCGTTCCTCGCCGACGACGCCGGGGTGGACTCGGGCCTGATGATCGCCCAGTACACGCAGGCCGCGCTGGTGAGCGAGCTGAAGCGGCTGGCCGTACCGGCGTCCGCCGACTCGATCCCGTCCTCCGCCATGCAGGAGGACCACGTCTCCATGGGCTGGTCGGCGGCGCGCAAGCTGCGCACGGCCGTCGACAACCTCACCCGGGTCCTCGCCGTCGAGCTGTACGCCGCCACGCGCGCGGTCCAGCTGCGCGAGGGGCTGACCCCGGCGCCCGCCACGCAGGCGGTCGTGGACGCGGTACGGGAGGCGGGAGTTCAGGGTCCGGGCCCGGACCGGTTCCTGGCGCCCGACCTGGCCGCCGCCGAGGCGTTCGTGCGGGACGGGCGGCTGCTCGCGGCGGTGGAGACGGTCACGGGGCCGCTGCGGTAGGACGGACCGCGGGACGTCCCGCGGGACGGAAGGGGCCCTGCCGTCCGGCCGGGCCCCTCGTCAAGTGCGGTCAGAGACCCAGCCGTTCCCGGCGCACGGAGTACACGACGAACCCGGCGCCCAGCGTGAGGCAGAACGTCCCGCCGATCACGTACGGCGTGCTGTCGAAGCTGCCGGTGTCGGCGAGGCGGGGCCCCGTCACGGACGCGTCGGCGGACGTGGCCGCCATCCGCGCCTGCTCCGTGACCTGCGGCGACGGACTCGCCGGGACCGTGTCTCTCACCGGGGCGTCCGACGTCGCGTTGGCGGACGGGACGAACCACAGGGCGCCCAGCAGGGACGCCGCGGCGGTGGCGGTCAGCAACGGACGGCGAGCGGATGACACGGAATATCGATCCCCTTGAGACGTCGGCGAATTGGCCGTGTGGGGCGATGTTAGTGAAAGGCGCGGGTCACGGGAAAGTCACAGGAGGCACTGGCCGTACGCTCCCGCCATGAGCACAGCTGAGACATCACGTTTTGTACGGCTTCGCGTGGAGCTCGTTCTCGAGGTCGAGGACGCCGACGCGGTGACCAAGGCCGCGCTGACCCGGATCGCCGGCGACACCGGGATGCCGGAGACGGAACGGGCGCACGCCGAGGGCGCTGTGACGGAAGACACCGCGGAGGCCCTCGCGTATCTGGTGGATCCGTTCGACCTGGTCAGCGAGGTCCCGGGAGTGGAGCTGCACCAGGCCTCCTGGAGCAGCGAGCGGATCGACTACGACCCCGACGCACCGGAGTGGGACCTCGACGAGGATGATGGCGAGGACGACAGCGACGGCTGACCGGCCCGGAAGAGAATTCCTGGCCCCGGGCGGCAACCGCCGCCCGGGTTTTCGCGTCTCAAGCCACGCACCGACCACATGAGCCTCGCCCGTCCCGTCCGACGTGGACGTGGTGATCCCCACACCTGCGCCACCTGGGGAACCGCACGGCCCGGTCGTAGCGTTGAAAGTTCTCGACGAGGACTCACGGGTCCCGGCGGGGGCACTTGGATTTCGACGGGGACACCCGGGGTTTTGGGGATCGGCAACGATGGAGAAGCGTGTGATGACGGTCAGTAAGCGGCGCAGGGGCCTCACGGTCGCGTCCGCACTGCTCGGCGGGGTTCTGGTGCTCTCGGCGTGCTCCGGCGGTGACGACAGCGCCTCCGGCGGCGACGGCGGCGACAGCTCCCAGTCGAAGGTCGACGAGGCCGCGGCCAAGAAGACCTCCGAGGCCCAGATCAAGATCACACCCGAGGACGGTTCGGACAACGCCTCGATCAACAACTCCGCGACCGTCACCGTGAGCAAGGGCACGCTCACGTCCGTGAAGATGACCACCTCCGACGGCACTGAGGTCAGCGGCCAGATATCCGCCGACAAGACCAGCTGGAAGCCCAGCTCGCAGCTGGAGCGCTCGACCAGGTACAAGCTCGCCGCCGAGGCCAAGGACGCCGACGGCCGCGTCGCCCACGAGAACGCGTCGTTCACGACGGTCTCCCCGGCCAACAGCTTCATCGGCACCTTCACCCCGGACGACGGCACCACCGTGGGCGTCGGCATGCCGGTCTCGGTCAACTTCGACAAGGCGATCACCAACAAGGCCGAGGTCCAGAAGGGCATCGAGGTCAGCACGACCAGCGGCCAGGAGGTCGCCTGCCACTGGTTCAGCGCCAACCGCATGGACTGCCGTCCCGAGGACTACTGGCAGGAGGGCTCCACCGTCACGCTGAAGCTGGAGCTCGACGGTGTCGAGGGCGCCGAGGGCGTCTACGGCGTCCAGCAGAAGACGGTCACCTTCAAGATCGGCCGCAACCAGGTCTCGTACGTCGACGCGAAGACCAAGCAGATGAAGGTCACGCAGGACGGCAAGGTCGTCCGGACCATCCCGATCTCCGCCGGTGCTCCCGAGAACAAGACCTACGAGGGCCGCATGGTGATCTCCGAGAAGTTCAAGGAGACCCGGATGAACGGCGCGACCGTGGGCTTCACGGACGACGACGGCAAGGGCGAGTACGACATCAAGGACGTGCCGCACGCCATGCGCCTGTCCACCTCCGGCACGTTCATCCACGGCAACTACTGGGGCGCCAAGTCCATCTTCGGCAGTGTGAACACCAGCCACGGCTGTGTCGGCCTGCAGGACACCAAGGGCGCGAACGACCCCAACACGCCGGGCGCGTGGTTCTTCAACAACTCGATGGTCGGTGACGTGGTGGTCGTCGAGAACACCGGCGACAAGACCATCGCACCGGACAACGGCCTCAACGGCTGGAACATGAACTGGGCCGACTGGAAGGCCGGCTCGGCGGTCTGACGGCCCGCCGGCCCCGCTGACGAAGGCCGCCGCCCACCCCTCGCCGAGGGGTGGGCGGCGGCCTTCGTGCTTCTTCTCATCCAGCTCTTATGCGCGGCTCAAGCGATCGTCACGGACCGTCCCTAGCTTGCCGCCATGTTCTTCACCTACTTGAGGCGCGAGTTGCGCCGCCGCAGAAAGGCGGCCCTCGTCGTCGCCTCCGGACTGGCGCTGGGCATCGCGCTGGTCATCGTCGTCACCTCCGTGTCCGCCGGCATGAGCAGGGCGCAGGACAAGGTCCTGCAGTCGCTGTACGGGCTGGGCACGGACATGACCGTCACCAAGGCCGCGGAGCCGGCCGCGAGCGGCTCCGAGCGGCCGCGCTTCCGCTTCGACGCCCAGGACGACGACTCCGAAGGCGAGCAGAGCAGCGACCGGGTCATGGTGCAGGGCCTGCAGACGCTGCCGAGCTCGACCGTGGGCGAGGTGCGGGCGCAGAGCGGCGTGGCCGGCGCGGTGGGCGGTCTGAGCCTGCAGGTCGTCAAGGTGAGCGGCGAGTTCACCCGCGGTCAGTTCCGGCAGGACGAGAGCGGGACGCCCGGCGGGGGCCGCGGCGGCGTACAGCCCTCCCCGCAGGGCCGGGTCGAGGGCGGCGGCGCCGACTTCGACGTCAACAGCTACTCCGTCTACGGCACCGACGTCACCGAGCCGGACCTCGGCCCGCTGACGTCCTCCAGGATCACCGCCGGCCGCGCCTTCGCAGCCGGCGACGCCGACGCCGCGGTCGCCGTGGCGGACGCGGCGTACGCCAAGGAGAAGAAGCTGAAGACCGGCTCCACGGTCGCGATCAAGGGCACCGACTTCGAGGTCGTCGGCATCGCCACGCCCGACAGCGGCGACGCGGCGGCCAACCTGTACATCCCGCTGAAGCGGGCGCAGACCCTGGCCGGCGCGAAGGACGAGGTCACCACCGTCTACGTCCAGGCGACGGACTCGCAGCGCATCGCCGCCGTCAAGGCGCAGATCCAGCGCGACGTCCCGGACACCACCGTCACCACGTCGGCCGACCTCGCCGACACCGTCTCCGGGTCCCTGTCCACGGCCTCCTCCCTCGCCGCGCGCGTCGGCACCTGGCTGTCCGCCGTGGTGCTCGTGGCCGCGTTCCTGGTCGCGGGCCTGCTCACGTCGTCGGCGGTGTCCCGGCGGGTGCGCGAGTTCGGCACGCTCAAGGCCCTGGGCTGGAGGTCGGGCCGGGTCACCGGGCAGGTGGTGGGCGAGGCGTTCGTCAACGGCCTGGTGGGCGGAGCGCTGGGTATCGCGCTGGGCCTGGCGGGCGCGTACGCGGTGACGGCCGTGAGTCCCACGCTGCAGGCGCAACTGGGCGGCGGGGGAGGGGCCGGCGGCGGCTTCGGCGGCTTCGCGGGCGGCCCGGGCCGTCAGACGGCGGCCAGGACCCTCGAGGTCGCCCTCACCGCGCCGGTCAGCCCGACGACCATCGCCCTGGCGGTGGCCCTGGCCGTGGCGGGCGGTCTGACCGCCGGTGCCTTCGGCGGCTGGCGGGCCTCGCGGCTCCGCCCGGCGGACGCGCTGCGCCGCGTCGAATGACGCCCCGACGGGGGCGCGGGGACCGCGCGACCGGCCCCCGGCGGCCCGACCCGACAAGCCATCGACAGGAGCCCACCGCATGTACGAACTCAGAGCCGTCACCAAGCACTACAGCCGGTCCAAGGACACCGTCCAGGCCCTCGACGGCATCGACCTCACCATCCCGGACGGCGACCGGCTGGTCATCCAGGGCCCGACCGGCGGCGGCAAGTCGACCCTGCTGCAGATGCTCGGCGGGCTGGACCGCCCCACCTCGGGCGAGATCGTCCTGGACGGCACCGACCTCGCCGCCCTGCCGGAAGCACGGCTCACCCGCGTGCGCAGCGAGAGCATCGGCTTCGTCTTCCAGTCCTTCAACCTGATCCCGACGCTCACCGCGCAGGAGAACGTCGAGACCGCCCTCGTCCCGCTGGGCGTCCGGCCGGGGCAGCGCCGCGAACAGGCCGCCGAGGCACTGAAGTCGGTCGGCCTCGGCGAACGTCTCGCGCATCTGCCCGGCGAGATGTCAGGCGGTCAGCAGCAGCGCGTGGCCATCGCGCGGGCGCTCGTGAAGCAGCCGAAGGTCCTGCTCGCCGACGAACCCACCGGAAACCTCGACGAGTCGACGCGCGACGAGATCATGGACGTCCTCATCCGCATGTGGGAAGAGCTCGGTCTCACCTTCGTGATGGTCACCCATGACTCGGCCCTCGCCGGCAAGGCACCGCGCGTGGCGACCATCCGCAAGGGACGTATCACTGTCAAGGAGAACACGCGTGCGTAACTTCCGTGCTGTGTAACGGAGTTCCGGCAACTGTGTAACAGCGGGCCGACGGATTCCCCGCCCTGCCCCCTTCCCTTGAGCGCCTGATCACCCCTCGGCATACTGCGTGTTCCGGGGGGTGTACGCGCATGCGTACGAGACCACCCCCGGCCGGGTGAACGGGGAATTCGCCCGGTACTTCTGCAAGGGGGAAACTTGCGCAGACAAGTGAAAAGGGCGTACGCGGCCACGGTCGCCACAGCGGCAGCCGTGGCCCTGGCGGCGGGCATGACCAGCCCGGCGTCGGCCGACGGCGAGCCGGGGGCCACCGCCTCCAAGCCGGCCTCGCTGACGGCCAGGCACCACATCACTCTGATCACCGGCGACCGGGTCGCCCTCGACGCCAAGGGACGCGTCGTCGGCCTGGAGCGCGCCGAGGGCCGGGACGGCATCCCGGTCCAGATCCGCAAGATCGACGGCCACACCCTCGTGATCCCCGCCGACGCGGCCCGCCTGGTCGCCACCGGCAAGCTCGACCAGCGGCTCTTCGACGTCACCGAGCTGAACAAGTCCACCACCCGCAAGGCCCAGAAGAAGGGCCTGAAGGTCATCGTCGGCTACCGGGGCAGCGCCGCCGCCGCCAAGGCGGACGTCCGGGACGCGGGCACCCTGAGCCGCTCGCTGAAGTCCCTGAACGCCGACGCGGTGCAGACCGCGCAGACCGGCACGCCCGAGCTGTGGGACGCGGTCACCGACGGCGACCGCACGGCCTCCGGCATCGCGCGCGTCTGGCTCGACGGCGTCCGCAAGGCCAGCCTCGACAAGTCCGTCCCGCAGATCGGCACGCCCAAGGCGTGGGCGGCCGGCTACGACGGCAAGGGCGTCAAGATCGCCGTCCTGGACACCGGCGTCGACGCCACGCACGACGACCTCAAGGGCCAGGTGACCGCCGCCAAGAACTTCACCGCCTCGCCCGACGCCTCCGACAAGGTCGGCCACGGCACGCACGTCGCCTCCATCGCGGCCGGCACCGGCAAGAAGTCCGGCGGGAAGTACAAGGGCGTCGCACCCGGCGCGAAGATCCTCAACGGCAAGGTCCTCAGCGACGACGGTTTCGGCAGCGACTCCGAGATCCTCGCCGGCATGGAGTGGGCCGCCGCCGAGGGCGCCGACGTGATCAACATGAGCCTGGGCGGCGGCGACACGCCCGCCATCGACCCGCTGGAAGCGGCGGTGAACAAGCTCTCCGAGGAGAAGGGCGTCCTGTTCGCCATCGCGGCCGGCAACGAGGGCCAGTTCGGCGACCAGACCGTCGGCTCCCCGGGCAGCGCCGCCGCGGCCCTGACCGTCGGCGCGGTCGACGACAAGGACCGGCTGGCCGACTTCTCCAGCCGCGGCCCCGGCATGGACGGCGCCCTCAAGCCCGACGTGACCGCGCCCGGCGTGGACATCACGGCGGCCTCCGCCAAGGGCAACCAGATAGCCGACGAGGTCGGCGAGAAGCCCGCCGGCTACATGAGCATCTCCGGTACGTCGATGGCCACCCCGCATGTCGCGGGCGCGGCGGCGATCCTCAAGCAGCAGCACCCGGAGTGGAAGTACGCCGAGCTGAAGGGCGCCCTCACCGGCTCCACCAAGGGCGGCGCGTACACGCCGTTCGAGCAGGGCTCGGGCCGCATCCAGGTCGACAAGGCCATCAAGCAGTCGGTGATCGCCGAGCCGGTCTCGGTGGGCTTCGGCGTCCAGCAGTGGCCGCACACCGACGACAAGCCGGTCACCAAGCAGCTGACGTACCGCAACCTCGGCACCGAGGACGTCACGCTGAAGCTGACGTCGACCGCCACCGGCCCGAAGGGCAAGGCCGCCCCGGCCGGCTTCTTCAAGCTCGGCGCCACCTCGGTGACGGTCCCGGCCGGCGGCAAGGCCACGGTGCCCTTCACCGTCAACACCAAGCTCGGCGGCACGGTCGACGGCGCGTACTCCTCGTACGTGACGGCGACGGGCGGCGGCCAGACGGTCCGTACCGCCGCGGCGGTGCAGCGCGAGGTCGAGTCCTACGACGTCACGCTGAAGGTCCTCGGCCGCGACGGCAAGGCGACCAGGAACTACAGCACCGACCTGAACGGCATCGCCGGCCTCGGCAAGGAGAAGTCGTTCCTGCCGTACGACGAGGACGGCACGGTCACGGTGCGCGTCCCCAAGGGCACCTACGCCCTCAACGCCAACGTCTACGTGGGCGACGACCCCGAGACGTTCGAGGGCGTCGACTGGCTGGCCCAGCCCAAGCTGAACGTCTCGAAGAACACCACCGTCACGCTGGACGCCCGCAAGGCCAAGCCGGTGGACATCACCGTCCCGGCCAAGGGCACCACGTCGGAGTTCGCCTCGGCCGACTACACCGTGAGGGCAGGGGACGACAGCTACGGCTTCGGCTGGTGGCTGGACTCCTTCGCCGACATCCGCAGCGCCCACGTCGGCCCGCAGATCACCGACGGCTCGGTGACCCAGCAGTGGGACGGCCACTGGAGCAAGGGTGCCAAGGAGGAGTACAACGTCATCGCCGGCGGGCCGGTCAAGCAGCTCGCCACCGGCTTCACCAAGCACTACAAGGCGAGCGAGCTCGCCACGGTGAAGGCCGGCCTCGGCGCCGCCACCGGCGGCAAGAAGGGCGCGGTCAACGCGGTCGGCTGGCTGCCCTGGAGCACCAGCGCCACCTCCATCGGCATCGAGCAGAGCCTGCCCGGCACCCGGACGCTGCACCTGTCCGCCCAGGGCGGCGTGGAGTGGCAGCTCGAATTCGCCCAGTACGGCGGTGCCGACGCCGACGGCTTCCCGGTCGAGGACGCCGCGTACACGCTGGGCACGCACAAGTTCGCCGCCGGCAAGTCGTACTCCCGGACCGTCAACACGGCCGTCTTCGGACCGCGCCTGGACGCCGACCTCGGCCTGTTCCGCGAGGGCAACGAGATCCACGGCTCGCTGCCGCTGTTCGCCGACGGCCAGGGCAACGTGGGCTACTCGACGTTCTCCGGGGTCACCACGACCCTGTACCGCAACGGCAAGAAGGTCGGGAGCAACGACGACCCGCTGTTCGGCGACAAGACGTTCAAGGTCCCGGCCGGTGACGCCGAGTACAAGCTGACGACGTCGGTCAAGCGCAGCGTCAAGGTCGCCGCGGCCTCCACCCGCGTCGACGCCGCCTGGACGTTCCGCTCCAAGAAGACCGCCGGCCTCAAGCAGCTGCCCGCCTCCACCGCCCGCTTCCACGCGGCCACGGGCCTGGACAGCAAGGTGCCGGCCGGCCGGAAGGCGTCCGTCCCGGTCACCGTCGAGGGCGCGGCCAAGGGCTCCAACCTGAAGTCGCTGTCGGTGTACGTGTCCTACGACTACGGCAAGACCTGGAAGAAGCTCACCGTCAAGAAGGGCAAGGTCACCGTCACGAACCCGGCGAAGGGGAAGGCCATCTCCTTCCACGCCAAGATCGCCGACAAGAAGGGCAACAAGTCGACGATCTCGATCTACAACGCGTACTACGGCAAGTAAGCCGCAGGACGGACGCGTCACGACCCGCCGGGGGCACTGCTCCCGGCGGGTCCGGCGTGTTCCGGCTCAGTCCGTGGGCGCCGACGCCCTGGTGCCGGAGCGCGTCGCGTCCGTCCCCCAGCTCGCCAGCAGGCGCAGGGCCTCGGCCGACGGGGTGCCCGGTTCCGCGTGGTACGTGGTCAGGGTCTGCTCGGCGTCGACCAGGCGGAACGTCTCGAAGTAGAGGGTCAGGTCGCCGACCAGCGGGTGGCGCAGGCGCTTGACGCCGTAGCCCTTCTCCTTCACGTCGTGCGCGGCCCACAGCTTCCGGAACCGCTCGCTCTTCACCGAGAGCTCACCGACCAGCGCCGACAGCTGCGGGTCGTCCGGGTGGCAGCCGGCGTCCATGCGCAGATAGCCGACCATGTCCTGCGCCTTCTGGTCCCACTCGACGAACAGCTCGCGGTACTCGGGCCGCAGGAACACCAGCCGCGCCCAGTTGCGCTCCGCCGCCGGCAGCTCCGCCCAGTCGCCGAAGAGGGCCGCCGCCATCCGGTTCCAGGCGAGCACGTCCGAACGGCGCCCCACGATGTACGCCGGGACGTCGTCGATCGAGTCCAGCAGATGCCGCAGCGGCGGCCGCACCTGCTGGCTGCGCGCCACCGGCTTCTTCTTGTGCTGCTTCGGCTTCGCCAGGTGCGTCAGGTGCGCGTGCTCGGCGTCGCTCAGCCGCAGGGCCCGCGCGATCGCGTCCAGGACCTCGGCCGAGACGTTGTGGCCGTTGCCCTGCTCCAGCCGTGTGTAGTACGCCACGGACACCCCGGCGAGCTGGGCCAGCTCCTCCCGGCGCAGCCCCGGCACCCGGCGCCGCCCGAAGTCGGGCAGCCCCACGTCCTCCGGCTTCAGCCGGGCACGCCGGGTGCGCAGGAACTCGCTGAGCTCGGCGCGCCGGTCCAGGCCGCCACCGGCCGTGGCTGCGGGTTCGGGCTGTTCGTCCATGCCTTCCAGTAAACCCGTTCGTACGCACACGAGCCTGACCCCGCCAGTGGTACGCACGCCGTACGTACGCAAAACGGTGGTCTGGGTGCAGGCTCGCCGTTCCGGCACGGTGGGAGGCGTGCCCGGCCGGAAGATCCAGAAGGCAGCCGGGCGCACCCCGTCGCTTAGGAGAACCCCGGCATGACCACAGTCGCCGCGTACGCCGCACCCGCTCCCAAGGCTCCCCTGGAGCGCACCACCATCGAGCGCCGCCAGGTCGGCGAGTTCGACGTCCTGATCGACATCAAGTTCGCCGGCATCTGCCACTCCGACATCCACCAGGCCCGCGAGGGCTGGGGCGAGGCGATCTTCCCGATGGTCCCCGGCCACGAGATCGCCGGTGTCGTCTCCGAGGTCGGTCCCGGCGTGACGAAGTTCGCCGTGGGCGACCGCGTGGGCGTCGGCTGCATGGTCGACTCCTGCCGCGAGTGCGACAACTGCAAGGCCGGCCGCGAGCAGTACTGCGTCAAGGGCAACATCCCGACGTACAACGGCATCGGCAAGGACGGCCGGCCCACCTACGGCGGCTACTCGGAGAAGGTCGTCGTCGACGAGAACTTCGCCGTCCGCATCCCCGACGGCCTGTCCCTGGACGTGGCCGCGCCGCTGCTGTGCGCCGGCATCACGCTCTACTCGCCGCTCAGGCGCTTCGGCGCCGGCCCCGGCAAGAAGGTCGCGATCGTCGGCCTGGGCGGCCTCGGCCACATGGGCGTCAAGATCGCGCACGCCCTCGGCGCCGAGGTGACCGTGCTGTCGCAGTCCCTGCGCAAGCAGGAGGACGGCCTGCGGCTGGGCGCGGACCACTACTACGCCACCAGCGACCCCAAGACCTTCGAGGAACTGGCCGGCACCTTCGACCTGATCGTCTCGACGGTCTCGGCCCCGCTGGACTTCGGCGCCTACCTGTCGCTGCTGCGGACCGAGGGCACGCTGGCCAACGTCGGCGCCCCCGAGGAGCCCATCTCCCTGAACCTCTTCTCGGTGATCGGCGGCGGCAAGTCGCTCGCCGGCTCCATGATCGGCGGTATCGCGGAGACCCAGGAGATGCTGGACTTCTGCGCCGAGCACGGCCTCGGCGCCGAGATCGAGGTGATCCGCGGCGAGCAGATCAACGAGGCGTACGAGCGGGTGCTCGCCAGTGACGTGCGCTACCGCTTCGTCATCGACACGGCCACGATCTGAGACCGGACGGTCCGGCACACGCGAGGGCCCCGGCGCACCCGCGCCGGGGCCCTCGCGGCGTTCGTGATGCGCGAGGGCGGGCGCGCGGGGTACACAGGGGGAGTGCACCAGGGGGTTCACCGGTACATCAGGGGAGGCCCACCATGACCGTGCAGCTGAACCACACGATCGTCGCCGCCCGCGACAAGCGCGCCTCGGCCCGGTTCCTCGCCGACCTCCTGGGCCTCGAGGTGAGTCCGCCCTACGGCCCCTTCCTCCCGGTCGAGATCCCCAACGGCGTCACGCTGGACTACATGGACAGCCCCGGCGCGATCACGCCGCAGCACTACGCCTTCCTGGTCACGGAGGAGGAGTTCGACGAGATCTTCGGCCGCATCCGGGCGGCCGGGCTGACGTACTGGGCGGACCCCTTCCACAGCCGCCCCGGAGAGATCAACCACCACGACGGCGGCCGCGGCGCGTACTTCGACGACCCCGACGGCCACCGCCTGGAGATCATCACCCGCCCGTACGGAAGCGGCGGCTGACCAGCACGCACCCGGGCACGCGGCGCCCTGCCGCCCTGCCGCCCTGCCGCCCGGCCGCCCGGCCGCGGGCGGCGTCGCGTTCACCCTGGCCGAGGTGATGGGGAAGCCGCTGCCGGTGTCCCGGTCACCCGACCCGACCGGCCCGCGCAGGCACGACCTCGCGCCCCTGGCCCGTCCCTGACTCGGCCCGCGCGGCGGGCGCCTCGGGTCAGGTCCGGCCGAAGGTCCACACGGCCCGGGGGCCGGGGCCGACGACGAGGTCCGACGTGCCGAGCCGCTCCACGTGCCGGTACGGCACCGGCCCGTTCAGCGACATCTCCACCTGCCGCAGACCGACCCGGTCGAGGGGCACGGCGTCGAACCGGAGCGTGGTGCCGCCGCCCTTCGCGACGACGCCCCCGCCCGGCACGGACCGCACGGCGAACCCGCCGGCCTCCAGCAGCGGCACGGTGTTGGCCAGGTCCCGGGCGGTCACCGCGAGCCGGACACCGGTCACGTCCCGCATCGAACGGTCCCGGTAGCCGTCGGGCAGATAGCGCTCACGGCCCACGTCACCGGGGTGTGCGGCGGGCTCGGTGCCGCTCCGCGGGTCGGCGAAGTACTCCGGCCGGTACTCCATGCCCCACGCCCCGAACAGGTCGTAGCGGTCGGTGGTGAAGACGGCGTCGAACCACGGCACCGGGACGCCGTCGCCGAAGTCGCGGGTCTGCTGGAACTCCACCGGGTCCTCGCTGCCCTGTTCGCGCAGCCGGGCGGTCACCGTCGCGAGGTCGCCCGCCCGTTCCGTGGAGACGCCCAGGCCGCCGGCGCCGAGGGTGCCGTCCTTGCCGGGCAGGTCGCCGGTGCCGAACAGTTCGAGGTAGGTCTCGCGGCCCATGAGGTAGCGGCCGGTCCAGGTCTGTCCGCCGGACCCGGTCGTGGTGCGGACCTGGAAGTTCGCGAACTCCCTGAGGTACGCGGAGTGCTCGATCGCGTCGGCGGTCTCCCGGTCGAGCACGCCGTAGGCGTGGTTGTAGTGCAGCAACTGCCGTCCGCCGCCGCCGTCGTCGGCATGTGCGGCGCCCTGGACCGCCCCCGCGAGAGCCAGGGCCATGACCATGATCACCTGTAACGCCCGTCTGAGAACCATGCGGGCAGCGTAGGCGGGGAGGAACGGGTTCCGCCGGGCATTCCCGGCCCCCGGGGTCACTCCTTGGACAGCGGCGGGCTCTGGCCGGGAGCCGGGGGCGGGGTGCCCTGCTCGGGCTCGCGGCCGCCCTGGTCCATCCGGAACGGCGGGTACTGGTCGGTCATCAGCGCGGCGTAGGCGGTGACCCGCGCGATCCAGCGGGCGAGACCGATCAGGAAGTCGAACAGGTGCCGCGGGTAGCGGGCGGTGAACAGCAGGATGACCACCGCGACCAGCGACAGGAAGGGGAGCAGCCCGCCTCCTCCCCAGCCCTCGTTCTCCTCCTCGCCCCAGCCCCAGCCCCCGACGAGGATCCCGACGACGATGTACTGCGGGATCGCCAGCAGCCACCACTTCACCAGGACCAGACCGCGCGACAGCCGCTCGGGGTAGGCGACGTCGAAGCGCGCCGGGTAGTCCGGCACGTCGGCGAGGGTGAAGGGCGGGTAGCGGTCGGTGCCGAGCGCGGTGTGGGCGTAGTAGCCGACGCGCCAGTTCCACCGCAGCACGCCGACGTTGAAGTCGAACAGCGACCGGGGGTACCGGGCGGTGAACAGGATGGCGAAGAAGGCGATCACGGTCACGACGGTGAAGGCGATGAAGAGGAAGAACAGCACGATGTAGTGCGGGATGGCGAGCAGCCACTTCACCAGCCACATCCATCGGGACAGCCGGGGATCGACGTACGCCTCCAGGCGCACGGGCGACGCGGTGACAGGAACCATCCGGGGAACTCCTCTCGCGCACCCCCTCACCCCCACGGCCCGTCCAGGCTCACACGCCCGGGGGTGCGCCGCGAGCCCGGTTCGTCCGTTCGCGGGGGGCCGAGTGCCGCCCGCTCACGCCCGCACCGGCCGCCGCAGCAGATAGCCGGCGGCCGCCGAGACCAGCACCCCCATGCACGCGATGAACACCAGCGCCGCCCCCTCCAGGCCGATCGGCTCCGTGAGCACGCCGACGCCGATCACCGGCACGGAGATGCCCGTGTAGGCCACCAAGAACAGCGTCGAGATCACCGCCGCGCGCCGGTCCGCGGGAGACGCCCGCGCCACCGCCGACAGCGCCCCGCGGAACGACAGCCCCTGCCCGGTCCCGCCGACCAGGGCGCTCAGCACCACCAGCGCCGGCAGCTCCCCGTACAGGGCACCCGCGAGCAGCAGCAGCCCGCCGAGCAGCCCGGCGCAGCCCACCGGCAGCGACCGGGCCGCCCCCAGCCGGCCGGCCATGAGCTGCCCGGCGGTCGAGGAGAAGAAGGCCAGGGCGACGATCAGCCCGTTCACGGCGTGGTCGTGCACGTCCAGCGACTCGGCGAGGAACGCCGGGCTGACCGCCGTGAACACCCCCAGCAGCGCGAACCCCACGAACGCGGCCGTCGCCGCCGGACCGAACACCGCCCGCACCGGCGCGGGCAGGGCGGGCCGCCGGGGCCGCACCGAGCGCAGCGGCCGCGGCTCCCGCACGGTCTCCGGCAGCTGCAGCAGGACCGCGGCCGAGACGGCCACCAAGGCCAGGTGCACGGCGAAGGGCAGGTGCAGCGGCCAGGGCGCGTACTGCGCGAGCACCCCGGCGAGCAGCGGGCCGCAGCCCAGTCCGCCCATGTTGGCGGCCGTCGCGACGAAGGTGGCCCGCGAGGAGCCGCCCCGGGGCGCCAGCTCCAGGACGTAGGCGGTGGCGGCGCCCGTGAACAGGCCGACGGAGACCCCCGACAGCAGCCGCCCCGCGTAGAGCCAGGCCAGGCCGGTCGCGCTCAGGAAGCAGACGGCGCTGGCCGCCGCGAAGCCCAGGCCCCACAGCAGCACCGGGCGCCGGCCCACGGCGTCCGAGGCGTTGCCCGCCAGCAGCAGCACGCCGATGACCGCGAAGGCGTACATGGCGTAGACGACGGTGACGGTCAGCTCGGAGAAGTGCAGTTTCTCCTGGTAGAGGGGGTAGAGCGGGGTGGGCAGCGTGGTGCCGGCCATGCACACGGCGAACACGGCTCCCGCGAGCAGGCACCGGCGCCACCCGGGGTGATCACCGTCCATGCGCCGACCGTAACCCGCCGGCCGCCGGGCGTCCGGCGCGGCGTGCCCGGCGGGCGCGCGGCCCTGCGGAGCGCCGTGCGGCCGGGTGCCCTACGGCGCGACCGGACTGACCACATCCGGTTCGTCGGCGTCCGGGTCCGGCCCCGGCACCACCGGGTCGGCGAGCTGCTCACGCACGTAGTTCCACACCACGGCGATCAGCGCGGCGACGGGGACGGCGAGCAGGCTGCCCACGATGCCCGCGAGACTGCCGCCCAGCGTCACGGCCAGCAGCACCACGGCCGCGTGCAGACCCAGACCGCGGCTCTGGATCATGGGCTGGAAGACGTTGCCCTCGAGCTGCTGCACCACCACGATGATCGCCAGCACGATCAGCGCGTCGGTGAGGCCGTTGGAGACGAGCGCGATGAGCACCGCGACGAAGCCGGCGAACAGGGCGCCGACGATCGGCACGAAAGCGGAGACGAACGTCAGCACCGCCAGGGGCAGCACCAGCGGAACACCGAGGACCCACAGGCCGATCCCGATCAGGACGGCGTCGAGCAGCCCGACCGCCGCCTGCGACCGCACGAACGAGCCCAGCGTCTCCCAGCCGCGGGCGAACACCGTCGGGACGTCGGTGGCCAGCCGGCCCGGCAGCTGACGGGCGAGCCACGGCAGGAACCGCGGCCCGTCCTTGAGGAAGAAGAACATCAGGAAGAGCGCCAGCACGGCGGTGACGACCCCGTTCACCACGGTGCTCACCCCCGTGACGACGGCGCCCACCATGCTGCCGAGGCCCTCCTGCGCCTTGGCGACCGCGCTGTCGAAGGCCCGGTCGATCTGGGCGTCCCCGATGTTCAGCGGCGGTCCGGCGGCCCACTCGCGCAGCCGCTGGATGCCCTCGACGACCCCGTCGGACAGCTCACCCGACTGAGAGGCCACGGGCACGGCGATCAACGCCACGACCCCCGCGGCGACCAGCAGGAACACCACGGTCACCACCGAGGCGGCCAGCGCCGGCGGCCACCCGCGCCGCCGCAGCACGTTCGCCGCGGGCCAGGTCAGCGTGGTCAGCAGCAACCCGACCACGAGCGGCCACACCACCGACCACATCCGGCCCAGCAGCCACAGCGCCACGGCTGACATGGCGATGATCAGCAGCAGCTCGGCGGACACCCGCGCGGAGGTCCGCAGCGCGTCCCGGGTCTTCGTGGAACTCAAGGGGGCAGTCACCCAGGCACCCTACGGCCACTCCGACTCTTCCCGGTAGCGCCGACGACCTCACCCGCCCCGCCGCACCTGCGGGCCGCGCCGCACGGGACGGGATCCCCGTCCGCACGGGCCACCCCGTCCGCCCCGCCCGTGCACCCCGCCGCGTGACGGTCGTGCCGGCGGACGTCCCCCGCCGGGCCGGACCCCGCGCGACCGCACGGCGAGGCGGCCGGGCGACGCGGCACGTCCCGGCAGCCGCGCCCGTCAGGGGGAACGACCGCCGCGGCCGAGGACCCTCACCTTCACCCAGCCGGGGAAGCAGCCCGGACGGACCCGCCCGCCAGCTCCCGCACGGCGGGTGCGATCGGGGCCGGGACCCGGGACCAGTCGATGTCGAGGAAGCGGGCCCGCAGCCGGGCGGCCGTGGCGGGCCCGGGCGCGTACCGGCGCAGCACCGGGTGGTCGACTCCTCGCGCGAGGCACTGGTCCACCGCGGCGACGATCTCCAGATGGGACGGCACGCACTCCCAGGCGATCCGGGAGGAGTCCATGAGGGCCTCCCACACCGGGAGGTTCCGCGGCTCGGCCAGCAGGCTCTCCCGCACGCCCAGCAGTCTGCGCGCGAAGTCCTCCCCGAGGAAGGCGGTCGTCATGAGATAGCAGAAGCAGCACTTGGGGCACCGGCCGCACCACGGTTTCCCGTAGTTGCACGAGTGCGTCCGCAGCAGCAGGTCAGGGCGGGTGGCCACCATGCGGTAGATGGTGTGGTCGTACAGCCCGCGCAGCGTGGAGTCGAAACCCTCGAACCAGTCGAAGCCGGTGAGTTCGGCGAAGAGCCGCGACGAGATCGCCTGGTACTCCGCGCTCTTGCACCACTGGTGGCTGATCCCCTCGCCCTCCCACACGACATGGGGGTCGTCGGCGGACCGCTCGATGTTGAACCAGACGCGGTCGTAGCCGCCGTGCAGGACGACCGGCATGTAACCGACGTAGCTCGCGGTGTGCCCGACGGCGAAGTCGGTCCGGTAGTGGTCCGCCGTCACCCCGGCTTCGGAGAACCGGGCGGCGGGGCGGCTGTAGAAGTCGTCACGGACGTCGACGCGGACCACCTCGGTGCTCCGCGTCTCCGCACCCGCTCTGAGGTTCTCCAGCAGCCGGCGCTGCAGTGCGTGGTCACCGCCGACCGGCAGGTACGCCTCGTACACGTCGTGGGCGATCCCGCTCCTGCCGAGGAGCAGCATGCCGGCCAGGGTGTCCTTCCCGCCGCCGTTGGTCAGCAGGGCGCGGCCTCCGGCGTGCGGGGGCCGGCCTCCCCCGGGCATCTCCGCCGGGGGCGAGGAGGAGGGCGAGACCAGCGCCGGGGTGCCGTCGCGGTAGCGGATCCGGTTGCGGTAGCGCCACTCGCCGAACTGGCTCAGGAAACACCGCCGCCAGGTCGCGCCGACCGCGGCGTCGCAGGGCAGCCCGGGCGGCAGCACGAGATGCTCACCGCCCAGTGCGAGGAAGCGCATGGCGTCCCAGGCGATCAGCGCGCCGACCAGCCGCGCCCCGTTCTCCCGCGCGGGCAGCGCGGCGAAGACGCCGGACCAGGCCGGGATCGACGCGTAGGAGATGACGGACGAGAAGGTCAGGCCGCCCACGTCGACGCGGTAGCGGAGCCGGGCGGGATCGTCCTCCAGGGCGAAGGCGCGCACCACCACATCGAGTTCCGGCCGGGCGGAGAGCGTACGACCCGGGGCGGAGAGTGTCGCGTTCCGGTGCAGGACCATGTGTCCTCCGCAAGGCGGGGAGGCCGGGGACAACCTCTCCCCGCCGCTGGTGGCGGACGGCTTGCTCCTCACCGTAGGAGTGCCGCGGCCGGATCACCACTCGGGTGAACGGGCAGCCCCGCGCGGATCAGGAGCCCGGTGCCCGGTGCTTCCTGCCGTGGGGCATCAGCACGAAAGCCGCCAGGGCCACGGCGAGCGGCAGGACGCTGATGATCAGCATGGTGAGCCGCAGACCGTCGGCGAAGTCCAGCCCGAGGTCCAGTCCCGAGGCCTGGCGGAGCAGATTCGGGTCGTAGACACCGGCCCCCGGACTCTGCGCGAGCCCGCTGCGCACGGCGTCCACGGCCTGCCCCGCCTCGGTCGCCGACAGGTCGCGCGACTCGGCGTCGGCCAGCCACTCCCGCTGGAAGAAGAAGTCGAGCAGCAGGAGGTAGACGGTGGGCCCGAACGCGGCGCCGGTCACCGCGAAGCCCATCTGGACCGAGGCCACCGTGCCGGACTGCCCCGGCGGCGCCTGGGAGAGGACCGTCTCCGACACCGAGGCGGACGCCACCACCGACCCGAGGTTGCACAGCCAGGTCACCAGCACCAGCAGCCACACCGCCATCGCGGGACCGGCGGTGCCCGCCAGCAGCAGTGCGCTGGCCGTCATCACCAGCAGGCCGGTCACCATCACCGGCCGCGGGGTGTACCGCCCGACCAGGCGCCCGGCCAGGATCACGGCCCCGGCGATCAGCACGGTGCCGGGCAGGTACAGCAGGCCGATCTCCTCCGGCGACAGGGACAGCACCCGGCTGCCGAACTGCCCCAGCACGATGCCGAGCCCGGCGATCAGGAAGTTCACCGTGAGCGTCGCCACCAGGGCCACGCTGAACGGCGCGCTGCGGAACAGCGCCAGGTCCAGCACGGGGTCGGCGGTACGGCGCGCGTGCAGCACGAAGAGCAGGGCGCCGACCGCGCCGACCGCCAGCGGCACCCAGGTCTGGGGCCGCGAGACGCCGTTCTGCGCCGCGGACAGGCCGAGGACGAGGGCCAGCATGGTCGTCCCGATCAGGCAGATGCCGACCACGTCGAGACGACCGCCCTGCCGCAGGGGTGGCTCCGGGACATGACGGGCGGTCAGCCAGAGCGAGACCAGGGACAGCACGGGGGTGATCAGGAAGAGCGACCGCCAGCCCACGGCCGACATCACCCAGCCCGTGACCGAGGGGACCATGCCGCACAGGACCACGTCGACGGACATCAGCACACCGATGGCCGCAGGCCGCTTTTCGGGCGCCACGGACGTCTTCAGCAGGGCCAGCGGCACGCCCAGCAGCGGGGTCATCCCCAGCCCGGCCAGGAAACGCATCGCCAGCAGGAAGCCGTAGCCGGGGGACAGCATGGACAGCAGGTTCGCGGCCGCGACGACGGCCAGCCCCAGCATCAGCAGCCGCTTGAGCCCGAAGGAGTCCCCGATCCTGCCCGCGGCCAGGACGAGCGAGGCCATCACCAGCGTCGCCGCTCCCCCCATCAGCCCGAGGAACTCCGACGGCATATCGAGGGCCCGGCTCACCTCCGGCAGGTTCAGGCTGAGCACCAGCGGGTCGAGGACCGTGATCGTGAAGGCGATGGCGAGCCCGAGGACGAGCGGCAGGGGGATCGCGGCGGTGCGTGGCCCAGCTGCCGACACGGCGATACCTCCGGGGCTCCCAGAACGCGTGCCGGTCGAGGCTAACCCGGTCCTCACGGCCCACCGGCCTCACCCGGCCCGACGCGCACCGAAGCCCGGCGTTCGGGTCAACCGGGCTCGGGCTCGGGCCGCAGGGTCAGCCGCGTGGGTTGTCGGGTGAGCCGGGTTCGGGTTGTCGGGTGAGCCGGGCTCGGACCGCAGGGTGAGCCGGGCTCGGATTGTCGGGTGAGCCGCGTGGGGTTGTCGGGTGAGCCGGGCTCGGGCCGCAGGGTCAGCCGGGCCCGGACCGTCGGGTCAGCCGGGCTCGGACTGTCGCCACCGTGTGACGCCCCGGCCGGCCGAGTGGCCCAGGGAGTGGGCCGGCCGACCGGCCCGCCCCCGGCACGAGCGGGCAGCCGCTCAGCCGTCCGCCGGGGCCACACCGATCGGGCAGGACACGCCCGTCCCGCCGATGCCGCAGTAGCCCGCCGGGTTCTTGTCCAGGTACTGCTGGTGGTAGCCCTCCGCCGGGTAGAAGGGGCGGCCCTCGGCGGAGACGATCTCCGTGGTGATGCCGCCGTGGCCCGCGGACGTGAGGACCTGCTGGTAGGCCTCGCGGGAGGACTTGGCCGCGGCCTCCTGCTCGGGGCTGTGGGTGTAGATCGCCGAGCGGTACTGCGTGCCCACGTCGTTGCCCTGGCGGAAGCCCTGCGTGGGGTCGTGGGACTCCCAGAACGTCTTCAGCAGGCGCTCGTACGAGACCAGCGCCGGGTCGTAGACCACCCGCACGACCTCCGTGTGGCCGGTCAGGCCCGAGCAGACCTCCTCGTACGTGGGGTTCTCGGTGTAACCGCCCTGGTAGCCGGCCAGGGTCGTCCAGACGCCCGCCGGGAGCTGCCAGAACTTGCGCTCGGCGCCCCAGAAGCAGCCCAGGCCGAAGTCGGCGATCTCCATGCCCTCGGGGTAGGGGCCCATGAGCGGGTTGCCCAGGACGGTGTGCCGGTCGGGGACCGTGAACGCCGGCTCCGCGCGGCCCCGCAGGGCCTGCTCGGGGGTCGGCAGCTGGGGCGTACGGCTGTGCAGGAACATGCGGTCTCCAGCGGTGTCCGTCGGGGGGCGGCGCCCATGTGCGGGCGACGCCCCTTACAACGCGCGACGGCCGGCGGGAATTCCGGCCGCGGTTCAGTGCGGCAGGCTCGCCGGGCTGCCGCCGTTCGCCTCGTAGCCCGCCACCGCCAGCGCCCGGAAGACCGCGAACTCCGCCGCCGGGTCCGGGGACAGCGTCCAGGGCAGGGCGCCCACGTGCCCGTCGATGTGCACCAGCTGGCTCATGGCCTCCGACCAGCGCTCGCCGCGGACCAGGAAGAACACCAGCATGTGCCGCACGTGCGCGAGCATCGGGTCGTCGGGGCGGGCCGAGTGCACCGCGTGCAGCGCGCCGTGCACCGCCTTCGTGACCACCTCGGACTGCCAGAAGCTGCTGACCAGCGTCACCTCGGGGAGGTGCTCGAACACCGCGAACAGCGGCATCGCGGCCAGCAGGGAGCCCTGCGGGGCCCGGGCCGCGGCAGCCTCCGCGAACGCGTACGCCTCGTCACGCGAGCCGTGCCACTTCTCGCACCAGTAGTGCAGCGCGGCCAGATGGGCTCCCATGTGGGCCGGGGCGCGGTCCAGGATCTTCAGCCAGAGCTGCTCGAAGTCCTTCTGCGAGTAGTCCAGCCCGCGGGCCACCGACAGCTCGACGATGTACGGGATCGGATCGCCGGGGGCGAGCAGCGCCGCGTCCGCGCACGCCGATCTCGCCTCCTCCATGATGATGCGGAACTCGTCCGTGCCGGGCGTCGCCGTGCGCCAGGCCTGCTGCACCAGGAACTCGGCGTGCACCGCCGCACCGCCCGCGTCCTTGGGCGCCTCGGCCCGCCACACCCGCAGCCACTGCCCGCCGGGCGACTCGCCCACCCCGCCGGGCCGCTGCGCGAGCTCCAGCGAGGCCGCGCCGGCGAAGGCCTGCACGCGCTGCCAGCGCCGCTCGCCCTCGGTCTCCGTACCCGCGAGGAGCTGCTGCGCCGCGCGGTAGTCCTGCGTGCGCTGCACCACGTCCAGGACGTCCAGCAGGTCCTGGTCGGGCCCCGGCATGCGGATGTCGAGCTCCTCCTCGCGGACGAAGCCGTAGTTCGCCGGGTCCGCCGCGTCGGGGTGGTCGGGCGAGACCAGCCCGACCGCACCGCGCCTGCGCCGCAGGACGGGAAGCAGCACGAAGCCCAGCATGACCAGTGCGATCAGGACCCAGAGAATCTCCATGCACCAAGCGAACCAGACCGCGCCGACAATTGGCCAACCTGCTCCCCGAACCTGTGGAAAACCCGGACGCGCGGCCCCCGCCGCCCTGTGGACGACCGGCCGGGGGAGCGGCCGGGGGAGCGGCGGGGGGAGGCGCCGCCGGGCCCGCGTCCCGCCGTACGGGGGCACGCGCCGCGTCGGCGCACTACCCTCGGTGCCCATGAGCGACAGGCACATCAGTCAGCACTTCGAGACGCTCGCGATCCACGCGGGCAACACCGCCGACCCCCTGACGGGCGCGGTCGTCCCGCCGATCTACCAGGTCTCGACCTACAAGCAGGACGGTGTCGGCGGCCTGCGCGGCGGCTACGAGTACAGCCGCAGCGCCAACCCGACCAGGACCGCGCTGGAGGAGAACCTCGCCGCCCTGGAGGGCGGCAGCCGCGGTCTCGCGTTCGCGTCCGGGCTGGCGGCCGAGGACTGCCTGCTGCGCACGCTGCTCAGCCCCGGCGACCACGTGGTCATCCCCAACGACGCCTACGGCGGCACGTTCCGCCTGTTCGCCAAGGTCGTCTCCCGCTGGGGCGTGGAGTGGTCGGTCGCCGACACCGCCGATCCGGCCGCCGTCCGGGACGCCCTGACCCCCAGGACCAAGGCCGTGTGGGTGGAGACCCCCTCCAACCCGCTGCTCGGCATCACCGACATCGCCGCCGTCGCCCAGGTCGCCCGGGACGCGGGCGCCCGCCTCGTCGTCGACAACACCTTCGCCACGCCCTACCTCCAGCAGCCGCTCTCGCTCGGCGCGGACGTCGTGGTGCACTCGCTGACCAAGTACATGGGCGGCCACTCCGACGTCGTCGGCGGCGCCCTGATCACCGCCGACGCCGCCCTGGGCGAGGAACTGGCCTTCCACCAGAACGCGATGGGCGCGGTGGCCGGGCCCTTCGACTCCTGGCTGGTGCTGCGCGGCACCAAGACGCTCGCGGTGCGCATGGACCGGCACAGCGAGAACGCCTCCAAGGTCGCCGACATGCTCACCCGGCACGCGCGCGTGACGAGCGTGCTCTACCCGGGCCTGCCGGAGCACCCCGGCCACGAGGTCGCCGCCAAGCAGATGAAGTCCTTCGGCGGCATGGTCTCGTTCCGGGTCGAGGGCGGTGAGGAGGCGGCCGTCGAGGTGTGCGACCGCGCCAAGGTGTTCACCCTCGGCGAGTCGCTCGGCGGCGTCGAGTCGCTGATCGAGCACCCGGGCCGCATGACGCACGCCTCCGCGGCCGGCTCGGCCCTGGAGGTCCCCGCCGACCTGGTGCGGCTGTCCGTCGGCATCGAGAACGCCGACGACCTGCTGGAGGACCTGCAGCAGGCGCTCGGCTAGACCGGCGCCGGCCTACCAGCCGCTGAGCGGTGGAGTCGTCCGCGACGGCGGCTCCACCCACGGGTGGACCGTCAGGGCCCACACCGTGAAGGCCGCGGCCGCCGTGAGCAGCAGCAGCCACAGCACGCGGCGGGTCAGCGCCCTGCGCCGCAGCATGCGGGCGCCCCGGCGCACCGCCTCGGTGTGCAGCTCCGGCGGCACGGGCCGCGGTGCCTGCTCCAGCAGCCGCCGCACGGCCTCTTCCCGGTCGCCCGTTCTCATGTCCGGCTCCGCTCGCCGCGCCGACGCCCGCCCCGCCGTCCTCTCCCGACGGCACCGCCCACGACCACACCCGTCCTGACAGCGCGGCTCACGACGGCACCACTCCCCGGGGCGCCGCCCACGCCGGCACGACTCCTAGCCGCGCCGCGGCCTGACCAGCCGTGAGGGGAGCGCCGCTCACGACGGCACCACTCCCCGGGGCGCCGCCCACGACAGCAGCACCCCCATAGACGCGGCTCACGACGGCAGGACCCCCTGAGGCGCCGCTCACGACGGCACCACCTTCGCGGCCGTGACCGACGGGGCCGGGCCCCGCGCGCGGTGCAGCAGGACCGACGTCGCCCGGTGGCAGACCGCCCGTACGCGATCCTCGGACAGGCCGAGCAGGGCCGCCGTCTGCTGCTCGGCGACCCCCTCGTAGAGCCTGAGCACCAGGATCAGCCGCTCCTGCGGGGTGAGCGGGGCCAGGGGACCGGCCGGGTGCGGGCGGAAGCGGCCGAGGACGCCGTGGTGGTGCCAGGCGCCGCGCGCGAAGCGGGTGGCCAGATGCTGGCGGGTGTGGTCGTAGGGATCCTCGCCGCGCAGCCGGTCCCAGCACGCGTACGTGCGGGCCAGCGACAGCGTCAGCAGGCGCCGCGCGCGGGGGTTGCCGTCGGGCGCCTCCGCGGTGAGCAGGGTCGCGGTGTGCAGCAGCCGCCCCGCCGCGCCCGCGACGAACGCCTCGAACTCCCGGTCCCGGCGGGCCGCCCGGGACGCATGCCGATCTCGCACCGCGCCTCCCGCTTCAGGGCGACCGTGAGGACACGGACCCGGCCCCGGGCGGCCGCGAGGACCGCACGCGACAGGATCCGGTCTCATATCAGGCCAGGGTCGGCCCCGCGGTCAAGAGCCGCGCACGGCCCGGGCGGCGCCACGCGCGCGTGGCACTCGGACGGCTCAGGACTCGGGCTGCGCTTCCGGGCCCGGCACGCCGTGCGCCGACATCCGCGCCGACAGCGCGGTGTTGAAGCGGGTGAGGAGCGAGCAGAACGCCTCGCGCTCCTCCGGCTCCCAGTCGTGGGTCAGCTCGGCCATCAACTGCCGCCGCGAGGAGCGCACTTCCTCCAGCCGGGCCTGCCCGCGCGGGGACAGCTGGAGCACCACGGCCCGCCCGTCCTCGGGGTGGGAGGTGCGCTTGACGAGGCCGGTGTCGACGAGTGGAGCCACCTGCCGGGTGACCGTCGAGGAGTCGATGCCCATGCTCGCCGCGAGCGCCTTGACGCCCATCGGCCCCTCTTTGTCGAGCCGGTTGAGCAGCAGGTACGCGGCGCGGTCCATGGAGTTGCGCACCTGCCCGACCCCGCCGAGCCGGGTCTGTTCGGCACGGCGGGCGAACAGCGCCACCTCGTGCTGCAGCGTGTCGAGAAGACCGGTGTCACCGACGGTCGACATGTCCATCGACATTTCAGGTGTTGTGGGCATGGCCGGGGGCTCACTTCGTGGAGGGCTGGCAGATTGGGGGACAGGGTACGCGGCCCGGGGGCGGGTCGTACCGGAGCTGCGCAAAGCGGGTCTCGGAGGTTGGTCACAACAGTCCGTCGCGGCTGTGAACTGCGATGCTGGTGTCATGAGCTACCGCACGGCTGACTCCTTGCGCCCCGTCACCCTCGACGATGTGCGAGGCGCCCAGAAGATGCTCTCGGGCGTGGCACGGGTGACCGCCATGGAGGGCAGCAGGCACCTCTCCCAGATGGTGGGCGCGCCGGTGCACCTCAAGTGCGAGAACCTCCAGCGGACGGGTTCGTTCAAGCTGCGGGGCGCGTACGTCCGCATCGCCGGTCTGCTGCCGGAGGAGCGCGCGGCCGGTGTCGTCGCCGCGAGCGCCGGGAACCACGCGCAGGGCGTCGCCCTCGCGTCCGCGCTGCTCGGGGTGCGGTCCACGGTGTTCATGCCGAAGGGCGCCCCGCTGCCCAAGGTCAGCGCCACCCGCGAGTACGGGGCCGAGGTGCGGCTGCACGGCCAGGTCGTCGACGAGACCCTGGCCGCCGCGCAGGAGTACGCGGCCGAGACGGGCGCGGTGTTCATCCACCCCTTCGACCACCCCGACATCATCGCCGGTCAGGGCACGGTCGGCCTGGAGATCCTGGAGCAGTGCCCCGAGGTGCGCACGATCGTGGTCGGCATCGGCGGGGGCGGGCTGGCCGCCGGGCTCGCGGTGGCGGCGAAGGCCCTGCGGCCCGACGTCAGGATCGTCGGCGTGCAGGCGGCGGGTGCGGCGGCCTATCCGCCCTCGCTGGCGGCGGGCCGGCCCGTGACGGTCGAGAACCCGGCGACGATGGCCGACGGCATCAAGGTCGGACGTCCGGGCGACGTGCCGTTCGGGATCATCGGGGAGCTGATCGACGAGGTGCGCACGGTCAGCGAGGACGAGCTGTCCGCCGCGCTGCTGCTGTGCCTGGAGCGGGCCAAGCTGGTCGTGGAGCCGGCCGGGGCGAGTCCGGTGGCGGCCCTGCTGAGCGATCCGGGTGCCTTCGAGGGCCCGGTCGTGGCGGTGCTGTCCGGCGGCAACGTCGATCCGGTGCTGATGGAGCGGGTGCTGCGGCACGGCATGGCCGCGCAGGGCCGCTACCTGGCGGTCCGGCTGCGGCTGACGGACCGGCCGGGCGCTCTCGCCACTCTTCTGGGGGTGTTGTCAGTGGCCGACGCTAACGTCCTCGATGTGAGCCATGTACGGACCGACCCACGGCTCGGGCTCACGGAGGCGGAGGTCGAGCTGCACCTGGAGACGAAGGGCGTGGCGCACTGTGCCGAGGTGGGCCGGGCACTGCGCGAGGCGGGCTACACGGTCATGAACTGACCGGGCTCCGGGCCGTCCGGGCGCCCTTCGTGATCACCGAACGCGACGCCGGAAAACTCGTTGTGAGACGCGATACATCGCGTTATGGTGTGTGCGTGAGAAGCCTCACCGGACGACTGTCCGGCCATCCCCGAAGACGTGGAGACTCAAATGCCAGGCGCCATCTACGCCGAAGGTCTGGTCAAGACCTTCGGTGACGTCAGGGCCTTGGACGGTGTCGACCTCGACGTGCCCGAGGGCACGGTCCTCGGCCTGCTCGGGCCGAACGGCGCGGGCAAGACGACCACCGTCCGCTGCCTGACCACCCTGCTGCGGCCCGACAGCGGACGCGCGGTCGTCGCGGGCATCGACGTGCTGAAGCAGCCCGACGCGGTCCGCCGCTCCATCGGCCTGTCGGGCCAGTTCGCGGCGGTCGACGAATACCTGACCGGCCGCGAGAACCTGCAGATGGTGGGCCAGCTCTACCAGATGCGGGCGAAGGCGGCGAAGCAGCGCGCGGCCGAGCTGCTGGAGCAGTTCCACCTCACGGACGCCGCCGACCGCCCCACCAAGACCTACTCCGGAGGCATGCGCCGCCGGCTCGACCTCGCCGCCGCCCTGGTCGTCTCGCCGCCCGTGATGTTCATGGACGAGCCGACGACCGGCCTCGACCCGCGCAACCGCCAGCAGCTGTGGGAGGTCATCAAGCAACTGGTCTCCGGCGGTACGACGCTGCTGCTGACCACGCAGTACCTGGAGGAGGCCGACCACCTGGCGCACGACATCGCGGTCGTCGACCAGGGCCGGGTCATCGCCAAGGGCACCTCCGACCAGCTCAAGGCCCGCACCGGCGGCGAGCGCGTCGAGGTCGTGGTCCACGAACGCGAGCACCTCCAGGCGGCCCGCGAGGTGCTCGCCGGCTTCGGCAAGGGCGAGACCACCGTCGAGGAGCACATGCGCAAGCTCACCGCGCCCGTGACCGGCGGCGCCAAGCTCCTCGCCGAGGTCATCCGGGAGCTGGACACCCGCGGCATCGAGATCGACGACATCGGCCTGCGCCGCCCGACCCTCGACGACGTCTTCCTGTCCCTGACGGGACACGTCGCCGAGGCGAAGAACGAGACCGACGACGAGGAGGCCGCCAAGTGAGCGCCGTCACCGACACCGTCCGGGTCGCGCCGGCCGCGAACCCGGTCACCCAGTCCGTCCGCGACTCGCTGGTCGTCGCCAAGCGCAATCTGATCCGCATGTCCCGGATCCCCGAGATGATCATCTACGGACTGATCCAGCCGATCATGTTCGTGGTGCTGTTCACCTACGTCTTCGGCGGCTCCATGCGGATCGGCGGCAGCACCAGCGCCACCGACTACACGAACTTCCTGATGGCCGGCATCTTCGCGCAGACCGTCACGTTCGCCACCGCCAGCTCCGGCGCCGGCATCGCCGACGACATGCACAAGGGCCTCATCGACCGCTTCCGCTCCCTGCCCATGGCACGCGGCGCGGTGCTCACCGGCCGCACCCTCGCCGACTCGGTGCAGACGGCCCTGACCCTGGTGGTCCTCGCCGTGGTCGCCCTGCTGGTCGGCTGGCGCGTCGGGTCGAACGGCGACACCAACGCCGCCAAGGTCCTCGCCGCCTTCGGCCTGCTCCTCCTGCTCGGATACGCCTTCACCTGGATCGGCGCCCTGATCGGCATGTCCGTGCGCACCCCCGAGGCGGCCACCTCCAGCGGCCTGATCTGGCTCTTCCCGGTCACGTTCATCTCGAACGCGTTCGTCGACACCAGCAACATGACCCCGTGGCTGCGCCACATCGCCGAGTGGAACCCCTTCAGTGCCACGGTCCAGGCCTGCCGCGTGCTGTTCGCCAACCCCGGGCAGTCGCAGTCCGACGCCTGGCCCATGCAGCACCCCGTGTGGGCCTCGCTGATCTACTCCGTGGTGATCCTGGTGGTGTTCAGGACACTGGCGGTGCGCAAGTACCGCTCCGCGACGGCATGACGATGCCCCCGGCGCCGCGTGGACGCCGGGGGCACGTCACGGTCTGGCCGAGGGTCGTTCAGCCCTCGTACGGCTCGGCCTTGAGGATCTTCACCGACGCCTTCTTGCCGTTCGGCAGCTCGTACTCCGCGTCCTCGCCGACCTTGTGGCCCATCACGCCGGTGCCCAGCGGGGACTGCGGCGAGTACGTCTCGATGTCGGAGCTGGCGTACTCGCGCGAGGCGAGCAGGAACGTCAGGGTGTCGTCCTCGTCACCGTCGAACGCGATCGTGACGACCATGCCGGGAGCCACCGCACCGTCCGCCGCGGGGGCCTCGCCCACCTTGGCGCTCTCGAGGAGCTGGGTGAGCTGGCGCACGCGGAGTTCCTGCTTGCCCTGCTCCTCCTTGGCCGCGTGGTACCCGCCGTTCTCACGCAGGTCGCCCTCCTCGCGCGCGGCGGCGATCTTCGCGGAGATCTCCGCCCGCGCGGGACCAGTAAGGTACTCAAGCTCAGCCTTGAGCTTGTTGTACGCCTCCTGGGTCAGCCAGGTGACGTTCTCGCTGGTCTGGGTCACAGGTGCTCCTCGTAGGTACTGGGAATACAAAGCATCGCCCTACCCAGAAGAATGTTCCCTCATGGATGGGCGAAACCACGAGCCTAACAATTCAGGGCCGCGAGGGGGAGGACATAAGCCACCAGATTCACGTCAACGCAGGTCACGCGGTACGGATTCCAGGTGACACCGGCCGCCGTCAGTCGGCGTGGCAGCCCAGCAGCTCGGCGGTCGTCCCCGGGGAGGTCGTACGCAGCGTGACGACCTCGTCGACGCGGGTCGCGTCCCCGTCGAAGCGGAAGTCGGCCCGGCCCACCTCGGCCCCGTCCCCGGCCTGCGAACGCACGGTGCAGTAGCCCGTGGTGCCGGAGTCCTTGTGGACCTCCAGATGCACCCGCACGGACTTCTCGCCCGGCTCGAAGCGGATCACCTCGGCGCTGATCTCGTTCTGCGCGACGTAGTGGTAGCCGAACCAGCCGACCAGGGCGAGCAGGGCGACCGCGAGGACGGCACCGACGACCTTGAGTCCCCGGTCGGCACGCTCGTCCGAGGAACGGCCGTAACGGCCGTCGGGCAGTCGCGTGCTCGCCGTCGTCATGATCGCCTCCAGACAGGGCCGGGACGACACGTCCCGAAAGGGGCCCCGGGACCCGGTCCCGGAATTATTCGCCCCCCGATTCGGTCACTATAGAAGCCGCTGATTGCGCCGACGCACACAGGGCGCCGACTTACTGAGGATTGAGTCTTGACTGACCAGTTGCGACTGATGGCCGTCCACGCCCACCCCGACGACGAGTCGAGCAAGGGCGCGGCGACCATGGCGAAGTACGTGTCCGAGGGGGTGGACGTGCTGGTCGTGACCTGCACGGGCGGGGAACGCGGCTCCATCCTCAATCCCAAGCTGCAGGGCGACAAGTACATCGAGGAGCACATCCACGAGGTACGCAAGAAGGAGATGGACGAGGCCCGGGAGATCCTCGGCGTCAAGCAGGAGTGGCTCGGCTTCGTCGACTCGGGCCTGCCCGAGGGCGACCCGCTGCCGCCGCTGCCGGAGGGCTGCTTCGCCCTGCAGGACGTCGCCGAGGCGGCCGGCGAACTCGTGCGGAAGATCCGCTCCTTCCGTCCGCAGGTGATCACCACCTACGACGAGAACGGCGGCTACCCGCACCCCGACCACATCATGACCCACAAGATCTCGATGGTGGCGTTCGAGGGGGCGGTGGACACCCAGCGCTACCCGGAGGCCGAGTACGGCCCCGCCTACCAGCCGCTCAAGCTCTACTACAACCAGGGCTTCAACCGCCCGCGCACCGAGGCGCTGCACCAGGCCATGCTCGACCGGGGCCTGGAATCGCCGTACGGGGAGTGGCTCAAGCGCTGGGACGAGTTCGGCCGCAACGAGCGCACGCTGACCACGCACGTGCCGTGCGCCGACTTCTACGAGATCCGTGACAAGGCGCTGATCGCGCACGCCACGCAGATCGACCCGGACGGGGGCTGGTTCCGGGTGCCGATGGAGATCCAGAAGGAGGTCTGGCCGACGGAGGAGTACGAGCTGGCGAAGTCCCTCGTCGATACCTCCCTCCCCGAGGACGACCTCTTTGCGGGCATCCGCGACAATGCCTGACATGAGCGCAAGCGCAAGCCTGGCAATGACGCACCTGGTCTCCCTGGCCAAGGAGGTCGACGAGGACAAGGTCACCCCCGGCGTCCTCGGATTCATCGTGTTCGCGGTGATGGCCCTGGCCGTCTGGGGCCTGATGAAGTCGATGAACAGGCACATGAACAAGGTCGACTTCCCGCAGGACCCGGAGCCGGGGGCCGAGCAGGCCGACCCGGCCCAGGACAACAAGCAGAAGCAGGGCTGACGCCCGCGCCGGACCGCCGGCACCCGCCGGTGGCGGTCCCCACACGGACCGCCACCGGCGGGCCTGCCGGAGCCCGGCGGGCCCGAGCACCTGCGTGCGCGCAGGCCCCGGCCCCGCAGACGTCACGTCTTCGGGTCCACCGGCACCCCCATCACCTCGCGGGCGTGGCGGTTCGGTGTCATGCCCAGGTCCCAGGCCTGCCATCCGGACTCCAGGCTCACCCCGCGTTCCAGCAGCAGGGCCCACGCGTCGATGTACGCGTCGAGCTTCTCGTCCCGCAGGGCGTGGGCGGCGCGGGCGAGCCGGGTCAGCTCCTCCTGGGCCACGGCGGTGCCGACCTCGGCGCCGCCGGGGGCCGCGTAGGGCAGGAGCGTGCAGCGCAGGAAGCGGGCCCAGTCCTCGCCCCGGCGGTCGCCGTAGGAGGCGAACAGGTCCACGGCCTCGTCGCACAGGGCCAGCGCCTGCTGCGTGCGGGCGTTGCCCGCGTCCACCACGGCCAGTTCCAGGCAGGTCCACGCCTCGCCGTGGGCGACGCCGATGCGCTGGAAGTCGGCGCGCGCGTCGACCAGGAGCTGCCGGGCGAAGCCGGAGTTGCGCAGGGAGCCCGTCTGCGCCGCCCGCTGGTCGCGGGTGACGCGGGCCGAGTGGTGGCGGGCGCAGGCCAGACCGTAGACGTCGCGCATCCGGGAGAACATCGTGCGGGCCCGTTCCAGCTCGCGCACCGCCTGGTCCAGGGTGCCCGTCTCCTCCAGGGCCTGGCCGAGGTAGTAGAGCGTCCAGGCCTCGCCGCGCGCGTCCTCGTTGTCGCGGTGGCGGGCCGCCGCGCCGCGCAGCTCCTCCACCGCCGCTGACGCCTCACCGGCCACCAGCAGCGCCCGGGCCAGCTGGGTCAGGGCCCAGGCCTCACCGCGGGCGTCACGGGTGCGGCGGTACAGGTCGAGGGCGGCGCGCAGCTCGGACTCGGCGCGCGGGACGTCGCCCATGCGCAGCGCCAGCTGACCGAGCTGGAAGTGCGCCCAGGCCTGCCCGTGCACCGACTCGCCCGCCCGGTGCAGCACCAGCGACTCGCCCAGCAGTTCCAGCGCCTCGCCCAGCCGCGCCCGGTCCCGCTCCACCGCCGCCAGGGCGTGCATCGTCCAGGCCCGGTCCGTCGCCAGCTCGGGGGAGGACTGCAGGGCCAGGGCCTCGCGGAGCTTGGCCGACGCCTCGGTGAGATTGCCCTGGTGGTGCAGGGTGATGCCGAGGGAGCACAGGGCGCGGGCGGCCCCGGCGTCGTGATGCGCCTCCCGGTAGAGGTCGACCACCGAGGAGAGGGTCGTCCGGGCCTTGTCCAGCTCGCCGAGCTGCCGGGCCGCGATGCCGGTGCGCCACTGCACCGAGCGGACCAGCAGGCCCTCGTCCACCGCCTGGGCCAGTTCGCTGATCTCACCGAGGCGGTAGAGGTCGCCGCGCAGCAGGCAGTAGTCGCACAGCGCGCCCAGCAGGTTCAGCACTGCCGCCTGGTTCACACCCTCGGCGTGCCGCAGCGCCGCCGTGATGAAGCTCGACTCGTCGTCCAGCCAGCGCAGCGCCTCGTCGAGCGAGGTGAAGCCGTACGGGCTGAAGCGGTTGGTGCGGGTCGACATGTTGCCGTCGACCATGCGCAGCACCGAGTCGGCCAGCTCGGCGTAGTTCACGATCAGCCGTTCCTGCGCCGCCGTGCGCTCGGTGGGCTCCTCCTCGTCGTGGAGCCGGGCGTGGGCGAAGGAGCGGACCAGGTCGTGCAGCCGGTAGCGGTCACCGCGCACATGGTCGATCAGGCCCGAGCGGGCCAGCGCCGCCAGGTGCCGCCTGGCCTCCGCCTCGTCCGTGGCCAGCAGCGCCGCCGCCGCTGCGGCGCCCAGCGAGGCGCGCCCGGCCAGCGCCAGCCGCCGCAGCAGCCGCCGCGCGGTCTCCTTCTGGTCGGTGTACATCAGCCACAGCGCGCGTTCCACCGGCTCGACCGGGCCGTAGGCCGCGAGATCCGCCGCCAGTGCCCGCGGGGAACGCGGGCCGAGGCAGGAGCCCGCGATCCGCAGCGCCAGCGGCAGCCCGCCGCACAGCTCCCGCACCCGCTCCGCGGACTCGGCGTCGTACGGCCCCGAAGGGTCCTGTGCCGCCGCGCCCAGCAGTTCCTCCGCCCCCGCAGCGTCCAGCGGGTCCACCGCCAGCTCGTGCACCCGCGCCGGCAGGCCGTCCAGCTCGAGCGGACCCCGCGCGGTCACCAGCACCAGACTGTCCGACCGCTCCGGGACCAGCGCGCGGATCTGCCCGGCGTCCGAGGCGTCGTCCAGGACGATCGTGACCGGCAGGCCGGTCAGATGCTGGTGGTACAGCTCGCTGAGCCGCTTGACCTGCTGGTCGGGGGAGGAGCGCTCGCGGAACAGCAGCTGCTCGCGGGGGGCGCCGAGCCGGTTCAGCAGATGCAGCAGGGCGTCGCGCGTGGACAGCGGGGACCCGCCCGCGCTCTCGGCCCGCAGGTCGACGACGCAGGCACCGCGGAAGTGGTCCCGCAGATCGTGCGTGGCGCGCACCGCGAGGGTGGTGCGGCCGCTGCCGGGCGGGCCGTGCAGCACGACCACCGTGGGCCGGGTCTCCGTGTCCGCGCGCGCCGCCTGCACCCACTGCCTGATCCGCGCCAGTTCCCGCCGTCGGCCCGCGAACGGCTCCACCGCCTCCGGCAACTGCCCGAAGGACTGTGTCAGCACGTTGCGCCCGCGGGCCGCCGCGCTCTTGTCGGCGCCGCGCAGCCGCGGTCCGGTCCTGGCCGGTCCGGTGGACGCGGCGAGCATCCGCTGCTGATCGAGGAACGGCCGGATGCCGCGCACCTCCAGGGCCGTCAGCCACTGCAGCCGCAGCTGCTCGGGCCCGCCCGGCTGGCTCACCGCCCCGGCACGGTGGTGCGCGGCCGGAAGATGGGAGCCCATCACCTTCACGACGGTCGCCGCGGCGCCCGCGACACCCACGGTGGCGCCCGCGCCCAGCGCCGTGCCCGTACCGGTGCCCAGCGCCATGTCCGCGATCACGGCCGCGACCGCCGCGACCCCCGCCACCAGCAGCGGTGTGCCGGCGCCCTCCCGGGCGTAGCGCTGCCCGAAGGTCAGCTGCCCGGCCGCGGCCTCGTCCAGCGCGTCGGTGTAGGCCCGGTACTCCTCGGCCGCGCTCTGGGCCATCGCGTCGAGCGCCCCGCGGGCCCGGGCGAGCAGCACCTTGCCGTCGGTGCGCCCGCCCGTCCGGCGCACCTCCTCCTCCACGGCCCGCGCCAACAGCCGCTCGGCCTCCGCCCGATGACCGTCCCGCATGTCATGTCCCCCTTTGGCGGCAACGGCGATCCCCGGTGCCTTCTCGTCCGTCCCCCGCGCGTCGTCCCGTTCGTCTCCTTGGTCAAGTGTGCTGCGGACGGCGCACCGGGGCGAGGGGGCGTGCCCGGCCCGATTGTGTGAAGACCAGGGCGCGTTGGCGTGCCGCGCGTGCGGCGGACGTGCGTCCCGGGCGGTGCCGGGCGGCGCCTGACGCGTACCGGAGCGGGTACTGCGGCAGGATGGACACCATGCCGAACCGACTGGCGCACGAGACGTCCCCCTACCTCCTTCAGCACGCCGACAACCCCGTCGACTGGTGGCCCTGGTCGGCGGAGGCCTTCGAGGAGGCCCGCGAGCGGAACGCGCCCGTGCTGCTCAGCATCGGTTACAGCAGCTGCCACTGGTGCCACGTGATGGCCCACGAGTCCTTCGAGGACCAGGAGACCGCCGAGTACCTCAACGCGCACTTCGTCAGCGTCAAGGTGGACCGCGAGGAGCGTCCCGACGTGGACGCCGTGTACATGGAGGCCGTGCAGGCGGCGACCGGGCACGGCGGCTGGCCCATGACCGTGTTCCTCACGCCGGAGGCCGAGCCGTTCTACTTCGGCACGTACTTCCCGCCCGCCCCGCGCCAGGGCATGCCGTCCTTCCGGCAGGTGCTCCAGGGCGTGCACCAGGCGTGGCAGGAGCGGCGGGACGAGGTGACCGAGGTCGCCGGGAAGATCGTCCGGGACCTGGCGGGCCGGGAGATCTCCTACGGCGACGACCAAACCCCCGGCGAGCAGGAGCTGGCGCAGGCGCTGCTCGCGCTCACCCGGGAGTACGACCCGCAGCGCGGCGGGTTCGGCGGGGCGCCGAAGTTCCCGCCGTCGATGGTGCTGGAGTTCCTGCTGCGCCACCACGCCCGCACCGGTGCCGAGGGCGCCCTGCAGATGGCGCGGGACACCTGCGAGCGGATGGCCCGCGGCGGCATCTACGACCAGCTCGGCGGCGGCTTCGCCCGCTACTCCGTGGACCGCGACTGGGTCGTGCCGCACTTCGAGAAGATGCTGTACGACAACGCCCTGCTGTGCCGGGTCTACGCCCACCTGTGGCGCTCCACGGGCTCGGAGCTCGCGCGCCGGGTGGCGCTGGAGACCGCCGACTTCATGGTGCGTGAACTGCGCACCGCCGAGGGCGGGTTCGCCTCCGCGCTGGACGCCGACAGCGACGACGGCACCGGCAGGCACGTCGAGGGCGCGTACTACGCGTGGACGCCCGGGCAGTTGCGCGAGGCGCTGGGCGAGCGGGACGCCGAGCTCGCCGCGCAGTACTTCGGCGTGACCGAGGAGGGCACCTTCGAACACGGCACGTCCGTCCTGCAACTGCCGCAGCAGGAAGGGCTGTTCGAGGCGGAGAGGATCGCGTCGATCCGGGAGCGCCTGCTGCGCGTGCGGTCCGAGCGGCCCGCGCCCGGCCGGGACGACAAGGTGGTGGCCGCCTGGAACGGGCTGGCGATCGCCGCGCTCGCCGAGACGGGCGCCTACTTCGGCCGGCCCGACCTGGTGGAGGCCGCCGTCGCCGCCGCCGACCTGCTGGTCCGGCTGCACCTGGACGAGCAGGCCCGTCTCACCCGGACCAGCAAGGACGGCCACGCGGGCGCCAACGCCGGGGTGCTGGAGGACTACGCCGACGTCGCGGAGGGCTTCCTCGCGCTCGCGTCCGTCACCGGGGAGGGCGTCTGGCTGGAGTTCGCCGGGTTCCTGCTCGACCACGTGCTGGCCCGCTTCACCGACCCCGCGTCGGGCGCGCTGTTCGACACCGCCGCCGACGCCGAGCGGCTGATCCGGCGCCCGCAGGACCCCACCGACAACGCCGCCCCGTCCGGCTGGACGGCGGCGGCCGGTGCCCTGCTGGGCTATGCCGCGCACACCGGCTCCGAGCCCCACCGCACCGCCGCCGAGCGGGCGCTGGGCGTCGTGAAGGCGCTCGGGCCGCGCGTGCCCCGCTTCATCGGCTGGGGGCTGGCCGTCGCCGAGGCCGTGCTGGACGGGCCGCGCGAGGTCGCGATCGTGGGTCCGGCCCTCGACCACGAAGGCACAAAAACCTTGCACCGCACGGCACTTCTGGGCACCGCGCCCGGTGCCGTGGTCGCCGCCGGCACCCCGGAGAGCGAGGAGTTCCCGCTGCTCAGGGACCGTCCGCTGGTCGGCGGTGAACCAGCCGCGTACGTCTGCCGTAACTTCACATGTGACGCGCCGACAACGGAAGTTGAACGGTTGCGTGCGGTGCTGGGCGACTGAAGTCGGAAATCAACGGAAACACGCTCTTTATCGGAACAGCCCCCGGGCTTCACAGTTCCCCCCTAATCTCTGCACGGTGACGTGACGGATGGGGCCGCACCGGCACTCCGTCACGACCGGGGGTTTTCGGATCTGGGGGGATCTGCTTGCTGACGTCTGTCTTCATCGCTGCCGTGTCACTGGCCCTGTTCTGGATGGCGGCGTTCACCCTGTGGTGGCAGATGCACGCCTGGCGCACGCCGGAAGTGCTCGCCTCGACGCGGTTCAGCAGCCCGGACGGGGACGAGCACGTCTCCTTCTCGCTGCTGCTGCCCGCCCGGCACGAACAGGCGGTGCTGGACCACACGATCCAGCGGCTGCTGGAGTCCGGCCACACCGACTTCGAGATCATCGTGATCGTCGGCCACGACGACCCGGAGACCACCGCCGTGGCCGAGCGGGCCGCGGCGCGTGATCCCCGGGTCCGGGTCGTCGTCGACACCCACGAGAGGAAAAACAAGCCGAAGGCCATGAACACGGCGCTGCCGCACTGCCGCGGTGACGTCGTCGGCGTGTTCGACGCGGAGGACCAGGTCCACCCCGAGCTCCTCGCGCACGTGGACCACGCCTTCCGCACCACCGGCGCCGACGTCGTGCAGGGCGGGGTGCAGCTGATCAACTTCCACTCCAGCTGGTACAGCCTGCGCAACTGCCTGGAGTACTTCTTCTGGTTCCGCTCGCGGCTCCACCTGCACGCGCAGAAAGGTTTCATTCCGCTGGGCGGCAACACCGTCTTCGTCCGCACCGACGTCCTGCGGCAGGCGGACGGCTGGGACCCGGACTGCCTCGCCGAGGACTGCGACCTGGGCGTCAGGCTCTCCAGCGTCGGCAAGAAGGTCGTCGTCGCCTACGACTCCGACATGGTCACCCGGGAGGAGACCCCGGGCTCGCTGATGTCCCTGCTGAAGCAGCGCACCCGCTGGAACCAGGGGTTCCTCCAGGTGTACCGGAAGGGCGACTGGAAGCAGCTGCCCACCCTCGGGCAGCGGCTGCTGGCCCGCTACACCCTGATGACGCCGTTCATGCAGGCCTTCACCGGCCTGATCATCCCGCTCAACGTGGCGATCGCGCTCTTCCTCGACGTGCCCGTCGGCATCGCGTTCATCACCTTCCTGCCGGCCGTCACCGCCCTGGTCACCTTCGTCTTCGAGATCGTCGGACTGCACGACTTCGGGAGGCAGTACGGCCTGCGCGTGCGGTTCGCGCACTACCTGAAGCTCGTGCTGGGCGGCCCCTTCTACCAGGTCCTGCTCGCCGGGGCGGCCGTGCGGGCCGTCTGGCGCGAGCAGCGCGGCCGCAACGACTGGGAGCTGACGACCCACGTGGGCGCGCACCTCGACGACACGGCCCGGCAGGACGCTCCCGTGACCCGAGAGGACGTTCCCGCGTGACCTCCACCCTCCCCGCGGTGACCGGCCCGAAGGTCCCCGCGCAGCGCACAGCCGTGCCCGGCACCGGATCGCGGCAACGCCCGCAGCCGCCGGGCCGGCTGCGCTCCGCACGCTCCGACCTGCTCCTGTGCGGCGCGCTCCTGCTGGCGATCCTCGTCGTCCAGGGCTGGAACATCGCCGACTACCCGACCCTCAGCGACGACGAGGGCACCTACCTCGCCCAGGCCTGGTCGGTCCAGCAGGGCGACGGCCTGGCGCACTACACCTACTGGTACGACCACCCGCCGCTGGGCTGGCTGCAGATCGCCCTGCTGACCTGGATCCCGGCGCTGATCAGCCCCGAGTCCATGACGGTGGGCACGATGCGCGCCGCGATGCTGGTGATCAGCGGCGTCAGCGCGGTCCTGGTCTTCGTGCTGGGCCGCCGCCTGGCGCTGCCCCGCTGGGCGGCCGGACTCGGCATGGCGCTGTTCGGGCTCTCCCCGCTGTCGGTGATCCTCCAGCGGGAGATCTTCCTCGACAACCTCGCGGTGATGTGGACGCTGCTGGCCTTCACCCTGGCCGCCTCCCCGAGCCGCCACCTCTGGCACCACTTCGGCGCGGGGATCGCCGCCGCCACGGCCGTCCTGACCAAGGAGACGATGCTCGTCGTCCTGCCCGCGCTGTTCCTCACCATGTGGCGCCACAGCCACCGGGACACCCGCAAGTTCGCCCTCACCGGAGCCGTCACCGCCTGCGCGCTGATCGGCTTCTCGTACCCGCTGTTCGCCCTGCTCAAGGGCGAACTGCTGCCCGGCGCCGGGCACGTCTCCCTCTGGGACGGCGTCACCTATCAGATGACCCGGCCCGGTTCGGGCTTCATCCTGGACCGGGGCTCCGGCTCCTGGGAGGTGCTCCAGTCGTGGCTCTACTACGACCGGATCCTGCCCCTCGGCGGCCTCGCGGGCGCCCTGCTCCTGCTGCTCACCTGGCGCTGGTCGGTCACCGCCCGGGCCCTGGCCGGACCGGCCCTGGCCGTCGCCATCCTCGCCGCGCTCGCCCTGCGCCCGAACGGCTACCTGCCCGCGATGTACGTCATCCAGGCCCTGCCGTTCCTCGCGCTGGTGCTCGCCGGCGGCACCGCCTCCGTCGCCCACGCGGTGCTGCGCCGCCGCCGCTCCGACGCGGAGCGGGGCTGGATCGCCGCGGGCCGGTACGCGCTCGTCGCGGTCCTCGCCCTGGCGGCCTGCGCCCTGGTCGTCCCGCGCTGGTACGACGGTGCCCGCACGGCCGTCACCACCGACGCCAACGCCCCCTACCGGGCTGCCGCGCGGTGGCTGGCCACCGAGGTGGACCACCCGGAGCGCACCCGGGTGCTGGTCGACGACGCGCTCTGGCTCGACCTGGTCCACCAGGGCTACCGGCCGGGCCTCGGCGTCATCTGGTTCTACAAGGCCGACCTCGACCCGGCCGTGACGAAGACGATGCCGCGCGGCTGGAAGGACCTCGACTACGTCGTCGCCTCGCCGACCGTGCGGCGGGACGCGGCCGACTTGCCCAACGTCAGGGCCGCCATGGAGCATTCCGACCCCGTCGCCACCTTCGGCACCGGCGAGGACCGCATCGAGATCCGCCAGATCCAGACGTCCGCCGGAGGCGCGCGATGAGCCAGGAGTCCACCGTCCCCGCCGAGGTCGTCGAGCCCGCCCAGATCCCCGAACCGGGCGCCGTCACCCTCGTCGTACCGACCTTCAACGAGTCGGCGAACGTACGGCGGTTGCTGCACCTGATCACCGAGTCGGTGCCGGCCAGGCTGCCCTGCGAGGTCGTCTTCGTGGACGACTCCACCGACGACACGCCCGAGGTCATCGAGAAGGCCGCGCAGGACTGCCCGTTCCCCGTGACCGTGCTGCACCGGCAGGAACCGGTGGGAGGGCTCGGCGGCGCGGTCGTCGAGGGCATGAAGGCGGCCACCTCGGACTGGATCGTCGTCATGGACGGCGACTGCCAGCACCCGCCGTCCCTCGTGCCCGACCTGGTCGCCACCGGTGAACGCGCGGGAGCCGGGCTGGTCGTGGCCTCCCGGTACATCAAGGGCGGCAGCCGGGCCGGGCTGGCGGGCAGCTACCGCGTGGCCGTCTCGCGCGGGGCGACCTGGCTGGCCAAGGGGCTCTTCCCGCGCCGGCTGAAGGGCATCAGCGACCCGATGAGCGGTTTCTTCGCGATCCGCCGCAGCGCGGTCACGGCGGAGGTGCTCCAGCCGCTCGGCTACAAGATCCTCCTCGAACTCGCCGTCCGCAGCCGCCCCCGCACGGTCACCGAGGTGCCGTTCGTCTTCCAGGACCGGTTCGCCGGCGAGTCCAAGTCCACCGCACGGGAGGGCCTGCGCTTCCTGCGCCATCTGGCCGGGCTGCGCAGCGCCTCACCGGCCGCGCGCATGGTCGGCTTCGGCCTGATCGGGCTGACCGGCTTCCTGCCGAACCTGCTGGGCCTGTGGGCGCTGACCGCGCTCGGCATGCACTACGTCCCGGCGGAGATCCTCGCCAACCAGCTCGGCGTCGCCTGGAACTTCCTGTTCATCGAGCACCTGCTGTTCCGTGAACGGCGCCGGCACCGGCGCTGGTGGGACCGGGCCGGGCGGTTCGCGCTGCTCGCCAACGCCGACCTGGTGCTGCGCATCCCGCTGATCGCCCTGTTCGTGCACCAGCTGCACCTGGGCGTGCTGTCCGCCACCGCGCTCGCGCTGGTGACGACGTTCGTCCTGCGCTTCGCCGGGACCGAAGCGCTGGTCTACCTGCCGCGCCGGGGCCGTGGGACGCCCGGGCGCGACGGCCGCACCGCGAGGAGAACCGCGTGAACCTTCGTCGCAGAACGACCGCACTGCTGTCCGTGGCGGGCCTCACCGCGGGCCTGCTGATGACCGCACCCCAGCCGGCCTCGGCCGCCAACCTCATCAAGAACCCGGGCTTCGAGACCGCCGGCACCGGCGACATGCCGTACTGCTGGAAGCAGTCCGGCTGGGGCGACAACGACTTCACCTTCACCACCACGACCGACGCGCACTCCGGCTCCAGGGCCATGAAGGTGGAGCTGACCCGCCGCGTCGACGGCGACCGCAAGGCCCTGATCACCGAGTCCGCCGAGTGCGCCCCGGTCGTGTCGCCGGGCAAGCAGTACGACCTCGGACTCTGGTACAGGACGACCACGCCCGACGCGGCGATCACGCTGTTCCGGCACGACACGACGGCCGGCTGGCAGTACTGGACCGACCTCAAGACCCTGGACCTGGCGGGCGACTGGACCGAGGCCACGGTCCGCACCCCCGAGGTCCCGGCCGGCACCGACCGCATCGCCTGGGGCGTCTCCGTCTACGGCACCGGCTCCGCCACCACCGACGACTACACCATGGACCAGGTCCCCGACCCGGTCCTGCCGCCGCAGTGCACGGGCACGGCGGAGCAGTGCGCGAACGGCGAGTGGGACGTGCTGCCCACCCGGAACCCGGTGCGCTCCATGCACTCCGTCGTCCTGCCGGGCGGCAAGGTGCTGCTCATCGCGGGCTCCGGCAACGACGAGTCGATGTTCGAGGCGGGCACCTTCACCTCGGCCGTCTACGACCCGGCGGACGGCTCGTACAAGATCATCCCCACGCCGAAGGACATGTTCTGCGCCGGGCACGTCCAGCTCCAGGACGGCCGCGTGCTGATCATGTCCGGCAACAAGGGCTACCCCACGGCGGACGGCCGGATCGGCTACCAGGGCTTCAAGGACTCGTACGTCTTCGACCCGGAGACCGAGACCTACACCAGGACCAACGACATGAACGACGGCCACTGGTACCCGTCGGCGACGATCCTCGGCAACGGCGACGTCCTCTCCTTCGGCGGGCTGCGCGAGGACTCCACCGGCTCGGTCACCGCCGAGCGGTTCTCCGAGGCCGAGCAGCAGTGGCAGCCGCTGTGGAAGGTCAACCAGACCTGGTCGTACTGGGGCCTGTACCCCTCGATGATCCTGATGCAGGACGGCCGCCTCTTCTACTCGGGCAGCCACGTCTTCGGCAACAACATCCCCGGCACCGGCTCGGCGATCTACGACTACGACGCCAACACCATCACCCAGGTCCCGGGCCTGCGGGACAAGGACGAGCGCGACCAGTCGGCCAGCGTGCTGCTGCCCCCGGCGCAGGACCAGAAGGTCCTCACCCTCGGCGGCGGCAACATCGACTCCAACCCGGAGGCGAACCGCCTGACCGACATCATCGACCTCAAGCAGCCGAACCCGTCGTACGTGGCCGGGCCGCCGATCCCGCAGGGGACGGTCGACCTGGGCGACGGACCCGTCCCTCAGACCGGCGACCAGGGCAAGATGTACCTCTCCGCCGTGCTCCTGCCCGACGGCAAGGTGCTGGAGACGGGCGGCGCGCTGCACAACCGCGCCAACCCGGTCTACGAGACGTCGCTCTTCGACCCGCAGTCGGAGACGTTCGACCCGGTGGCCGTCGACCCCGAGGCGCGCGGCTACCACTCCTCGGCGTTCCTGCTGCCCGACGGCCGCGTGATGGCCACCGGCGACAACCCGGGCAACGGCTCCTGGAACCACGACGTGTCGGTCTACAGCCCGCCCTACCTGTTCAAGGGCCCGCGTCCGCGGATCACCTCGGTCATCGACACCGAGTGGACCTACGGCGACACCCAGCGCATCACCGTCGACCGGCCCATCGCCAAGGCCGAGCTGATCCGCCCGGCCGCCGTCACGCACGCCTCCGACCCGAACCAGCGGTTCGTCGACCTGCCGCTGTCCGTCGACGGCGGCAACGTCGACCTGAACGTGACGAGCAACCCCAACCTGGCCCCGCCCGGCTGGTACATGCTCTTCGCGGTCGACGCCAACGGGGTGCCGTCGGTGGCGAAGTGGGTGCACCTCCAGGGCCCGCGGGCCCTGAAGGCGACGGACGCGGCGGCGCACGTCCACGACTTCGCCGACGCCCCGGAGGGCAAGGCCTCGGGTCCCGGCAAGAAGCGCACCGCGCAGAAGGTCAGCCCGACGATCTCCGGCTGCGACCGGCACTACGGCTCGGTCAACGTCTGCGTGCCGACGCACTTCCCGGCGGAGGTGAAGAAGACGACGGCCGCCCGCTGCGAGTGGCTCAGGGCCAACGACTACGGCCGGCTGAGGCTCAATGGCAAGGACGATCCGCTGGGCCTGGACCGCAATGGCGACGGCGTCGCCTGTGGCAGGGGGGATCGGACCGGGCGCTGAACGGCGCCCCGAAGGGGCGCGGGGAACTGCGCGACCGGCCACGACGGTCCCGCGGTTCCCCGCGGCGCCGCACGGTCAACGGCGCTCGGGACGCAGCGCCAATGCCCGCTCCACGATCTCCTCCAACTGCTCGTGATGCGCGCCGCGCCAGTACGCCCGCCCGCACTGCGCGCACTGCGCGAACACGTCGTACGTGGCGTGCGTGCCGTGTTCGAGCTGGTCGGCCACCTCGTCCTTGGACGCCTCGCGCAGCACTCCGTTGCAGGCGGTGCAGCGCGTCCACGGCTGCAGCTCGGGCCGGAAGCGGTCGAGGACGTCGCGCAGTTGCTCCTCGGGGCGTGTGCTGTAGACGAACGCCCCGGCCCACAGCTCCCGGCGCCGCAGCAGGCCGCGGTCGCGGCTCAGCATGACCCGCCGCTCGGCCGCCGAACGCGCGGCCAGCGCCGGGTCGCCGATGTCGGTCGACTCGTACGCGGTGTCCACGCCGAGCAGCCGCAGCCGGCGGGCCAGCGTGCCGAGGTGGACGTCCAGGAGGAAGCGCAGGGGCGCTCCCGGCACCCGCTGGGGGCGTTCGACCGTCCGCACGGTCACGGACTCGCCGGCCGTGGGGACGTGCGAGACGGGCACCTCGCGGCCGTCCACGAGCAGCGCGCCCACCTCCGTCAGCGGCACGCCCAGCGACTCGACGACATGGCCCAGGCTGGAGGCGCCGTCGGTGGTGGCCCGCACGGTGCCCGTGCGCCGGGCCCGGGGGACGAAGACGTGCAGCTCGGGGGCGAACTCGACGTGGATCTCGGGACCGTTCACCCGGTCAGGATGCCACGGGGCGCGGCCGCACGCCGGTGGGTTTCGCCCGGCCCGTGACGGGTGCGGGCCTCAGCGGTGAGGAAGGTTCCGGAAGGTCGCGAGGGTGCGGTCGACCAGTTCGGGAAGATCCTCGCGGAAGTCCCCCTCGGCCCAGTACAGCGTGGCCTCCAGCAGGGCGCCCATGAGCCCCATGGCGTAGGTCCGGACCTCCAGGTCGTTCTCGTGCCGCCCGGTGCGCTCGGCCAGGGCCCGGCACAGCAGGCGTCCGGTGACGGACATGCTCTCCATCAGACGGGAGCGCACCGCGGGCACCTCGGCCATCAGCCGGACGCGCAGCATCATCTCCTCCGGGCCGAAGTCCGGGTTGTCGGCGAGGGCCAGGACCATCGACTCGCGGATGGCCCACCGCAGCGACTCCAGCACCGGTTCGTCGGCCGGGCGCCCGCGCAGCAGGTCCTCCACCATGGGGTCGTACTCGTCGGTGAGGACGATGTCCTCCTTGGTGGGGAAGTACCGGAAGACGGTGCTCGGCGAGACCTCGGCGCGCTCGGCGATCTGCTCGACGGTGGTGCTCTCGTACCCCTGCTCCCGGACCAGGGCGTAGGTGGCCTGCCTGATCGCGTGCCGCGTCTTGATCTTCTTCCGCTCGCGCAGGCCCAGCGGGCGGCCGGCCTCGGGAACAGGGGTTCGCGCCGTGGTCATGCTGTTCATTGTCGGTCATCGGACTCCGGCGGGACCACGGCTCAGGCCTCCGGCGCCGGGACGCCGCGGCGGCCGGGCAGCAGCAGTGCCGTGAGTACCGCGGTCAGCAGGGCGGCCAGTGCGCAGACCAGCAGGATCCTGCCCATGCCGGCCACGTACGCGGCGTCGGCGGACCGGGCGAGGCCCGCGAGCCCCAGCCGCTCGGCCACGGCGTGCGCCCCGCTCACCGACTCGCGGGCCGCGCCGGCCGCGGGAGCGGGCAGGCCGGTGGTGTCCAGACCGTCGCGGTACGCGCCCGCGGCGAGGCTGCCGAGCAGGGCGATGCCGAGGGCGGCGCCGACCTGGCGCAGTGTCATCAGCAGGCCGGAGCCGCTGCCGGCCTGCTCGGCGGGGATGCCGCCGAGGGCCGTGTCCATGGCGGGCACCATGGCCAGCCCGAAGCCGAGCCCGGCGACGGTCAGCCACAGCGCGGTGAACCCGTACCCGGTGCCGGGCCCGGTGCGCGAGCCGAGCAGCGCGGCGCAGCTCAGCACCGCCAGGCCCGCCGTGACCACCGGGCGCGCGCCCAGGCGTGCCACCAGGGCCGTGCTCGCCCGTGCGGACACCATCAGCCCGGCCATCATCGGCAGCAGCCGCAGCCCGGTGCCGAACGCGTCGGCGCCGCCGACCTCCTGGAAGTACACCGGCAGCAGGAAGAGCAGGCCGGAGAAGACGAACGTGCCGAGCGTCGCGGCCAGGGTGGGGAACAGGAAGGCGCGGCGGGCGAGCAGCCCCAGGTCGAGCATCGGGCGCGTCTCCCGGCGCTGCCGCCTCACCAGGACGGTCAGCAGCACCGCGGCCACCGCGAACGCGCCGAGCACCGGGGCGCTCGTCCAGCCCCGCTCCGGCGCCTCGATGACGCCGAGCACGAGGGCGCCCAGCCCCAGCGCGCTGCACGCGGCGGACAGCGGGTCGACCCGGGGCGAGGAGGGGTCGCGGGACTCGGGGAGCAGCAGGAGGCAGGCCGCGATGCCGAGAGCGGCCATCGGGACGTTGATCAGGAAGACCGAGCCCCACCAGTAGTGGTCCAGCAGCAGCCCGCCGACCAGGGGTCCCAGCGGCAGGCCCGCGGCCATGGCGGCGCTGACCGCGGCGACGGCCTTGCCGCGTTCCTCCTCGCCGAACATCGACGGCAGCACCGACAGGCCGAGCGGGACCACCAGCGCGGCCCCCAGCCCCATCACGGAGCGCGCGGCGATCACCAGCGCGGGGGAGTCCGCGAGCGTGCCGCCCAGCGAGCCCGCGAGGAACACCGCGAGCCCCGCGACCAGCATCCGGCGCCGCCCGTAGCGGTCGCCGAGCAGTCCGGCGGGCAGCATCAGCGCCGCGAAGACCACGACGTACGAGTCCACGATCCACTGCAGCTCGCCGGTGCCGGCGCCGAGCTGCCCGGCCAGGGCCGGCAGGGCCACGTTGAGGATCGTCAGGTCGAAGCCGAGCACCAGCATGCTCGCGACCAGGGCGCCCAGCGCCCACCAGCGTCGGGGGTCGGGGGGAGCGGCGACCGTTGGAGTGACAGCAACCATGAAATGAAAGTAACTCTCAAAAGAGAGTCACCGCCAGGTGTGAGGGCGCAAAAAAAGGGCCACGGCCCGTCGGCCGTGACCCGGTGCTGTGCTCGATCGGCGTCAGCCGTGCTGGTACGCCACCAGCGAGATCCCCACGTAGTGCGCGATGAAGGCCGCCAGGGTGAAGGAGTGGAACACCTCGTGGAAGCCGAACCAGCGCGGGGACGGGTTCGGCTTCTTGATCCCGTAGACCACGCCGCCCGCGCTGTAGAGCACGCCGCCGACGATGACCAGGACCAGGACCGCGATGCCGCCGGTGCGCATGAAGTCCGGCAGGTAGAAGACCGCCGCCCAGCCCATCGCGATGTAGCAGGGCGTGTACAGCCAGCGCGGGGCGCCGACCCAGAAGACGCGGAAGAGGATCCCGGCCGCCGCCGCGGCCCAGATGCCCCACAGCAGCCACTGACCCTTGGCGCCGGGCAGCAGCAGCATGGTCAGCGGCGTGTACGTGCCCGCGATGATCAGGAAGATGTTGGCGTGATCCAGGCGGCGCAGGACGCCGTCCATGCGGGGGCTCCAGTTGCCCCGGTGGTACAGCGCGCTCACGCCGAACAGCAGGCAGGCGGTCAGTGCGTATATGCCGCAGGCGATCCGCCCTCTGGTCGAGTCGGCGAGGGCGGTCAGCACCAGGCCCGCCACCAGGGCGGCGGGGAACATGCCGAGGTGCAGCCAGCCCCGCAACTTGGGCTTGACCGGGTGCGGCAGGGAGAGCGCCTGCGGGCCGCGGCCGTCGACCGGCGGGTCCTCGGGCGCGTCGGGGGCGAACGCAGTCATGGCCGAATGGTAGCTACGGAACCGTAAGTGACGTATCAGTCCTGCCGTTTGGTCGACGAAGAGTGGCCGGCCTCTCACTCTGGCCGAACGATGGTTACGCAAACGGTTCGCATGGTGAACGCAACGTGCACGCAAAGAAGCGCGGAGAAACCGTGGCGATCCTCACGTCGCTCACCTGTGCGCTCCTCTGGACAGATGGGCGCGGGCGTCGGATGATCAAATGAGTGCGGTCGGCACCGGATGAGCGCCAAGATCTCCGTGAAGCATCCGGGTCGCAGCCCCCACGGGGCCTCCACCTCAACAAAAAAACCCTCATTTAGGAGCAATCGTGGCGCGCGACATCGCGGCTCCCACCGTCCCCACCACTCATCAGGGACTGATCTCGTGGGTCAACGAGATCGCAGAACTGACGCAGCCGGACAGCGTGGTCTGGTGTGACGGATCCGAGGCCGAGTACGAGCGACTGTGCGAGGAGCTCGTAGAGAAGGGCACCTTCCGCAAACTCGACCCGATCAAGCGCCCCCACTCCTACTACGCCGCCTCCGACCCCACCGACGTCGCCCGCGTCGAGGACCGGACCTTCATCTGCTCCGAGAAGGAGGAGGACGCGGGCCCGACCAACCACTGGAAGGCCCCCGCCGAGATGCGGGAGATCTTCCAGGGCTCCGGCGGGCAGGGCGGCCTGTTCCGCGGCTCGATGCGCGGCCGGACCATGTACGTCGTGCCGTTCTGCATGGGCCCGCTCGGCTCGCCGCTGTCCGCGCTCGGCGTGGAGATCACCGACTCGGCGTACGTCGCCGTGTCCATGCGCACGATGACCCGGATGGGCCAGGCGGTCCTCGACGAGCTCGGCTCCGACGGCTTCTTCGTCAAGGCCGTGCACACCCTGGGCGCCCCGCTGGAGCCCGGCCAGGAGGACGTCCCCTGGCCCTGCAACCGGACCAAGTACATCTCCCACTTCCCCGAGGACCGCGAGATCTGGTCCTACGGCTCGGGCTACGGCGGCAACGCCCTGCTCGGCAAGAAGTGCTACGCCCTGCGCATCGCCTCCGTCATGGCCCGTGACGAGGGCTGGCTCGCCGAGCACATGCTCGTCCTCAAGCTGACCCCGCCGCGAGGCGAGGCCAAGTACGTCGCCGCGGCCTTCCCGAGCGCCTGCGGCAAGACCAACCTCGCCATGCTGGAGCCGACCGTCCCCGGCTGGACCGTCGAGACCATCGGTGACGACATCGCCTGGATGCGCTTCGGCGAGGACGGCCGCCTCTACGCCATCAACCCCGAGGCCGGCTTCTTCGGCGTCGCGCCGGGCACCGGTGAGCACACCAACGCCAACGCCATGAAGACCCTCTGGGGCAACTCCGTCTTCACCAACGTCGCCCTCACCGACGACGGCGACGTGTGGTGGGAGGGCATGACGGAGGAGACCCCGGCCCACCTGACGGACTGGAAGGGCAACGACTGGACGCCGGAGTCCGGCACCCCGGCCGCCCACCCCAACGCCCGCTTCACCGTCCCGGCCTCGCAGTGCCCGATCATCGCGCCGGAGTGGGAGGACCCCAAGGGCGTGCCGATCTCGGCGATCCTCTTCGGCGGCCGCCGCGCCACCGCCGTCCCGCTGGTGACGGAGTCCTTCGACTGGAACCACGGCGTCTTCCTCGGCGCCAACGTGGCCTCCGAGAAGACCGCCGCCGCCGAGGGCAAGGTCGGCGAGCTGCGCCGCGACCCGTTCGCGATGCTGCCGTTCTGCGGCTACAACATGGGCGACTACATGGCCCACTGGGTCGACGTGGCCAAGGACAAGGACCAGTCCAAGCTGCCGAGGATCTACTACGTCAACTGGTTCCGCAAGGACGACGAGGGCAGGTTCGTCTGGCCCGGCTTCGGCGAGAACAGCCGCGTCCTGAAGTGGATCGTGGAGCGCCTGGAGGGCAAGGCCGAAGGCGTCGAGACCCCCATCGGCGTCCTGCCGACGCGCGAGGCCCTCGACACGGACGGGCTCGACCTCGCCGCCTCCGACCTCGACTTCCTGCTCACGGTCGACAAGGAGGTCTGGCGCGAGGAGGCCGCCCTGATCCCCGAGCACCTCAACACCTTCGGCGACCACACGCCGAAGGAGATGTGGGACCAGTACCACGCGCTGGTCAAGCGCCTGGGCTGAGCCCCACCCCCGAACTCCGCGGCCGGTCAGGACCGGGATATGCCCTGACCAGCGATCGTCACGTCACGACCGGCCGCGGGACGCATTGGCGGGGCCCCGCACAACGGCGTGCGGGGTTCCGGGACCGGCGCCGCCCTCCGTCCGCCCCGACGGGACCCGCGGCGACGGGCTCACCCCGCCCCTTCGGCACGGCCCGCCCGTCGGGCTCACGAACGTGCCGAGGGCTGAACGAGTGCTCCGGCCGGCCTCTGCAGGCCGGCCGGAGCACTCGGCCTTGACCTGTGTCAGGCAGGCCCTGGTGCCGCGGGCCTGTTGACCTGCGCGCCCGGGCGACCTGCGGCCCTTCAGGCCGCGTCGGTGTGGTGAGCGGTGAAGGTCACCTGGGTGTCGTCGCTGTCCAGGGCGATGTTCAGCGTCGCGTCCAGAGCTTTCGCCAGCTTGGCGAGAAGCGGCAGTGTGGGGATGGTGTCGGAACCCTCGATCCGGGAGATCTTGGCCTGGGTGAGTCCGGAGCGCTCGGCCAGCTCGGTCTGGGTGAGCCCGAGCTCCGTCCGGCGGTCGTAGACAGCCTTCGCCAGCGCCATGGACAGCCGGATCTCTCGCCGCGCCTCGGTGACGTCTTCGGACTCGGTGAAGCCCTCCACGAGCTTCCGTTCGCGCAGGCTCTTCCACCGGCTGTGGCTCATCTCTCCACCTCTCCCTCGTCGATGATGCGGATGAACTCCTCGTGGGCCCGTTCGTGTTCCGCCTCGCAGACCTTCTGTGCGAGTTTTGCCCGCCTGACTTCAGCGTCCTCCCGCGTCCTCGTCTTGCGGAAGACGGTCAGCAGGACTGCGGTGCGGCTGGGGGCGCGCCAGTAGGTGATGCGCATGGCGGCGCCATCGATCGTCGGGCGCAGTTCCCGGACTCCGTCGCCGAGGTGCCGGGCACAGGGCTCACCGAGCTCGGCAGCGTGCTCCGCCAGCAGTCCGACATACTCGTCGATCTTGAGGAAATGCCTGGCGGTCGACATCTGCTCCTCCAAGCCGATCACGGGCGCCGTTCAAGCGGACGCCACCGACGCGACACCACAGCCCGGGGCGACACCGTCTTCCGGTGCCGCCGATCCCAGCTCGCACCAGACGGTTTTGCCTGTGGGGCCGTGTGCCACACCCCACCTCAGCGCCAGCGCGTCCATCAGGGCGAGCCCTCGCCCCGACTCCTCGTCGGCGCTCACCGTCGCGCGCGGAACGGGCCGTGCATGCCCATCGGGATCGCTGACCTCCAGCCGCGTGCCACCGCAGCCGTCGCACCACACCCGCACGGTGACGGGGACGCCCTCCCCGACGTGCCGGATCACGTTCGTGACGAGTTCGCTCGCGCAGAGCTGGACGTCGGCGCCGAAGTCGCGCAGGGCGTGCCGGACCCCGGACACCTCGGCCGGTGCCGCGAGCAACTCCAGCGTCACCGCCGGCCGCATCACGCCGCCCCCTTGCGGAGGGCTGCCGTCAGCGCCTGGGCCGTGAGGAGATTGCAGTTGCCGAGCGCGATCAGCGGCCGGACCGGGCAGCGGGCGGCGAAGGCCGGGAGATCGATGCCGAGGGACGGCAGGGTGATGCCGTGTGCGGCGAGCGCGGCTCGCAACTCCTCGACGCGGGCGTCGGCTTCGGCGGGGCTGTGCATGGGGTTCACACCTTCCAGTGCGCTGTGTGACGAACTCCTCACACTCTGGCGCCGACCGCCGTAGCGTGACAGCCCATCGGCATCCCGCGCCTGAACTGCGCGTACGCGCCGCGGGCTTCGGTAGCGGGTGGTAACGGCACACCAAGGACGGTGAACGATGGGGCAGCGCAAGGACATCGACGGTTCGACGGGCGTCCCGACCTTCTACGGCAGCGAGTTGCGCTGGAAGCGGGAGGAAGCGGGACTCACCCTCCAGCAGTTGGTCGAGGGCAGCTTCTACGGCCCGAGCCACCTCAGCGAGATCGAACGCGGCACACGCCGGATGCCGGCGGAACTCGCCGAGCACGTGGACAAGGTGCTCGGCACGGACGGCTTCTTCCGGCGGCGGTGTGAGGACGTGCGGCGGGCGAAACGGCGGGGGCACGCGAGCTACTTCGAGCGGGTGCTGGAGGCGGAGCGGCACGCCAAGTCGATCGAGGAGTGGTGCCCGACCCTGATCCCCGGCCTCCTGCAGACGGACGCCTATGCCCGGGCGCTGGTTCGCGCGGCGATGCCGCTGGCTCAAGACGAGGAGGTGGAGGAGAAGGTCAGCGCCCGACTGGCGCGGGCCCGCCTCTTCGAGGACAACCACAAGACGCCCATGTACTGGGCGATCCTCTCCGAGGTGCTGCTGCGGCAACCGGTTCTTCCCCCGGAGCAGACCGCCGAACAGTTGGAGCACATCGCTGCTCTGGCGCGTCGCCGTCGGATCGTTCCCCAGGTTCTTCCGTGGAACTGCGGGCCGCACCCACTCATGATGGGGATGGCGAAGGTCATGACCTTCCTCGACGCCCCACCGTTGGTCTACTTGGAGTCTCAGCACAGCGGAGACACAATCGACGATCCGGCTCTCGTGGAGGAGTACCGCCGGTCGTACGATCTGCTCAGGGCCGCCGCACTGCCACCCGAGGCGTCCCTCGCCCTGATTCAACAAACGGCTGAGGATGTACGAAATGGCATGCAGCGCAATTGACTTGAGCACTGCCGTCTGGCGCAAGAGCAGCTACAGCAACGGGACTGGCGGCGACTGCGTCGAGGTGGCCGAGGCCTTCCCCGGCGCCGCCCGCTGGCGCAAGAGCACCTACAGCAACGGCGACGGCGGTAACTGCCTCGAAGTCTGCGACGCCCACACCGCCGTCGTCCCCGTCCGTGACTCCAAGGTGCCCCACGGCCCGGTCCTCACCGTCACGGCCCCGGCCTGGACGGCCTTCGTCACGTCCCTCAAGTCGGCACCTCGGCGCCCCACGGTCGGCGTGTCCTCCTTGCCCGTGTGATCTTCACAGCTGTTGCGCGCTGGACTTCAAGGACATGGCGTTCTCCCCGGACGGCACCAGGGTCGCCGTGGCCGACGCGGCCTTCGTCACCCGGCTGCTGAACGCCGACGACCTGTCCGACGCGCCGGCCGGCTACCCGGCCCTCCGCGTCCCGGAGGGCCGCCTCGGCCCGCGCGCGACGGCACGACCTCGTGCGTCCCGGGGCTCAGCTCCTCTCGGTCATTCCCCCTGACGAAGACCGGACCCGCGCACGGCTGGATCATCAGGGCAGGAATTCCCAGAACGGGCCGTCAGGCGCCCGGTCCCGGGCGCACAACGTCACGTCCCTGCCCTTGAGATAGTCCAGCAGCCACTCACCGAACGTCATCTCATAGAGGGTCCAGGCCGGGCTGTCGAACTCCTGGACGACGACGCGCCAGGGCGACGCGCTGCCCGGCACGCGGAGGAAGACCGCCTCGCCGGTCGTGGCCGTCGCCACGGGTATCAGTTCCCCGGGGTTCGCGCCCACCGGGCTCGGCAGGAACTCCGCCATGTCCTCTTCGCGCCAGAGTTCGAGATCCCCGCGGATGTCGTCGCCCAGACTGTGCAGCAGGTGAGGTGCGGGGTGCGTCAGATACAACTGCCCGTTGATCTGGATCGAACCGTAGGCGTCCACGACCTCACGGAAGTCCGCGGGGAACGCGATGCCGAGTTCCTGTTCCAGTTCGGTCCAGGGAGCCGGATCGGACCAGTTGAACCGGGGTTCGCCCAACCGGGCCCGGATCGCTGCGAGTGTCGTCGCCATCTGCTGCCCTCCCTCCGCCCGGCTCACAGCTCGATGACGGTTCGGGTGATCAAAGGCCGGTCCCACAGAGCGAGGAGCTCGTTGGCGAGGTCCAGGACCGGGAGCGGGTGGCGTTCGCCGTGCACCGTGATGGAGGCCGCCGACAGGCCCCGCGGGACCGCGCCCGCGTCGAGCAGGGCGCGCCACTCGTCCGGGCCGAGGCTCAGGTACTCCAGGCCGGTCAGGCCGGCGATCTCCAGGGGGTCGGCCAGCGTGCCGGGGTAGGCGCTGAGGGTCCGCAGACGGGGGAGGCCGACGACCGGGGCGAGGCCGATCGGCTCGCCGTCCCACACTCCGATGCCGAGCACCTCCAGGTCGGGATGGGCGGCGGCCTCCACACTGTCCAGGGCGCGGACGTTCACCCGGGCCACCACGGGGCTTTCCTGCTCGCGCCCCGTGTACCAGTCGTCGCGGCGGTTCACCACCATGTCGGTGAGGGAGTCGGCGCGCAACGAGGCGCCGATGGTCCGCTCGTGGTCGATCATGATGACCTGCCCGGTGTGCCCGCCCGGGCCGGGAGTCAGGTCGAGGGCCACCCGGTCCCCGCCGCCGTTGTCGCCGAAGACGATCCAGCCCGGTGAGCCGACCAGGCCCTGCACGGCGGCGTCCGGCGCGGTGACGACGGCGTCCTTGGCCGCGAACTGCCAGGGGCAGGGCCGGGATTCCGCGTCCGCGACGTACAGCCCGTCCAGGGAGAACAGCTCGCAGCCGACGGCGTCACCGACGCGGTCCGCCGCCTCGTAGTCGTCCCCCCAGTCCTGCCACCGTGCCCGGGTCACGCGGTACAGCGCCTTGAGTTCCTCGGGCAGCGTGACACCGAGGCGCGCCTCCGCCTCGGCGATCTCCGCCTCGGTGGCGCCGACGGCGTCGGGGAGCCGCTCGCGCAGGGTGCGCTCCAGCAGCGCCGGGTCGGCCGACGGGGCGGGTGCCGCACCCGGCACCGCCTCGGGCAGACGCCGCCAGGGCTCGGGGACGGCGCCCTCGACCAGCAGGAGGGCTCCCAGGTAGGGGCTGGTGAAGCCGGTTTCCACGGCCGGGCCGCGGTCGACCAGATGGAGCAGCGTCCGCCCGTCCGCCGCCGTCTCCACCATGAACGAGACGTCGGCCGCGCCGTCGGCCTTGAGAGCGGCCTGCACACGCTGCACGGCGGTGAACTCGTCCTGCATGTCCTCCACCTGGGCGGCCCGCCCAGGTGCCGGGCGCGGCCGGTGGACGGGGACGCTCCAACTGCCGTGACCGATCTGGCCCGTCACGCAACCACCCGGCGCGGCGAGGCGGTCCGCATGGGAAGCCCGCACGAGGTGGAGCAACGGCTCCCAGGTGGCGACGTCATGTATCGAGGACAACGGTGCTCTCCGGTCCGCAGATGGGCTGGTCGGCAGATGTCCCGACCCGTGATCACTGTGCGAGGCGATCCTAGAGTCGGCCGCTGACAACGCGGCCGCGTGCGGCCGTTCCCGGCCCGGAACGGCAACATTGCCCGGATCTTGACCGGCGCTGCAGATTCGTCAGTCGACGTAGTACCGGTCGTAGCCGGCGGAGCGCTCCTCCACTGAGAAGCCCTCGAATTCACCGTATGCCTCGAGCTCGCGCAGACGATCCAGTGCTGCCGTCGCAGAAGGTGCGCGGTTGGCCGAGAGGTGGGCCTTCGTCGCGTCGAGCCCGTGCCCGAGCAGGAATTCGATGTCGATCGAGCACGCTGCGTCGAAGCTGGCTTGCTTCGCACTCCAGATCAGGAGCACGTCGTCGAGGTCGCCGCTGTTGAACAGCTGGAAGCAGCAGAGCCTCATCAGCTCGGTGTCGCCCTCGCCCTGGGCGCGTCGTTCACGCGCCGTGTGCTCTCTGAGGAGTGCACGGATCTCGTCGAGGTCCGCGCCGACGGGGCGAGGCCCGTAGCGGCGCCAGCTTTCCCTGGCATCCATCGCTGGCCTCCTTGATCGTCGGGCCCGGGCCCGTGGCCTATCGGCTCCATCCATCGCCGTTCGGTCGGACGACGGTCCCTCTGCCGGTCACAGTATGCGCACCGAGGGTCGGCCCATGTGGGTCGGCGGCCACCAGCGCCGGTGACCGATGGCCCACGCCACCCGACATCACCCAGGCAAGTTGCGCATCGTTGCGGTTGCCGGGCAGCGGCTGGCCGACAACGACGACGAGTCGGGAGTCGGCGTCAATGACGACCTGGTGGTTGGTGGAGTACCGGTAACTCTTCGACTGCTCGGCGATGGCGTGGTCGCGGGCCGGGACCAGGGTGCGGTCCACGATCAGCACGGCGTCCTGGCGGAACCTGCTGCGTTCGCGGAGCGCGAGCGACGGCCCGAGGTGGTCGAAGACACGGTTGGCGGCCGACTTCGACACCCCGACGCGCGGGGCCAGTCGGCGCCGGGTGAGATCCGTGCGCCAGATCCAGGTCGCATCCGGCACCGTGGCCGACCCGGTGAACCGGACCTCCCTGGAGGCCGATGTCGTGGTGCTCGGGGCGATCGGTCAGGATCAGGGCATCCTGCTGTCCGTCGGCGAGGCCAAGTGGCACAAGGTCATGCACCTCGGGCACCTGCAACGCCTGCACCGCATCCTGGAATTGCTGAAGTCGAGAGGCGTCGACACGAGTCAGGCCGGACCCGCCTGCTACAGCGGCGCCGGTTTCGACCCGGAACTAAGGGCGGCCGAGAGCCGAGGCGAGGTGGTCCTCGTCGACCTGCAACGGCTGTACCGCGGTTCCTGATGCCTGACGGCCGGGTGGAGGTCGCTCGGGGCGACAGCGGTACCGAGTACGTGGCACCCGGTCCGCGCGTCGCTGCGGGTGCGCGCGGACCGGGGCCGTCAAGGGGAGCCCTCCTGGGCTCAGCGGGACGCGAGTTCGCGCGGGTCCAGGGCCGCCGTGTGCGCGTCCATCCGCTCGGCGGCCAGGATCGCGGCCGCCGTGTCGGCGCGGGAGGCGGCGACGACCAGCGCGCGGCCCGCCAGGGCGTGCGCCCGCCGGTGCAGGGCCGCGGCGCCGCGCTCGCGCCGGGTGCCGCTCAGCGGGGCGCGGGCCGGTGCCCGTCCCCCGCGCAGCCGCCCCACCTGCTCCGCGAGCCGCTCCGCCGCGGTGTCCAGGTCGGCGGAGGCCTCCGTCGCGCGCAGCTCGTCCGTGACGGCGAGCAGGGCGGCGAGGTGCCCCGCGAGCTGGATGTCCAGCTCTTCCTCCCGGGAGCGGTGCGGGAAGTCGGGGTTGGGGCCGTCCACCGTGCTGTGGACCGACTTGGTGCGGATCGGTTCGTACATGGGAGGGCCTCCTGAATTCTTACCGGAAGCCATCCTAGCTTAGATTTCGTCTAAAGTTGAGTTGTTCACAAAACCGGACCGCCCGCGCACGAAGGGTGAGCGGGCGGTGTCGGTATCGGCGTGGGTCAGGGCTGGCCGTACCCGTCGAGGAAGCGGCCGATCCGGCCCATCGCGTCCCGCAGGTCGGTGACCGAGGGCAGGGTCACGACCCGGAAGTGGTCCGGCTCCGGCCAGTTGAAGCCGGTGCCCTGGACGACCATGATCTTCTCGCGGCGCAGCAGGTCGAGGACCATCCGCCGGTCGTCCTTGATCTTGAAGACCTTGGGGTCGAGGCGCGGGAAGAGGTACAGCGCCCCCTTGGGCTTCACGCAGGTCACGCCGGGGATCTGGGTGAGCAGCTCGTAGGCGACGTCCCGCTGCTCGCGCAGTCGCCCGCCCGGCAGCACCAGGTCGTTGATCGTCTGGCGCCCGCTGAGCGCGGCGACGACCCCGTGCTGTCCCGGCATGTTCGCGCACAGGCGCATGTTCGCCAGGATCGTCAGGCCCTCGATGTAGGAGTCGGCGTGGGCGCGCGGCCCGGAGATCGACATCCAGCCCACCCGGTAGCCGGCCACCCGGTACGCCTTCGACATGCCGTTGAAGGTGAGGGTGAGCAGATCGGGGGCGACCTTGGCGGTCGGGGTGTGCACGGCCTCGTCGTAGAGGATCTTGTCGTAGATCTCGTCGGAGCAGACGAGCAGGTTGTGGCGGCGGGCGATGTCGGTGAGCCCCTTGATCATCGCCTCGTCGTACACGGCCCCGGTCGGGTTGTTCGGGTTGATGATCACGATCGCCTTGGTGCGGTCGGTGACCTTGCGCTCGACGTCGGCCAGGTCCGGCATCCAGTCGGACTGCTCGTCGCAGCGGTAGTGCACGGCGGTGCCGCCGGACAGGGAGACGGCGGCCGTCCACAGCGGGTAGTCGGGCGCGGGGACGAGCACCTCGTCGCCGTCGTCCAGCAGGCCCTGCATCGCCATCACGATCAGCTCGGAGACGCCGTTGCCGATGAAGACGTGCTCGACGTCCGTCTCGATGCCGAGGGTCTGGTTGTGCATGACGACCGCGCGGCGGGCGGCCAGCAGGCCCTTCGCGTCGCCGTAGCCGTGCGCCGAGGAGACGTTGCGGAGGATGTCCTCCAGGATCTCCGGCGGGCACTCGAAGCCGAACGCCGCCGGGTTGCCGGTGTTCAGCTTGAGGATCCGGTGACCGGCAGCCTCCAGCCGCATCGCCTCCTCGAGCACCGGGCCCCGGATCTCGTAACAGACGTTGGCGAGCTTGGTCGACTGGATCACCTGCATGTCTGGGAGCTTACGGCCCGGTAATGGCTCGCGGGTCGTGTTTTCCGCCACGTGAGACAAGGCGAATTGCGTCGATATCGCCGTCGGCTGTCCCACCAGCACCTTCGGTCCCTAGAATTCGCCGCCATGTCCAAGCCATTCGATTACGCCGACGGAGCGACGGGCGGCGAGCCGCAGGGCCCGCCGAACGTGTACCTGCCGCAGGGTGCTCCTCCTCCGGCGTACGACGCCTACCCGGATCCGGCGGCGGCGCACGGGTGGCAGGACGTGTACGACAGCGCGGACCCGGCGGCCGGGGGTAGCGCCGCGCACCCGGGCGGCGGTGCGCACGGCGCGGACGGCGCGGGCGACCCGCACACCCTCCCGTATCCCGGCGCCCCGGGGGATCCGCACGCCTCCCCGTATTCCGGCGCCCCCGGGCACCCCCACGCCCCCCTGCCTTCCGGCGCCCCCGGGTACCCGCACCCCGGCGGCCCGGACGACCCGGGCGCCGCCTCGGGCGGGACCGGCGCGGACGGCATCGGCGAGACCCGTGAGTTGCCGGTGGTGGCGGGGGTGCCGGTGGTGCCTGGGGTGCCGGGGGCGGTGGCGGCGCCCGCGCCGAGCCGGTCCGGTGCCGGGCGCGGCGCGCGGCGCAAACCGCGCCCGTGGCACTCGCGCCGTGTGGCGGTCGCTGCCGGAGCGGTGGGCGCCCTGTCGGCGGCCGTGCTCATCGCCGGGTTCTCCTTCTCCGACTCGTCCTCCGGTGGGACGCGGGGCGGCGAGGACGGCCGTACGGGTTCGTCGTCGAAGGAGTCGCCGGCCGTGACGCCCACCGGCACCGGTACGGCCGCCGCCTCCGACGCGCCGCTCGTCGCCGGTCCGGAGGATTCCGACGAGCCGTCCGGCGGCGCCTCCGCGAGCCCGTCGGCCGAGGGGAGCCGGTCCCCGTCCCCCTCGGCCTCGGACGACGCCGTGCCGCCTCCGTCCGGCGAACCGACGACCAGCGCCCCGGCGGCCCCCGCCCCCACGACCACCACCACGGCGGCGCCCCCCGGCCGGGCCGACGGAAAGCCCGGGCACGGTCCCGGCGGCACCAAAGGGCCCAAGTGACCCTCTTGTGAAGGGGGTTGGGGGGAGCCGGAAGGGAATCTGAGGTTCCGTTCGTGGAACAGGTTCTTGTGCCATCCCCTCTGCGACGATCACAATGCACATGACAATAGTGCGGGCGGCCGGAGGATTTCCGGCCGCCTCCGTCGCAAGAGGGGACCCCCCATGAGAAAACCTCTCGCCGCCGCGTTCTTCGCCCTGGCGATAGCCGGGGCCGGCGCGGCTCCCGCGACCGCTGCCGAGGCCGCCCCCACGGGCGTCGGCAAGGTCGCGGACACGGGCTCGGCCACGTCCGCCGTCTCGGACGTGGTCACGTCCGTGGAGCAGACGCTGGCCGGACTCAACCCGTCCGCCAAGGCGGTGAACTTCGCCGGCACGGTCGCGCTCAGCAACTGCTCCGGCTCGGTCGTCCGCATGCCGGACTCCGAGGACAACGACCCGGCGCTGGTGATGACCAACGGCCACTGCCTGGAGTCCGGCTTCCCCGGCCCCGGCGAGGTCCTCGTCGACAAGGCCTCCAGCCGCACCTTCAGCCTGCTGAACGCCTCCGGTTCGCGCGTGGCCACCCTGCGCGCCGCCAAGCTCGCGTACGGCACGATGACCGACACGGACGTCGCGCTGTACCAGCTCACCACCACGTACGCGCAGATCAAGAGCTCGTACAACATCAACGCGCTCACCCTGAACGACACGCACCCGGTCGCCGGCACCGCCATCAGCATCCCCTCCGGCTACTGGAAGCGGATCTACAGCTGCTCCATCGACGGGTTCGTGCCCACCCTGAAGGAGGGCGACTGGACCTGGAAGGACTCGGTCCGCTACACCTCCGCCTGCGACACCATCGGCGGCACGTCCGGCTCGCCCGTCGTCGACCAGGCCACCAACAAGGTCGTCGCCGTCAACAACACCGGCAACGAGGACGGTGAGCGCTGCACGGTGAACAACCCGTGCGAGGTCGACGCGAACGGCAACGTGACCGTCCGTCAGGGCATCAACTACGCCCAGGAGACGTACCAGATCCCGGCCTGCTTCGGGATCGACAACAAGCTCGACCTGAGCGCGAGCGGCTGCACCCTGCCCAAGCCGTAGGGCAGGGTGCCGGCCGGGCGGTCACGCGGGAGGAGTCCCGCGCACCGCCCGGCCCGCCAGCACGTCCGTGCGCCGGCCGTCCTCGATCACGAACCGGCCGTCGACCAGGACGTACGGGATGCCCGTCGGGAGCGTGCGGGGCTCCGCGAAGGTGGACCCCGCCGCGACCGTCGCCGGGTCGAAGAGGACCAAGTCCGCCCGGTGGCCCTCGCGGACCAGGCCCCGGTCCGGCAGCCCCAGCCGCGCCGCCGGGCGCGACGTCAGGTGCGCGACGCACTCCTCCAGCGTCAGCACCCCCAACTCCCTGACGTAGTGCCCGAGATAGTGCGGGAACGTGCCGTAGGCGCGCGGGTGCGGCTTGGCGCCCTGGAGGATGCCGTCCGAGCCGCCCGTGTGCACCCGGTGGCGCATGATCTCCCGGACGTTCTCCTCGTGCCCGACGTGCTGCAGGATCGTCGGCGCCAGCCGGTCGGCCAGCAGCAGCCCCCGTGCGGTCACCCAGGGCTCCTCGCCCCGCAGGGCCGCCGACTCCGCGATCGTCCGGCCGACGAAATCGGCCAGGGCCGGATCGTTCACGCCCGAGATCTCGATGGTGTCCCACTCGACGGGCACGCCGTGACAGCCGTCCGAGCCGGTGACCTCCAGGTCGTGCCGGATCCGCTCGGCGGTCCCCGGGTCCGCCAGCCGCTTCAGGGTCTCCTCGGGCCCGCCCTCGCCCGCCCAGCTCGGCAGCACGGCCGCCAGCGCCGTACAGCCCGGCGTGTACGGGTAGGTGTCGAGGCTGATGTCCGCCCCGGCGGCCAGGGCCTCGTCCAGCAGGGCCAGCAGTTCGGGCGCCCGGCCCTTGTTCACGCCGAAGTTCATGGTGGCGTGGGCGAGATGGAGGGAACAGCCCGCCTCCCGCGTCAGCGCGATCATCTCCCGGTACGCCTCCAGGGCACCGGCGCCGTAGGAGCGGTGGTGCGGGCAGTAGTAGCCGCCGTAGGAGGCCACGACCCGGCACAGCTCGGTCAGTTCGGCGTCCCGGGCGTACATGCCGGGCGTGTACGTCAGCCCCGACGACATGCCGACGGCGCCCTGCTCCATGCCCTCGGCGACCAACTGCCGCATCCGGTCCAGCTCCCGCGCGGTGGCCGGGCGGTCCTCCCAGCCGACGGCGAGGGCCCGGACCGTGCCCTGCGGGATCAGGTAGGCCGCGTTGACCGCGATCCCCCGGTCCAGCCGGTCCAGGTACTCGCCGACCGTGCGCCAGTCGAAGTCGATGTCGTCCCCGGGCCCGTTCCACCCGGCGATCGCCCGGCGCACCTCGCCGAGCGTGCGGTCGTCGACCGGCGCGTACGACAGCCCGTCCTGGCCGATCACCTCCAGCGTCACGCCCTGCGCGGCCTTGGCGCTGTGGTCGGGATCGCGCAGCAGCGCCAGGTCGCTGTGGGCGTGCATGTCGACGAACCCGGGGGAGAGGACCAGCCCCTCGGCGTCCAGCTCCCGGCGGGCCTTCGGCCGCTGGCAGCCGGCCGCCGCGGCCTCCTTGACGATCGAGGTGATCCGGCCGCCGTCGACGACGACGTCGGCCCGGTAGGAGTCGGCGCCGGAGCCGTCGACCACCTCGGCGTCCCGGATGACGAGCTCTTCCATCGCTTCCCGCCTCCTAGAAGAACGTGCGGACGTAGTCGACGACCGTGCCGTCCGCCTCGGCGACCGGGATCAGCTGCCACTTGTCGAACGAGGTGCACGGGTGGGACAGGCCCAGGCCGACCCAGTCGCCCACCTCCAGGTCCGCCTCCGGCGTGGTGCTCAGCCAGGCGTGCTGGTCGGACAGGGCCGTCACCGCCACGCCGGTGGCCGGGCGCTCGGCGCCGCCGCGGCGGATCACCTGCGCGAACGGCAGGTCGAGGTCGTAGGCGGCGTCCCGCTTGCCCGCGTTGACGAAGGCCTGCTCGGGGGAGGGGCGGGACACCACCTGCGTCCACAGCCGGAACGCGGGCTCCAGGGCGCCCTCCTCGGGGACCCGGTTGAACGGGGTCAGCTTGCGGTAGTGGCCGTCGTCGTGCGAGACGTAGGCGCCCGAGCGCAGCAGCTTCAGCACGGGCCGGGACAGTTCGGGGATCTCCGCGAAGACGCCGGCGACCGCGTCGAACCAGGCGCTGCCGCCCGCGCTGACGATGATCTCGTCCAGGCCGGTGAAGCGCCCCGCCGCGTCGAAGTCGGCGGCGAGCGCGACCAGCCGCCGCAGCCACGCCGTCACCCGCTCCGGGTCGGCCTTCGGCACCTCGCCCTCGTAGCCCGCGACACCGGCCAGCCGCAGCGTCCGCGTGGCGGCCACGGCGTCCGCGACCGCCGCGCACTCCGCCTCCGTGCGGACACCGGTCCGGGCGCCCTCGCCTGCGGCGAGCTCGACCACGACGTCCACCGGCCGGGCGGCTCCGCGCAGGGCCGCGTCCATCAACTCGACGCCGCGCACCGAGTCGACGTAGCAGACGAACCGGAAGTCCGGGTCGGCGTCCAGCTCGCCGGAGAGCCGGCGCAGGGCCGCCGCGTCGACCAGTTCGTTCGCGAGGAACACGCGCCGGGTGCCGAAGGCCCGCGCCACCTGCACCTGGTGCGGCACCGCCAGCGTGATGCCCCACGCCCCGTGCTCGATCTGCCGGTGGAACAGCTGCGGGGCCATGGAGGTCTTGCCGTGCGGCGCGAAGGCCAGGCCGTGCCGGGCCGCGTACGTCTCCATGAGCCTCAGGTTGTGCTCCAGGCGCTCGGCGGACAGCGCGAGCACGGGGGTGGTGAAGCCGCCGTCGAAGAGGTTGCGGCGCTGGGCGGCCAGCTCGCCGACCGTCAGGCCGTCCGCGTCCGGCGGGAGGCCCTTGAAGCGGTGGTCGACGCGCTCTGCGGCGAGCCGGGCGAGGGACTCGGCTGCGGTGTCGGCTGGCATGGAGCCTCCTGATCAGCAGTGTTGCACTGTCTGCAACCTTCATTGCGTATATCGCTCAACGCTGTCTAACATCTCGGCCACCGCCGGTCAATGAAACCGCCACCCACCGAACCGCCGAGGAGCTACGAGCATCGTGACCCCCACCGGACCCAGCGACGACCCCGGCGTCGTGGACGTCGTCGCGCTCGGCGAGTCCATGGTCACGTTCCTGCCCTCCCGGCCGGGCCGCCTCGCCGACGTGCCGTCGTTCGAGCGGGGCATCGGCGGGGCGGAGTCCAACGTGGCGTGCGTGCTGGCGGCGGCGGGGCACTCCGTGCGGTGGGTCAGCGCGGTCGGCGCCGACGGCTTCGGCGACCACCTCGTCGAGGAGATCGGGTCCTACGGCGTCGACGTCGCCTCCGTGCGGCGCGATCCGGCGCGTCCGACCGGTATCTACTTCCGCACGGCCGGGGACCGGGCCACCGACGCCCACGAGGTCGCCTACTACCGGGCGGGATCGGCCGCCTCCGCGATGTCCGCCGGCACCGTGGACCTGGCGGCCGTGCGGGCCGCCCGGGTGCTGCACCTGTCGGGGATCACGGCGGCGCTCTCCGGCAGCTGCCTCGACCTGCTGTGGGAGCTGACCGAGCCGGGGCCGCGGCGGCCCCTCGTCTCCTTCGACGTCAACCACCGGCCGGGACTGTGGGCGGACCCGGACGGACCGCGGGTGCTGCTGGACCTCGCCCGCCGCGCCGACCTCGTCTTCGTCGGCGCGGACGAGGCCCTCGACGCGTGGGGGCTGCACGGCGCGTCCGCCGTCCGGGACGCGCTGCCCGAGCCCGGGCTGGTCGTCGTCAAGATGGGCCCGGGCGGCGCCGTCGCCCTCGGCAAGGACCCCGGCGACGCGGAGGACGCGGACGGCACCGCCACCCTCGTCCGCGCCCCGCGCGTGGACGTCGTCGCCGCCGTCGGCGCGGGCGACGCCTTCGCCGCCGGGTTCCTCTCCGCCACCCTGCGCGGACTGCCCGTCCGGGACCGGCTGCGCCACGGGCACCTGACGGCCGCCGCCGCCCTCACCGTCCCCGGCGACCTCGCCGCGCCGCCCGCCCGGGAGCACGCCGACCGGCTCGCCGCCCTGGACGACACCGCATGGGGGAGACTGCGACTCGGCCCGGGCTGGACCGAGGACACCCAGCGGGCCGACGAGGAGGTACGAACGCCATGAGCCAGACCGTCGACCGCGCGCTCAGCATCCTGCCGCTGCTCGCCGAGGGCCCCGCCGACCTGGGGCAGGTCGCCGACCGCCTCGGCGTCCACAAGTCCACCGCCCTGCGCCTGCTGCGCACCCTGCACGAGCACGGCCTGGTCTACCGCCAGTCCGACCAGCGCTACCGCCTCGGCGCCCGGCTCTTCGCCCTCGCCCAGGAGGCGATGGAGAACCTCGACGTCCGCGAGATCGCCCATCCCCACCTGGTCCGCCTCAACGAGAGCTGCGGGCACACCGTCCACCTCGCCGTGTACGAGGAGAACGAGGTGCTCTACATCGACAAGGTCGAGAGCCGCTACCCGGTGCGGATGTACTCCCGCATCGGCAAGCCCGTCGCCATCACCGTCGCCGCGGTCGCCAAGCTGCTCCTGGCCGACCTGCCCGAGCACGAGCGGCGCGCGGTCGCCGAGAAGCTCGACTACCCCGCGTACACGGCCCGTTCGACCCCCAACGCGAGCGCGTTCCTGCGCGAGCTGGAGAAGGTGCGCGAACAGGGCTGGGCCACCGACCTCGGCGGCCACGAGGAGTCCATCAACTGCGTCGCGGCGCCCATCCGGGGTGCCGACGGCCGGGTCGTGGCCGCGATGTCGGTCTCCGCGCCGAACGTCGTCGTCACCGCCGACGAACTCCTCACCCTCCTGCCGCTGGTGCGCCGTACGGCGGACGCCATCAGCGGCGAGTACTCCGGCAGGACACCAGTGAAGGGCACCACATGACGGACAAGACCGCGCTCACCCCCAAGACCCACACCACCCCGCCGGCGCGGTTCTCCCACGGTGTGAGGAAGGGCAACATCCTCCAGGTCGCCGGCCAGGTCGGCTTCCTGCCCGCCGAGGAGGGCAAGCCCCCCACGCCCGCCGGGCCGACCCTGCGCGAGCAGACCCTGCAGACCCTGGCCAACGTCCGGGCCGTCCTGGAGGAGGGCGGCGCCACCTGGGACGACGCCATGATGATCCGCGTCTACCTCACGGACGTGAACCACTTCGCCGAGATGAACGAGATCTACAACGCGTACTTCGAGGAGCAGGGCCTGACCCAGCCGCCCGCCGCGCGCACGACCGTCTACGTCGGTCTCCCCGCGGGCCTCCTCATCGAGATCGACGCGCTCGCCGTCCTCGGCTGACACCCCCCGTCACCCGCACGCCTGTCAGGTGCGGCGCCTTCGATGCGCCGCGCCGCGCTCCCCCCTACCCAGAAGCCGCATGCATTTACCCAGAGGACCCCCGAATGTCCCCTTCGCTCGCCGCGTCCGCGCCCGCCGAGACCCCGCCCCACACGGGAGGACTGCTCCTCCTCGTCGACGGCACGGCCGGACTCCTGCTCACCGCCGCGCTCGGCATCGCGCTGCTGCTGTTCCTCATCATCAGGACCAGACTCCAGCCGTTCGTCGCGCTGCTCGCGGTCTCCATAGCCGTCGGCCTCGCCGCCGGCCTGTCGGTCACCGAACTCTTCGGCACGGTCCAGAAGTCGGACGCCGTCTCCACCATCGAGTCCGGCATGGGCGGCATCCTCGGCCACGTCGCCATCATCATCGGCCTGGGCACCATGCTCGGCGCGATCCTCGAAGTCAGCGGCGGCGCCGAGGTGCTGGCGGGCCGTCTGCTCGGCCTGTTCGGCGAGAAGCGCGCCCCGCTCGCCATGGGCCTGACCGGCCTCATCTTCGGCGTCCCGGTCTTCTTCGACGTCGGCATCTTCGTCCTGGCGCCCATCGTCTACGCCGCCGCCAAGCGCTCGGGCAAGTCGATCCTGCTCTACTGCCTGCCGCTGCTGGCGGGCCTGTCGGTCACCCACGCGTTCCTGCCGCCGCACCCCGGCCCGGTCGCCGCGGCCGGTCTGCTCCACGTCGACCTCGGCTGGGTCATCCTCATGGGCGTCGTGTGCGGACTGCCGGCCGTGGTCGCCGCGTGGGGCTACTCGGCGTGGATCGGCCGGCGCATCTTCGTCCCCGTGCCGCAGGACATGGTCGAGGCGGCGGCGGAGGCCAAGCAGGCCGTCGTCGACGAGCAGCGGGCCGCCGGGGTGGCGCCGAGCGAGCAGCCGGTGTCCCTCGGCACGGTCCTCGGCATCATCGGGACCCCGCTGGTCCTCATCCTCGCCGCGACCTTCTCCTCGATCGCCCTGGACCCCTCCACCCCGCGCTCGGTCATCGAGTTCTTCGGCAACCCCTTCGTGGCACTCACCATCGCCCTGTTCCTCGCGTACTACCTGCTGGGCATCCGCCGCGGCTGGTCGCGCAGGTCGCTGGAGACGGTGTCCACGGCGTCCCTGAAGCCGGTCGGCAACATCCTGCTGGTGGTTGGCGCGGGCGGCGTCTTCGGCGCCGTGCTCAAGGCCAGCGGCGTCGCCCAGGCCCTGTCGGACACCTTCAACGGCGTCGGCCTGCCGGTGATCGTGCTGTCGTACCTGATCTCCGTGGTGCTGCGCGTGGCCCAGGGCTCGGCGACGGTCGCGATCGTCACCACGGCCGGCATCGTGGCGCCCCTGCTCTCCGAGGGCGACCACTCCCAGGCGTTCGTGGCCCTGGTCATCATGGCCATCTCCGCGGGCTCCATCTTCGCCTCGCACGTCAACGACGGCGGCTTCTGGATGGTGGCCAAGTACTTCGGCATCAGCGAACGCGACACGCTCAAGACGTGGACGGTGCTCGAAAGCGTGCTGTCCGTGGCCGGGTTCGCGGTGGCGGCGGTCCTGAGCCTGTTCGTGTAGGGGCGCCCCATGCGGGCGCCCTGATGTAGGCGTCCGATAACGAAGTTGGGGGCTGGCTGTGTGCGGCACAGGTTTGTCGACCATACTGCTCCGCTGTGGAGCAGCGCATAGGTTCGAGCAGCCAGCCCCTGGAAGGCGCCGGATTCGACCCGGCCTTCATCCCCGGGCTCACGTCACCCGCGTCCGGACGGACGGAGGAGGACGGGCCGGAGAAGGAGCCTGAGGTCGCCGAGGCCGAGGAGGCCGCCCCCGAGGCGGCGGAGGAGGGCACGGTGTCCCCCTCCGAGCCGGAGGAGGACACCGCCGTCGACGGTCCCGTCTTCGAGGCGTCCGACCGCCGCGCCCGGATCGTCGCCGACCACAGAGGCGTCCGGCTCTGCCTGGACGACCAGGAGTGCGAGTTCCGCTGGGACGAGATCGGCGCGGTGGAGACGGCGACGGCCCGCTTCGGCAAGCGCTGGACCGTCACCGTCCACACCCCTGACCGGCGCTGGTACCCGATCGAGATCGAGGCGCCGGCCAGGAGCCGCTTCACGGAGTGGGACGAACAGCTGGACGCGGTGCTGGACGCCTACTTCGAGGAAGAGGAAGAGGCAAAGGAAGAAGGCGAGCAGGACGCGGACTAGCCGCAGTACTGCCCTTCCTTGCCGATCGACCGGTACATGCAGTCCGCGTTCTCCAGCAACTGCAGCACCGCGTCCCGGTTGCGGGAGGTCTCCCGCTCGATCACCTCGTCGGGCGGGTAGAACCCCCCTCCACCGGAGCGGGGGTACATCTCGAAGGTGTAGCCGAAGATCTTGTGCGCGCCCCAGAGGTAGTCGTCGATCGACCCGTCCGTGATGTAGAGGTCGCTGGACTGCTCCGCCGTGTAGCCGTTGCTCGCGGCCATCTTCTGCCCGACCGTCCTGAACGCCGCGTGGTCGTCGGCGGTCATCCCGGTCGTGGTGTCGGAGTACGTGTAGCCGAACGGCCAGAGCACCAGCTCGCTGTACGTGTGGAAGTCGATCGCGGCGGTGATCTGCTGCTTGCCGCCGACGACCCGGCTGCGCACGAAGTCGGCGACCACCTTCACCTCGGGCGCCGACTCGGCCGCCGGTCCCCGGTAGGTGTCGGAGGACGGGGAGCCCGAGGAGCCGCCGCAGCAGCCCCAGCGGTAGTTCCAGTTGCGGTTCAGGTCGGTGCCGACGTACGAGGAACCGGAGTTGGGCTGCCGGTTCTTGCGCCACGAGCGGTACGAGCCGGTGGCGATGTCGTACTCGCCGCCGTCCGGGTTCATGTCCGGCACGATCCAGATCTCGCGGTTGTTCACCATGCCGGTGACGCGGGAGTCGGAGCCGTAGTCGGAGGTCAGCTCGCGCAGCAGGTAGAGGGCCATCTCGACGGTCAGGTGCTCGCGGGCGTGCTGGTGGTGCGTGAACAGCACCTCCGGCTCGGACTCGTCGGTGCCCACGTTGTCGCTGATCTTGATGGCGACGATGTCGCGGCCCTGGTAGGACTTGCCGATCACGCGCCGGCTCGCGATGGACGGGTTCGCCGCGACGACCGCGTTGATCTCGCTCGTCATCTCCGCGTAGTTGTGGTACTTCGAGTCGCCCGACGGGAAGTCGAAGACCCGGACGTCGTCCTCGCCGGCGGACCGGTCGGGCACCGCGCCGAGCGGGGTGACCTCGTAGCCCAGCGCGCGCAGTCTCTTGATCTGGTCCGCGCGGCCGGAGACGACGACACCGTGGCCGTGCACCTCGTCGACGGTCACGCCCGTGCGCTGAAGTGCCGTGCGGTCGGCGGCCGTCGAGTGCAGATGGATCTCGTACTGCCGGACGTCGTCCGCCGACGGGGCCGACCGGGGAGCGCTGTCGGCGGTGGCGTCGGACGTCGTCGCGGACAGGGGTGCCGCGAGGGCGAGGGCGAGCAGTGCCGCGAGGGCGGCGGTGCGTCTGCCGGTGCGCGCACCGGAGCCTCGGATGCGAAGTCGCATGAAATCTCCTTGTGGGAGGTGGGGTTGTTCCGTGCGACGTACGTGTGCGGGTGGCGCATATCGTTCTGCTAATGGCATGAGCAGGTCAAGACTGAAAGTGGCCGCGCAGTGTACGCGTACGGCGCGGCGGCCGAGAGGCGGCGGGTGAAGTGCACCCGTGGGGGTGACGCGCGCGTGCATATATGTACGTGACCGGGTCAGGGTGAGGATCCGCGCAAGGGGAGCCGGAGCGCCCGGATCCCTGGACCACACCCCAGAGGACTGGCTGATCATGGGCGGATCAGCGCCACGACGGGACCACCAGGTGCCGGTCGAGACGACCAGCTTCGTCGACCGGCGTGGCGAACTGACCGCGGGCCGCGAACTGCTGGCCCGCGCACGGCTGGTGACGCTGACCGGCCCGGGCGGCGTCGGCAAGACCCGGCTCGCCGCGCGCATCGCGGCCCGGGTGCGGCGCGCCTTCCCGGACGGCGTGCGCTTCGTGCACCTCTCCGGGCTGCACGACCCGGCGCTCGTCCCGCTCGCCGCCGCCGACGCGCTGGGACTGCACGACCACTCCGCCCAGCCGCCGCTGACCGCCCTCGTCGAGCAGGTACGCGACCGGCGGCTGCTCCTGGTCGTCGACAACTGCGAGCACCTGGCCGGTGCCTGCGCCCGGCTGGCCGCGGCGCTGCTGCACGGCACCGAGGGGGTCCGGATCCTCGCCACCAGCCGGCACCGGCTCGGCCTCACCGAGGAACACCTGCTGGAGGTGCGGCCGCTGCCGGTGCCCGACCCGGACGGCGACCTGGGCGCCGCCGAGGGCTACCCGGCCCTCACCCTCTTCGCCGACCGGGCGGCCGCCGTCGCCCCCGACTTCCGCCTCACCGCCGCCAACCTCGCCTCCGTGGCCCGGCTCTGCCGCCGCCTCGACGGCCTGCCCCTCGCCATCGAACTGGCCGCGGTCCGGATGCGCGTCCTCGACGTCGACCAGCTCCTGGACCGTCTCGACGACCGCTACCGCGTCCTCACCACCGGCAGCCCCGCGGCCCTGCCCCGCCACCAGACCCTGCGCGCGGCCGTCGCCTGGAGCCACGACCTGTGCACCGGCCCGGAACAGGCGGTGTGGGCCCGGCTGTCGGTGCTGGCGGGGAGCTTCGACCTGGAGACGGCGGAGGCGGTCTGCGCGGACGCCGCCGACGCGGACGCCGCGGGCGCGGAGGACGCCGCGCGGGGGGCGGAGGCGGTATCGAGGGGCCTCCTGCCGGAAGAGGCGGCGGGGGCGGCGGGGGCGGCCATGGTGGGGCAGGCCAGGAGCCTGGCGGAGGGCGCGGCGCAGTGGGCCGAGGGGGCCTTGCGGGCATCGGCGTCCAGCGAAGGCGCGCGTTCCGCACAGGCCCACGGAGGGACGCTGACGCTGCCTCCACCGGCCGGCGGTGAGGGGGACGTGGCGCCGGGCGGCGTGCTGATCCCGCGGTCCGCCTCCGTCGCCGGTGGCTCGCCGGCCCTGCCCCGCCGCGGTGCCCCGCCGCCCCCGCACGGCCTCGGCACCCAGTCCCCGCTCCCGTTCGGCCCCGGCGGCCCGGCGCTGTCCTCGCCGGGCTCCGGGGGCACCGCCCGGTCTTCGCCGGGTTCCGGTGGCACCGCCCAGCCTTCGCCGGGTTCCGACGGTCCGGTCTGGCTCGGTCCCGGCGGCCGTGGGCCGTTGCCGTGTGGCGTCGAGGACTCCGCCCGGCCGTCGTCCGGTCCCGGTGGTCCGGCGGTGTCCTCGCCGTGGTCCGGTGGCACCGCCCAGCCGTCGTCCGGTGCCGGTGGTCCGGCTCGGCTCAGTCCCGGTGGCGGTGGGATGTCCTCGTCCGGTGTCGAGGACCCCGTCCACTCCTCGTCCGGTGCCGGTGGTCCGGCTCGGCTCAGCGCCGGTGGCGGTGGGATGTCCTCGTCCGGCGTTGACGATCCCGCCCAGCCCGCGTCCGGTCCCGGTGGACCGGCTCATCTCCGCCCCGGCGGCCGTGCGCCGTTGCCGTCCGGGCTCGGCGGTCCTGTCCAGCCCCCGCCCGGCTCCGGCAGCCCGGCATCGCTCAGGCCCGGCGGCCCCGCGTCGTCCCCGCCCCGGCCCGGTGGCCCCGGCCCGCACACCGTCGTCGGCGCGGGCGGTGCGTCGGTCGGGCGGTCGTGGCCCGCCCTGCGGCGTGACGACGTGCTGGACGCCGTGGCCGGGCTCGTGGACAAGTCCGTGCTCTGCCGGGAGCCGGGACCCGGGGGCGTGCGCTACCGGATGCTGGACACCCTGCGCGAGTACGGGCTGGAGCAGTTGCGGCACCGGGCGGGGGAGGAGGCCGCGGCGCGGCGGCGGCAGCGGGACTGGATGGTGCGGCGCGTCGAGGCGTGGGAACGCGGCTGGTTCGGGCCCGGGCAGCCCGAAACCGTCGCCCTGCTGCGCGCCGACCGCGACAACCTGCGCGCCGCCCTCGACCACAGCCTCTCCACCCCGGGCGAGGCACGCACCGGGCTGCACCTCGCCGGCACGCTCTGGTTCCACTGGCACGCCTGCGGCGCCCTCCGCGAAGGCCTGTACTGGCTCGACCGGGCCCTGGCCGCCCACCCGGAGCCGACAAGGGAACGGGCCCGCGGCCTGTGGGTCGCCGGGCTGCTGGCCGCCGCCACCCAGAACCTCTCCCGGGGCCTGGCCCACGCCACGGAGGCCCTCGCCCTCGCCCGTGCCCTGGGCGTCGCCGCCGAGGCCGCACACGCCGAGTACGTCATCGGCGTCATCCGGCTGTTCGGCGACGACCTGCCGGGCGCGCTGCGGCACTTCGAGGCCACCGTCGCCCGCGGCCCCGTCCCCGGCCAGCACCTGAGCCTGGTCGGTCTCGACCAGGTCGAACTCGCCTGCGCGCTGGGCTTCCTGGGCGAGGCCGACCGGGCCGTCGAGGTGTGCGAGCGGGCGCTGCGGCTGTGCGAGCGGCACGGCGAGCAGTGGGTGCGCTCGTACGTCCTGCGCATGCTGGCCCTCGCCCACAGCGTGCGCGCCGACTGGCCCCGGGCCGAACGGCACGCCCGTGAGGCGCTGCGGCTGAAACTCGCCGTCCACGACATCACCGGCATCGCCCTCACCCTCGACCTGCTCGCGTCGATCGCCGTGGCGCGCGGCGCCCACGAGCACGCGGCCGAACTGCTGGGCGGCTCCGACCGCGTCTGGGCCGACATCGACACCGGCCGCTGGGGCTCGCGCAGCCTCACCTCGGCCCGCCGGGACAGCGAGGAGCAGGTCTGCCGGGCCCTGGGCCGCGAGGCCTTCGAGCGGGCCCACCGGCGCGGCGGCGTCCTCGGCCTGGCCGAACTGGTCGCCCACGCGCTGCAGGAGCCCGCCGGCCCCGCCACGCCGCCGCCGCACGACGGCACGACCGGCCCGCTCACCCGCCGCGAGCAGGAGGTCGCCCGGCTGGTCGCCGAAGGGCTCGGCAACCAGCAGATCGCCGACCGCCTGGTGATCGCCCGCCGCACCGCCGAAGGCCATGTGGAACGCATCCTCAGCAAGCTCGGCTTCACCAACCGCAGCCAGATCGCCGCCTGGATGACGGCACAGCGCTGACCCGCCCCCGCCCGCACCCACACCCGAGGGAAACCCGTGACCACCTCACCACCCGCCGCACCCACCACCCCGTTCGACCACCGCATGGCCGTCTACGACACCGACGAGGCCTTCCTGGCCGCCGCCCTGCCCTTCCTCGGCGAAGGCCTCGCCGCCCTGGGCGAACCACCTCCCGTGGCCATCACCGCCCCCCGCAACCTGGACCTCCTGCGCGACGCCCTCGGCGGCGACGCCGAACGCGTCACCTGCGTCCCGCACACCGACTGGTACACCGGCTCCGCCGCCAACGCCGTCGCCCGGGCCGCCGCCCACCTCGCCGCGCACGCCGGGCCGGGCGGCCGGATCCACCTGCTCATGGAGCCCGTCTGGAGCGGCCGGGCCGGTCGCTCGGCCCGCGAGACCACCGAGTGGATCCGCTACGAGGCCCTGGCCAACCTCCTGTTCGCCCCCCTGGCCACGACCGCCCTGTGCGCCTACGACACCCGCACGGCCGGGCCCGCCGTCGTCGCCGCGGCCCGCCGCGCCCACCCCGGCACGGAGGTGTACGAGGACCCGGCGCGGCTCACGGCCGAACTCGACGCCGTCCCGCTGCCGTTGCCCCCGGCCGGCGCCGAGCCCCTCACCGGGCCGGACGCGGCGGCCGTACGGACCTGGGCGGAGGACCGCGGGCTGCCCGCCGCCGACGCCGAGCTGTTCGCCACCGCCGTCGCGGAGACCGCGGCCGCCCTGGCGCCCCTCGACGGCACCGCCCTGCTGTGGGGCGAAAGCCCTTCCCTCGTCTGCGAACTGCGCTCGGCCCGCCCCGTCGCCGACCCGCTCGCCGGCTTCGTCCCACCGCCCGCCGACGGTCCGGAGCCCGGCCCCGGCCTGTGGTACGCGCGTCAGGTCTGCGCGTACGTGGACGTCCGCGACGACAGCGCGGGAGCGACGGTCCGCCTCCAGTACGCCTAGCCCCCTACCTGCACGAGCAGGTAGGGATACGGGTAGTCCTCCCCCTGCGCCGGACCGGTCCCAGGGATCACTCTGGACCCATGCCGCAACTCTCCGGGCCCCACTTCCCGGACCCCGACGCCCCGCACGGCCCGTTCCCGCAACCACCCCTGGGAGCGGGCAGCTTGAGCGTCGAGTACGCGCCACGCCCCTGCGCCGTGCGGGAGGCACGCGCGGAGGTCCGCCGGCAGCTGGAGGGCTGGGGCCTCGCGGAGCGCGGCGAGGTCGCGGACGTGGCCGAACTGCTCGTCGGTGAACTGGCCACCAACGCGCTGGTGCACGCCGAGAGCCGCTTCCGGCTCACCCTCTTCGCCGCGCACGGCGTGCTGCGCTGCGAGGTCGCCGACCAGGAGCGCCGCGTGCCCCGGGTGGTGGAGGCGGGCACCGGGGAGAGCGGCCGGGGGATGTTCCTGGTGGACGCGCTCGCCCAGCGCTGGGGCTGGCATCGGGACGGGCCGGGCAAGACCGTGTGGTTCGAGCTCGGCACCTGCGGGGCGGACGGCTGCGGTCGGCGACAGCCGTGACGCTGCCGCCGGGTTCGGCCTCCCCGGGGTTCGTCCTGCCTCCGGGAGGCCGTTCCCGTCCGCGGGTCCGTGGGGGCCCGGCGCGCCGTTCCCCGCGCCCCCAGGGGGCGTCTGCGCGCAGGCCCTCTTGTCGACCCGGGCCGGTTGCGGTTTCTTGATCTGCATGGCGGACACCACGGGCAACACCACCGAGAACACGGCCGCACAGGCACCCCCGCCCCGCAAGGGCAGCTGGAAGTACATCGGGCCGGGGATCGTCGTCGCGGCGACCGGGGTCGGCGCCGGTGACCTGGTCGCCACGCTCATCGCGGGCAGCAACTTCGGCTACACCCTGCTGTGGGCGGCGGTGATCGGCTGCCTGGTGAAGATCTCCCTCGCCGAGGCGGCCGGCCGCTGGCACCTGTCCACCGGCCGCACCCTGTTCGACGGCTGGGCGAGCCTCGGCCGCTGGACGACCTGGTTCTTCGCGGTCTACGTCGTCGTCTGGGGCTTCGTCTACGGCGCCGCCGCGATGTCGTCGAGCGCGCTGCCGCTGCAGGCGCTGTTCCCGGACGTGATGGACCTCAAGTGGTGGGGGATCGCCTGCGGTCTGGTCGGTCTGGTCTTCGTCTGGTTCAACAAGTACGCGGTGTTCGAGAAGGTCATGACGGTCCTGGTGGGCGTCATGTTCGTGGTCACCGTGTACCTGGCGATCCGGGTCACCCCGAACATCCCCGGCGCCTTCGCCGGGCTCCTGCCGGTCCTGCCGGACGAGAAGGACTCGATCCTCAACACGCTGGGCCTGATCGGCGGCGTGGGCGGCACCATCACGCTGGCCGCGTACGGCTACTGGGTCAACGCCAAGGGCTGGACCGACACCGGCTGGATGAAGGTGATGCGCCTGGACAACCGCGTCGCCTACGCCACCACCGGCGTCTTCGTCATCGCCATGCTGTTCGTCGGCGCGGAGCTCCTGCACTCGGCGAACGTGGCCCTCGCCTCCGGCGACAAGGGCCTGGTCCAGCTGGGCGACATCCTGGAGGAGGAGTACGGCACGGCCACGGCGAAGTTCTTCCTGATCGGCTTCTTCGCCACGTCCTTCACCTCGCTGATCGGCGTCTGGCACGGCGTGTCCCTGATGTTCGCCGACTTCGTGGCCCGGCTGACCGGCAGGGGCCGGGCCAAGGGCGAGGAGGTCGCCTCGGGCGCGCGGGAACGCTCCTGGCCGTTCCGCGCGTATCTGCTCTGGCTGACCTTCCCGCCGATGATCCTGCTCTTCGAGGGGCAGCCGTTCCGCCTGGTCATCGTCTACGGCGTGCTCGGCGCGGCCTTCATGCCCTTCCTGGCGGCCACCCTCATCTGGCTCCTCAACTCCGCCCGCACGCCCCGCGAGTGGCGCAACGGCCCGCTCAGCAACGCCATGCTGGCCGTCGCGGGGCTCCTCTTCCTGGTCCTGTGCGTGAAGCAGATCTGGGACCAGCCGTGGGGTGAGTTCTTCTAAGGGCGGGGCGGGCGGAGAATGGCTCGCCGCAGCACCGAGACGTTTCCCGCGAGCACGAGGACCGAGGATCTGACGGATGAGCCAGCCCTACCCACCACCCGGCCCCGGCTTCGGCCCGCCCCCGCCGCAGTACGCCCCGGCGCCTCCGGCCGCCGGGCCCGCGGCGGGGCCCTACCCGGCCGCCCCGGGCCCGTACCCGCCGGTGCCACCGCCGTACGGCCAGGCCCCGCCGCAGCCGGTGCCCGCGGGGCCGGAGTTCCTGGCCGTCGACAAGCGCAACTCGGTCGTCGTCGACGCGGCGGGCGTGGCCTTCGAGTCGCACGGCCTGACGGTCGAGTTCCACTGGGCGGAGATCCGCAGCGTCCACTACCGGGCGAGCCCCGACGGCAAGGCGCTGATGGTCGCCGTGATCCCCCTGGACGGCCGGTTCTTCGAGTGCGTGGTGGAGGCCAAGCCCAGAACGCGGCTGCAGGAGTGGTTCCCGCAGCTCGCGTGGGTGCTGGGCCACTACCGGCCGGCGGGGTGAGGCAGGCCGTCTGCCCCACCCCGGCGGCGGTGCCGGCTACGGCAGCGCGTGCACGTGCGGTCCGACCGCGTTCGACCACGCGTTGCCCGCGGCCGCGTCCCAGTTGGTCGACCAGGTCATCGCGCCCCGCAGGTCGGGGTACGTCCGCGGCGGCTTGAAGGTGCCGCAGTCGGTGGCCCGGGTCAGGCAGTCCAGGGCGTTGTTCACCACGGTGGGGGAGACGTAGCCGCTGCCCGCGCCGCGCGTGGAGGCGGGCAGGCCCAGCCCGACCTGGGACGGGGCGAGGCCGCCCTCCAGCTGGATGCAGGCCAGGGCCGTCAGGAAGTCCACCGAGCCCTGGCTGTAGACCTTGCCGTCGCAGCCCAGCATCGAACCGCTGTTGTAGTACTGCATGTTGACGACGGTGAGGATGTCCTTGATGTTCAGCGCCGTCTGGAAGTAGGAGTTCGACGTCGACTGCATGTCGATGGTCTGCGGTGCCATCGTGATGATCAGCGAGGAGCCCGCCTTCGCCGACAGGGAGCGCAGCGCCTGTGTCATGTAGGTGGCGTTGAGGCCGTTCTCCAGGTCGATGTCGACGCCGTCGAAGCCGTACTCCCGCATCACGGACCAGACGCTGTCGGCGAAGTTGGCCGCCGACGCGGCGTCGTTGACGGTGACCGTGCCGCGCTCGCCGCCGACCGAGATGATGACCTTCTTGCCGGCCGCCTGCTTGGCCCTGATGTCCGCCTTGAACTGGTCGACCGTGTAGCCGCCGAGCCCCGCCGAGTCGAGGGTGAAGGACACCGCGCCCGGCGTCGTGGTCGCGTCCGCGAAGGCGACGGCGATGATGTCGTACTGGGACGGGACGTCGGCGAGCTTCTGGACCGTGGCGCCGTTGTCGAAGTTCTGCCAGTAGCCCGTGACCGCGTGTCTGGGCAGGGCGGGACCGGGGCCGCTGGGCTTGTTCGTGGTGCCCGTCACCGCCGCCGACTTCGGCGACTCACCGGCCGCGTTCGTCGCGGTGACCTGGAAGGAGTACGCCGTCGAGGCCGCGAGCCCGGTCACCGTCGCCGAGGTCCCCGAGACGGCCGTGACCTTGGTGCCGTCGCGGTAGACCGTGTAGCCCGTCGCCCCGGAGACCGCGTTCCAGGCGAGCGACACCGACGAGGACGTCGTGCCCGAGACGCTCAGGCCGCCCGGCGCGGCCGGGACCGACGGGCCCGGGTCCGTGCCGCCGCCCCCGTCCGGGCCGAACACCGACACGTCGTCCGCGTGGTAGGCGGCCTGGCCGTACCAGCCGTGCGTGTACACGGTCACCGACGAGGTCGACGAGCCGGTCGTGAAGGTCGTCGAGAGCTGCTTCCAGGAGGAGGAGTCCGGTGTCCAGGTGGACACGTCCGTGGTGCCGGTGCCCGTGACGCCCAGGTAGGCGTAGCCGCCGCGCACCCAGGCGCCCAGCGTGTACGTGGAGTTCGGCCGCACCCGCACGGTCTGGCTGCAGCGGGCGTTGTCCTGCCCCGACGGGGTCGCCCGCAGCGCGGCCGTGCCCGAGCGCACCGGGGAGGACACCGCAGCGCCGCTGCCCGCCGAGCAGGTCCAGTCGCTCAGGCCCGCCTCGAAGCCGGCGTTCCTGACGTTGTTGACGTCGGCGGCCGAGGCCTGGCCGACGGTCGTGACAGTGAGGGCCAGGGCAGCCGTGAGGGCGCCCGACCACAGCCGCAGGGATCGTCTGTGTCTGGACATGACAAGAAAATGGTCCAGACCAACGGGACTGTCAAGAGGTCCAGACCAACCGGTCGAGCAGCAGCCCCACCGCGCAGCCCGCCAGCAGCACCCCCGCCGACATCCAGAAGGCGACCCCCGCCGGGTCCAGCACGCCCGGCCGCAGCGCGAACAGCAGCAGCTGCGCCGCCACCGGAACCGCGCACGCCGCCGCCAGATGCCGCGCCGGCACCTCCCGCCACGGCTGCGGATGCACCCGCGCCGCCGCCCAGGTCGCGAGCGCGACACACACCAGGTTCGGCAGGTGCACCAGCGCCAGCGCGCCCCCGAACGAGCCGACCCCCTCCGGGCCGGTCAGCGGCCCGTACACCAGCGTCATCTGGAGGTACTCGGCGGCCACCAGCACCACGATGCCGACGGCCCAGCAGCGGACGAACGTCATCGACTGCCCCCTGAGATCTCGACGTACAGCAGGATCGCGAAGCCCGGCGCGGCCGTCCCGCAGCCCGCCACCAAGGCCGGCGGGGCGCGGCCGTCCCGCAGCCCGCCACCAGGGCCGGCGCCCGGAGCACCGGGGACCGGCCGCCCCGGCACGCGACCGTCGCCGTGCCCTCCGGGTCGCGCGTACCGCCACGCCGGCACCCCGAACAGCAGGACGAGCAGCGTGAGGACGGCGTATCCGGCGCCCGGCACCTCCATGGTCAGTGCACCCGCACCGAGTCGACGATCCGGTCCAGGTCCTCGTCCGGCAGGGTGCCGCGCTGCGCGTCGATCCGGACGGCGAAGGCGGTGTCGGCCGAGTCGAGACCGGCCAGGATCACGCCGTCGACCGGGGTGCCCTTCGCCGGGCCGCCGTCCTCGCCGGTCGCCCGGAAGGAGAAGTCGATCCGCCTCGCCTCGTCGGTGCCGGCCAGCTCCACGTCCTTGTTCCCCTTGACGTCGGCGCCCATCTGGATGCCCGCCTCGGCGGCGATCCCGGCCTGCTCCGCCGAGTCCGCCTCGGTGAAGCCGAGCTGCACGGTCAGGACCGAGACCTTCCTCCCGTCCCGGGTGCGCACCGCAGCCGCCGCGTTGTGCCGGCCCCGCTCGGCGGCGCTCTGCGGCTCGTACCCCTTCGGGTACGACACGTCCACGCCCTTCGTCGTCAGCGTGCCCCAGCCCTCGGGCACCGAGTCCGCGCCGGAGCCGGAGCTCCCGCAGCCGGTCAGGGCCACGGCGGTCGTCAGCAGGGCGGCGGCCAGGCAGGCACGGCGGGTCTTCATCGGCTGGGGCTCCGTCTCGTCAGTTCGCACAGTAGCTGTAGGGAAGATAGGAGCGGCCGTCCCCGCGGGGCGCCCCCAGGAAACGGGCGTCGGTCAGGGTCTCCGCCTTCTTCTCCGTGCTGATCGTCATGCCCAGACTGAGCCCCAGATTCAACTCGAAGCCGTATTCGGCCGCGTTCACCTCACCGGTGTACGTCATCCGGCTCGACGTGCCCCGGTCGAACAGCAGCTGCCCGAAGGGGTCGTCGGCGCCCGGCCGGGTCGTCGGCGCGTGGTCGGAGAACATGTACGCGAACGGCAGGGCGACCTGCTCGTTGCCGCTGTCCAGCCAGCGCTCGGCGACCGCCCGGTCCCGGTCGCCGGCCGGGCCCGGGTCGAAGGCGACACTGTTGGTGACGATCTCGATGCCCGTCCCCGAGTCGGTGCCCTTCGCCCCGGCGCCGCCGCCGCGCTTCGCGTCGCCCTTCCCGCCGTTGTCGCCGCCGGCCTTGGCACCGTCCCGCTGCCCGCCCTCCTCCACCGTGCGGGTCATGTCGATCCGGACCAGCTTGCCGGTCTTCTTGTCGTAGGTGACCGTGATGGTGCCGGTCTGTGTGGTGTTCGCCGTGTACTCGCCGCTGAGCGGTCCCGCCTCGTAGCCCACCTTGGAGCCGAACTCGACGGACGAGGAGTACGTGTACGACTTGGTGTTCTTGTAGGCGTTGTCGGTCCAGGTCACCTCGGGGGCGTACTTGAAGGTGCCGCCGAGCGCGGCGCTCAGCTTCCTCTCGTCGCCAGCGGAGATCTGCAGGCCCGCCGACGCCGAGGCCTCCAGCCCGACCTTGCCGTAGGTGATCTTCCGGTTGTCGCCGAGGTGCTCCTTGACGCGGTTCTCGGTGTCCTCCTCGTCCTTCAGGGGGCCCGTCCCGAAGAGGTAGAGGATGCTGTCGCCGAGGCTCGCCTCCGCGCCGCCCGGCATGGTCCGCCGCATCTCGTACATCTGCAGCTTCTCGACGTCGTCGCGGAACCGCTCGGCCTCCTCGGGGCTCTGGAACACCCAGGTGTCGCCGTTGGTGACCTTGATGCCGAGTCCCAGCTCCACCTTGTCGGCGCCGAACCGGCCCACCTTCATGCCCGGCTTGAAGTCCTTCTTCGCGGCGACCGACGCGGCGTCCGTGAAGGTCAGGTAGACCAGCTGGTCACGGTCGTCGACCCTGCCGTCGCCGTTCACGTCCGTCTTCGCCTTCAGGCGCTGCTCCTGGAAGCCGTACTCCTTGCCGATCTCCCAGAACAGGACCTTCGCCTTGGAGCCCGCCTTGTCGGTGACGGCGGAGACCTGGCACAGCGCCGGCTCGAAGTCGGCGTCGGTCAGCGGCCTGCCCGTCCCCGGGCCGCCCGCGCCGCAGTCGCCGCCGCCGGCGACCCTGCACACCTGCGCGGCGATCCTGTCGTAGACCAGCTGCCCGACCCCGGTCGCCGAGACGGCGAGGACGATCGCCGCGCTGACGACGACCATCCCGAGGTACTCGGTGCCCGTCGCGCCGCGGTCGTCGAGGACCGGTCCGCGCCCGTACGTCCGTATGCCGCCCCCGCCAGCCATACGGCACCCCTCCTTGCCCGAAGCGTGTGCCCGTGGACGGCGAGCGTAGGGACGCGACGCCCCGTCAGGCGTGGGTCTCAGGGCCCAAACGCAGGCCCACCGTCAACTCCGGGCCCGCTGGGCCCACCGCCCGGGACCGCCGTGGGCCCGCCCCTGGGCCCGCCGACGACCGGCAAGATGCTCAACGTGCCCCGTTTTGGCGCGTCTTGTGCAACGACAGTTGCTCCTCAGCTACACAAACGCTGTTCTCCGGTCACAGAGCCGTGGATACAGTGCTGAGGTAGTCACGCAGTGAAGTCGACACGGTGCGCCGGAGTGACACCCGGCGTTCCGACGGGCATGGGGAAACGGGGAGCTGCGCGTGCCAACTGCCATTGCCGTGACCAGTGCCGACCTGGCGCTGCCGCCACAGGACGAACGCACCCTGCCCGCCGCCGTGCTCCGGGACATCGAACAACGCCCCCTGGAACAGGCGCTGGCCGATCTGCAGGCCCTGGTCGAGCACCACGGGCATGTGATCGTGGTCTGCTCACCGGCCGCCCCGACCGCCCTGCAGCGCCGGCTGCACACCCTGCGCTCCCTCATGGAGACCGACCGGGTCGCCCTCTTCCGGCCGGAGCTGCCACCCCTCGGACTGGCCGTGCTGGCACGGCAGCTCAGGCAGCTCGCCTCCTGCGACCTCAGCCCCGGCGTGCTCGCCTCAGCCGGGCGGCTGCTCGTGCACTACATCCACGCCGGGGCGCTGCTCAACTCCGTGGCCCGGCTCGACCACGTCCCCGTCGGCCTGAAGTCGCACGCCAAGTCCTGGGTGCCCGGCAGCCAGTTCGGCGTCCTCGCCCACCCCGAGCCGCAGCTCGTGCGCATCACCCCCGAGGCGCGGCTGCCCGGACCGGAGTTCGGCACCTGGATGCTGGTCGCCAAGGGGCAGCTCCCGTCCGACTGGGTCACCGGCACCCTCGCCCCCGCCTGGAAGGTGCAGGGGCTGCGCGAGGTCCCGCTGCCGGCCGCGTCACCGCACTGGTGGGGCACCGGCAGGCTCGTCGAGTTCTGCAGCTACCTGCCCGACCTCTCCGTCCTCTACCAGCTGGTCACCTCCGTGCGGCGCAGCCGCTGCCACTGGTGCGGCATCGACGTCATCGGCGACCGCTGCGTCTTCTGCTCGGCCACCCCGCCCGTCCACGACAGCCCGCCCCAGCTCGAGAACCGAACGGCCGTCGGGTGAGCCCTGACACCCCTCGCCGGCACCGCTCCGATCCCGCTCGACCGATATCCCGAACGAGGTTGCACGGTTCATGAACTCCCGTCAGCGCCGCGGCGTGATCCTCCTGCTCCTGTCGATCGTCTGCGCCCTGGGCGCCTTCGCCGGCGTGCTGTCCGTCATCAGCGACGTGAAGTCCAAGGTCGGCCCCGAGGTCACCGCCTACCGGCTGAAATCCGACGTGCCGCCCTACACCACGCTCAGCACGGGCCAGTTCGAGAAGATCGAGATGCCCGAGCGGTGGCTGTCGGACAACGCCGTCACCGACCTGCGCGAGATACAGGGCAAGATCGCCGTCACCACCCTGAAGGCGGGCTCCCTCCTCCAGTCCGACATGATCGTCAGCCGGCCGGCCCTCCAGCCCGGGCAGCAGGAGGTCGCCATCATGATCGACGCGGCGACCGGCGTGGCCGGCAAGATCACGCCCGGCGCCTCGGTCAACGTCTACGCCACCTTCGAGGGCGCCCGCGAGGGCGACCCCGACCAGTCGAAGATCATCGTCACCAACGCCAAGGTCCTCGACGTCGGCGAACTGACCGCGCTGCGGCCCGACGAGGGCAACCGCACCCAGCAGCCCACCGACGCCGTGCCCATCACCTTCGCGCTGTCCGCCCTGGACGCCCAGCGCATCACCTACGCCGAGTCGTTCGCCAAGCGCGTCCGCCTCGCCCTCGTCGCGCCCGGCAGCGACACCAGCGTCCCGGAGCGCGACCGGACGTACGAACTCGCGAAGGACAAGTGAGAGGCCCGCATGCCCACGAGGATCCTCCCGGCGGTCGGTGACGCGGACGCGATCCGTTCCGTCACCACCCTGCTCAGCCAGCTCCCGGACGCCGAGCCGGTCGCCCCGGTGGCCGACTCCACCCAGCTCATCGACACCCTCGCCCGGCTCGCCGCCGAGTCCGTCGACGAGCTGCCCGAGGTCGTGGTCGTGCACGAGCGGATCGGGCCGGTCCCCGCGCTGGAGCTGATCCGTGAAGTGGCCCTGCGCTTCCCGGCCGTCGGCGTCATCCTCGTCACCTCCGACGCGAGCCCCGGCCTCTTCCAGGCCGCCATGGACTACGGCGCCCGCGGCCTGGTCGCCCTCCCGCTGAGCTACGAGGAACTCGCCAGCCGCGTCCAGGCCGTCGCCCAGTGGTCCACCGGCGTACGACGGCACCTCGGCGCCGGCGGCGACGTCTTCACCGGCGTCGGCGGCACCGTCGTCACCGTCAGCGGCGCCAAGGGCGGCGCCGGAGCGACCCTCACCGCGATCCAGCTCGCCCTGGCCGCCCAGGCCTCCGGCCGCAGCACGGCCCTGGTCGACATGGACCTCCAGACCGGCGACGTCGCCTCCTACCTGGACGTCCAGTTCCGCCGCTCCGTCGTCGACCTGGCCGCCATCAACGACATCTCCCCGCGCGTCCTGGCCGACGCGGTCTTCCGCCACGACAGCGGCCTCGCCCTGCTGCTCGCCCCGGCCGAGGGGGAACGCGGCGAGGACGTCACCGACCGCTCCGCCCGCCAGATCGTCAGCGCCCTGCGCTCCCGCTACGAGGTCGTCGTCATCGACTGCGGCGCCCAGCTCGGCGGCGCGGGCGCGGCGGCCGTGGAGATGGCCGACCGGGCCCTGCTGGTCACCACGCCGGACGTGGTCGCCGTACGGGGCGCCAAACGGGCGGTGCGGATGTGGGACCGGCTGCAGATCCGCAAGGCCGAGGAGACCACCGTCGTCGTCAACCGGCACAGCCGCGGCACGGAGATCCAGCCGGCCCTCATCCAGAAGATCACCGGCACGGCTGTCGCGGCCACCGCGATCCCCGCCAACTTCAAGGAACTGCAGAGCGTCGTGGACGCCGGACGCATCCACGAGCTGGAGAACAAGAGCGTGGTGAAGCAGGCCCTGTGGGGCCTGGCGGCGGAACTGGGCCTGGTCAAGACCCCCGGCGGCGCCCAGAAGGCGGGCCGGTTCCGGGGCGGGGACCGGGCGCCGGTCAGCTTCAAACGGCGAAGGGAGGGGTGAGCGTGCTCGCAAGACAGCGGGACAAGGGCCAGGTGACCATCGAGTTCCTCGGCATGACACCGACGATCATCGTCACGCTGATCGCGCTGTGGCAGGCCGTCCTCGTGGGCTACACCTTCATCCTCGCGGGGAACGCGGCGGACGAGGCGGTGCGCGAGGCGACGGCGGCGGAACCGGGCGGGGCGCGCGACGCCGCGTGCCGGGAGGCCGGGCTCAGGCACCTGTCGGAGGCGTGGCGCTCCGGCGCCGACGTGACCTGCGGCGGCTCCGGCTACATCACGGCCGACGTGCGCCTGGACGTCCCGGTCCTCTTTCCGGGCACGCTGTCGGTGCCCATCCAGGTCCGGGGACACGCCGGTGCGGTGGAGGAGGCGGATGCGGGTGCCCCGTGACACCGAGCGCCGAGACCGCGGCCAGGTCGCCATCGAGTACATCGGCTTCCTGCCGATCCTGCTGATCGTCGCCCTGGCGGCCGTGCAGCTGGGGCTGATCGCCTACACCGCCCAGCAGGCCGGCACCGCCGCCCGGGCGGGGGCCCGCAGCGCCTCGCTGGACGGGCCGCACGAGGCGGACTGCCGGGCGGCGGTGAGCGGCTGGCTGGCCGACGGGACCAGCTGCCCCGCCGCGTACGGCGGGGACGTGGTCACGGTCACCGCCACCGTGCGGATCCCGTCCCTCGTGCCGGGCTGGGACTTCGACCCGGCCGTGAAGACCGCCACGATGCCGCGCGACCACTGAGCAACGAGCGAGGAGCACCGGACTCATGAGCCTGCGAGCACGCATCAACTCCCCCGAGGAGAACGGCAACCGGGGCGAGGACGGCCACATGGTCGCCTCCTACCGGGCCAAGCTCCTGGAGGAGATCGACCTCGCGGAGATGAGTTCGCTGGCCGCCGCCGAGCGCCGGGCCCGGCTGGAGCGCGTCCTCGGGCACATCATCAGCCGCGAGGGCCCTGTGCTGTCGACCGTGGAGCGCTCGCAGCTCATCCGCCGGGTGGTCGACGAGGCGCTGGGCCTCGGCATCCTGGAGCCGCTGCTGGAGGACGCCTCCATCACGGAGATCATGGTCAACGGCCCGGACGCGATCTTCGTGGAGCGCGGCGGCCGGGTCGAGCAACTGCCCCTGCGGTTCGCCTCCAACGACCAGCTCATGCAGACGATCGAGCGGATCGTCTCCACCGTCAACCGCCGCGTGGACGAGTCCAACCCGATGGTCGACGCCCGCCTGCCCTCCGGCGAGCGCGTCAACGTCATCATCCCGCCGCTGTCCCTGACCGGCGCCACCCTCACCATCCGCCGCTTCCCGCGCTCCTTCACGCTCCAGGAGCTGATCGGCCTCGGCTCGCTCGACGAGCACATGCTCTACCTGCTGGCCGGCTTGGTGCAGGCGAAGTTCAACGTCATCGTCTCCGGCGCCACCGGCACGGGGAAGACGACCCTGCTCAACGCACTGTCGGGCCTCATCCCCGAGGGCGAGCGCATCATCACCATCGAGGACTCCGCCGAACTCCAGCTCCAGCAGCCCCATGTGATCCGCCTGGAGTCCAGGCCCCCGAACGTCGAGGGCAAGGGGCAGGTCACCATCCGCGACCTGGTGCGCAACTCCCTGCGCATGCGCCCCGACCGGATCGTCGTCGGTGAGGTCCGCGGCGGCGAGTCCCTCGACATGCTCCAGGCCATGTCCACGGGCCACGACGGCTCCCTGGCCACCGTCCACGCCAACAGCGCCGAGGACGCCCTGATGCGGCTGCAGACCCTCGCCTCCATGTCGGACGTGGAGATCCCCTTCGTGGCGCTGCACGACCAGATCAACAGCGCGGTGGACGTCATCGTGCAGCTGACCCGGTTCGCGGACGGCGCCCGCCGCATCACCGAGATCGCGCTGATGGACAGCCACGGCAGCGACCCGTACCGCCTGGTCACGGTCGCCCGCTTCCAGGCCCGGCCGATGGCCGCCGACGGCCGCATCCACGGCGCCTTCGAGTACTTCCCGCTGCCACGCCGCACCGCCGACCGCCTCTACATGGCGAGCCAGCCCATCCCGCAGGCCTTCGGCATCGCCCGGAGCGCGGACCAGCTAGCCACCCGAGAAGCCAGGTAGGACCGCCCGATGGAACTGCACACGCTCATCTCGCTCACCACCGGCGTCACCCTGCTGACGTGCGTCCTCGCCGTCGCCGGCCTGCACTCCTACGCCGCGGGCAAGGCCCACCGCCAGGCGCTCGTCGACCGCCTCTCCACCACCGGCCAGATCCCGGTCGCAGGCCGGCGCCGCAGTTTCCGGGGCATCGACCGCCGGCTGCGCCGCACCAGGCTGGGCAAGAAGCTGGAGCTCCGCCTGGCGGCGACCGGCCTGGACATCACCCCGGGCGAGTTCTTCGTCGCCATGCTCGCCATGGTCGCCGGACTGTGGCTGATCGGCCAGGCGGCGCTCGCCCCGTTCTTCGGCCCGCTGGCCGGCCTGCTCGGCATCGGCGTCGCCGTCCAGTTCCTCAACTGGCAACGCCAGAAGCGCATCGAGAAGTTCATCAACCAGCTCCCCGAGATGTCCCGCATCCTCGCGAACGCCACCCAGGCCGGCCTCGCCCTGCGCACCGCGATCGGCATGGCCGCCGAGGAGATGGAGGCCCCGGCGGGCGAGGAACTGGGCAAGGTCGCGGCCCAGCTGGCCGTGGGCGCGTCCCTGGACGACGCCCTCGACGAACTCGCCGACCGCCTCCCGTCGCGCGAACTGGTCGTCCTCGTCACCACGCTGGTCCTGTCGAACCGGGCGGGCGGCCAGGTGGTCGGCGCCCTGCGCAACCTGACGGAGACGCTGGAGGAACGCAAGGAGACACGGCGGGAGGTGCGGACCCAGCTGTCGCAGGTGAACATGACGTCCTACGCGGTGCCGGTCCTCGGCGTCGGCTCGCTCTTCCTCATGAACGGGGTCAAGGACGGCGCCCTTGACCGCATGACCGGCTCCCCCTTCGGCCAGGCGGCGGTCATCATCGCCTTCTCGCTCTACGCCGTCGGCTTCGTCCTCATCCGCCGCCTGTCCCGCATCGACGTCTGAGAGCCAGGAGGCAACCATGGGACTGCTTCTCGCCCTGCTGATGGCCCTCGGCGTCTGGGGCGTCTTCGCCGGCGTCCGCATGTACCGCGCCGAGGCGAAACTCCCCGGCGACCTCGCGCTGGCCCTGGAGGTCGGCTCGACGCGCACGGGAGCGGTGGACTCCCTCATCGACCGCATGGGCATGCGGTACGCCCCCGCCGTGCTCCGCCTGATGGGCCCCAAGCAGGTGGCCAAGTACCGCCGCAAGATCGACCTGGCGGGCAACCCCGGCGGCCTGACGATCGACCGCTACGCCGCACGCCGCGCGGTCTACGGCGCTCTGGGCGGCGTCGGCTTCCTGGTCTTCCTCATGCGCGGCCAGCTCCTGGTGGCGCTGCTCCTGCTGGCGTTCGGAGCGTTCTGGACGGAGGTCGGCATCTGGTCGGCCATCCGCATCCGCAAGGACGTCATCGAACGGACCCTGCCGGACTTCCTGGACGTCCTCGCGGTCGTGGTCAGCGCGGGCCTCGGCTTCCGCCAGGCACTGGACCGGGTCGCGTCCAAGTACGAGGGCCCCTGGGCCGACGAACTGCGCATCACCCTGCGCCAGATGGACCTCGGCATGAGCCGCCGCCAGGCCTTCGCGGAACTGCGCCGGCGCAACGACTCCGAGCAGGTCGCCATGTTCGTCACCGCCCTGCAGCAGGGCGAGGAACTGGGCGCGCCGATCGTCGACACGCTCGTGTCGCTCGCCAAGGACATGCGGCGCACGGACGCCCAGAACGCCCGCCGCAAGGCGGCCCGGGCCGTGCCGAAGGCCACGATGATGATCACGACCTTCATGGTCCCCGCGACCATGCTCCTCCTCGGCGCGGGCCTGATCCTCGGCTCGGGGACGGACTTCAGCGAGGTGACGGGGAAGTGAGGGGGAGCGGAAGAGGGGGGAGTGGCGGAGAGGGGAGCGGTAGAGGGGAAGTGGCGGAGGGGAAGTGCAGAGGGGGGAGCGGCGGAGGGGGAGTGAGGTGAGTCGGCGGCAGGGAGCGAGGGGAAGCAAGCCGTAGCAGGCAGGCAGGCAAGCGGAAGCAAGGGAAGCACGGAGAGGGGTGACGGCATGGCGTTGACCGGGGAACGAAGAGGCCTGCTGGGCCGCGGCCGCCGCCGCGCCGGCGAGAGGCACCCGGAGATCACGACACCGCCGGCGGGCACGGTACTGCCGCCCCACGTCCGCACGGGCGCGCCGGACGTCCCGGTGACCTCCGTGACCCCCGCACTGCCGCCCGGGTGGGAGGCGGCGGGGGGAGGCGTGGGCGGCGAGCCGACGTTGCGGATCTCCGGGGGCGGGGGCGGGGGCGGGGCCGGGAGCGGGGCCAGTGCCGGGGTCAGGGGCGGGGGCGGAGGCCGGGGGGCTGCTGCTTCCGCCGCGTCGGCGCCTGTTGGGCGGGGGGCCTCCGACGTGCCGTCCGGCGGTCGGGGTGCGGTGGTCCCGGGGTCTGCCGAATCGGCGTCGGGTGACGCTGGCTCGGCTGCGTCGGGCTTCGCTGTCCCGGTGTCCGGCACGTCCGGCTCTGCTGTCCCGGTGTCCGGCACGTCCGGCTCTGCTGTCCCGGTGTCCGGCACGTCCGGCTCTGCTGTCCCGGTGTCCGGCACGTCCGGCTCCGCTGTCCCTGCGGCCGGCACGTCCGGCTCCGCTGTCCCTGCGGCCGGGAGTCCGGCCCTCGCGGCGCTGCCCCCCGCCAACCCGGAACCCGCCGTTCCTTCCCCCGCTTCCTCCCCTCCGGTCGACCCTCCAGCGGCCGCCACCCCATCCCCCGGCGGCCCGGCGCTGGACATCCAGATCAACGCCCTGCAGGCCATGTGCCGCCAGGTCTTCGGCTTCCGGCTGGCGATGATCGCGCTCGCCACCCCGTCCGCCCTGATCAACGCACACGAGGGCCTCCCCACGCGTCTCGTCGGTGCCGCCGTGGTCGTCACCTTCATGACCTCCTACGTCCTGTTCAGGGACTGGGAGCGCTTCGGCCCTCTCCTCCTGCGCCACCCCACCCTCCTGGCCGCCGACACCCTCTTCGGCGCCCTCCTGCTCATCTCCGCGGGCCCCGGCAGCACCCTCGCGTACGTCAGCGTCTGCACTCCGCTGCTCGCCGGGCTCGTCTACGGCTGGCGGGGAGCCGCGGGGTTCGCCTCCCTGCAGGGGCTCCTGCTCCTCCTCATCCACGCGGCGCAGGAGAACCCGCCCCCTGGCATCGCCGAGGCGACCCTCCTGCCCGGCCTGTGTGTGATCGCGGGTGCCGTCGGCTCCAGCCTCCGCAACCTCATGCTCCGCTTCGGCACGGCGACCCAGGCCCTCACCACCGTCCAGGCCCGCCTCGCCGTCACCGAGGCGGTCAGCGCGGAACGCGCCCGTCTGGCACGCGAGATGCACGACTCCGTCGCCAAGACCCTGCACGGCGTGGCCCTGGCCGCGGACGGCCTGACGACCTCGGCGAACGCCGAGCGCATGGATCCGGTCCTGGTCAGGCAGCAGGCCGCACTGGTCGCCCGTTCGGCCCGCCGGGCGGCGGCGGAGTCCCGGGAACTCCTGGCCGACCTGCGCCGCGAGTCGGACCCGTCCCAGGCGACGGACGTCCTGGTCGAACTGGCGGCCCGCACCCGCGACTTCAGTACGCGCACCGGGCTGCCCGCGGTCTACCGCCCCACCGGCGCGCACGCCGTACCCCCCGTCCCGCCCGCCGTGGCCCGCCAGCTCCTGACGATCGCCTCGGAGGCCATGGAGAACGCCCACCGCCACGCCGGGCCCACCCGCGTGGACGTCAGCGCGGGCGTCCACGGCGACCTGCTCCGCATCAGCGTCTACGACGACGGACGCGGACTGCCCGCGGGCACCACGCTCGAACAGCTGCGCCGAGCGGGCCACTTCGGCCTGGTCGGCATGGTCGAACGCGCAGCGTCGGTGGGTGCCCGCATCCGGATCGGCCGCGGCGGTCACCCCGAGGGCACGGAGGTGCGCTTGGAACTCCCGCTGGCAGCCCTGACCACGCCCACGGTCTGACCCACGACCCGAGAGGAGGCCACCCATGCCGGACCCCACACCGGAACCCGCACCGGACCCCACACCGCACCACCCCGGCCCACCGCCCCAGAACCCGTTCGCCGACCTGCCACAGCCGGTGCGGCAGACCGCCGGCCTCCGTGTCGTCGTCGCGGACGACAACCCGGTGGTCCGGGCGGGCCTCACGGCCCTGCTGTCCGGGCGCGCGGACATCACGGTCGTGGCGGAGGCGGCGGACGGCCGCCAGGCCTGCGAGGCGGCCCTGCAGCACCAGCCGGACGTGGTCCTCCTCGACGTCCGCATGCCCGGCGTGGACGGCATCTCGGCCCTGCCGTACCTGGTGCGGATCGCGCCGGTCGTGATGCTGACGTACAGCAGGGAGTCGGAGATCGTCCAGGAGGCCCTGCGCCGGGGAGCGGGCGGCTACCTGGTCCACGGCGAGTTCACCGCCGACCAACTGGTCCAGGCCGTACGGGACATCAAGGAGGGCAGGGCCCACTTCACCCCGACGGCGGCAGGTGCGCTCCTGACCCAGCTCCGCCAGACCCGGGAACCCGCTGCCCGCCCTCTTCCCGAGGGCCTGGGCCAGTCGTCAGGTGCGACTGCATACGACCTTTCCGAGCCCACCCACCCGTATATTAAAGCTCAACGACCGCCACTACCTGCGAACTTACCGCTCGGGCAGGTCCCACCCTCGCCCACTTCTCCGGAAAACCTTTCGCAGATGCAACCGACTGTGGGACAGTCGTCGTCCGGGTGGACAGGCGGTCGCCCGGCCGCTCCGGACAGGGCACGGTTCCAACTCAGCACGAGGGAGGCGGAGATCATGGACCTCATCGCGTCCGGCATGAACAACCAGCAGATCGCCGCCACGTGCTTCATCAGCGAGAAGACCGTCAAGAACCACATCAACCGCATCTTCGCCAAGCTCCACAGCACCAGCCGCTCCGAGGCCGCCGCCAAGTGGATCGGGACGGCACCGGACTCACACCGGGGACTGGGGTGACCGACGGTGACGCGACGGGGTGACAGCAACCGGCGGGACCCGCGCGCTTGGGCCCGGAATTGGGCCCACGGGCCCTCTGGCGGACAGCCGGTTCCGCCGTACGTTCCTCGTGCCGAAAACGGCACAGCCGAAACCGGAGGGGAACACCATGAGCGACCTGATGCTGAAGACCGCCGTCGCGACCAAGGTCCGCGTGAACGGCTGGAAGAACACCACCGTCGAGGCGATGCAGCGCCGCGCCGGCGACAAGGGGCAGACGGCGGTCGAGTACCTGGGCATCATCGCGGTGGTGGTGGCGATCGTGCTGGCGATCACCGGTACGAACATCGGTCAGACGATTCTCAACAAGATCCAAGCGCAGATCGCCAAGGTCGCTCCTTGATGCCATCTCGCCGGTACGGCGACGCAGGGCAGGCCTTCCCCATCTACATCACGGTGGTGGGGGGCCTGCTCTTTCTCGCGTTCGCCTACTTCGCGGTCGGCCAGGCCGCGGCGAACAGGAACGGCGCCCAGACGGCCGCCGACGCGGCGGCCCTCGCGGCGGCGCAGGACAGGCGCGACCAACTCGCGGGCGCGTGGGTGAAGGACGTGCTCGACCCGGCCAAGTGGCGGCAGATCTTCCAAGGCACCGCGGAAGGTATCGATCCCTCGTGCTGGCGTGCCCATGAGCTGGCCGCACAGAACGACGCCCGGCTGGTCGGTGCCGAATGCACTCCGGACGGCCCGCTGAGCTTTACGGTCGAGGTCGAGACGAACAAGTCCGTAGGTGAGTCCATCGTCCCCGGCACGGAGAACCGGAAGTCCAATGCGACCGCCAGGGCCGTGATCGAGCCTCGTTGCGACTTCGAGCTGCCCACCGGCGACGCCGATCCCGACATCCTGCCCGCGCTCCGGTGCGAAGACGGTACGGACTGGGAGCTGACACCGGACGATCTCGATGTCCTGCCGGAACCCGAAGACCTCTTCGACGTCCATCTGGCCGACCCACAAGCGAACGACGAGTGATGAAGGAAGCAGAGAGATGAGCATGCGGTTCACTGCGAAGGCGCGCAGGGGGATGGTCGCGCTGACCGTTGCGGCCGGACTGGCCCTCGGTGTGGCCGGCTGCGGCGGCGGAGGCGACGGCGAGGACAAGAAGCCGAACGCCACGGCGCCCTCCTCCGGTAATCGCGGATCCCAGCCGAGTGCTCAAGAGGGCGAGGCGGAGACGCCTTTGGCTGAGGTCAAAGGAACCGAAGGGCTGCTCCTCCAAATCACCTCTGCCAAAAAGGACGGCGGCGGCTTTGTCACCGTGAGCGGGAACCTGAAAAATGACGGGGCGAAGTCGGTGGTCATCCCCTCCCAGATGAGTGGAGACGAGACCGAGGTCATCAAGCACGGCCCCTCGCTGGGCGGGGCTACCCTCGTGGATCCAAAGGGAAAGAAGCGCTATTACGTCCTGCGCGACACGGACGGGCGGCCACTCACCACCACCGGCTTCGGGACGCTCGATGCCGGTCAGACGCTCCCGGTATTCATGCAGTTCCCCGCCCCGCCGCCGAGCGCCACCGACGTCACTCTCCAGGTACCGACCTTCTCCAGCGGCACCATCAAGATCTCCGGGTGAGGCCGGCCATGACGACCCCCACGCGCACCCGGACGGCGACACCACGCCTCGCCCTGGTCCTCACCACCGCCGCCCTCATGACCGCCACGAACCTCTACGGCGCCGTCTCGGCCCGCGCCGACGAAACCCCCGGCGTCCCGCCGGGCAGCCAGACGTCCGCCTCCGCCCCCGTCGAGGTCGACCGCAACGACCCCGATCTCAAGCTCCCCGAGGGCGCCACCCTCGCCGAGCCCAAGGTCCTCGACATCAAGCAGGTCGTCGAGGACCAGAGCGGCGACGAACGCCGCGAGGACACCAACGCCGACGTCAAGTTCGCCCTCCAGGCCGAGGTCCTGTTCGGCAAGGACAGCGCGAAGCTCAGCGCCGAGGCGAAGTCCCGTATCGCCGCGATCGCCGAGGAGATCAAGACGCAGAACGCGACACGGATCCGTGTCTTCGGCTTCACCGACAACCTCGGCTCCTCCGCCCACGGCGACGTCCTGTCCCGCAAGCGCGCCGACGCCGTACAGAACGTCCTGGACCAGGAACTGACCGACTCCGACGTCACCTACGAGGTGCGGGGCTACGGCGAGCAGTACCCGATCGCCGACAACTCCACCGAATCCGGCCGCAAGAAGAACCGCCGGGTCGAGGTCTCCTTCCCCCGCTCGGAGAGCTGAGCAGGAGCCCGAGCCCTCCGGGCGCGCGGCGACTGAACCGCACACCGCCGAGCCCGGCCGCCGAGCCCGGCTGCCGAGCCCGGCCCCGCGGCCGGACTCGGCGGCGTGCGGCACGCGCACGGCGTGGCCCTCTCGGATTGGGCCCCGATTTGGGGCCACGGACCCATCCCGCCCCGTCGGCCCCTCCCTAACCTCAGGCCGTGTCATGGACCTAGGGGGAGGAGGGGGCATGACCTCGATCGGGGGAGTGCCGGGGGCCTGGAGCGGCCGGCCGTCGGGACACGGTGGGCGCCGGGAGATGCCCGGCTCGCTCACCATCGCGCTGGTCCTCGTCCACGTCCTGTTCGCCGTCACGGTCCTGGGCGGACTCGGCGTCCTGCTCACCGCGTCCTCGTACGACGCCGTCGACGGCGGCGTCCTCGCCCTCACCGCCTACGCGGCAGCCCCCGGCACTCTCGGCTGGTGGCTCGCCCGGCGCACATGGCAGGGCGGTAACGGGGTCCGGGCCGGGCTGATCGCCGTACAGGCCTGGCTGATCGCCGGCGCGATCTCCAACATCACCGACGGATCGACGCGCGGCTACAGCCAGCTCTTCCTCCCCCTCCTCATCGTCTACTTCCTCACCCGCACGGACAGCCGCGACTGGTACCGCCTCCCGGCCCTCGACCGTGCCGAGCGCCGCCCCTTCTCGCTTCCCCGGATGATCCGCTGGCGCCGCGACGAGGGCCAGACGGCGGTGGAGTACGCGGGCCTGATCGCGGTCGTCGCGGCGGTCATCACAGCCCTTTTGGTCAGCGGCCTGGGCACCCAGATCTACGGCGGGCTCCAGGCGGCGGTCTGCAAGGTCACCGGGACGGCCTGCCCGTCCCCGGCCGCCGACGGCGGTACGGACGTGACGGCCACCCGCCCGGACACCGCGGACGGCCCGGGCACCCAGCCGGAAGCCGGCGAGGGCGACCGGCCCGGGAGCGACCCGAAGCCGCAGGGCACCGGCGGGAAGAACACCGAAGCAAACAACGACGACAGCGCCGACAACGGTGGCGACAACGGTGGCGACACCGCCGACGACGGTGACGACAACGGCGAGCCCAAGGCCCCCGATGACCAGGACGACGGCTGCTTCTCCGGCGTCGGCGCCTTCTTCGGCTGCGCCGGCGACCAGCTGAAGCAGGTCGGCGAAGGCCTCGTCGTGGACGGCATCGGCGGGGACCTGAAGGGCATCTGGGACACCGTCACCAGCCCTCTCGACACCCTGGACGGCCTGAAGGACTACGGCGGCGTGATCGCCGACCAGTGGTCGCAGGACTCCAAGGACGCGGGCGACAAGTGGGCCAAGGGCGACTACCTCGACGCGCTCACCGACTGGGGCGGCGCCACCGTGAACTCGGGCGGCAAGATCCTCGACGACGTGTTCATCGGGGACGACGTCCGCGACCAGTGGAACCAGGGCAACGAGACCCGCGCGGTCACCACGGTCGTATGGAACGTCGGCTCCCTCTTCATCCCCGGCTACGGCGAGGCCAAGCTCGCCGGAAAACTCGGCAAGCTGGGCAAACTCGGCAAGCTGGGTGATCTGGGCAGGCTCACGAAGAAGGCGGCCGACGCGGCGGAGGACGCACGGAAGGCCGCCGGGGCGGGTGACGTCAAGGGCGCCGAGAAGGCCGCGAAGGAGGCCGACGAGGCGGCGGACGAGGCCGAGAAGAAGGCCCGCGAATCCGGCTGCGTCATCGCCGCCCCGGCCCGCAGGACACCGTACGGCGGCACCCGGACCGACGACACCCGGACCGACGACACCCGGCCCGACGGCACCCCGCACGAGCCCGTACCCCTCACCGGATCCCCCGGTACCGGCACCACGGTCCTGGCGGCCGCCCGCTCCGCCGCACAGGTCGTCGCACGGGCCGAGGAAGGCTGCGACGAGGAGGCCAAGCAGCAGGCCCAGGAGGCCAGGCAGAAGGCCGACGAGGCGGAGCGGCAGACGCTCGAAGCCCGGGCCGAGGCCGCGAAGGCCGCGCTCCGGGAGCAGGGCTCCTCCGTCCCCGACGACCAGATCGACGGGCTCGTCGACAGGGCCAAGGACGACCCGGACCCGGCCAAGGGCGAGATCAGCAGGCAGGACGCGGCCGACGCGCTCGACGAGATCACCGACCTGGCCCGCCGCGACAACGTCAACCCCGACGCCGCCGCGGCTCTGCAGGGCAAGGTCGTGAACGCCTCGGACGCCAACAAGCTGGCGGAAGCCCGTGCGGAGGTGAACGCCGTACGCCGCGCCGCCGACGACGCGGCCCCCGGCACCCGGGTGGACGCCGGTGTCGGCGCCAAGATGAACCGCCAGGAAGCCGACCTGGGCGACGGGCAGAAGGTGAATCTCGACGAGATCCCCGACGCCGACGTGGTCTACAAGGACCGGAGCGGCACCGTCCATGTCAAGGAGGTCAAGAACGCCGGCTCGGCCACGCGCAAGGCGGACTTCGCCAACCAGGTCGAACGGCTGAAGAAATGGGCGGCCAAGGAGCCCGGCCGCAAGGCCACCGTGGAGATCGAGACGACGGACCGCTGGACCTCCCTCTTCAGCGAGTTCAAGCCCGCCCGGAACGGCAAACCGGCCAAGGACACCCGGACGGCGGCCGGAGAGATGGCCAGGAACGACGTCGACGTGCGGGTGGCCGGCCAGGACCTGACCGCCGACCAGCTCGGCAGGATGCAACGCGCCGTCGACGAACGGACCGCGAACGGCACCATGGACTGGTCGAAGATGAAGGACCCGGAAAGCGCCAAGGCGTACCTGGGGATCAGCTGAGCGGACGACGGAGGCAGGATCGTGGCGGGACGGCAGCGATGAGTGAGCAGGGCGGGCAGCCGGGCACGGAGGAGACGTGGGATCCGCGGGTCGCGCGCTGGCACGACCCGGAGGGTGACTACGTCCTGCCCCGCGCGCTGCGGACCCTGCCGCAGCCCTGGGACGCGTACGACTGGCGCCGGATCGCGGAACTGCCCCACACCGAGGACCGCTTGGCGGAAGCCCGGCGGGTGGTGACCGTCCTCCTGGAGGACCCGGAACTGTCCCCGCACGTGCCCCAGCCGCCGTCGCCCGGCCTGCTGTGGCACGTCTGGGAGGAATTCCACCGGGCCGTGGGGGAGCGCATGCCCCGCACGGGCGACGTGACCTGGGCCGGCGTGGACGAGCTGGTCCGCGCCTGGCAGGCCCGACCTCGTCCGAACCCGCTGCAGCGGCACGTCGTACGCCACGTGGAGGCGGCGATGCTGGCCCTGATCCCGTCCCTGCGCGACGACATCGCCGACTCGGTCTTCCGCTGGCTGGCTCTCGACCCCGACCCGGGCCGCTTCGCGGACTGGGCGGTGGACGCGGCCGAGCGCTGCGTGACGGAGGACATCGGCGCCGACTCGGCCATCGAGCTGCTGGGCGCGATGCGCACCCGGGAGGCCAGGGCGGCCTTGCAGCGCCTGTCGGCAAAGCCGGACGGCCCGGCCGGCTGGGACAACGCGGAAGCGGCGCGGAACATGCTCTTCGACCTGGAGACCGAGGAAACGCCCCCCGCCCCCGGAGCATGATCCCCGCCGAGCCCTCTCCGACCTGCTGGCGATCCCACGCGCGGCGCTCGACGTAACCGACGCCGCCGACGACCAGGAAGGATTACGGCACTGGGACGCCCGCGACACCGCACACCGGGTGGACGAGGCGGAGGAGGAAATCCCGGACCTCCCCCATACGCAGGTGGACGTCATCCTCCCGGCGTGACGCACTGAAAGGCACGGGCACAGGCACAGGCGCAGGCCCAGGCCCAGGCGCGGATCACTGGCACCGGTCGCGGCGTCCGCAGCCGGGGCCGGAGCCGGTCCCCTACCCCCTACCCCCCGTCCGCGGCGGGGACGACCTCCACCCGGACCCCCTTCCCCACGCCCCACTCACCCATCACCCCGGCCCGCGCCTCCACGACATGCCGCGCCCGCAGCCGGGGCATGCCCAGCCGCCCCGGCCGCATGGTCCGCACGGCGATCACTCTCAACTCACGGTCGAGATAGGCGACGTCGATCGGCATGCGCATACGGATGGTGTGGATGCTGCTGGCGGGGGAGAGCAGGATCGCCCCCTCGACGGAGTCCCGCCCGAGCAACCCGCGGGTCCGGGCCCGGTAGGACGTGGCGATCTCCAACGGCACGCGCACATCGGGCCGCTCACCCCCCTGCACGACCAACTCCCCCCATCCGTCCCGCCACCGCCGCCCCATCCGGCCCTCCTCCGACTGCCCCACCTGCGACCGACGCTCTCCCTTTGCTGCTTCCTGACAGAAACGCCCGACAGGGAACGACTCTTGACGAACCGACCGACGCGTTATGGAACCGTTACGGATCGGAGTGGTCGGCCGATCACCGATTCCTCCCCATACACGCGGCGCGGTCACCCGGTTCACGCTCGTGCCGCCTTACGCCGCTGGATAGCTTTGGTTCCCTCAAGAGAAGCCTTGCCTCTGATCGGGAGCCGACCGTGAACCGCCGCCCCACCCTCCTCGCAGCGCTCACGCTGACCGCCGCTGCGGCCCTGACGCTGTCCGCGTGCGGAAGCGATGACAGCTCGCAGGGCAAGGACAACGACAAGATCGCGGGTGCCGACACGGGCGACAAGGCACCGCCTTCGGCGACTTCCAGTGCTGCTGGTGCCGGTGATCGGCCGACGATCGAGCTGCCCTCGGACGTGACCTACAAGTTCGAATGGAAGAAGACCGGCGACACCGACAAGGACGCCGTGCTCAGTGATGCGGAGCAGCGCATCCGAGCCGTCGACATGGCGATCGCCAAGCAGGACCCCCTCGACAAGGCCTACCGCTTCTACTCGGAGGGCGCGGCCGCTGCCGGAAGCCAGAAGTACATCCAGGAATTCGTCGATCACAAGGCACGCACGACAGGTCTGACCCGCTACTACAACGAGAGCGTGACCATCAAGGACGACGGCACGGCCGCACTCGTGTACTGCGAGGACCAGAGCAAGGCGTTCAACAGGTTCCTGAAGACCGGAAAGACCGATGTCACGCCGGTGACCAAGGACAGCTACGTCGTCTACGCAGGGACCCTGCGCAGGAACGACAAGGGTGTCTGGGTCACCGAGCGACTCATTTCGCAACGGGGGAGTGCCAAGTGCCGGCCTTGATCCGTACCAGATACCTGATCCATGCCCGGCTCTGGACCGAGCGGCCAGGAACCGCGACATGCCCAGCCGTCCCGGTCGCATGGTCGGCACGGCGACCGCTCTCGACTCACGGTCGAGACCTCACCTGCGACCGACGTTCTCCCTTTGCTGCTTTGACTCAAACGCTCGACAGAACGCGCCATTTGACGAACCGGCCGTTGCGTTACGGAACCGTTACGGGTCGGAGTGGTCGGCCGATCGCCGATTCCTCCCCATACACCCGGCGTGTTCACCCAGTTCACTCTGGTGCCGCCTCATGCCGCTGGATAACTTTGGTTCGCTCAAGAGAAGCCTCGCCTCTGATCGGGAGCCGACCGTGAACCGCCGCCCCACCCTCTTTGCAGCGCTCACACTGACCGCCGCTGCGGCCCTGACGCTGTCCGCGTGCGGGAGCGATGACAGCTCCGAGGGCAAGGACTCCGACAAGATCGCGGGAGCCGATACCGGAAGCAAGTCTCCGGCCTCCCCGACCGGACCCGACCCTGCTGCCGCGGAACGGCCGAAGATCGACCTGCCGTCCGACCTCTCCTACACCTTCGACTGGCCCAAGACCGGGGACAAGGAGAAGGACGCGATCCTGGCCGACGGCGAACAGGCGATCAAAGCCGTCGACCTGACGATCGTCAACCAGAACGCGCTCGACAAGCCCTACCTCTACTACTACGAGGGCGAGGCTGCCGCCGACACGCAGGAGTTCATCCAGAACTACGTCGACCACAAGGCGGCGATCACCGGTTCCTACCGCTTCTACGCCCCCCAGGTCGCAGTCGACAAGGATGGCACGGCGTCCTTCAGCTACTGCGAGGACCAGGGCAAGGCGTACGTGAAGTACCTCAAGACCAAAGAGGTCAAGAAGACCGAGGTCACCGCCAAGAGCTACGTCGTCTACCACACGTCGCTCAAGAAGAACGACAAAGGTGTCTGGGTGATCCAGAAGATGGTTTCGCAGAGTGGGAGCCCCAAGTGCCAGCCGTGAGAGGCCCGTGGAAAAGGCTCGCCATGGTCACCGCCGGTGCCTGCTGTTCTCTCGTGGTGCTCCCGGGGGCGGCACGCGCCGACGACTCCCTGGGCGGCAAGACACAGGGGACGCAGCAGGAGGCCAGCGCTAGCGGGGACGGCACCGTCTCCGTCACCGTCGGCGGCGTCGTCTTCGACCGTTCCAAGAACGGCAGCGGGGACTCCGCGGGCGCGCTCACGTCCTCCACGTCCTGGACACCACCGCCGTGCTGGTACGCCCCCAAGTACACGCCGGAGCAGCTCCAGAAGGAGATGGAGCCGATCTGGGACGCCGGTTCGACGGGCCACGAGTGGGACGCCGAACAACGCGACCGCTACGTCAACGGCCACCCGTACAAGGACTTCAACAAGGACAAGACCGGCGAGGGCTACTTCTGGGACTCGTTCGTCAACGAGGACTTCCCGCCGGGCTGGGACTCCTGCGACGAGGAGCCCTTCTGGGTCGACCAGGGTGACCCGCCGCCCGCGAACATCGAGAACGCCGTGACGCCCGAGATCCTCGCCGAACTCGCCTATGCCGAGATCCGCGTCCCCAGCACCGAGGTGACCCTGGCCCCCGCCGGGGAGACCAAGGTCAACCTGCCCACCTGGGCCTGGCTGGACGCCGCGGACTTCAAGCCGGTCTCCGTCACCGCGTCCGTACCGGTGATCGGCATCAGCGCGACCGCCACGGCCGAGCCGGTGTCGCTCAGGATCCAGCCCGGCACCAAGGACGCCGTGACCTACCCGGCGTCCGGCGTCTGCGAGATCAACGACGGCCGTATCGGCGAGCCCTACGCCAAGGGCAACGCGGACCGCACTCCGCCCTGCGGTGTGAAGTACCTGCGCTCCTCCGGCGACGGCACGTACCCGCTCCGGGCCACCCTCACCTGGAAGATCCAGTGGACCGGCAGCGGCGGCGCGGGCGGCGATCTCCCCGACGGCACCTTCGGCGCCGAGCAGAACGTCGTCGTCCAGGAGATCCAGGCCGTCAACCGCTGACCCGCACCCGCACACCCCACCCCTACCCTCGGCCCAACCCCACACCGTTGGACGCCCGACGAACTGGATGCGGAAGCGGCGCAGAACACGCTCTTCGACCTGGGGAGCGAAGACCCCCTGGTGATGCCGGCATCGCACGGGCACGAGCAACGCGCTGGATAGCTTTCGTTCGCTCAAGAGAAGCCTCACCACTGATCCGGAGTCAACCGTGAACCGCCGTTCCACTCTCCTCGTAGCGCTCACGCTGACCGTCGTTGCGGCCCTGACGCTGTCCGCGTGCGGGAGCGATGACAGCTCCGAGGGCAAGGACAACGACAAGATCACGGGAGCCGATGCCGGGGCCGACACCGCATCACCCAGCGAAACCGCGTCTCAGGCCGCGGGTCGCCCGCAGATCAAGTTGCCGTCCGACCTGACGATGAACTTTGAAGGCAGCGAGACGGGTGATGCTGTCAAGGACGCCGTACTCGCCGACAACGCAGAGCGCATGCGTTCGATCAACGCGGCGATCGCGGGGACTGACCCCAAGGCTGAGGGGATGAACTTCTACAACGCCGGGCGGGCGTTGGAGGCCGCCGCGATCTGGGTGGACAAGTTCAAGAAGGCCGACCTCGGCATCACGGGCACCATCCGGTATTACGACCGGACGGTGACGTTGGACGGCGACAAGGCGGCGTCGGTGGTCTTCTGCGCCGACGAGAGCAAGGGCTACGCCAAGGACCTCAAGACGAACAAGGCCAAGGTCACCACTCCCTCGGATGAGGACTTCATCCTCTACAACACTCGGCTGGAGAAGAACAGAGACGGGGTCTGGCAGACCACGCGCATCGTTTCGACCGCAGCCGCGAAGCAATGCCTGGACATCCAGGCGTGAACCGTACGCCCGCCCTGTGGCGTGAGATATCTGCGTTCCTCCGGTGACGGCTCGTACAAGCTGAGGGCTACGGTCACTTGGAGGATCCACTGGACCGGCACGGGAGTGCCGGGTGAGCAACGCCTCCCCGACGGCACCTTCGGCGCCGAGCAGAACGTCGTCGTCCAGGAGATCCAGGCCGTCAACCGTTGACCTGCATCCTCCGACAACCCCCGGGCACCGTTGGACCCCCGGCGAAGTGGGTAAGGAAGCCCCCATGACCACACTCGGCGTCGTCTTTCGTCCCCAACTCGCCCCCGAACGGCTGCGGTCGGTCTGTGAAGTCGCCGAGGGCGCGGGGATCGAGGAGCTCTGGCTCTGGGAGGACTGTTTCCGGGAGGGCGGCATCTCCACCGCCGCTGCGGCACTGGCGTGGACCGAGCGGGTGCGGGTCGGCGTCGGGCTGCTGCCCGTGCCGTTGCGGAACGTGGCCCTCACAGCCATGGAGATCGCCTCGCTGCACCGGATGTTCCCCGGGCGCGCGATCATCGGCGTGGGGCACGGCGTGCAGGACTGGATGGGCCAGGTCGGCGCCCGCGTCGAGTCGCCGGTGACGCTGCTGCGGGAGCATCTCGTCGCCCTGCGGGCCCTGTTGGGCGGGGAGCGGGTCAGCAGCGAGGGGCGGTACGTCACGCTGGACGACGTCGCCCTGGACTGGCCGCCCGAGTCCGGCCCGGTCCCCGTGTTCGCCGGGGCCACCGGACCACGGTCGATCCGGCTCACCGGCGAGGCCGCCGACGGGACCGTCCTCACCGCCGCCACCAACGCCGACGGCGTACGGCGGGCGAGGGCGCTCATCGCCGAGGGGCGGGAGAGCGCCGGGCGCGGAGCCGGGCCGCATCACGTCGTCGCCTATCTGTCCGCCGCCACCGGGCCCGGCGCCGCCGAACGGCTGCGCGCCGAACTGGCCGCCGAAGGACTGGAGGCTGTCGCCGACCTCGGAGCCGCGGGCGACGCCGGTGCGGTCGCCAAGGCCGTGGAGCGGCTCGCCGAGGCCGGGGCCGACACCGTGGTGCTGCAGCCGACGGGGGACGAGCCCGACCCGGAGGGCTTCGTACGGTTCGTGGCGGAGGACGTGCGGCCACTGGTCTCCTGACCGGCCGCAGCGGAACGGTCTCGAACAGCCCCCACCGCGGCACACCGCCTCCGGCGCCCGCCCGCCCCCGGGCCCGTCACTGGCCGTCCGTCCCCCGAGCCCGTCACCGGTCGCCCCCCGGGCACGTCACCGCCCCCGGGCCCGTCGCCTACCGCCCCGGCACGTCACCGCCCGCCCGGCTGCGCCGCCCCCCCAACCCCCACCCCCCGCCCCCACAAAAACACCCGCGCCCGAAATCACCTCGCGTCCGCCCCCGCCCCCCTGTCACCATCGCCCTCATGACCGGGACCCGGACACCACCGCACGCATCCCGCCGCACCTTCGAGGAGCTCGTCTCCGAAGCCGTCGCCGCTCCCACCGAGGGCTGGGACTTCTCCTGGTTCGAGGGGCGGGCGACCGAGGCGCGGCCGTCCTGGGGGTACGCCGTGTCGATGGCCGGGCGGCTGGGGCGGGCCGAGGCGGTGCTCGATGTGCAGACCGGGGGCGGCGAGGTGCTGGACTTCGCCCTTGCCCGGGCCCCGCGGCGGCCCTCGCTCACCGTCGCCACCGAGGGCTGGGCGCCGAACGCGGCGAAGGCGACCGCCCTGCTCCGTCCGCGCGGCGTCGCCGTCGTCGCCGTACCCGAGGACGAACCGCTGCCCTTCGCCGACGGCGCCTTCGACCTGGTCGTGAGCCGGCATCCCGTCCGCCCGCAGTGGGAGGAGATCGCCCGGGTCCTGCGGCCCGGAGGGACGTACTTCGCCCAGCACGTCGGCCCGCGCAGCGTCTTCGAACTCGTCGAGTACTTCCTGGGGGCCCTGCCGGAGGAGGTGCGCGGCGGCCGTCATCCCGACCGCGAGCGCGCCGACGCCGAGGCCGCCGGGCTAAACGTCGTCGAACTGCGGGCGCAGCGGCTGCGCATGGAGTTCCACGACATCGGCGCGGTGGTGCACTTCCTGCGCAAGGTGGTGTGGATGGTGCCCGGCTTCACGGCCGAGGCGTACGAGCCCCGGCTGCGCGAGCTGCACGAGCGCATCCGCGCCGAGGGGCCCTTCGTCGCCCACAGCACCCGCCACCTCTTCGACGCGCGCAAGCCGGCGACCCGGACCGATCCCGCCTGATCACGCGTGCGGGCCCACGCCCACCTGACCCACCACCAGCTCCGCCACCGCCTCCAGTACCTCGCCCACCCGCTCCGCCTGCTCGCCCAGTTCACGCCGCTGCCGTGCCGTCAGCCGGACGAGCGGCTCGACCGTGACGGTCGTACGACGGCCCCGGCGCCGCTGGTGCCACACCCCGGCCACCACCCCGTCCACCAGCAGCACGGGATGGTTGCCCGCCTGCCCGCCCGCCAGGCACCGCCGGTACGCCTCGCCCGGGAAGAGCCGCTCGCGGGGCTGCCCGGCGACGACGTACGCGTCGAAGTAGGGCAGGAGCCGCACACCGCGCGCCGGTCCCTCGGGGAACTCCGTGTCGCCCGCCGCGACCCACGCCGACGTCCCCTCGAAGTCGACCTCCTCGATGGCGCCGGCGGCCGACAGTTCACCGAAGAGGTGTACGGCCCATCCCTCGGGTGCCGCCAGCCACCTCGCGAAGTGGCGCGGGGTCGCCGGGCCGTAGGCCGACAGATGGCGGCGGACGAACTCGGACCGTGCGTCGTCCGCTGCGGGCGCCCGGTCCGCCTGCGGCGGGCGCGTGTACGTCGCCTTGCGGCCGCGGTTCGGGCCGAAGCACAGCAGGCCCGCCCAGCCCGCCCGGTGCATCACCAGCCGCCAGCGCGGCCACAGCTCCTGGAACGCCGGCATCACCCGTTCCCCCGCCCACGGGCCCGTGCGGGCGACGACCTCCTCGGACAGCTCGTCGAGCGTCAGGCACCGGCCGTCGAGCGCGTCGCCGATCGCCGCCACCACCTGGCCGGCCTGCTCGTCCGAGAGCCGCACCGCGGGCGGGAAGGGGCTCGGGCCGGCCGGGACCGCGGACAGCGCCGCCGTCCACAGGGGCAGTTCGGACGCCGGCAGCAGATGGACCGTGCCGCGCGGACCGTAGGTCCTGACCAGCGAGCGGTCGCCGTGGAGCGCGTGCCGTACGTCCGCCCGTGTCACCCCGCCCGGCGCCCGCATCCCGACGGACAGCTCGGCCGCCGACGGCACCTGCGCGTGCGCGCCCCGCATCGCACCGACCACCTCGGCGAGCGACGTGCCCGCCCCCGCCGGAACGGCCAGAAACTGCCGCTCCGCCCGCCGTGCGCTCACGGCGTCCCACGTGACCCTCGTCCTCGTCATGGAACGACCGTAGGAGCCGAAGAGGACAGATTCTGACCTCTTGGGTGCGCCCCGCGCAGCACTCCTCTCACGCCGTCCACTCCCGCCTCTTCCAACGAGGTTTTTCACATCGTTATCGTCCCGATTCGCTTCCGAGCCCCCGCATCACGTAGGTTCAGACCAACGTAATTCGCGCCAGCAAAGCTGCGCGGGGCGGTACCGCGCAGTGGAGGGGGCTGCGCGGTGCCCGGGCCCTCCGCCCGCTGTTTCGCGGGTGGCGCGTCGCCCGCCGGGGTCAATCGGGCGTTCGCGGCCGGGTTCACCCGTCCAGGGGATGCCCGGACAAAACGCCGAGCGCGCCCCAGGGGGCGGCGAATCCGCCGGATCCGGTTCCAGGGCGCACGAATGCCCAGCGTAAGGGCTGTTTTCTCGCCGACACCGGGCGCCGGGCGGGGGGTTTGACGGTCATCGCCGCGTCGCCGGACGGCTCCGGAGAGTAGTTGTGACACGCGAATGCGCGCGTCATCACTCACGAAGGGTTATGGTGGAAACCCCCCCTCGGGCCGGTCCGTCTCCCCCCCACGGACCGGCCCGTTTTTCTGTCCGCGGGCGGGCGACCCGAACCCTCGGCCGGAACCTTTCGTTCCGCACCCGTGAACGGCCCACGGCGGCAGCGGGGGTAGGCTTCGCCTCCGGGGACTGCCGAACGGGCAGGGACCGCCCGCGGCCACGACAGGGCCGCAGGCCGCGGCCTGTCCGATCCGTACGGAGGGGCTGACGAACACGTGAACCTGCGCGACAAGCTGCGCGGCCTGCTGGTCAGGCTGTACGCACGCCGGGTGGAAGGCCACCTGGACCACGCTCAGGTGCCCAAGCACATCGGCGTCATCATGGACGGCAACCGGCGCTGGGCGAAGGCCGCCGGTTCCAGCACCGTCCACGGACACCGGGCCGGTGCCGAGAAGATCGAGGAATTCCTCGGCTGGTGCACCGAGACCGACGTCGAGGTCGTCACCCTCTGGCTGCTGTCCACGGACAACTTCGACCGGCCGCAGGAGGAGCTCGTCCCGCTGCTCGGCATCATCGAGGACGTCGTGCGCACGCTCGCCGCCGACGGCCGCTGGCGCGTGCACCACGTGGGCACGCCCGACCTGCTGCCCTCCGGGATGCAGACGGTCCTCAAGGAGGCCGAGGAGACCACCGCGCACGTCGACGGGATAGTGGTCAACGTCGCCATCGGCTACGGCGGCCGCCAGGAGATCGCCGACGCCGTGCGCTCGATGCTGCTCGACGCCCGGGACAAGGGCACCTCGATGGAGGAGCTCGCCGAGGCCGTCGACATCGAGATGATCGGACGTCACCTCTACACCAGCGACCAGCCCGACCCCGACCTGGTGATCCGCACCAGCGGCGAGCAGCGGCTGTCCGGATTCATGCTCTGGCAGACAGCCCACTCCGAGTACTACTTCTGCGACGTGTTCTGGCCGGCGTTCCGCAAGGTCGACTTCCTGCGCGCCATGCGCGACTACGCCGCCCGCCACCGGCGCTACGGCGGCTGACGCACACCGCGCACCCCCGCGCAACCGCAGCTCGCGCGGGACCAGGGACGCCTGACGTCCCGTGTCGCGGCCTTTCCCGGTACCCCGCGGCGGGGCACGTCACGCGGAGTTCACCGGTCCGCCGTCATATGCCGTGGCATGGCGACGCTCGTTCGAGGGCATAACCCAGTCAGGTCGACGCCCGAACCACGGGTGTCGGATCTCAGCGGACGGCACGGGGCCGTCCGCCCGGGAGGCCCTTTGCACCAGCCCGATCGTGCGGTCACAGCACGGACGCAGTGGCGGGAGGGCCGGTTCTCGGCCCGCGCAGGGCGGCCGGCAACCGGTCGGGATTTTTCCCACCCCTCCCGGTCCAGCTTCCACTCCGTCGCTCCCCGACCTCATCCGAGGGGGTACGTCCTTCCGTGGTGACCAGCACAAAGCGCCACAAGCCAGACCGGCGCACCTATGTCCTCGACACCAGCGTCCTGCTGGCCGACCCGAACGCCCTGAGCCGCTTCGACGAGCACGAGGTCGTGCTCCCCATCGTCGTGGTGACGGAGCTGGAGGCGAAAAGGCACCATCCCGAACTCGGCTACTTCGCCCGGCAGGCCCTGCGTCTGCTCGACGACCTGCGGGTGCGGTACGGCCGTCTCGACGCCCCCATCCCCACGGGAGACCTCGGCGGCACCGTCCGTGTCGAGCTCAACCACTCGGACCCCAGCGTGCTGCCCAGCGGCTACCGCCTGGGGGACAACGACTCCCGCATCCTCGCGGTCGCCCGCAACCTGCAGGCCGAGGGGTTCGACGTCACCGTCGTCTCCAAGGACCTCCCGCTCAGGATCAAGGCGTCCTCCGTCGGGCTCCTCGCCGAGGAGTACCGCGCGGAGCTCGCCATCACGGACTCCTCCGGCTGGACCGGAATGTCCGAACTGACCCTGCCCGGCGAGCAGGTGGACATCCTCTTCGAGGAAGGGCGCGTCCACGTCCCCGAGGCGGCCGGCCTGCCGGTGCACACCGGTCTGATGATCCAGTCGGAGCGCGGCAAGGCGCTCGGGCGGGTCACACCCGAGGGCGATATCCGGGTGGTGCGCGGGGATCGCGAGGCGTTCGGCATCAAGGGCCGCAGCGCCGAGCAGCGGATCGCGCTCGACCTGCTGCTCGACCCGGACGTCGGCATCGTGTCGATGGGCGGCCGGGCCGGCACCGGCAAGTCGGCACTCGCGCTGTGCGCGGGCCTGGAGGCGGTGCTGGAGCGCCGTCAGCACCAGAAGGTGATGGTCTTCCGTCCGCTGTACGCGGTGGGCGGGCAGGAGCTCGGCTATCTGCCCGGCACCGAGGCCGAGAAGATGAGCCCCTGGGCCCAGGCCGTGTTCGACACGCTGTCGGCGGTCACCAGCCGGGAGGTCATCGAGGAGGTCACCGCACGCGGGATGCTGGAGGTGCTGCCGCTCACGCACATCCGCGGACGCTCGCTGCACGACGCGTTCGTCATCGTGGACGAGGCGCAGTCCCTGGAGAAGAACGTCCTGCTCACCGTGCTGTCCCGGATCGGGGCCAACTCGCGGGTGGTGCTCACCCATGACGTGGCGCAGCGGGACAACCTGCGGGTCGGCCGCTACGACGGTGTCGTCGCCGTCGTGGAGAAACTGAAGGGTCATCCGCTCTTCGCGCACGTGACCCTGACCCGGTCCGAGAGGTCCCAGATCGCCGCCCTTGTGACCGAAATGCTCGAAGAGGGGCAGATCTGACCGTCCCGCACCAAAACTGAGCGAAGACGGAGGAGTTGGCGCCGTCCGGAAAGGCGAAGAGCCTAGCCGGGCGGCGCCTTCGCGCGTGGCCGTTCCAGTGAATTTCCCGTGCCAAACGAGATGTGAGCTTTCACACGCAACGCAGAATTGCCTTGCCCCGTCGTGTTACGGCAGAGTCTCACTCCTGTCAGGCCCCGCATACGACACAGCTGTACCCCCAGCGGTACAGCACCTCGAACAGCACAGCGCCAACTGCATAGCGATGTCGTATGCCGCCCGAGCATCACGCGGCGCTCCCCTCGCGGGAGTTGCCCACCGGGCCCGCGCCTCCCGTGACCCCGCAGTTGGGGAGGCCAGTGCCAGGGGCACGATTGCGTCCGCGAGGGTCACCGGAGCGGGCGATGCTGGAAGGAAACCGTGTGAGCCGGATCTCGGTCCGGGGATTCGCAGTGGCCTCGGCCACGGCGGTCACCGCTGTCGGAAGCGTCGTCGGCGTTGCCTCGGGCAGCACCGCGCAGAACAACGACGCGGAAGCGACGGCAAGCGGCGCCACGCTGCTCGCGGACATCCCCGCGGGCCAGCAGGCCCAGGTGCAGACCGCGTCCCTGACGCAGCAGGCCGACGCACAGGCCATCGCCGCGGACGCGACCGCGAAGAAGGACGCCGAGGAGGCCGCCCGCAAGGCCGCCGCCGAGACGGCCATCGCCAAGAAGGAAGCCGCGGCCAAGGCTGCGGCCGCCAAGGCGGCCGAGGAAGCCAAGGAGCGCGCGGAGGCCAAGGCTGCGGCCACCCGCTCCAAGGACGCCGCCGACTTCCCCGTCGCCTCCTCCTACTCCATCGCGCAGATCCAGTCGATGGCACGGCAGATGGTGCCGTCGGGCCAGTGGCAGTGCTTCAGCAACATCGTGGACCACGAGTCCGACTGGAACTACAAGGCGGTCAACCCCTCCTCCGGCGCCTACGGCCTCTTCCAGGCGCTGCCCGGCTCCAAGATGTCGTCCGTCGGCGCCGACTGGCAGACGAACCCGGCCACCCAGATCAAGTGGGGCCTGAACTACATGAACGAGCGCTACGGCAGTCCGTGTGACGCCTGGTCGTTCTGGCAGGCCAACAACTGGTACTGAGCCGACCGGCCCCGGCCGTTCAGAGCCCTCCGCGAGCCCCGCACCGTCGTACGGTGCGGGGCTCGCGCCATGTACGGTCGGACGCGGACGGCTCCGGGAAGGAGTGGTGCGGGAAGACGGGGGAAGAGGACGGATCATGTCGCGAGTGCCAGGGTGGCTCGGCCGGCTCGGCGCCGGGCTGACCGAGATGAGCGAGCGGTACAACGAGCGCCGCGCCGAAGCCGAACGGGAGCGGGACGAGGCCGAGTCCCGTACCCGGTCCCACGAGCACGTGCCGTCGCCCCCGGACTACGCGCCCGACGTCCCCGCCCGGCCGGACCCCGCGCTCGCCGTCCCGTGGGGCGTGCGGGTGGCGGCCGAGGCCGGCTGGCGGCTGCTCGTCCTCGCGGGCACCGTGTGGGTGCTGATGCGGGTCATCAGCGCCGTCCAGCTCGTCGTGCTGGCGTTCGTCATCTCGCTGCTCATCACCGCGCTGCTGCAGCCGACCGTGGCCCGGCTGCGGCGCCACGGGGTGCCGCGCGGACCGGCCACCGCGCTGACCGCGGTCCTCGGGTTCGTCGTCATGGGCCTCATCGGCTGGTTCGTGACCTGGCAGGTCATGGAGAACATCGACGACCTCTCCAGCCAGATCCAGGACGGCATCGACGAGTTGCGCAACTGGCTGCTGAACAGCCCGTTCCACGTGACCGACAAGCAGATCAACGAGATCGCCGCGAACCTGCGCGAGGCGGTCGGCGCGAACACCGAGCAGATCACCTCGGCGGGCCTGGAGGGCGTGACGGTCGTCGTCGAGGCGCTGACCGGGATCCTGCTCGCCGTCTTCTGCACCCTGTTCCTGCTCTACGACGGCAAGCGGATCTGGGAGTGGACGCTGCGGCTGGTGCCGGCGGCGGCGCGGCCCGGGATGGCCGGGGCCGGACCGGCGGCGTGGCGGACGCTGACCTCCTATGTGCGGGGCACCGTGCTCGTGGCGATGATCGACGCGATCTTCATCGGCCTCGGCATCTACTTCCTCGACGTGCCGATGGCCGTGCCGCTGGCGGTGTTCATCTTCCTGTTCGCCTTCATCCCGCTGGTGGGTGCGGTGGTGTCCGGTGCGCTGGCGGTCGTCGTCGCGCTCGTCACCCAGGGGGTGTTCACGGCCGTCATGACGCTGGTGGTGGTGCTCGCGGTGCAGCAGATCGAGGGGCACATCCTGCAGCCGTTCATCCTGGGGCGCGCCGTGCGGGTGCATCCGCTGGCGGTGGTGCTGTCCGTCGCCGCCGGGGGCATGGTGGCCGGGATCGGGGGCGCGGTCGTCGCCGTGCCGCTGGTGGCCGTGGCGAACACGATGGCCGCGTATCTGCGGTCGTACTCGCGGGAGTCGGCGCTGCGGCACGCGGTCCCGCCGCGCGGGGCCACGGCGGTGAGCGCGGAGCCGCCCGCGGACACGCCCCCGCCGTCGTAGGAGACGACGGGGCCCCGTCCACCGAGTCGGTGGACGGGGCCCCGCAGTGTGGCGCGCGGCGCCGGGAGTCACTCCGAGAGGACCGCCTCGGCGTCCAGCGTCACGCCGACCGCCTGGATCACGGACGCGATCTTGAACGCCTCCTGGACGACCTCGCGGTCGAGGCCGGCCTTGCGCAGGACCTGCTCGTGGGAGTCGAGGCACATGCCGCAGCCGTTGATGGCGGACACGGCGAAGGACCACAGCTCGAAGTCGACCTTGTCCACGCCCGGGTTGCCGATGACGTTCATCCGCAGACCGGCGCGCAGGTTGCCGTACTCGTGGTCCGACAGCAGGTGCCGGGTGCGGTAGAAGACGTTGTTCATCGCCATCACCGCGGCGGCGGCCTTGGCGGCCGTGTACGCCTCCGGCGACAGGTTCGCCTTCGCCTCCGGCTCCAGCTCGCGCAGCACGATCGGGGAGCGCGAGGCGATGGCGGTCGCCAGCACCGTGCCCCACAGCTGCTGGGCGGGCAGGTCGGAGTTGCCGATGACCGAGCCCAGGTTGAGCTTCAGGTCCTTGGCGTAGTCCGGTATGGCGGACTTGAGCGCGTCGAGGGACATGTCAGATCACTCTCCCGCGAGCAGCGCGACCGGGTCCAGGGTCTCGTCGCCCTTGGACCAGTTGCAGGGGCACAGCTCGTCCGTCTGGAGCGCGTCCAGGACCCGCAGGACCTCCTTGGGGTTCCGGCCGACCGAACCCGCGGTCACCATCGAGAACTGGATCTCGTTGTTCTGGTCGACGATGAACACCGCGCGCTTGGCGAAGCCGTCCTCGCCCTCGATGCCGAGGTCGCGCATCAGCTCGTGCTTGGAGTCGGCCATCATCGGGAAGGGCAGGTCACGCAGGTCGTCGTGGTCCTTGCGCCAGGCGTGGTGGACGAACTCGGAGTCGCCGGAGAAGCCGAGGACCTGGGCGTCGCGGTCGGCGAACTCGTCGTTCAGCTTGCCGAAGGCGGCGATCTCGGTCGGGCACACGAAGGTGAAGTCCTTGGGCCACGCGAAGATGACCTTCCACTGACCCTCGTAGGTCTTGTGGTTGATCTGCTGGAACTCCTTGCCCTTCTCCAGCGAGACGCAGGCGGTCAGATCGAACTCGGGGAACTTGTCACCGACAGTGAGCACACGCTCTCCTTGCAGCGAAGAAACACCCGGAATGCGGGTGTTTCCCATGGGTTGGACGGTGTTGATGTTGGCACAGCTTCGATTGATTACGGAAATAGCTACACTCGGTCGAGTTGATCGGAGGTAGTTATCAGTGACGGTGGGTAATAAGCGCAGGCAGCCCAGCCTCGCCCAGTTGCGGGCCTTCGCCGCGGTCGCCGAGCACCTTCATTTCCGGGACGCCGCCGGGGCGATCGGCATGAGCCAGCCCGCGCTGTCGGGCGCGGTCTCGGCGCTGGAGGACGTACTCGGAGTGACGCTCCTCGAGCGTACGACGCGCAAGGTGCTGCTCTCGCCCGAGGGGGAGCGGATCGCCGTACGGGCCAAGGCGGTGCTGGCCGAGGTCGGCGCGCTCATGGAGGAGGCCGAGGCGGTCCGGGCCCCGTTCACCGGGGTGCTGCGGCTCGGGGTGATCCCGACGGTGGCGCCCTATCTGCTGCCCACGGTCCTGCGGCTCGTCCACGAGCGGTATCCGGACCTCGACCTGCAGGTGCACGAGGAGCAGACCGCCAACCTGCTGGACGGCCTCGCCGCCGGGCGCCTCGACCTGCTGCTGCTCGCCGTACCGCTCGGGGTGCCGGGCGTGGCGGAACTGCCGCTGTTCGACGAGGACTTCGTGCTCGTCACGCCCCTCGGCCACGAGCTGGGCGGCCGCGAGGGCATCCCGCGTCAGGCGCTGCGCGAGCTGAACCTGCTGCTGCTGGACGAGGGGCACTGCCTGCGCGACCAGGCCCTGGAGATCTGCCGGGAGGCCGGCCGCGACGACGTGCCCGTGACCACGACCGCCGCCGGGCTGTCCACGCTGGTGCAGCTCGTCGCGGGCGGACTCGGGGCCACCCTGCTGCCGCGCACCGCCCTCAAGGTCGAGATCTCGCGCAGCAACCAGCTGCTCACCGGCTACTTCGCCGACCCGGCCCCCACCCGGCGGATCGCCCTGGCGATGCGGGCGGGGGCCGCGCGCGGCGCGGAGTACGAGGAGCTCGCGGCCGCCCTGCGCCAGGCGCTGCGGCCACTGCCCGTACGGGTCCTGGAGCGGGACGCCTGACGACCCGTACGGGCGGTGCGGTCCGGGACTACTCGGTGCGCAGTCCGTCCGGCCGCGCCAGCTTCAGCAGCGGCGGCAGGCTCAGCAGCGTCACCACCAGGACGACGCCCGCGCCGACGCCGGTCATGGACAGCACGCTCGGCCAGTCCACCCGGACCGTCGCGTCGGTCATCCGCAGCAGGACCGCGCCCAGGGCCATGCCCACCGTCGCCGCGAGCAGCAGGCCGAGACCGACCGGGATCGCCGTCTGCCACAGCACCGACAGGCCGAGGGTGCGGCGCCGGGTGCCGAAGGCGACCAGCGACGACAGCAGCTTGCGGCGCTCGCGCAACTGCTCCAGCTGCGAGACCAGCAGGCTCGCCCCGATCAGCGCCAGCACACAGGCGGCGCCGACGGACAGACCCGTGCGGATGGCGGCGAAGCGCTCGTTGCTCTCCTCCCGCTGCCAGGTCATCGGCTGGACCGCCGGGTCCAGCCGCGCGGCCGTGTTGCGCACGTGGTCGTAGGCGTCCTCGACCGACGGGTCCAGGCTGATGAAGAGCCGCGCGGAGGCCGCCGCGCCGAGCCGTTCGGGCAGCGCGCCGGGGGTGATCAGGATGCCGCCGCGCTCGTACCCGGTGGGATCCTCGCGGGGCCGGGCCTGCCGGATGTCCCGCGGCACGGTCCAGGAGACCGCGCGGTCGCCGGAGGCGGCGGTCTCGTCCGGGTCGGTCCACAGGGTGGTGCCCGGCTCGGTCAGGTGGTCGTTGTCGCTGTCGTACTGCGCGCCCTTGACCGCGAAGACGTCACCGTCACGGCAGGAGGGCAGCGAGGCCACCTCGCGCAGCGACACGCAGTCGGCCACGGTGATCTGGAGGTAGGAGGCCTCCTCACCGCGCCGGTCGCCGAGGTAGGCACTGGACAGTGCGGTGACCTCGCGCACGCCCTCGGTCTCGCGGTACTGAGCGACGGTCGCCGCGGTGCGGGCACCGTCCGGCACGTCCACGCTCATCTGGGCGCGGGAGACGTCGTACGACGACGCCTTGGTGTAGTTGCCCTCCACCCCGGCGAACAGCATCTGCAGCGCGATCGCCCCGGCCACCGCCACCGCGATGCCGTTGACCATCCGGGCCGCCGTACCGCTGCTCAACTGCAGCCTGCGCACGGCCAGTTGCCAGGAGATCCCGCCCGGGCCGAGCCGCGCCACCACCGTCTCCACCACCCAGGGCAGCAGGGCGGTGATGCCGACGAGCAGGAGCATGACACCGCCGACGACCAGGTACTGGTTGAAGTTCCCGCCGTCGTCGCCCTGCCCGATCATCGGGAAGAGCAGCGCGAGCCCGCCCAGCGGCAGCAGCAGCCGCCACCACAGCCGGCGCCGCGCCGGCTTGGCCGTGCGCACCACGCCGAGCGGCTCGATGACCACCCCGCGCAGGGCGAGGATCGTCACCAGCACGGCGGCCGCCGGCACCGCGAGCGCCACCAGGACGGCCAGTGCGGGGGAGGGGTTCAGATAGCTCGGGAAGACGCTGATGTGGAACACCTCGACGGACGCCGCCAGTTGCCGTCCGAGCAGGAAGAACCCGGTGCCCAGGACGAGCCCCAGCACCGAGCCCGCCAGCGCCTCGCCCGCGGCGATCCGCCGGGTCATCCGGCTGTCGGAGCCGACCAGCCGCAGCGCCGCCAGCCTGCGGTCGCGCCGTTCGCCGCCGAACCGCACGGCCGCGGCGATGAACACGGCGACCGGCATCAGCAGCACCACGAAGACGACCAGGACCAGCAGGAGCAGCACCGGGTCCCAGGGGTCGGACGGCGTCAGGTCGTCGTTGCCGAAGTGGTCGATCCGTGCCCCGCTGGTGTGCCCGAGCCGCTTCGCGAGCCCTTCGCCGCCCGCGAAGTAGGCCAGTTCCTTCGAGCCGACCAGCCCCTGCTCGCCGATGGTGCCCGCGACCCGGTAGTCCAGGCGCTCCCGCAGCAGCCGGCCCTCGTCGGAGGCGAGCAGGTCCCGCAGCGCGGGGGAGACGACCATCTCGCCCGCCGCGGGGAACGCCGCGACCCCCGGGGGCAGCGGAGCGTCCGGGCCCTCCGCCTCCAGCAGCCGGCCGCGCACGGCCCTGTCCCGGAACGTGGTGTCCGCGTCCAGGACGATCAGGGTGTCGTCCGCCTTCGGGATGTCCCGCTGGCTGTAGGTGTGGTCGCTGCGGGCCTCCTCGCGCCGGTCCCGCTCCGCCAGCGCGTTCGGGACGGCGGTGGTGAGCAGCAGCAGCGCCACGCCGAGCCCGACACCGACGGCCGTCAGCAGCGCCCGGGTCCACCCCTCCCGTCCGCCCGCGAAGGCGAACCGGACCCCCAGCCAGAGATCGCGCACCGGCCCCGGGACACGGCCGGGCCCCCGCCCGGCGCTCATACGACGCGCTCCATGTCACGGGACTTGCCGTCCCGTACGACGATCTCGCGGTCGGAGTACGCGGCCACCCGCGCCTCGTGCGTCACGAGCACCACGGCGGCGTTGGCCGACCGGGCGGCGTCCGTGAGCAGCTCCATCACGCGCTCGCCGTTGAGCGAGTCGAGCGCGCCGGTCGGCTCGTCGGCGAAGACCACCCGCGGGTCGGTGACCAGCGCGCGGGCGACGGCGACCCGCTGCCCCTGACCGCCGGACACCTCGCCGGGCCGCTTCCCGCGCAGCTCGTCGACCTCCAGGCGCTCCATCCAGGCCAGCGCGGTCCGCTCGGCGTCCTTGCGGGACGCCCCGCCCAGCCGCAGCGGCAGGGCCACGTTCTCCACGCACGTCAGCTCCGGCACGAGCTGCCCGAACTGGAACACGAACCCGAACTCCGAGCGCCGCAGCGCACTGCGCTCGGCGTCGCTCATGGACGTCACCTCGCGCCCGTCGTACGTGATCGAGCCCGAGTCGGGCATGACGATCCCGGCGAGGCAGTGCAGCAGCGTGGACTTGCCCGACCCGGAGGGCCCCATCACGGCGACGACCTCGCCGGGGTGGATGGAGAACCCGGCGCCGTCGAGCGCGCTGGTCGGCCCGTAGGTCTTGCGCAGGTCCCGGGCGACGAGCAGTGAACCGGCGGGAGGAGTCATCGGGTCACCGCCTCGCGGAGCTTGTCCAGCCGCGCCGCGGTCAGCTCCAGCCACCGCAGGTCCGCCTCCAGGTGGAACAGGGCGTGGTCGCAGATGAGCTGGTCGGCCAGGTCGCCCTTGCGCTTGCGGTCGGTGAGGATCCGCATGCTGCGCAGGTGCTCCGAGCGCTGGGTGTCGAGGATGTCGGCGGCGTCGCGGTGGGTGAGCAGCGCGAGGACGACCTTGGTGTAGAGGGTCGACTGGAGGTACGGCTCCGGCTTCTCGGGCGTGGCGAGCCAGCGCGCGACGTCGGTGATGCCGGCCTCGGTGATGGCGTACCGCTTGCGCTCGGGACCGCCGCCCGCCTCGATGCCGTCGACCTCGACGAGGCCGTGCTTCAGCAGGCGGGACATCGTCGAGTAGACCTGGCCGTAGTGCAGGGGCCGGTCGTGACCGAACTTCGCGTCGAAGGCCCGCTTCAGGTCGTAACCGTGCCGCGGACCGGACTCCAGGAGTCCCAGGAGAGTGTGACCGATGGACATGACCCGGACTGTACACGGGGTGTATACGCGGGATGTATACGCCGAGTGTGCAGTTCATGGCGGGGTGTGCGGGAGCGCAGGTCGGGCGCGATTGTCACAGTTCCGCAACCGCAGGTCCCGCCCCGGCCTTTCGTCTTTCCGGGACGGGACCGCTCAGGTGGAGGGGCGTCCGGGGTCGGCGCCCCCGGGCGGCCGTCCGCGCCGGGGCAGCGGCCCGGTCTCCCGCGGCAGCCGCCCCGCCTCGGCCAGCGCCTTGCGCAGCAGGAACTCGATCTGCGCGTTGGCCGACCGCAGATCGTCCCCGGCCCACCGCGCCAGCGCCTCGTACACCGCCGGATCCAGCCGCAGCAGCACCTGCTTGCGCTGCCGCGGCCGCCGCTCGGGCGAGGAGCCCTCGGAAGGAGCCGTCACTGGTAGAGCGTCCCGGTGTTGAGGACGGGCTGCGGGGCGCGGTCGCCGCACAGCACCACCATCAGGTTGGACACCATCGCCGCCTTGCGCTCCTCGTCCAGCGTCACCAGGTCCTGCTCGGTGATCCGGGCGAGCGCCGACTCGACCATGCCGACCGCGCCCTCCACGATCTGCCGCCGCGCCGCCACGACCGCTCCGGCCTGCTGCCGCTGGAGCATCGCCGAGGCGATCTCGGGGGCGTAGGCGAGGTGCGTGAAGCGGGACTCGATGATCTGCACACCGGCCGCCTCCACCCGCGCGTGCAGTTCGACGGCGAGCTTCTCTGTGATCTCCTCGGCGTTGCCGCGCAGGGAGAGGCCGTCCTCCTCGTGGGCGTCGTAGGGGTACTCGATGGCGATGTGCCGGACGGCCGCCTCGGTCTGGGTGGAGACGAACTCGATGTAGTCGTCCACCTCGAAGGTGGCCTGGGCGGTGTCCTCGACCCGCCACACCACGACCGCGGCGAGCTCGATCGGGTTGCCGTAGGCGTCGTTGACCTTCAGTACGGCCGTCTCGTGGTTGCGCACCCGTGTCGAGATCTTGGTGCGCGAGGTGAACGGGTTCACCCAGCGCAGGCCGTCCTCGCGGATCGTGCCCCGGTAGCGGCCGAAGAGCTGGACGACCCGCGCCTCGCCCGGCGCGACCATGTTGAGCCCGCACATGGCGAGGAACGCGGCGAGCGCCACCAGGATGCCGGCGACGATCAGCGCGGCCTTCGCGCCGGCCGCCCCGACCGCGGTGGCGGCCGCGATCAGGCCCGCGCCGGCCAGCAGCCCGGCCAGGCCCAGCAGCAGGGCGAGCCCGCCGCCGATGCTGTGCGCGGTGAACTCCCGCACGCGTGGCGCCGGCATCTCGGGCACGTCGGCCGTGACCTGCGTGTCGTGTGTGGACATGGGTGATCCCCCCGTTCTCCGGAGAAGCCGCTTCTGCATAGCTTCTGTCTAGCTAAGTGATATCACTTTACCCGGACATGGCAACCTCACACCCCTCTCGTACGTCGGTTCCGGTGGGATGGGTGCTGATTGTCACGTCCGTAAAGGCCCGGATCGGCAGCCCTTCCTCATATCTCCCGGTGTTAGCTTTCTGAGCTGACCTGAGCGGCGAACCTGTGTGACATGTGAGCACACATGAACGAAGCGGAGCGGATCGGACCCATGGGACGAGCGGATGAAAGACGCGCCCGACAGCGCGGTGGGCGCCGGGCGGCACCCAGGCGCCGCCGTCCGTCGGACGCGGCCGGGAAGAGCGCCATACGCCGGCTCTTCGGCTGGAAGAAGATCCTCGGCGCCTTCTTCGGGCTGTGCCTGCTGGGCATGGGCGCCTTCGTCGTGCTGTACATGCTGATCGACATCCCCAAGGGGAACGCCGACGCCGAGCTGCAGAGCAACGTCTACCAGTACAGCGACGGCTCCCTCCTGGGCCGCACCGGCGACCGCAACCGCGAGATCGTGGACCTCGCCGAGGTGCCCGAGCCGGTGCAGAAGACGTTCGTCGCCGCCGAGAACAAGACCTTCTACAAGGACGCCGGCGTCGACCTCAAGGGCACCGCCCGCGGTGTGCTCAACACGGTGACCGGCAAGGGCGCCCAGGGCGGCTCCACGATCACCCAGCAGTACGTCAAGAACTACTACCTGTCCCAGGAACAGACCGTCACGCGCAAGCTGAAGGAACTGGTCATCTCCCTGAAGCTGGACCGGGAGAAGTCCAAGGACTACATCCTCGCCGGCTACATCAACACCAGCTACTACGGCCGCGGCGCCTACGGCATCCAGGCCGCCGCGCAGGCCTACTACGGCGTGGACGCCAAGGACCTCTCGGTCGAGCAGGGCGCCTACCTCGCCGCGCTCCTGCAGGCACCGAACCAGTACGACTGGGCGATCGCCTCCGACACCGGCAAGAAGCTGGTGAAGGCGCGCTGGAACTACGTCCTGGACAACATGGTCGAGGAGGACTGGCTCAGCGCGTCCAAGCGGCAGGGCATGACGTTCCCCGTGCCCGAGAAGCCGAAGGACGACCCGAGCATGGGAGGCCAGACCGGCTACCTGGTGAAGGCCGCCAACGCCGCGCTGGAGAAGCAGCTCGTCGCCCAGGGCACCGCCGAGGACGCCAAGCAGGCCCAGGCGATGGTCGACCAGGGCGGCTGGACCCTCACCCTCAACATCGACAAGAAGAAGCAGAAGGCGCTCGAGAAGTCCGTCGAGAAACAGCTGAACAGCAGGCTGGATCCCGGCGAGCGCAAGGTCGACGCGAACGTCCAGGCCGGTGCCGCCTCCGTCAACCCCAAGACGGGCGCGGTCGTCGCGATGTACGGCGGCCGGGACTACCTCCGGCACTACGTCAACAACGCGACCCGCACGGACTACCAGCCCGCCTCCACCTTCAAGCCGGTGATCCTGGCCGCCGCCCTGGAGGGCGACGCCGAGACCCAGGACGGCACCCCGATCCGGGCCAACACCGTCTACGACGGCACCAGCAAGCGCCCGGTCGTGGAGAACGGCACCGAGGTCGGATTCGCCCCGGAGAACGAGGACGACAAGGACTACGGCGACGTCACCGTCCAGACGGCGATGAACAAGTCCGTCAACGCGGTCTTCGCGCAGATGGGCGTCGACGTCGGCATGCCCGAGGTGATGAAGGTCGCCGGCCGCCTCGGCATGGACACCGAGGGCCTGGAGGCGGTGCCCGCCCAGACCCTGGGCACCATGGGCGCCAGCCCGCTGGAGATGGCCGGCGTCTACGCCACCCTCGACAACCACGGCCGGAAGGTCACACCGGCGCTGCTGAAGTCCGTCGAGCACAACACCCGCACGGTCACCCTCCCCAAGGCGATCGGCGACCAGGTCATCAGCCGCGAGGCCGCCGACACGGTCACCTCCGTCCTGACCGGCGTGGTCGACGACGGCACCGCCCAGGCGTCCGTGCGCGACAACCCCGGCCGCGGCGGCCAGCAGGTCGCGGGCAAGACCGGCACCTCCGACGACAACAAGTCGGCCTGGTTCACCGGTTACACGCCCAAGCTGGTCACCTCCGTCGGCCTGTTCGGCGAGGACGCCAAGACCGGCGCCCAGGTCCCGATGTACAAGGCGGGCGGCGAACCCCGCGTCAACGGCGGTGGCTTCCCGGCCCGGATCTGGGCCGCGTACACCTTCGGCGTGATGGGCGAGGTCAGCGCCTTCGACCTGGACACCAAGCAGGGCGCCGCCGTGAAGCCGACGTGGACGCCGACGCCCTCGCAGGAACCCACCCGGGAGCCCACGCAGGAGCCGACGACGGAGGAGCCCTCGTCGTCCCCGCCGCCCACCACCGAGGAGCCGACCACCACCCCGCCGACGAAGCCGTCGACGACCCCGCCCACCACCACGCCGCCCACGGCACCGGAGACGACCCCGCCAGGCGACGGCGGCGATCCGTTCGAGCCGGTCAAACCGGGCGACGACGAGTAGGCGACGCGGAAGGGCGCCCGGTGTCCACCGGGCGCCCTTCCGCGTGCGGTACCGCGGCTCAGCCGCGGTTGAGCTCGAACCAGACGACCTTGCCCGTGCTCAGCCGGGTCGCGCCCCAGCGCCGGGCCAGGCGGTTGACCAGGTACAGTCCGCGCCCGCCCTCGTCGGTCGCCCGGGCCTGGCGCAGCCTCGGCAGCTGCGGGACGTCGTCGCCGACCTCGCAGCGCAGCACGTCGGTGCGCAGCAGCCGCAGCGTGACCGGCCGGGAGGCGTACCGCACCGCGTTGGTGACGACCTCGCTGACCAGCAGCTCCACGGAGTCGCTCAGCTCCTCCAGGCCCCAGCGGGACAGGGCGCGCCGGGCCAGCCGGCGGGCCCGCCCGGGGGCGGCGTCCTCCGGCTCCAGGAACCAGTACGCCACGTCGCTCGGCGCGATGCCGTCGAAGCGGGCGGCGAGCAGCGCGATGTCGTCGTCCCGGTCACCCGGGCCGAGCATGTCGAGCACCTCGTCGCAGAGCGCCTCCAGGGGCGGCGGATGGTCGGGACCGGTGAGCTGCGCGGTCGCGGCGAGCTTCTCCCGCAGCTGCTCGATGCCCGTCCACACGTCCCGCAGGCGCGACTCGACCAGGCCGTCGGTGTACAGCAGCAGCGTCGCCCCGGCGGGCGCGTCCAGCTCCACCGCCTCGAAGTCGACGCCGCCGACGCCGATGGGGGCACCGGCCGGCACGCGCAGCACCTCGGCGCGACCGCCCAGGTGGAGCAGGACGGGCGGCGGATGGCCGGCGTTGGCGATGGTGATGCGGTGCGCCACCGGGTCGTACACCGCGTAGAGGCAGGTCGCCATGCGGTCCACGCCGAGGCGCTGGGCCTGTTCGTCGAGGTGGTGCAGCACCTCCTGCGGCGGCAGGTCGAGCCCGGCGAGCGTCTGGGCCGTGGTGCGCAGCTGGCCCATGATGGCGGCCGAGGTCATGGAGTGGCCCATCACGTCACCGACGACCAGGGCGACCCGGCTGCCGGGCAGCGGGATCGCGTCGTACCAGTCGCCGCCGACGCGGGCGGTCTCGGCGGCCGGCAGGTACCGCGAGGCGAGCCGCACGCCGGTGGGGCGGGGCAGCGTCTCGGGCAGCATGGTGCGCTGCAGTTCGTCCGCGATGTAGGCCTCGCGGCCGTACAGCACGGCCTTGTCGATGCCCAGGGCGCTGTGCGTGGCGAGCTGGGCGGCCACCAGCAGGTCGTCCGGCTCGAAGGCGATCCGCTCGGGGCCGCGCAGGAACAGGGCGGCCCCGATGACCCGGCGCCGGCCCCGCAGCGGGGCGAGGATCGCGCGCTGGCCGTCCGGGACGGCGAACGCGCCCTCCTCGCCCAGCAGTTCCGGCAGGGCGGCGCGGGCCGCGGGCGCGTCGGTGAAGACCGGCCGTACGCCCCGCAGGACCTCCGCGAGGGCGCTGCCGGGCCGGACCTCGCACAGCTCGGCGCCGACCGCGTCCAGCTCGTTCGGCTCGGGCTGCACGGCCGGCAGGAAGCCGTTCTCGGTGTCGCGCTCCGCCGGTATCCGGTCGGTGCGGCGCAGCCGGAGCAGCAGCGGGCCGGTGGGGCGCTCGTCGCCGACCGGCAGCGGGTCGCGCAGATAGACCAGGATCGCGTCGGAGAAGGTGGGCACGGTGGCCCGGCACAGCCCCATCACGATCTCGTCGAGATCGATGCCGCGGGCGATCCGCCGGGTGGCGGCCCCGACGAACCGGAGCCGGTCGCCGTCCCGCCGCATGGGCGTGGGCCGGCCGGGCGGCAGGCTCTGCCCGCTGCGCCGCTCCTGCCCCTCACCGGCCGCGCCCTGCCGGCCCTGTTCGTCGGCCGGCTGCAGCGGGATGCTCTCGGGGGCGGGGCGCGGCCGCGGGGTGTCGCGCTCGGCGGTCTGCTCGGCACCCGGCTGGGAGTGCTCGGAGGCGGGATCGCTCACGGTGTCCTTGCCCTTGGCGAACGGCGTGGAGGTGCCCGGCTCCGACGTGCCCGGCGGAGTGTGGGCCGTCGTGACGGGAACGCTGACGTCGCCGCCGGGGCGGCCCTGCACGGGTAAGGCCCCGGCACCCGGCGCACGAGCCGGTGTCGGGGTGTGCAGGAGCGCCCCGCGGGGGTCCGCGGGGTCGACGCCCGGCTGCGGGCGCTCGAAGGAGGTCGGCTGCTCCGTCACGCGTGTCGAATCCATCCGTCCGGGGCTGCACACCCACGGTGCAGCTGGTCCCGCCGAAACTCCGATACCCGGAATACGTGCCCCAGGAACGGAATTCCGGCGTGGTCAGAGGTTGCTCCTGTGCCACCGGCGGGCCGTCCGCGGTCCACCGGGCCTGTGGCGCAGGCCCTTGCGGTGTTGCCCTCGTACCCCTCGCTCACGTCCTGCCGCCCCTCGGTGACGATCGGTCAAGCTCAGCGCGTGCTCCGGTAGTTGCCGCCGCGCGCCCTTGCGGAGGACGATCCTACGTTTCTTGCCCGGGGGCGCATCAAGGGTCTCATGAGGACACCTGCGCGGGCGTACGATCCCAGTCCTCCGGGAGTGACGGTACAGCCCAGGACGGATCCGGGCGCCAGTGCTGCCAGCCTTCCGAGAACGGCGGCCCCCAGGCGCGGATCACCTCCAGCGCCGCCTGGCCCGCGGCCCGTACCCTTTCGGCCTGCCGGTCGTCCATCAGCCCGTCCCGGCGGGCCTGGGCGAACTCGTCCTCGTCGCGCCAGTGCCAACTGCCGTCCGGATGGACCGAGATGTCCAGGAAGTGGTCGACCGAGTCGACACCGCCCTCCCAACGGGCCAGCGGGTCCTCCAGGTTCACGTACCAGTTCTTGAACCGCCAGCCCGGCTCCCAGAACAGCCACACCGACCAGGGCTCCCCGGGCCGCGCCAGCTTCAGCACGCCCGTGCCGAACCACCGGTCGCGCTGCACGGTCCGCGGCTTGGTGTAGCGCGTCCCGAGCGGCTCTTGGTGCACGGGGGTGCCGTCGGCGAGCACCGGCTTCACGCACTCGGTGCCGGGCGCCAGCCACACGGCGAGCAGCTCCGCGTCGTCCCGTACGACGGTGACGGGACGCGCGATGTGGACGTGCGCGCCGCCGTTGTCCCGGTACCGCCACAGGATCGTGCTCCCGGGCGCCCAGAAGCGCGCCGCACCACCCGTCTCCACGCGTCTCACCGCTCCACCCTCTGCCATGGACAGATATTAGGTGCCACAGGCATACGACGCTGCGGCGCGTGGCCTGGTTCACGCGCCGGGCGTACGGCTTGCCCGGATCGTCACGGGTGCGTCATCCGCAGGACGTCCAGCGCCTCGTCGAGCTGCTCCAGGGTCAGGTCCCCGCGCTCCACGTAGCCGCCGTCCAGCACGACCTGACGGATCGTCCTGCGCTCGGCTAGCGCCTTCTTGGCGACCTTCGCGGCCTCCTCGTAGCCGATGTACTTGTTGAGCGGCGTGACCACCGAGGGGGAGGACTCGGCGTGCTCGCGGGCCCGTTCGCGGTCGGCGGTGATGCCGTCGACGGTCCGGTCGGCCAGCAGCCGCGAGACGTTGGCGAGCAGCCGGACCGACTCCAGGACGTTCTTCGCGATGACCGGCAGCATCACGTTGAGCTCGAAGTTCCCGGCGGCGCCGGCGGTCGCGACGGTGGCGTCGTTGCCGACGACCTGCGCGCACACCATGAGCACGGCCTCCGGGACGACCGGGTTCACCTTGCCCGGCATGATCGAGGAGCCCGGCTGGAGGTCGGGCAGGGCGATCTCGGCGAGACCGGTGCGCGGCCCGGACGCCATCCAGCGCAGGTCGTTGGCGATCTTCGTCAGTCCGACCGCGATGGTGCGCAGCTGCCCGCTCGTCTCGACGACGCCGTCCCGGGCGCCCTGTGCCTCGAAGTGGTCGCGCGCCTCGGTCAGGGGCAGCCCGGTGGTGCGGGCGACCTCCTCGATCACGGCGGCGGAGAAGCCGGGCGGGGTGTTGATGCCGGTGCCGACGGCCGTGCCGCCGAGGGGCAGTTCGGCGAGCCGGGGCAGGGAGGCCCGGAGCCGCTCCACGCCGTACCGCATCTGGGCGGCGTACCCGCCGAACTCCTGGCCCAGGGTGACGGGCGTGGCGTCCATCAGGTGGGTCCGCCCCGACTTCACCACGTCGGCGAACTCCTCCGCCTTGCGCTCCAGGGCGGCGGCGAGGTGCTCCAGGGCGGGGATCAGGTCGCGCGTCACGGCGGCGGTGGCGGCGATGTGCAGGGAGGACGGGAAGACGTCGTTGGACGACTGGGAGGCGTTGACGTGGTCGTTCGGGTGCACGGGGCGCCCGAGCCGCTCGCCGGCCAGGGTGGCGATGACCTCGTTGGCGTTCATGTTGGACGAGGTGCCGGACCCGGTCTGGAACACGTCGACCGGGAAGTGCTCGTCCCACCGGCCCTCGGCGACCTCCCCGGCCGCCTCCCGGATCGCCTCGGCGATCTCCTTGTCCAGCACCCCCAGCTCGGCGTTGACCTTGGCCGCCGCGCCCTTGATCCGGGCCAGCGCCTCGATGTGGGCGCGCTCGATGCGCTGCCCGGACACGGGGAAGTTCTCCACCGCGCGCTGGGTCTGGGCCCGCCACTTGGCGTGCGCGGGCACCCGCACCTCGCCCATGGAGTCGTGCTCGGTGCGGTACTCGGTCCTGTCCTGCTCGCCGGTCATCGACGATCACCTCCACGTGTCACAGCGTCCGGGCCCGGACCACTGTTCCCCGTGGAGGTGAATCGTCACCGCCCCGGTCAGGCGAGTCCGGGACCCCGTACCGGAATGGACGTGAACGTCGGGGCGGGGGCCGGGTCCTGGAAGAAGTCGTTGCCCTTGTCGTCGACGACGATGAACGCCGGGAAGTCCTCGACCTCGATCTTCCAGACGGCCTCCATGCCGAGCTCCTCGTACTCGACGACCTCGACCTTCTTGATGCAGTCCTGGGCGAGGCGCGCGGCCGGGCCGCCGATGGAGCCGAGGTAGAAGCCGCCGTGCGACGCGCACGCGTCCGTGACCTGCCTGCTGCGGTTGCCCTTGGCCAGCATCACCTTGGAGCCGCCCGCCGCCTGGAACTGCTCCACGTAGGAGTCCATCCGGCCGGCCGTGGTCGGGCCGAAGGAGCCCGACGCGTACCCCTCGGGGGTCTTCGCCGGACCCGCGTAGTACACCGGGTGGTCCTTGAGGTACTGCGGCATCTCCTCGCCCGCGTCCAGCCGCTCCTTGATCTTGGCGTGCGCGATGTCGCGGGCCACGACCAGCGGGCCGGTCAGCGACAGCCGGGTCTTCACCGGGTACTTGGTGAGCTCGGCGAGGATCGTGTCCATCGGCTGGTTCAGGTCGATCTTCACGACGTCCGAGGACTCGTCGAGGTGCTCGTCCGTGGTCTCCGGCAGGAACCGCGCCGGGTCCGTCTCCAGCTGCTCCAGGAAGACGCCCTCGGCGGTGATCTTCGCGACGGCCTGGCGGTCGGCGGAGCAGGACACCGCGATGGCGACCGGGCAGGACGCGCCGTGCCGCGGCAGGCGCACCACGCGCACGTCGTGGCAGAAGTACTTGCCGCCGAACTGGGCGCCGATGCCGATCCTCTGCGTCAGCTCGAAGACCTTCTGCTCCAGCTCCTTGTCCCGGAAGCCGTGCCCGAGCTCGGAGCCCTCGGCGGGCATCTCGTCCAGGTAGTGCGCGGAGGCGTACTTGGCCGTCTTCAGCGCGTACTCGGCGGACGTGCCGCCGACGACGATCGCCAGGTGGTACGGCGGGCAGGCGGCCGTGCCCAGCGAACGGATCTTCTCCTCCAGGAACCTCATCATGGAGGACTCGTTCAGGACGGCCTTCGTCTCCTGGTACAGGAACGACTTGTTGGCCGAGCCGCCGCCCTTGGCCATGAACAGGAACTTGTAGGCGCCGCCGTCGGCCGCGTACAGCTCGATCTGGGCGGGGAGGTTGGAGCCGGTGTTCTTCTCCTCCCACATGGTGAGGGGAGCCATCTGCGAATAGCGCAGGTTCAGGTTCTGGTAGGCGTCGTAGATGCCCCGGGACAGGGCCTCCTCGTCGCGGCCCTCGGTCAGCACGTTCTGCCCGCGCTTGCCCATGACGATCGCCGTGCCGGTGTCCTGGCACATGGGGAGCACGCCGGCGGCCGCGATGTTCGCGTTCTTCAGCAGGTCCAGCGCCACGAACTTGTCGTTGGCCGACGCCTCGGGGTCGTCGATGATCCGGCGCAGCTGCGCGAGGTGGGCCGGGCGCAGGTAGTGCTGGATGTCGTGGACGGCCTCCTCGGCGAGCTTGCGCAGCGCCTCCGGCTCCACCTTCAGGAAGGTCCGCCCGTCCGGCCCCTCGACCGTGGAGACACCCTCGGAGGTCACCAGCCGGTACGGCGTGGTGTCCTCTCCCTGGGGGAGCAGATCGGTGTACGCGAACTCAGGCATCCCGGCCATTCCTCACTCGGCAGACGACGGCCCGCCTCCTTTGGCGGGCGCCAACCAGCGTAGAACCTGCCGCTGACGGCGAGCTTGTGAGGTAAGGCTCAGTTCGTCACACTCGGGCGCACCCAAGGGGTGTCGCGATCTATCGTGTGTGGGTACGCTGCTGCCGTGGACCTTCAGAAGCAGACCGCGCCCACCGCCGCCGAGCTCCGCGCCTCCGACGCCGAGCGCGACCGGATCGCCGACATCCTGCACGACGCCCACGCCGAGGGCCGTCTCACCGCGGACGAGCACGCCGAGCGCGTCGAGGGAGTGCTGCGCGCCAAGACCGTCGGCGAGCTGGAGGTCTTCATCCGGGACCTGCCCGCGGCCCACCGCCCGAGCCCCGGCCCGGCCCCCGCCCCGGCCCGCCCCACGGCCGGCGCCATCCCGATCGACCCGGACGACAACGTGGTCGCGGTCTTCAGCAGCGCCGTCCGCAAGGGCCGCTGGCGCGCGGGCCGCCGGATCCACGCCTACGCGATCTTCGGCAGCGTCGAGATCGACCTCAGCGAGGCGCTCTACGATCACCAGCAGGTCGTCATCAAGTCGTTCGCGATCTTCGGCAGCGTGGAGATCCGCGTCCCGGAGAACGTGTCGCTGCGCGGCATGGGCGGCGGCGTCCTCGGCTCCTTCGAGGTGGCCACGCTCGACTCGGGCGACCCGGAGGCCCCGATCGTCTACATCGACGGCTGGGCCGTCCTGGGCAGCGTCGAGGCGCGGCCCCGGCGCGGCAAGACCGTCGCCGACATCCTGGACCGGGTGCACCGCAAGGTCGACAGGAGTTTGCGCCGGCACCTGGGTCATTGACAGTCGCGAATCCCCCCGATCGGGCGGTTCGGAACTCAGTGCATAGGCGCACGCACAGCGGGTAGGCCTTGCTGCATCGTCTCTCGCTCGCGAAGCCGTCGTCAGGAGTAGACCGTGCTGCAACCGCCGCATTCGTCCCTGCAGGTAGCTGCCGTTCCGGCCCCGCGGGTGCCAGCGCGAGACAGGGACCAGGACGCCCCGTGGCACACCGAGGCGGTGTGCAGGCGAGACGAGGCCGGCCTCTTCTTCGCCCCGTCCAAGGAACCGACCGCCGCCCGGCTCTCCCGGGAAGAGGCGGCCAAGCGGGTCTGCGCCCGCTGCCCGGTCATGGTCGAGTGCCGCGAGCACGCCCTGCTCCAGCCCGAGCCGTACGGCGTCTGGGGCGGCCTCACCGCGGCCGAGCGCCGAGTGGTCCTGGCCCGGCGCCGCCGCCGCGACATGGAGCTGAAGAAGGCGGCCCGAGCGGCCGACCGCATACCGGCCGCCGGCTAAACCCCACCACCACCCAGGGCGTCCCCACCGCACCGGGGACGCCCTTTCAGGGGCGCGGAAAACGGCGCGACCGACCACGACGGCGCGCCCCTTCAGGGGCGCGGGGAACGGCGCGAGCAACCACGACGCAGCCGCACCAGCCGACGCCCCGCGCCAGGGGACGCCCTTCCGGGGGCGCGGGGAACGGCGCGACGGGCCACGACGGCGCGGCACCCGCCGAACTCCGCACCCGGTCGCGCCTTTCAGGGGCGCGGGGAACGGCGCGAGCAACCACGACGCAGCCGCACCAGCCGACGCCCCGCGCCAGGGGACGCCCTTCCGGGGGCGCGGGGAACGGCGCGACGGGCCACGACGGCGCCGCACCCGCCGAACCCCGCACCCGGTCGCGCCCTTCAGGGGCGCGGGGGACAGCGCGAGCGACTACGACGGCGCCGCACCCGGTCGGGCCCTACAGGGGCGCGGGGAACTGCGCGAGCAACCACCACCGACCCGCACACGCCGGCGCTCCGCAGCCCTCACCGCCCTCACCGCCCAACCGCCCTCAACCGCCCCCTCCCCCCGCGCTACTTCCCCTTGTCGAAGTCGATCGCGCTGTACGCCCGCAGCTTGCTCAACCGGTGCTCGGAGTCGATCCGCCGTACCGTGCCCGACCGCGACCGCATCACGATCGAGTCGGTCGTCGCGGTCTCCGCCCGGTAGCGGACCCCGCGCAGCAGCTCCCCGTCGGTGATGCCCGTCGCCACGAAGAACACGTTCTCCCCGGTGACGAGGTCCTCGGTCGTCAGCACACGGTCGAGGTCGTGCCCCGCGTCGACCGCCCGCTGCCGCTCCTCGTCGTCCTTGGGCCACAGCTTGCCCTGGATCGTGCCGCCCAGGCACTTCACCGCACAGGCCGAGATGATGCCCTCCGGCGTGCCGCCGATGCCGAGCAGCAGATCGACACCCGTGCCCTCGCGCAGCGCCAGGATGGAGCCGGCCACGTCACCGTCGGAGATCAGCTTGATCCGCGCACCGGTGTCCCGGATCTCCTTGATGATGCCCTCGTGCCGCGGCCGGTCCAGGATCACGACCGTCACGTCCTCCGGCGCGGACCGCTTCGCCTTGGCGACCCGCCGGATGTTCACCGCCACGGGCGCGTTGATGTCGACGAAGTCCGCCGCCTCCGGACCGGTGACGAGCTTGTCCATGTAGAACACGGCGGACGGGTCGAACATCGACCCGCGCTCCGCCGCGGCCAGCACGGCGATCGCGTTGGTCATGCCCTTCGCGGTCAGCGTCGTGCCGTCGATCGGGTCGACGGCGATGTCGCACTCGGGCCCGGTGCCGTCGCCCACGCGCTCCCCGTTGAACAGCATCGGGGCCTCGTCCTTCTCGCCCTCGCCGATGACGACGACGCCGTTCATCGAGACGGTGGAGACGAGGGTGCGCATGGCGCGCACCGCGGCACCGTCGGCGCCGTTCTTGTCACCGCGCCCGACCCAGCGGCCCGCGGCCATCGCCGCCGCCTCGGTCACCCGGACCAGTTCCAGGGCGAGGTTGCGGTCGGGAGCCTCGGAGGGCACATCCAGTTCGGACGGCAGTTGATGATGCTCGGTCATCGGAGCGCACCTTTCTGTACGACGACGGCCGGATGAGGGCTTTGTCGCCGACTCTATCGCCGAGGCCGCAAAATGAGCAGGGGCCCCCACGGATGAGCGCCCGACAGACCTGCGACGATAGGGGACGTGGCAGGCACGAACGGCAAGCACAAGACGGCGCGGGACATGATCCTCTCCCTCGGGGTGATCGGCCTCGTGGCGGGCTTCATCTACCTCTTCATCCCGAAGGACGACAGCCCGCCGGAGCTCAAGCGGGTGGACTACCGGGTCGAGCTGCTCACGGCGCGCCGCGCCGCCTCGTACCCCGTCGCCGCGCCCGAGGGCCTGCCCGACGCCTGGAAGGCCACCTCCGTCCGCTTCCGGGGCGACGAGTTCGACGCCTGGCACCTCGGCTTCCGCGATCCCGCGGGGGAGTACGTGGCGGTCGAGCAGTCCACCGAGCGGCGGCCCGCCTTCCTCGACGAGGCGACGCAGGGAGCGCGGGAGACCGACAGGACCGAGCAGATCGACGGCCGGACCTGGACCCGCTGGGAGGGCGGCCGGTACGACGCGCTGGTCCTGGAGGGCACCGAGGGCTCGACGACGGTCGTGACGGGCACCGCCTCGTTCGCGCAGCTGACGAAGATGGCCGAGGCGCTGGAGACGAAGTGACCGCGCACGAGGAAGGCCCCCGGCGATCGCGCCGGGGGCCTTCCTCGTGTCCGTGGCTCGGACGGCGTCCGTGATGCAGACGTGTCCGTGGCTCAGACGGTCGTGACGACCTGGTCGAACTCCAGGCGCGGGGAGCGCGGGTACCAGGCGTCCGGGCCCGGGCGGCCGATGTTGACGACCATCAGCGGGGTGTGGTCGTCGTCCAGGAACTCCTTGCGCACGCCCTCGAAGTCGAAGCCGGTCATCGGGCCGGCGGCGAGACCGGCGGCGCGGACGCCGACGATGAAGTAGGCGGCCTGCAGGGCGGCGTTCATCGCGGCGGCGTTCTCCCGAACCGGGCGCTCGGCGAAGAAGAGGTCCTTGGCCTGCGGGAAGGCCGGGAACAGGTGCGGCAGCTCCTCGTGGAACTCGTTGTCCGCGGAGAGGATCGCGACCAGCGGGGCGCTCGCGGTCTTGGCCCGGTTGCCCTCGGCCATGTGCGCCACCAGGCGCTCGCGGGCCTCGGGGGAGCGGACCAGGGTGATGCGCAGCGGGGTCTGGTTGAAGGCGGTCGGACCGTACTTGACCAGGTCGTAGATCGCGCGCACCTGCTCCTCGGTCACCGGCTCGTCGGTGAAGGCGTTGGCGGTGCGGGCCTCGCGGAACAGCAGGTCCTGGGCGGCGGGGTCGAGGACGAGGGACATGAATGCACTTTCTCGCGTCTGGTCCGGAAGATCGGCTGACGGCACGACTCTACGCATATGAAGTTCAACCTTCAACTAACGTGGGCGTGTCGTGTGCCACCCCGCACGAAAAACCCAGACCTTTCGGCGCCCTTGTCCTACTCGGTGGCCCCCACCTACTCGGCGTCGTCCTGCGCCGCCTCCTCCGCCAGCGCCGCGTCCAGCCGCGCCCGCGCCCCGTCCAGCCAGCGCCGGCACACCCGGGCCAGCTCCTCACCGCGCTCCCAGAGCGCCAGGGACTCCTCCAGCGTCGTCCCGCCCGCCTCCAGACGTCGGACGACCTCGATCAGCTCGTCCCGCGCCTGCTCGTACCCGAGCGCCTCGGTCATCCCCGGCGTCTCGTCCACCTCGCTGGTCATCCACTCACCCTATGTGTCCACTCGTACGGAGAACTCACCCTCGGACACCCGCGCGCGCAGGGCCTCACCGGCCGCCACCTCGCCCGGGTCGCGGACGGCGTGCCCGTCCGCCTTCTGCAGCACGGCGTAGCCGCGCTTCAGGGTCGCGGCGGGGGAGAGGGCCACCACGCGCGCGTGCGTGTGCGCCAGCTCCGAGTCCGCCCGGTCGAGCTGGTGCCGCAGACAGCGCCGGCCGCGGTCCAGCAGGTCCGTCACCTGGCCGGCGCGCTCGTCGATCATCCGGTGCGGATCCTGTATCGACGGCCGTGCCAGCGCGTGCGCCAGCCCGCGCTCCTCCCGGTCCAGCAGCGCCGCCACGCACCGCCGGGCCCGGTCCCGCAGCTGGCGCACCCGCTCGTACTCCTCGCCGACGTCCGGCACGACCTTCTTGGCGGCGTCGGTCGGGGTGGAGGCGCGCAGGTCGGCGACATGGTCCAGCAGCGGGTTGTCCGGCTCGTGCCCGATCGCCGACACCACCGGCGTACGGCACTGGGCGACCGTCCGGATCAGCTGCTCGTCGGAGAACGGCAGCAGATCCTCCACGCTGCCCCCGCCCCGGGCCACGATGATCACGTCCACGTCGTCCAGCGCGTCGAGCTCCTTCACGGCCTGCACGACCTGCGGCACGGCGTGCACGCCCTGCACGGCCACGTTGCGCACCTCGAAGCGCACGGCCGGCCAGCGGTGCCGGGCGTTCTCCAGCACGTCCCGCTCGGCCGCCGAGGCCCGCCCGCAGACCAGCCCGATCAACTGCGGCAGGAACGGCAGCGGCTTCTTGCGCTCCGGCGCGAACAGCCCCTCCCGCGCGAGCGCCTTCTTCAGCTGCTCCAGCCGCGCGAGCAGCTCCCCGACCCCGACGGGCCGTATCTCGGAGGCCCGCAGCGACAGCTGCCCGCGCGGGGCGTACCACTCGGGCTTCGCGAGGACGACGACCCGGGCGCCCTCGCTCACCACGTCCGCGACGTCGTCGAAGACCTGCCGGTAGCAGGTGACGCTGACGGAGATGTCGTACGACGGGTCCCGCAGCGTCAGGAACACCACACCGGCGCCCGGCCGCCGCGACAGCTGGGTGATCTGCCCCTCGACCCACACCGCCCCGAGCCGGTCGATCCACCCCCCGATGAGCCGCGACACCTCGCCGACGGGCAGCGGCGATTCCGCGGACGTGTTCACAGCCATGCCCGCGAGAGTAGTGGGCGCCGCTGACAACACCGGCCGGCCGCCCCGCGCCGGTGCCCCGCCCCGTCGGGGACCGGCTTGATCTCCGGCCCACCGCACGCGGCCTTACGATGGGACGCATGTCTGCTTCGCCTGGCCGCCGTGTCCTGCTCGCCGCCCCCCGGGGCTACTGCGCGGGCGTGGACCGCGCCGTGATCGCCGTCGAGAAAGCGCTGGAGCAGTACGGCGCTCCGGTCTACGTCCGCCACGAGATCGTGCACAACAAGTACGTCGTGCAGACCCTGGAGAAGAAGGGCGCGATCTTCGTCGAGCAGACGGAGGAGGTCCCGCCGGGCAACATCGTGATGTTCTCGGCGCACGGCGTCGCCCCCGTCGTCCACGAGGAGGCCGAGCGCGGCAAGCTCGCCACCATCGACGCCACCTGCCCGCTGGTCACCAAGGTCCACAAGGAAGCCGTCCGCTTCGCGAGCGACGACTACGACATCCTCCTGATCGGCCACGAGGGCCACGAGGAGGTCATCGGCACCTCCGGCGAGGCCCCCGACCACATCCAGCTCGTCGACGGCCCCGGCGACGTGGCGAAGGTCGAGGTCCGCGACCCGTCCAAGGTCGTCTGGCTCTCCCAGACCACGCTGTCCGTCGACGAGACCATGGAGACCGTCGACGCCCTGAAGGAGAAGTTCCCGCAGCTCGTCTCCCCGCCCAGCGACGACATCTGCTACGCCACGCAGAACCGGCAGCTGGCCGTGAAGCAGATGGGCGCCGAGTCCGACCTGGTCATCGTGGTCGGCTCACGCAACTCCTCCAACTCCAAGCGGCTCGTGGAGGTCGCCAAGATCGCGGGCGCCCGCGACGCCCACCTCGTGGACTTCGCCGACGAGATCGACGAGGCCTGGCTGGAGGGCGTCTCCACCGTCGGCGTCACCTCGGGCGCCTCCGTCCCGGAGGTCCTCGTCGAGCAGGTCCTGGAGTGGCTCGCGCAGCGCGGCTTCGAGGACGTCGAGATCGTCAAGGCGGCCGAGGAGTCCATCACGTTCTCCCTGCCCAAGGAGCTCCGCCGCGACCTGCGCGAGGAGGCGGCGGCGCTGGTGGCCGAGCGGCGCGGCGCCGGGTCCGGTGAAGATTCCGGGGAGTGATCGGGGCGGGCCGGACCGCGAGGGCGGTCCGGCCTGTGACGGTCAGTCGTACGACGTAACGTAGGGCCATGCAGATCTTCGGCGTGGACATCGGTGGATCCGGGATCAAGGGTGCCCCGGTGGACCTGGACAAGGGCGACCTGGCGCAGGAGCGCCTCAAGGTCCTCACCCCGCAGCCGGCCACGCCCGACGGGGTGGCCGACGGAGTCAGGCAGGTCGTCGGCCACTTCGGCTGGACGGGCCCGGTGGGGGTCACGTTCCCGGGCGTGGTCACGGACGGATCCACGATCCGCACGGCGGCGAACGTCGACGACGGCTGGATCGACACCGACGCGCGCGCCCTGCTCGGCGAGCGGCTGGGCGGGCTGCCGGTGACGGTGGTCAACGACGCGGACGCGGCGGGCATCGCCGAGATGCACTTCGGCGCGGGCCGCGGCCGGCGGGGCACGGTGATCCTGCTGACGCTGGGCACGGGCATCGGCAGCGCCCTCTTCGTCGACGGCGTCCTGGTCCCCAACACGGAGCTGGGCCACCTGGAGCTCGACGGGCACGACGCGGAGAAGCGGGCCTCCAGCAAGGCCCGCGAGGACCACGACCTGTCGTGGGAGCACTGGGCGACGCACCGGGTGCGCCCGTACCTCGCGCACGTCGAGATGCTGTTCTCGCCGGAGCTGTTCATCATCGGCGGCGGCGTCAGCCGCAAGGCCCACAAGTTCCTGCCCCACATCGAGGGCATCAAGGCGGAGATCGTCCCGGCGCAGCTGCAGAACAACGCGGGGATCGTCGGGGCGGCGATGCGGGCGGCGGGCCACTAGGCACACGCGGCCACCAGGCACACGCGGCCGACCCGGCACGCAGTCGACCCGGCACGCGGTCGACCGGGATCCGCCGGACCGGCGGCCTCGGGTGCGGCGCAGGACCCGGCGCGGGGCACACGACGGCCGGAGCGCTGTGGGGGAACGGGGGCTAGGCCGGCGGCCGGGCGCCCGTCGCCGCCCTGCGCCGCCGCACGAGCCGGACGCGGCGGACGATCACGATGAGCCCGGCGATCAGGGTCCCCCCGTACAGCCAACCGGCCTGGGTGGCCAGCGCCGTCAACAGCCCCATCAGCTTGCCGCCGGTCCCCCCGTCGCCGTCGGCCACGGGCAGCAGCCCCACCGCGAACGCGATCGGCACCACCACCGGCGCGATCATCAGATCGCCCCGGCGCACCCAGACCGCTGTCAGCACGCACACCGGCAGGAACAGCACCCCGTAGGTGGTCAGGGACGACCCGAACAGCGCGGCGCACAGCGCGCCCAGCAGGAACATCACCACGCCGCAGAACAGCCCGCTGCCCAGTCCCGTCAGCCGGGGGTTCGGGATCCGCGCGGCGGCGGCCGCCGGCGGCGCGGGCACGGGCCGGCGCACCGGTGCCGGACGGCGCTGGGCCCCCGGTGGCCGGGCCGGGCGCGGCGGCCCCTCGCCCGCACGCCGTTTCAGCTGCGGCGGCAGGGGCGTCCTCGGCCGGTCCCGTCGCGGTCCGTACTGGGCAGGTCGCGTCCTGTGTTGCTCCACTGCACCAACTTAGGTCGTTCTATATGCCGAATAGCCCGTCAGACACGCCGGGAGCCGGGCTTGGCCAAGCGTTCGATACGCCGCCGGGCCGGTTCCGGACACGCCGTAGACTGGTGGATCGGCCGGTCTCCTGGCCCTCATGCCCTCTCCACTCACGGGAAGTCGCAACGTGTCGCTCACGATCGGAATCGTCGGCCTGCCCAACGTCGGCAAGTCGACCCTGTTCAACGCCCTGACCAAGAACGACGTGCTGGCGGCCAACTACCCGTTCGCCACGATCGAGCCCAACGTCGGTGTGGTCGGCGTCCCCGACCCCCGCCTGACGAAACTGGCGGAGATCTTCTCCTCGCAGCGGGTCCTCCCGGCGACCGTCGACTTCGTCGACATCGCGGGCATCGTGCGCGGCGCGAGCGAGGGCGAGGGCCTGGGCAACAAGTTCCTCGCGAACATCCGCGAGTCCGACGCGATCTGCCAGGTCATCCGTGCCTTCAAGGACGAGAACGTCGTGCACGTCGACGGCAAGGTCTCGCCCAAGGACGACATCGAGACGATCAACACCGAGCTGATCCTCGCGGACCTGCAGACGATCGAGAAGGTCCTGCCCCGGCTCCAGAAGGAGTCGCGCATCAAGAAGGACCTGGCGGCGAAGGTGAAGGCCGTCGAGGAGGCCAAGGAGATCCTGGAGAAGGGCGACACGCTCTTCGCGCACGGCATCGTCCAGGGCACCGAGCGCAACGAGCCCCTGCACGACCTGCACCTGCTCACCACCAAGCCGTTCCTCTACGTCTTCAACGTCGACGAGGACGAGCTGATCGACGAGGACTTCAAGAACGAGCAGCGGGCCCTGGTCGCCCCGGCCGAGGCGATCTTCCTCAACGCCAAGCTGGAGGCGGACCTCGCCGAGCTCGACGAGGACGAGGCGCTGGAGCTCCTGCAGTCCGTCGGCCAGGAGGAGCCCGGCCTCGCCACCCTCGCGCACGTCGGCTTCCGCACGCTCGGCCTGCAGACCTACCTGACGGCCGGCCCCAAGGAGTCCCGCGCCTGGACCATCAAGAAGGGCGCCACGGCCCCCGAGGCGGCCGGCGTCATCCACACGGACTTCCAGAAGGGCTTCATCAAGGCCGAGGTCATCTCCTTCGAGGACCTGGTGGAGACGGGCTCGGTCGCGGAGGCCCGCGCGAAGGGGAAGGCCCGGATGGAGGGCAAGGACTACGTGATGCAGGACGGGGACGTGGTGGAGTTCCGCTTCAACGTGTAGGTGCGACACCGTCCACGTCGCCGGTGCCGCGTGCGCCGGCCGGTAGGGCCCCGGCTCGTCGGAGCCGGGCCCTTCGCGCTTCGCTGGAGCCGGGCCCTTCGCGCTTCGCTCGTCCCGGTGCCGGTGGTCCTGTGCCCGCCCGTGGACGCGGCGGCTGCTCGAGGCGCGGCCCGCTGCCCCCACTGAGCTCCGGGCAGGGGAACTCCGGGCAGGTCTTGAGCGGACCGCCCTGGCCCCGATCCGGACGGCTACGGGCGGCCCCCGCGGCAGCGGCGGGCGGCTGCCGCCGAGGCCGCGGCGAGTGCGGCCAGCGCCAGTGCGAGCGCGGTGAGGAGTCGTCGTCTGGCGGGGTCGAGGGGCCCGGCGGGCGGCCGGGGCGGGGCGGACCCGGGGGAGAGCTCCCGGGAGATCCGCTGCCAGACGTGTTCCGGGGGCGCGGCCGGCAGGTCCACCAGCTGGGCCGTGCGGGCGGCGGTCACCACGCGGGTCATCATCCGCAGCTCGTACCGGCAGTGGTCGCACTGCTCGACGTGGCGCAGGGCGTCGGCGAGTTCCCCGCCCGGCGCGGCGTTTCCCAGCGCCAGTTCCACCAGGTGCGCGGGCTCTACATGGGCCACTACGCCCTCCTGTTCCCCGGACCCCGGGAGTCGACGGGCTCCGCCGTGACCACGAGGTTGGACTGGTAGCCCCCGCGCTCGGGCTCGAACGGCGGAGCACAGGTGATGAGGGTGAGGACGGGCGCGCCGGTGCGGCTGAACACCGAGGACGGCAGCTCGTCCTTCGGCACGGTGACCCGGGAGACGACGCGGTAGCGCACCGGCTCGTCCCCGGCCCGCCGCACCTCGACGCGGTCGCCCGGGCGTACGTCGTACAGTTCGGCGAACTCGCCGAGGTCGCCGGTGTCGGTGTCGACGTGCCCGACGAGCACGGCCGAGCCCTCGGCGCTGCCCGGCGCGGGGCCGTGGCGGTACCAGCCGGCCACGGTGGGAGCGTCGGGGACGGTCATGTCGCCCCGGTCCGTCACGCCCACCGGTTCGACCCGGGCGTCGAGGCCGACGCCCGGAACGAGAACGCGCCGGGGCGGTGTCTCCTGCACCGTCCCGGCCGCTGCCTCCTGGGCCGCCCGCTCCCGCTGCCGCGCGTCGGGCGAGGCCCTCGTCTCGGGGGCCGTCCCCCGCTCCGCGGGCGCGACCGCGAAGTCCGGCGGGGGAGCGGCCCGGTCCGACGGCGTGTCCGCAACGCCGACGGCGGCTGCCAGGGCGGCAGCCGCCACGGCCAGTCCGGCCAGCCGTCGTGTGCGGTCAGCCACGCCGTCCGGCGGCCCGGCGCACCGCCAGGACACCCGTCACCGTGATGACGCCCGCCGCGGCGGCCCAGGCCGGCCACGCATCGGAGGAGTTCGGGGTGACGGCTGCACCGCTGCCGCCCGCGTCCACGGAGCGGGGAGCCGACTCCATGCCGCTGAACGTCTGGGTCGCGAGGGCGAGGTTCTTGTCCTCGGCGCTGCCCCAGGCGTACACGACGTTGCTGGTGCCTTCCTTCAGATTCACATCGGCCGGGCCGATGGCCACGGTGTCCGTACCGGCGAGCACCACATCGGCGTTGACGGTGCCCGCGTCGACGACCGCGGTGTCCTCCTTCGGGTTGGTCAGATCGGTGAAGACGGGCTGCCCGCCGGCCCGGACGTCGACGGCGGGCGCGGCCGCGACATGGCGCACCGTCAGGCGCGACTTGCCGGCGTCGACCTGCGAGACGTCGTTGGTGAAGGCCGTCAGCTGCGGCTTGCCGTCAGCGGAGAGGTGGGCCGCGACCGTGGCGTTCGCGCCCTCCGGGACCTCCACCTTCTTCTCCAGGGCCGGAGTGCCGTCCGGGCCCTTGCCCGCTTCGAAGATCTGTATGTCATAGGTGCCGGCGGGGAGGGACTGGGCGTCCGTCACCGTGCCGGGCTTGAAGTCGCTGAGAAGTTCGTCGCCGTTGGCGTACACGTCGACCGTCAGCCCGGGGATGCCGTGGAAGACGGACACCATGGCCTTGTCGGAGTCCTCGGCGGCCAGGGCGGGGGCGGTCGTGCCGAGGGCCAGGGCGCAGGCTCCGGCGGAGGCGGCGATGGCGAGGCGGATGTGGGAGGTCATGTGAATCATCCCTTCGAACGGAGCCTCCGTACGGTGCGGAGTCTCAGCCCTGTTTCGGAGGTGGGTGCCGCCCCGGATGCGCGAACGGCGTGGCGGGTTCGCCGCGGCTACAGATCCGTGTCGTGGACCGCGGTCTGCTCGACGGTCTGGCGCAGCCGGTGCAGACCGCGGCGCGCGTGGCTCTTGACCGTCCCCAGGGGCATGCCGGTGCGCTCGGAGATCTGCGCCTGCGTCAGGTCCTCGTAGAAGGCCAGGCAGAGCACCTCCCGCTGGTGGCGCGGCAGCCGTGCCAGGGCGTCGACGAGCAGCACCCGGTCAAGGACCCGGTCGGGCGCCTCCTCGTCGTGCCGGGGCGGGCCCTGGTCGTGGGCGGCCGAGTCGACGAGCGTCAGGCGCCGCGTCCGGGCCGCCAGGGCGTCGACGATCTTGCGGCGCGTGATGCCGACCAGCCAGGCGCCGAGCGGCCCCCGCTCCGGGCGGAAACCGGCCCGCCCGTGCCAGGCGCCGAGGAAGACCTGCTGGGTCACGTCCTCCGCCTCGTGCGTGTCGCCGAGCAGTCGGGTGGCCATCGTGTGGACGAGTGAGCCCCAGCGCCGGTAGATCGCGGCGAACGCCTCCTCGTCCGCGGCGACCAGGCCACGGGCCAGTTCCTCCTCGTACCGGGTCTCCTCCACGGGCGGTGCGGGAGCGGTGAGTCGCGTGTTCGTGATCATGGCCTGGTTCCTCCTGCCGGGCTTCGAGCGGGGACGGAAGGCCGTCTGCCGATCGCGTCGGTCGCGTCGTTCGACGCCGCGACCTTGCTCTGGTGCCCAGTGTTCGGCGCACAATCGACGCAACTCAACATGCGTCGTTTGTGCGTCGTACAGTGGGTGCATGGGTGCACACGAGCGGGACAGCGCTGAACGGTCCGGTGAGCGGCCGCCGCAGGGCGGTGGGCTGACCACCGGCGAGGTGGCCAGGCGGCTGGGCGTCGCGCCCACCACGGTCCGCACCTGGGACCGCCGCTACGGCCTGGGGCCCGACGCGCACACCGGCGGCCGGCACCGGCGGTGGACCGCCGCCGACGTGGCACGGCTGGAGCGGATGTGCGCGCTGACGGCGACCGGGATACCGCCCGCCGAGGCGGCACGGACGGTCCTCACCGAGGCACCCGCCGAGGCGGCCCCGGCCGGACGGACCAGCGAGGCGGCCCGCACCGCACGGACCGCCGGGACCGCCGGGACCGCAGGGATCGCCGGGACGGCGCCGACCGCCGGGACCGCACGGACCGCCGGGACGGCTCCGGCCGGAGAGGCCACGGAGACGCTCCCGGCCGGAGCGGTCACGGAGGCGGCCGCGGCGGGCGGGGCCACCGAGGCGTCGCCGCCCGGGCCACCCGCCCGGGCCCGCAGCCGGGCGGGCAGCGGACTGCGCCTCGGTGACGTGCGCCAGGAGTGCAAGGGCATCGCGCGGGCCGCCCTGCGCCTCGACGCCGCCGCCCTGGACGACCTGCTCCAGTCCGCGATCGACGAGCACGGGCTGGTCGCCGCCTGGACCGAGGTGATCATGCCGACACTCCAGGCGGTCGGCCGCAAGTGGGAGAGCTCGGGCGAGAAGTACGTCGAGGTCGAGCACTTCCTGTCCTGGCACGTCTCCGGTGCCCTGCGCCGCTGCACCCCGCAGGCGCCTGCCGACCGCCCGGGCGCCCTCACGATGCTCGCGTGCGTGCCGGGCGAGAACCACACCCTGCCGCTGGAGGTGCTGGCCGCCGCCCTCGCCGAACGCGGGCTGCCGGTGCGCATGTTCGGCGGTGCGCTTCCCGTGGAGTCGCTGGTCACCGCCGTGCGCAGGACCGGGCCCGCCGCGGTGGCGCTGTGGGCGCAGTCCCGTACGACGGCCAGCCGGCCGCTGGCCCAGCACGTGGCCGCGATGGAGTGGGGTGTGCGGGGCGCGCGCCGCCGGCCGGTCGTGCTGACGATCGGGCCCGGCTGGGCGGGCCGTACGCTGCCGGGACTGCCGCGCCCGACAGGACTCGCGGAGGCCGTCAACCTCCTGGAGTCGGTCGTCGCGCGGTAGCCGCCGCCCGCTGCATCCGAACACCCGCTCCGTCCGGAAGGGTGAGCGAATGGATCACGTCGCCGGACCGGCGGCCGAAAGTGGGGTGTGCTGACGGCCGGCGTGTGGGGCCCGGCGGCCTGGAGTGGGGTGTGGTAGTGATCGGCGCGTGTGTCCGGACGGCCGGGAGCGGGGTGTGGTGGTGATCGGCACGCGTGTTCCGGCGACCGGGAGGGATCGGAGTTCCGGAGCGGACTGGAACTCCGGAACTCCGATCCGGACTTCCGTAATGGACCGGACTTCCGTAATGGACCGGAGATCCGTAGCGGATCGGAGTTCCGTAGCGGACCCGAGTCCCGTGGAGGGCCGGAGTTCCCGAAGGGGCCGGGCTCCCGGGACTTACCGGGGTCTGCGTCCGGCGGGCCGGGAGCGGGGCGGTGCCGCCGCCGGCGTGCGCGCCCGCAGGCCCGGTGGGTCCGCCGGCATGGGCGGGGACCGGTGAGCCCGGGGGCCGAAGCCACGTCCGACGTGGTGATCGTCGGAGGCGGCGCCGCCGGACTCAGTCTCGCGAACCGGCTGCTCGGGACCGGCGCCGCCACCGTCACCGTCGTGGAGCCGCCGGACGGGCCCGGGCGCCCCGCGGAGCGCACCTGGTGCTACTGGGACGACGGCGACGGCGACGGCGACTTCGAGGACGCGGTGGCCGCCCGCTGGCCCCTGCTGCGGGTGCACGGCCCCGACGGCGCCGCCCTCACCGTCGACCCGGCGCCCGCGCGGTACCGCATGGTGCGGTCCGCCGCCTTCGAACGGCTGGTGCACGCCCGGCTCGCGCACGCGCCCGGCGGGCGGCTGCTGCGCGCCACGGCCGGAACCGTGCGCGACGTGCCCGGCGGAGCCGAGGTCCGCTGCACCGAACCCGGCGGCCGGACACTGACCCTGCGCGCCCGGCGCGTGTTCGACTCACGGCCCCTGCCCGCCCTGCCGCCGGCCCGCACCCAGCTGCTGCAGCACTTCCGCGGCTGGTTCGTGCGCACCGGCACCGACCGGTTCGACCCCGGCGTCGCCGACCTGATGGACTTCCGGGTGCCCCAGCCGCCGCACGGACTGGCCTTCGGCTACGTGCTTCCGCTCGCCCCCGACCGCGCGCTCGTCGAGTACACCGAGTTCTCCCGGGCCCCGCTGACCACCGCGGCGTACGAGGCCGCGCTCGGGCACTACGCCCGCGAGGTGCTGGGCCTGGGCGCGTTCACCGTGGAGTCGGCCGAGGAGGGGGTCATCCCCATGACCGACGCGCGCTTCCCCCGGCGGACCGGCGAAGCCGTCTTCCGGATCGGGACGGCGGGCGGTGCGACCCGCCCCGCCACCGGCTACACCTTCGCCGCGGTGCAGCGGCACAGCCGGGCCGTCGCCGCCGCCCTGCGGGACGGCGACGGCCGTGTGCCGCCGCCCCACGGGCGGCGGGCGCTCTTCATGGACGCGGTGCTGCTGCGGGCCCTGGACACCGGCCGCATCGACGGCCCCGCGTTCTTCACCGACCTGTTCCGCCGGACCCCGGCACACCGCCTGCTGCGCTTCCTGGACGGTGCCACCTCGTTCCGCGAGGAATGGGGCATCGGACTGCGCACCCCCGTGGGCCCGATGCTGCGCACCGCGCTCGAAGTGCCCTTCCTGCCCCGCCGCACCCACCCCGTCCCACGAACCGGAGAGAGCCCTCGATGACCCTGCTGCGCGACCACGAGCTGGCCCACGCCTTCGACCACGCGTCCCGCACCTACGACCGGCTCACGGCCCTCAGCCCCGGTTACCGCGCCGACCTGCTCCGCTCCGCCCGCCGGCTGCGGCTGCCCCGGGACGGGGCCGGGCTGCACCTGCTCGACCTGGGCTGCGGCACCGGCGCCTCCACCCGGGCCCTGCTGCGGGTCGCGCCCCGCGCCCGGATCACCGCCGTGGACGCCTCCTCGGGGATGCTGCGCCGGGCGCTGGCCAAGCCGTGGCCCGACGGCGTGCGGTTCCTGCACCTGAGCGCCGAGGAACTCGCGACAGCCGGTGAAGGCCCCTTCGACGCGGTCTTCGCCGCCTACCTGTTCCGCAACGTCACCGACCCGGACGGCGTCCTGCGCACGGTGCGGACCCTGCTGCGGCCGGGCGGGCGCCTCGCCGTCCACGAGTACAGCCTCGGCGGCTCCCCGGCACACCGCGCGCTGTGGACGGCGGTGTGCCAGGGCGTGATCATCCCGGCGGGCACCCTCACCGGTGACCGGGACCTGTACCACCACCTGTGGCGCAGCGTCCTCGACTTCGACACCGCCGACGCGTTCACCGGCCGGCTCGCCCGGGCCGGGTTCGACGACGCGCGCGCCCTGCCCCTCGCCGGATGGCAGACCGGCATCACGCACACCTTCGTCGCCCGCAACGGCTCCGCGACGACGGCCCCGGAGACGGCCCCGGAGACGGCCTCGGTGACGGCTTCGGTGACGGCTCCGGAGACGACCAGGGCGCCCGCGCCGCAGGCGGCCTCGCCGGCGGCTCCCGCCGTGGAGGCCGGCCGATGAGCACCCGCACCGCACGCACCGCCCCCGCCCGGCGCGGCCGGGACCGCAGGGCCGAGGTCCTGATGCCCGCGCCCGGCCGGGACCGCTTCGCGCCCGGGGACACGCCCTCGGTGGCCGTGGTGGGCGGCGGCATCGCCGGTCTCGCGGCGGCCACCGGACTCGCCGAACGCGGCGCCCGGGTGACCCTCTACGAACGCGAGGAGTCCCTCGGCGGACGCCTGGCCGGCCACCGCACCCGGCTCGCGGACGGCTCGGACGTGACCATGAGCCGCGGTTTCCACGCCTTCTTCCGCCAGTACTACAACCTGCGCGGCCTGCTGCGCAGGACCGACCCCGCCCTTGCGCGCCTGACCCCGCTGCCCGACTACCCCCTGCAGCACAGCGGCGGCCTGACCGACAGCTTCGCCCGCGTCCCGCGCACCCCGCCCTTCAGCGCCCTCGGCTTCGTCGCCCTCAGCCCCACCTTCGGCTGGCGCGACCTCACCGCCCTGGACGCCCGGGCGGCACTGCCGCTGCTCGACGTGCGCGTGCCGGAGGTGTACGAGCGGTTCGACGGGATCAGCGCGGCCGGCTTCCTGGACAGCGTCCGCTTCCCCGAGGCCGCGCACCACCTGGCCTTCGAGGTGTTCTCGCGCAGCTTCTTCGCCGACCCGCGCGAACTGTCCGCCGCCGAGCTGATGCTGATGTTCCACATCTACTTCCTCGGCTCGGCGGAAGGGCTGCTGTTCGACGTGCCCGACGAGCCCTTCCCGCAGGCGTTGTGGGAGCCGCTCGGCGCCTACCTGGAGCGGCTCGGTGCGGACGTGCGCACCGGCACCGCCGTGCTCGGCGTGGACCCGGCCGGCGCCGGGGGAGCCGAGGTGCGCACCGACGCCGGCACCGACCGGCACGACGCGGTGGTGCTCGCCCTGGACACCGGCGGGCTGCGGCAGGTCGTCGCCGGCTCGCCCGCCCTGGGCACCGGCGCCTGGCGCGACGACGTCGCCGCCCTGCGCACCGCCCCGTCCTTCCTCGTCTCCCGGTTCTGGCTCGACCGCCCGGTCCGCGCCGACCGCCCCGGCTTCCTCGGCACCAGCGGCTACGGCGGCCTGGACAACATCAGCGTCCTGGACCGCTACGAGGGCGAGGCCGAGGGCTGGGCCGCGAAGAACGGGGGATCGGTGGTGGAGCTGCACGCCTACGCCGTCCCCGACGGGGCCGACCCGGAGACCGTGCAGGACGAACTCCTCGCACAGCTGCGGCGGGTGTACCCGGAGACCCGCGAGGCGGGCATCGTCGACGTCCGGCACGAGTGGCGCTCGGACTGCCCGCACTTCCCCGTCGGCACCCACCACCGCCGTCCCACGGTGACGACCCCGCACCCGTGGCTGACGCTGGCCGGCGACGGAATCCGCTGCGACCTGCCCGTGGCACTGATGGAACGGGCCGCCACCACCGGTTTCCTGGCGTCCAACGCCCTGCTCGCCGGCTGGGGCGTCCGCGGCCAGGTGCTGTGGACCGTCCCGCGCGCGGGCCGCTCCCCGGCGCTGAGAGCACTCGGCGCACTCGCGGGCCGCCGCCCCACCGGTGCCGCGGTGCCACCGCACGGGCAGTGACGGAAGGCGGGGCCCTGCCCCGCCGAGGAGGTCGTGACGGGCGGGGTGGGTGTCCGACCGGGGGTTGGCCCGGGGAGTGGCCGCAGGGGTCCTCGCTCCACGGCTGAGGCCGGGCGGCCGGACGGGGGTGACGGACGCCCGCCGACCCCCACCGCCGGGGCCGTACGCCTGCACGCGGCGTGGCGGGCCGATCAGGGCCCCCGTCCCGCCGCTGCCGCCGTGCCACGGCACCCCGCGCGACGGAGCGAGCGGGGCTCCCGTCCCGCCATGCCGCCGCAGCCGGCGTGAAGGCACGCGAGGGGGCCTCGCCCCGCCGCTGCCACCCGCGCCCCGCGCACCCCAACCGCCCTGACCGGCCACCCGCCCTGACCGGACCCGGACACCCACACGAGGAGACCCCGCCCCGTCGTCGAGGCCGTGACGGGCGGGGCGGGGTCCGATCGAGGCGCCTCAGCCGGGGAAGCGGCCGGTGCTGCGCAGGGTCCAGCGGCGTTCGGCGTAGGCGAGGTCGTCGCGCCACAGGCGTCCGGCGGTGTACCGCATCAGGGGGCGCAGCGCGGGGGCCGCGGCCCGGGCCAGGGCGAAGCCGCGGCGGTCCGAGGTGGCGATCACGGCCTCGACCACCGCCGTCCGCGGTGTCTTGTCGGCCGGGCCGGTCAGCGGCGTGGCGTGCGTCTCCACCACCGAGGTGGCGCCCTCGCCGTCGGTGATGCGCATCAGGACGGTGCGCGGCTCCGGCGCGGTGAACTCGGCGCGCACCGGCACGACCAGACGGCCCGCCACCCGGAAGGAGACGTCGACGACGAAGGTGTCGTCCTCCTCGCCCTGCGGTTCCCGGGCGACCGTCAGGTCGACGAAGGAGTACGGGTGGAACCAGGACCCGTGCCACGGGTCGAGCCGGTTGGCCACGACGTCCTGCGGTTCGCAGCGGCCGACCGCCGTGTACACCGCGTCCACCCCGGTGCCCGTCGCGGGGCGCTCGGGGATCACGGGGCGCTCCGTCGGCTCCTCGCCGCCGACCCCGTCCAGCCGCACCCACACCAGCACCCCGTCGTCGTGGACGGGGTACGGCTGCCAGCCGGCGAACGGGGAGCCGCCGTCCAGGGCGAGTCCGTGCCAGTGGCAGACCAGCGTGCCGCACACCACCCGGCTGTCCCGCAGCGGAGCGCCGAGGTGCGGGCAGGCCCCCGGGCCCGCGCGCAGGTCGCCCGACTCCGAGCGCCACAGCACCACCTCGACGCCGCCGACGGTCCTGCCGTAGGGCCTGCCCGGGCGGACGTCCCGGGAGGCGCCGACGACGAACCAGTTCCCGCAGGGCCGGGCCGAGGCCCGTTTCAGCGCGTCGGCGATCAGCGCCGGACGCGCCGCGCGCCAGGTCGGCTCCTGCTCCGACCAGCCCGGGCCGCGGCGCCGCCGCAGCGGTGACGTCCAGCCGGCCTTGTCCGCTCGGTCAGCCACGAGACGGTCCTTTCCGTTCCAGTGCGCCCTGGTCCGCCGCGGGGACCGGGCGCCATCGCGCGCCGGCCACCTTCAGCACCCCGGCCGCCGCGACGGCCGCCCGGCGGCGGCGCGGCACCACCGCGCGGCGGTGCACCACCGTGTAGTCGTGCCGTGCCACCTCGTCCAGGATGCCGCCGTACAGCGTGTACGCGGCGGCAATGCAGGGACGCACCCGCGGGTCGAGCATCGCGATGCCCGGCTCCGCCTCCCGGTACACGTCCCTGGTCATGGCCTCGGCCGCGACGAGCGCCGCCCGGATGCGCGGGTCCCGGCGCCCGGTGCGCCGGGACCACTCCAGCAGCGGCCGGTCCACGCCGTGCGCGGCGAGCAGGTCAGCGGGCAGGTAGATCCGCCCGCGGTCCAGGTCCTCGCCGACGTCCCGCAGGAAGTTGGTGAGCTGGAACGCCACCCCGAGGGCCGCCGCGTGCGGCGCGGCCTCCTCGCGCGGGACGACCGTGCCGAGCACGGGCAGCATCTGCAGCCCGATCACCGCCGCCGAGCCGTGCATGTAGGCCCGCAGGTCGGCGTAGGTCGGGTAGTCCGTGACGGTCAGGTCGGCGCGCATCGAGGCGAGGAAGTCGGCGAACAGCTCCACCTCGATGCCGTACCGGCCGGCGGTGTCGGCCACCGCCCGGACCACCGGCTCGGTCCCGCCGCCGGAGCGGAGCGCGTGCGCGAGGTCGCCCTCCAGCCGCTTCAGCATCAGGTCCCGTTCCTCGGGTGTCAGGCGCCGGTCCAGGTCGTCGACGATGTCGTCGGCCCAGCGGGCGAAGCCGTACAGCGCGTGCACCGCGGAGCGGCGCTCCAGCGGCAGCAGGCGCGTGGCGAGGAAGTAGGTCCGGCCGTGGCGGGCGTTGAGCCGCCGGCACCGGGTGTAGTCGGAGCGCAGGCCGGGGTCGGTGATCCCGGCGGCGTCCAGTTCACGACGGGTCATGGGCACCTGCCCCGGTCGGGGTGGCCGGGAGGTCCTTCAGGACCGGGCGCGGCCGGGACACCGTGGGGCGGCGTCCCGCGCCGCCGGTGACGCGGGCGGCGGCGAGCTTGCCGCTGATGAGCACCGTCGGCACGCCGACACCGGGCGTGGTCCCGCAGCCGGCGAGCACGACGTTGTCCAGCCCGCGGACCAGGTTGCGCGGCCGGAACGGGCCGGTCTGGGCGAAGGTGTGGGAGACCGAGAACGGGGTGCCCGCCGCGTGGCCCTGGGCCGTCCAGTCGAGCGGGGTCACCAGCTGCTCCTCCTCGACGCTGTCCGCGAACCCGTCCAGGCCGCGGCGCTCCAGCTCGGCGACCAGGCTGTCGCGGTAGCGCGGGCCCAGGTCGCGCCAGTCGGCGGCGGAGGGGCCGACGTCGGTGTTGGGGCAGGGCGCGAGGACGTAGTGCAGGTGGCGGCCCGGTGGTGCGAGGGAGGGGTCGTGCGCCGTCGGGCGGGTGATCAGCAGGGACGGGTCGCTCATCAGCGTGCCCGAGCGGGTCAGTTCGTCGAAGGTGCGCTCCCACGCGGCGCCGAAGGACAGCGTGTGGTGGGCGAGATGGGACCAGGTGCGGTCGGTTCCGGCGTGCAGGATCACCGCGGACGGCGAGTGCCGCAGCGGCACCGGGCGCCGCGGTGCCCGGCCCAGCAGCCGGTGCGCGGTGGACAGTTCGCAGGTCAGCACCACCGCGTCGCAGGGGATGCGCTCGCCCGAGGCGAGGCGGACGGCCCGCACCCGGCCCGCCGAGCGTTCCAGCGAGCTCACCTCGGCCGACCAGCGCAGCTCGGCCCCGGCACCGGCCGCCGCGTCGGCCATCGCGCGGGGCAGCGCGTGCATGCCGCCCTTGGGGAACCAGACACCGGCGACGGTGTCCATGTAGGCGATCACCGCGTAGGCCGCGAGCGCCCGGGCCGGGGCGACCCCGGCGTACAGGGCCTGGAAGGAGAACACCCGCCGCAGGCGCTCGTCGTGCAGGAAGCGGCCGATCCGGCTGTCCAGGCGCCCGAAGCCGCCGAGCGCCGCCAGCCGGGCCAGGTCGGGGTGCAGCAGCTGGAACGGCGAGTCGAAGTTGGTGTCGATGAAACGGCGCATCTGCGCCCGGTAGAGCCGCTCCAGCCACTCCCGCAGCCTGCGGTAGCCCGCCGCCTCGGCCGGTCCGGCGAAGCGCCGCACCTCCGCCTCCATCGCCTCGCCGTCGGTGTGCACGTCGAGCGAGGTCCCGTCCGCGAAGCCCGCCCGGTAGGCGGGGTGCAGGGCCACCAGCTCGACGTGCCGGTCGAGGCGGTCGCCGACGGCCGCGAAGGCCTCGTCGGCCAGGTCGGGCATCGTCAGCACCGTGGGCCCGGTGTCGACCTGGTACGCGCCCATCCGCACCTGCCCGGCCCGGCCGCCCGGGCCGGAGTCCCGTTCGACGAGCGTGACCCGGCGGCCGGCGCCCAGCAGATGCAGGGCGCACGCCAGGCCGGACAGACCGGCGCCCACCACGACGACGTGATCCGTCGGCCCCGACACGGTCCTCATACCAGCTCCTCGGCGGGGCGCGGGGCGACGCCCGCGGCCCGTTCCACCAGGGCGGCGAACTCCCGCCGCACGTCGGGGGCGGCGGTCACGGCCTCGAAGTGCCCCAGGCCGGCCGCCGCCAGTTCCTCGATCCGCGCCTCGACCTCCGCGCGGGCGCCCGTCCGTTCCAGCGCCGCCCGCATCCGCTCGACGGTCCGCCCCGCCCGGGCGCCCGCGCCCGGGGCGAGCACCGCGGCGGCCTCCTGATCACCGGCGGCCTCGGCGAGCCGGACCGCCACGGCGAGGAGCGGGGTGAGCTTGCGGTGGCGCAGGTCGTCACCGGCGGGCTTCCCGGTCCGGGCCGGGTCGCCGAAGGCGCCGAGGAGGTCGTCGCGCAGCTGGAAGGCCAGCCCCGCGCACCGGCCGGCCGCCCGCAGCGCGCCCAGGGCGCCGGTGTCGGCGCCGGCCAGCGCGGCGCCCAGGGCGAGGGGCCGCGCGACCGTGTACAGGGCGCTCTTGAGGACGGCGATGGTCAGCGCCTCCTCGGCGCAGGACGAGCCGCCCGCCTGGGCGTTCAGGTCGCGGTACTGCCCGGCGACCATCTCGGTGCGCATCGCCCGCCACTCGGCGTACAGCTGCGGGCCCTGCGGCACACCGAGCGCCGTCTCCGTCAGCAGGTCGTCCGCCCAGGCCAGGGCCAGGTCGCCCGCGAGCACGGCGGCCGACGTCCCGAACGACTCCGCGGAGCCGTTCGTCAGGCCGGTCCGGTGCCCGCGGGCGAACTCCACGTGCATCGCGGGAGCGCCCCGGCGCAGGGGCGATCCGTCCATCACGTCATCGTGTATCAAGGCGCAGGCCTGGAGCAGTTCGAGGGCGGCCGCCAGGCGCAGGACCGCCGTCGGGTCGCCCGTACCGCCCGCGGCCCGCCAGCCGCACCACACGAACGCCGTGCGCAGCCGCTTGCCGCCGCGCCCGGTGAACGCGGCGACGCGCTCCGCCATGTCCCGGGCGAACAGCGCGTCGGTCTCACGGGCCTGCCGCAGCCGCACGTCGAGCACCTGATGCAGGACGTGCTCCACGGCGAGCGTGGCCTCCTGAGCGGTGAGCGGGGCGTCGACCGTCTCCGCCGGTCCGGCCGTCGTCGGCCGCGGTCCAAGCATGCGCAACCCCTTCTCGCTTCCGGTCATCCGAACATCAGTGCTTCCATGGGGAGCGGCGTTTTGGATGCGCCGGAGCGCGGCGCCTCCGCTACGCGCCGGCTCCCTTTCCCGGACGCGGGTTCCCCGGCCACGGCCCGGGCCGCTCAGTCGCGTCCGCGGGCGGCCCTGAAGCGGGCCAGCCCGTCGCCGAGGTCGATGAGCGGCTCCGGGTAGCCGAGCCCGGCACGCCGGTCCGCCGGGAGCCGCCAGGGCTCGTGCACCGCGTTGCCCCGCACGTCCGCCAGTTCGGGCACCCACCGGCGTACGTAGGTGCCCTCCGGGTCGTAGCGCTTGCCCTGCAGCACGGGGTTGAGGACCCGGTGCGGGCGGGTGTCGGTGCCGGTGCCGGCCACCCACTGCCAGTTCAGCTGGTTGTTGACGATGTCGCCGTCCACCAGCAGGTCCAGGAAGTGCCGCGCGCCGATCCGCCAGTCCACGTACAGCGTCTTCGTCAGGAAGCTCGCCACCAGCAGCCGGGCCCGGTTGTGCATCCAGCCCTCCCGGCGCAGCTGGCGCATGCCCGCGTCGACCATCGGATAGCCGGTACGGCCCTCGCGCCACGCGGCGATGTCCTCGGCCGCCTCGTCCTCGCCGCGCCACCGGTCCTCGCGGGTGCGGTAGTCGCGCACGGAGGCGTCGGGCCGGGCCGCCAGGACCTGGTGGTGGAAGTCGCGCCAGCACAGCTGCCGTACGAACGCCTCGGCACCGGGCCCGCCCTTCTCGCGGGCCCGGTGCACGAGTTCCACCGGCGAGAGCGCCCCGAAGTGCAGGTAGGGCGACAGGCGTGAGGTGGCGTCACCGGCCAGGTCGTCGTGCCGGTCCGCGTACCCGGACAGACCCGCCGCCGCCCACGCCGAGAAGCGTTCGCGCCCCGCGGTCTCCCCGCCGGGCGGGAGGTCCGGGGACACCCCCTCGGCGTCCGGGCGCGCGGGCAGTTCCTCGCCGCGCGCCGCGTCGGGGACGCGCACGGTGCGCGGCGCGGGCAGCGGATCCCTCGGCGACTGCTGCGACCAGCGGCGGAAGTAGGGCGTGAACACGGAGAAGTGGTCGGAGCCGGCCGGTGTCACGGCTCCCGGGGCGACGGCGGTGGTCACGGTGTCGTGCACCCGCAGCGCGACGCCGTCGGCGCCGAGTTCCTCGCGCAGCCGCTCCTCGCGGCGGTGGGCGTAGCCGGTGATGCCCGCGGCCAGGTGCACCTCCCCGGCGCCGCAGGCGGCGGCGACCGCGCGGACCTCGCGGGCGACCGGTCCGGAGCGCACCACCAGCCGCCCGCCGCGCCGGCGCAGCGAGGCGTCGAGGTCGGCCAGGCAGTCGGCGAGGAAGGCGGCGCGGTTGGGCACGTCGAAGCCGGCCGCGCGCACGGCGGGGTCGCGGACGAACAGCGGCACCACCTCGTCCGCCGCCGCCAGCGCGGCCCGCAGCGGCGGATGGTCGTGCACGCGCAGGTCCGAGGTGAACAGGACGACCGCGACGGTCATGGTGTCACTCCTGGTGCGGTGATGCGGTCAGACGGGATCACGTCTGTCTCTGCCCGGTCTTTCGGCCGGTCAGGGCCCGCCGGATGCGCGGGGCGCGCGCGACCGCCCCGCGTCCGCTCGTGCCGTCGGCCGCGGCTTGGGCGATGTTGCGGGCCATGCCGCCGAACACCACGGAGTGGAACGGGGCGACGCTCCACCAGTAGGCGTGGCCCAGCAGGCCGCGGGGGTGGAACAGGGCCCGCTGCCGGTAGCGGGTGCGGCCGGCGTCGTCGGTCTCGGCGTACATCTCCAGCCAGGCCAGGCCGGGCAGCCGCATCTCGGCGCGCAGCCGCAGCAGATGGCCCGGCTCGATCTCCTCGACGCGCCAGAAGTCGAGCGAGTCGCCGACCCGCAGGTGCTGGGTGTCGCGCCGCCCGCGGCGCAGTCCGACCCCGCCGACGAACCGGTCGAGCCAGCCCCGGACCGCCCAGGCCAGCGGGGAGGAGTACCAGCCGTTGTCGCCGCCGATGCCCTCGATCACCTTCCACAGGGCCTCGCGTGAGGCGTCGACGGGCCGGTGCCGCTCGTCCTCGTAGAGGCTGCCGCCCGCCCAGTCGGGGTCGGTGGGCAGGGGGTCGCTCGGCGCCCCGGGGACGGAGGCCGAGGACCAGCGGGTGGACACGTCCGCCTCGCGCACCCTGCGCAGCGCGAGGGACAGGGCCTCGTCGAACGGCATCGGCCGGCCCGCGCCGTCCGGCACGTAGCGGGCGATGTCGTGCTCGCGGCACACGACCTCGTGCCGCAGCGACTCGGTCAGCGGCCGGGCGATCGAGGCGGGCACCGGGGTGACGAGGCCGACCCAGTGACTGGACAGCCGCGGGGTGAGGACCGGGATCGGCACGATGAAGCGCCGCCGCAGCCCGGCGACGGCGGCGTAGCGCAGCATCATCTCCCGGTAGGTGAGGACGTCGGGGCCGCCGATGTCGAAGGCCCGGTCCACGTCGGGCGGCATGGTCGCCGACCCGACGAGGTAGCGCAGCACGTCCCGCACGGCGATCGGCTGCGTGCGGGTGTGCACCCAGCTGGGGGTGACCATGACGGGCAGCCGCTCGGTGAGGTAGCGCAGCATCTCGAACGACGCCGACCCGGAGCCGATGACGACGGCCGCCTGCAGCACGGTGGTGGGCACCTGCCCGTCGAGGAAGATCCGCCCCACCTCCGCCCTGGAGCGCAGGTGGGGGGAGAGGAACTGCTCGGGCACGTCGCGCGGGGTGAGCCCGCCGAGGTAGACGATCCGCCGCACGCCCGCGGTCCGCGCCTGCTCGGCGAAGACGCGGGCGGCCTCCCGGTCGGTCTCCTCGAACCCGGAGCCCGACCCGAGGGCGTGCACCAGGTAGTAGGCCACGTCGACACCGCGCATCGCGGCGGCGACGGACTCCGCGTCGGTGACGTCCCCCTGGACGGTCTCGACCTGCGGCGCCCAGGGGTGGTCGCGGAGTTTGCCGGGGGAGCGGGCCAGGCACCGGACGCTGTGGCCCGCCTGCAGCAGCTCCGGCACCAGGCGCCCGCCGATGTACCCGGACGCCCCGGTGACCAGACAGTGCAACCGCTGCCCGTCCGTCTCCATGGTCGTGCCTCCCTCGTCGACGCCTGTGCCGTGCTGAAGGAATCACGGCCCCGCCCTGAAGACTTCCCGGTCGGCGGCCTTCCCGGATGCACGACACAGGCGCCGCGCGTGATTCAGCCGGAGGGAGTACCGGCGTCCGCTTCCCGCGGGGCCGGGCGGGAGGCGTCCGCCTCCTGCGGGGCGCGGCGGGCCAGGGAACTCGGCCACCACGCCCGCGGCCCGATGTCGATCATCAGCGCGGGCACCAGCAGGGAGCGGACCACGAGCGTGTCGAGCAGCACCCCGAAGGCGACGATGAAGGCGATCTGCACCAGGAACGCCAGCGGGATCACCATGAGCGCGGCGAAGGTCGCGGCGAGCACCACGCCCGCCGAGGTGATCACCCCGCCGGTCGTGGTCAGACCGCGCAGCACCCCGATCCGGTTGCCGTGGGTGAGCGCCTCCTCCCGGACCCGGGACATCAGGAAGATGTTGTAGTCGACGCCCAGCGCCACCAGGAACACGAAGCCGTACAGCGGAACCGAGGCGTCCGTGCCGCTGAAGCCGAGCAGCTGCTCGAAGACGAGCGCCGACACCCCGAGCGTGGCGAGGAAGTTGAGCCCCACGGTCGCCACCAGCAGCACCGGCACGAGCAGGGAGCGCAGCAGCACCATCAGGATCAGCAGGATGACCGCGAGCACGATCGGCACGATGAGCGTCCGGTCGCGGGCGGCCGTCTGCTGGGTGTCGTACTGCTGCGCGGTGTACCCGCCGACCAGCGCGTCGGCGCCGGGGACCGCGTGCACCTGGGTGCGCAGCCGCTCCACGGTGTCCTTGGCCGCGTCGCTGTCCGCCGAGGCCTTCAGCGTGGCGTTGATCAGCACCCGCCCGTCCGCCACGAGCGGTTCACCGCCTCCGGGCCGCCCGGAGGCGGAGACGGCGCTCGCCGCCGCGACGCCCTCGGTGCCCTTCGCGGCGGCCGTCACCTCGGCGGCCCGGTCGGCGTCGGCGATGATCACGGCCGGGTTGCCGGACCCGCCGGGGAAGTGCTCGCCGAGGGTGGCCTGTGCGGCCACCGAGGGCGCGTCGTTGACGAAGATCTCGTCGAGCGGCACGCCCTTGGAGGACAGCGAGGGAGAGAAGGCCGCGAAGACGGCGAGGATCAGCGCGGTCAGCACCCAGGTACGGCGCGGCCGGCCGTCCACCGTCGCGGCGACCCGGCGCCACACGCCGCTGCCCTGCGCGGAGTCCTCCGGCGCCTTCGGCTTGGACGGCCAGTAGGCGGTGCGGCCCAGCAGGGCCAGCACGGCCGGCAGGAAGGTGAGCGTGGTGAGCACGGCGCAGACGATGCCGATGGCGCCCACCGGCCCGAGGGCCCGGTTGTTGGTCAGGTCGCTGGCGAGCAGGGCCAGCAGCCCGAGCGCCACGGTCGCGGCGCTGGCGGTGATCGCGCCGAACGAGCGGCGCACCGCGGCCGTCGCCGCCGCGGCCCGGTCCCCGCGCACGGCGAGTTCCTCACGGAAGCGCGCGGCCAGCAGCAGCGCGTAGTCGGTGGCGGCGCCGATCACCAGGATCGACAGGATGCCCTGCACCTGGCCGTCGACCCGGACCACGTCCCGGTCGGCCAGCGCGTACACCACGGCGCAGGCGAGGCCCAGGGCGAAGACCGAGCTCAGGATGATCAGGAACGGCAGCAGGACGCTGCGGTAGACGAGCAGCAGGATGAGCAGCACGGCGCCCAGGGCCACGCCCAGCAGCAGTCCGTCGATGCCCGCGAAGGCGTCGGACAGGTCGGCCTGGCTGGCCGCGGGGCCGGCGATCTGCGCCGTGGTGCCGGGCACCTCCCCGGCCGCGGCGCGCACCGCCTCGAGGGCCGTGGGCAGCTCCTCGCCCAGGTCGGGTTCCAGCTGGACGACCGCCTGCATGGCCTCCTGGTCGTCCGAGAGCAGGGCGGGGGAGGGCCGGTCCACGACTCCGGGCTCACCGGCGAGCGCGGCGACGGCACGGGTGGCGTCGGCCTGCTGGTCCGCTGTCAGGCGCTGCCCGTCCGCCGTCCAGACCACCACGGCCGGCAGGGTCTCGGACTGGTCGAAGGCCTCGCGGGCCTCCAGCACCTTCGTGGACTCGGCGCTGCGGGGCAGGAAGGCGGCCTGGTCGTTGGTTGCCACCTCGCCGAGCTTGCCCGCGTACGGGCCGAGTGTGCCGCCCACCCCCAGCCAGACGAGAAGGAGAGCGAGCGGTACGAGCCGCCGGGCCCAACGCTGTGCGGTACTCATGCGCATCCCAAGCCGTAGACGAATTTACTCACTCATAAAGTATCTCAATCATCGAGAGATACTAGGGTGGGGGCATGAGCGGTTCCGGTGCGCCCACGGCATCTCTTCCGGCTGACGACCCGATCGGGTTGCACGGCTTCGCCGTTCTGCTGCGCCGGATGAACGGCGAGTTCAACCGCATCGCCGAGGAGTTCGCCCGGGCGCACGGGCTGCACCTGACCGACATGCAGGCGCTGATCGCGATCCTGGACGCCGAGGCAGAGGCGGACCCCGAGGCGGGGGAGGGGCCCATGACGCCCGGCCGTCTGCGCCGGCGGCTCAACCTCACCTCCGGCGCGGTGACCGCGTGCCTGGACCGGCTGGAACGGGCCGGTCACATCCGCCGCGTCCGGGACGCCGGGGACCGTCGCGTCGTGCACCTGCACTACGCGGAGGCGGCCCGGGTCCTGGCCCGGGACTACTTCCGCCCGCTGGCCCGCAGCACCGACGCGGCCCGCGGCCGCTTCAGCCCCGAGGAACTGCGGGTGGTCATCCGCTTCCTCGCCGAGATGAACGCGGAGCTGGCCCTGCTGCGCCGCGAGTCGGACTGAGTCCCCCCGGCCCACCGCATCCGTTCCGGCCCACCGCATCCGTTCCGGTCATACCCGGCGAAACAGGTGCATGAAGCTACGAGACGAACTTCCGGTCGACCACCACCTGGCGACCGTCTACCGGTACGGCGCCGGCTTCTGCGGCCTGGTGCTCCTGGTGTTCGCGGCCCTCGGCTTCGCCGACGCCCTGAGCCCCTTCAACACCTCGGGAACGATCGCCGGCATGACCACCAACGTGGCGCTGAGCGTCATCTCGACCGTGGTCGGACTGGCGCTGCTCGTGGGCGCGGCGATCGGCGGCAACTTCGCGTCGACCCTGAACATGACGGTCGGCACGCTGTTCGTCCTGAGCGGCTTCGCGCACATCTTCGTGCTCGACCGCCCGGCGAACATCCTCGACTTCGGCATGACCAACGTGATCTTCAGCTTCGTGATGGGGCTGGTCATCGCCACGTTCGGCATGTACGGCCGGGTCTCCAGCAAGCTCTCGCCCGACAACCCCTACTGGCGCCGCAGGCATCCCGAGCAGGCGGCGGCGCGGGAACGCCGTGCGGCCGCCCTGTCCGGACCGCCCGGGGCCCCGCGCCCGCTGCCCACGGCGACGGGAGCCGGCGACGCGGACGGCGAACGGCGCGTGCTGGACTGACGTCCGTGCGCTCCCCCGCCCGGACGTCCGGGGGCCGGACCGCGTACGGCCCGGCCCCCTCACCGCGTCAGAACTGGAGCGCCCAGGCGTCGATGCGCCCGGTGTCGTAGCGGGCGTTGTCGCTCACCCGCAGCTTCCACGTGCCGTTGGCCGCCTCGGAGGAGGCGTTCACCGTGTACGTGGTGTCGATGTTGTCGGCGCTGCCGCCGGTGCCGTACGACTTCAGCGTGTACGCCGTGCCGTCGGGCGCGATCAGCTGGACCTGCAGGTCGCCGATGTAGGTGTGGACGATGTGGACCTCGACGGCCAGGGCCGAGGGCGCGTTGCCGGAGACGCCGGAGACGGTCACCGGGGACTCGGCGGTGGCGTTGTCGGCGATGGCGTGGTCGGCGGTGTTCTCGAAGCGCGGGCCGGGCGGGGGCGTCGTGCCGCCGCCGACGTTCAGCAGCCGGTTGGGCGAGCCGCTGCCGGGACCGGTGACGACGCCGGTGGTGGCGGCGGACGTCAGCGCGGCGGAGACCTGCGCGGGCGTGGCGGTGGGGTTGCCGTCCAGGTACAGGGCGGCGGCCCCGGCGACGTGCGGGCTCGCCATCGACGTACCGGAGATGGTGTTGGTCGCCGAGTCGGAGGAGTTCCACGCCGAGGTGATGGACGAGCCCGGGGCGAACAGGTCCAGGATCGAGCCGTAGTTGGAGTAGCTCGCCCGCGCGTCGCTCGACGTCGTCGCGCCGACTGTCACGGCCTCGGCCACCCGGGCCGGTGACTTGGTGGAGGCGTCGGTGGACTCGTTGCCGGCGGCGACCACGAAGGTGACGCCGGAGGCGATGGCGTTGCGGACGGCCGTGTCGATGGCGGAGTCCGCGGAGCCGCCGAGGGACATGTTGGCCACCGCCGGCTTGACCGCGTTGCGCGCGACCCAGTCGATGCCGGCCACGACCTGGGCGGTGGTGCCCTGGCCGGAGTTGTTCAGCACGCGGACGCCGACGACCTTGGCCTTCTTGGCGACCCCGTAGGCGCTGCCCGCGACCGTGCCGGCGACGTGGGTGCCGTGGCCGTGGCCGTCCTGGGCGGTGCTGTCGTTGTCGACGGCGTCGTAGCCGTAGGAGGCGCGCCCGCCGAAGTCGCCGTGGGTGATGCGGACTCCGGTGTCGATGACGTAGGCGGTGACGCCCTCACCGCCCGGGTCCGGATAGGTGTACGAGCTGTTCAGCGGCAGGTTCCGCTGGTCGATGCGGTCCAGGCCCCAGGAGGGCGGGCTGGGCTGCGTGCCGGTGATGGAGAACGTCCGGTCCTGGACGACGGAGGCGACGGCCGGGTCGGCGGCGAGACGTTTCGCCTCGGACGCGGAGGCCTCCACGGCGTAGCCGTTGAGGGCCTTGTGGTAGGTCCGCTCGATGTCGGCGCCGTACTTGCGCGCGAGGGCGCGGCCCTCGGCGGAGCCGGCCTTCTCGGTCTTCAGGGTGACGATGTAGCTGCCGGGCACCGCGTTCGCGGCGCCCGCGTACCGCACGGGCCCTTCGGCCGCGGCCGGGGCCGCGGCGGCGGGGAGGGCGGAGACGAGGCTCGCGACGAGGGCCGCGGTGGCCGTCGCGCCGAGCGCGGCCAGTCTTCGCCGGGAGGAGCTGCGGGGAGTACGCATCACTGCCATCTGAGGGGTCCTCCTCAATCGGTGGTGCGCTGTGGGGTGGGGTGCACGCCCGGTGGAGCACCTGAGGTCATGGTCATGTCAACCAGGTGGCGACTCCGGTGCGTCAGCCGAAAGATTGAGGGATCCACAGGAATTGCACAAGGGTCCTGCACGCATGCGCAGGACCCCGGTGAAAGCCCGTCAGTCGTGGAAAGCGGTGTCCCGCGCGCGCTTCTCCCACGCCAGGACCTCGTCCCGCACCTGGTCGAGATGGCCGAGCACCGCGCTCACCCCGTCGTCGCCCAGGGGCAGCCGCAGCGGCGTGGACTCGGCCTCCAGCGCGGCCAGGACGAGGGCGGCGGCCCTGGCCGGATCGCCGGGCTGGGTGCCGTGACCGCCGGCGACGAAGCCGCGGGTCTCGCTCACCTTGCCGTACACGCCGCTGTCCGCGCTGACACCGGCCCGCCCGGTCGCGAACAGCCCGGTGCGGAACGCCCCCGGCTCGACGATCAGCACCTTGACGCCGAACTCCGCGACCTCGTCCGCGAGCCCCTCGGACATGCCCTCCAGGGCGAACTTCGTCGCGCTGTACGCCGAGAACCCGGCGAACGACATCTGCCCGCCCATGCTGCTCATCTGCACGATCGCCCCCGAGCGCCGCTCCCGCATGGACGGCAGCACCGCCCGGGTGAGCGCCGCCGGGCCGAAGACGTGCACGTCGAACAGCGCCCGCAGCTCCTCCTCGGTGGTCTCCTCGAAGGCGCCGACGTGGGTGCGTCCGGCGTTGTTGACCAGGACGTCGATCCGCCCGTGCCGCGCCACGACGTCCCGGACGGCGGCCTCCGCGGCGCCCGTGTCGGCGACGTCCAGGCGCAGCGCCTCCATCCGGTCGGGGTGGGCGGCGACCAGGTCCTCCAGCGCCCCGGGGCGCCGGGCCGCCCCGACGACGACGTCGCCCGCAGCGAGCGCTGCCTCGGCGATCGCCCGCCCGAACCCGCTGCTCGCCCCTGTGATCAGCCAGACCTTGTGCATGACCGCTCCTCGTCTCGTGCTCTCTCGTGCCGTTGCGGCACCACCCTCACGCCGTGCGCGGTTGCCCGTCCAAGACCTACGGTGATAACCGATGGTGATGAGCATCGACGTCCACGTGCGGGACCTGCGCTACTTCGTGGCGGTGGCCGAGGACCTGCACTTCACCCGCGCGTCCGAACGCCTCTACGTCTCCCAGCCCGCCCTGAGCAAGCAGATCCGGGCCCTGGAGCGGCAGTTGGGCACCGAGCTGTTCCGGCGCGACCGGCACGGCGTGGCCCTCACCGACGCCGGTACGGCGCTGCTGCCGCACGCCCGCCGGGTGCTGGAGGCGTGGCGGGAGGGCGCCGCCGCGGTGGACGCCGTCCGGTCCGCGCGGCAGAACACCCTGGTCGTGGGCATGAGCACCAGCCCGGTCCGCGGCGGCCTGCTGCCCGCGATCCGCTCCCGCTTCACCGCCGCCCACCCTCAGGCCGTCCTCCGGCTGCGGCAGGTGAACTGGCAGGACCCGACCGCGGGCCTCGCCGACGGCTCGGCGGACGTCGCGTTCGTCTGGCTGCCGCTGCCCGGCCAGGACCGCTACGCCTGGACGGTCGTCGCCGAGGAGCCGCTCATGGTCGCCCTCCCCGACACCCACCCCCTCGCCGCCTGCGACACGGTCGACTTCACGGACCTGCTCGACGAGCCGTTCCTCGCCCTGCCCGAGAGCACCGGACCGCTGCGCGGCCACTGGCTCGCCCTCGGCTCCCGCGACGGCCGCCCGCCGCGCATCGGCGCCGAGATCGCGAGCACGGAGGAGACCTACGAGGCGCTGGCCGCCGGTCTGGGCGTCTGCCTCGTGGCCGCGGGCAACGTCCCGCTCCTCACCCTGGGCGGCGTGACGGCCCGCCCGGTCCGCGGCGTCCCGCCCAGCCGCTACGTCCTGGCCTGGCGGCAGGAGGAGGGGCACCGGCCCCTGGTGCGGGCGTACGCCCGGGCCTGCCGGCAGGCGACGCAGGGACCGTGACGGTCGGGCCCGCCCGGTTCGGGCCCGCTCAGGCGTCCTTCAGCAGCTCCTCGGGCAGCGCGCCCGCGGCCCCGATGACCTCGATGCCGAGCAGCCGCCCTGCGGCGTCCACGTCGAGGAGCACCTCGGCGTCCGTCCCCACCCCGTCGACGGGGATCTGCCGGACGGCGGCGCCGTCCGCGACGCCCCCGGTGAGGGAGAGGTAGGCGGTGTCGTTCTCGCGGTCGTACTCGATGTGCATGCTTCGCCTCTCTGCGGCGGTCCCTCCCGGCCCCGGCCCCGGTCGCGGCCGACGGACACGCCGCCTCCGCGTGCCGGGAGACGGTCATCATGCCCTGGCGCGGCATCGGCCGCCCCGCGACGACCCCGCCCGAGCCGTCCTGCCGCGTGCCGCGTGCAGCCGCCCGCGGCGCGGTGGGCGGTCAGTCCTCCGGAGAGTCTTCCGGAAAGCCTTCCGGAAAGTCCTCCGGGAAGCGCTTCGGGTCGTCGACCCAGCCCGCCGCGAGGACGAGGCCCGTCCCGCGGTGGACGGCGAGGAAGCCGAAGGGCCGGTCGAAGACGGCGTGCGCGCGGGTCGTCCCGTGCCGCGGCTCCGGCCGGTCCTCCCAGCCCAGCCACTCCGCCTCCATCAGCGTCACGGCCGCCGCCCGGAACCCCTCGGCGCTGAACGTCGCCGTCGCCGACTGCCGGGCGGAGGCCAGCCCGAGCGGTGCGGCGCTGATGCCCGGGAAGTGGCCCGGGGTGCCGTCGGCGGCGGTGGCCAGGCCGAACGACTCCGCCCGGGCCAGCAGGTCGTGATGGGCGGTCAGCGCGAACTCGACGGTCCTCAGCGTCAGGGCCGGCGGCTCGGGACGCACGGTGCGCAGCCTCTCCAGCCGCAGCCCGGGCCCCGCCGGGCCGACCGGCAGCCGGCTGCCGGGGACGGCCGGCACCGCACCCGAGACCACCTCGACGCCCGTGCCGACGACCGCGCCGGGAGCCGCCTCCTCCTCGCCCAGCAGCAGCAGGACGTCCAGCCCGTTCGTGCCGCGCACGGTCGCCACCGTCACCGCGCCGCCCGGCCCGTGCGCGACCGCCACCTCGTCCAGCCCGGCCCGGGTACGGGTGAGCCCGGCCCGGTCGTGCTCGCGCCAGGGCATGAGGTCGCCCTTGAAGGGCGTCTCCCAGTCGGTCCGCAGCGCGAGCGCGGTCACCAGCAGCAGGGAGGTGTCCGGCCGCAGCGGCACGGGCAGCCGCCCGATCACGCCGCCGGTCCGTCGCTCCGCCCACGCGTCCAGGGCGCCCCGGTCGGCCGCCGCGTCTCCCGTGAGCACCCCGTGCAGTCCGGCCGGCAGCCCCGCGGCCCACCCCTCCCGCAGCTCCACCGTCCGCGCGGTCCACAGGCCCAGGGCGGACTCCAGACCCTCGATCTCCTCCAGCGCGGCGAGCAACTCCCGCCCGGCCGCACCCGCCTGACCCGCCGGCAGGCCGAGGGCGGCTCCCAGCTCCTGGCGCGCCGCACCGGCCGCCCCGTCCGCGAGGAGCGCCAGCAGGGGCCAGACCCCCGCCCCCGAGAACACCGTGCCGGCGCGGATTCCCGCCGCCCAGCGGGCCGTCAGACCGTTCGCCGCCCCGATCACCGCGTCCGCCGCCCGCATTCCACCCTCGCCGATCCGCCGCCTACGATGCGCCCAGCCGTACGGCAGATCCCGCCCGCCGCCCCAGCCAGGAGCACCGTACCCGTGTCGATACCCCCGCCCCCTGGGCACCAGCAGCCCCAGGACCCGTACGGCCCGCCCGCCACCCCCTGGCCCGGGGCCCACGGCCCGTACGGGCGGCCGTACGGCACCCCGGTCTCCGTCAACGCGCTCGCGGTCGCCGCCCTCGTGCTCGGCGTGCTCTGCTTCCTGCCCGCGGTGGGACTGGTCCTGGGGCTGATCGCGCTGGCGCAGATCAGGCGGTCGGGTCAGAGCGGCCGGGGCATGGCCGTCGCCGGAGCGGCGCTGTCCTCCCTCGGGATCGTGCTGTGGGCGGTGACGCTGTCCACGGGCGCGGCCGCCGAGGTCTGGGAGGGCTTCAAGGACGGTGCGAGGGGCAACGAGAGCCTGTCGCTGCGCAAGGGCGACTGCTTCGACGCCCCCGGCGGCCTGGAGGGCGACACCTACGACGTCGACCCCGTGCCGTGCGAGGGCAGGCACGACGGCGAGGTGTTCGCGACCGTCACGCTGCCGGGCGGCGCCTTCCCGGGCGACGAGAAGATCGCCGGCATCGGCGACGAGCGGTGCTTCGCGCTCCGGGACCAGTACGCCATGGACTCCTGGGCGATGCCGTCCGACGTGGACGTCTACTACCTCATGCCGTCCCGGGACAGCTGGCGCTTCGGCGACCGCGTGATCACCTGCGTCTTCGGCAACACCGAGGCGAGGGCCGGGCTGACCGGTTCGCTGCGCGGCGACGCCACCACCCTCGACGGCGACCAGATCGCCTTCCTGGCCGCGGCCAACGCCGTCGACGCGGCCCTGTACGAGGAGCCCGAGGACCTGCCCGAGGACGACCTGGCCGGCCACCGGGCCTGGGCGGGCCGGGTGCACGAGGTGCTCGGCGAGCAGATCGGGACCCTGCGCGGCCGCTCCTGGCCGTCCGGGGCCCGCGCGCCCGTCACCGCCCTGGTCGCGGACCTGGAGGACGCCCGCCGTGAGTGGAAGGGGGCGAGCACGGCCGGCGACGCGGACACCTACCGGGCGCACTACGACCGGGCGTACGGGTACGTGGACGGCGGGTCGACCGTCACGGCGCGCAAGGCCCTCGGGCTCGCGGCGACGCCGCCGGCGTACGACGGGGGCGCGGGCGGGGACTCCGAAGCGCAGGTGTGATCGCGCCTATAACGGGGAGAAAGTGCCTGCGTAAAGGCCCTCGGACCACCCTGTCATCACATCGAGTGATTCTCTGGCCTTTGCTTGCACGGCACAACCTACGGTTGCCAGGCTGTTGCTGTCTGTACAACCTGATGGGAGCGGCCAGTGACATTCGGTGAGCAGCCGGCGTACTTGCGTGTCGCGGGTGATCTCCGCAAGAAGATCGTCGACGGTCGGCTCCCACCGCACACCCGCCTCCCCTCCCAGGCCAGGATCCGCCAGGAGTACGGCGTCTCGGACACGGTCGCCCTGGAGGCCCGCAAGGTGCTCATGGCGGAGGGGCTGGTCGAGGGCCGCTCCGGCTCGGGGACGTATGTGCGCGAGCGCCCCGTGCCCCGGCGCGTCTCCCGCTCCGGCTACCGCCCGGCCGGCGGGGCGACGCCCTTCCGCCAGGAGCAGGCCGACGGCGACGGGCAGGGCACCTGGGAGTCCAGCAGCGAGCAGGCCGAGGCGAGCGTGGCGGTCGCCGAGCGGCTGGGCATCGAGCCGGGCGAGCGCGTGATGTGCACGAAGTACCTCTTCCGGGAGGCCGGCGAGCCGATGATGCTCTCCACCTCCTGGGAGCCGCTCGCCGTGACGGGGCGCACACCCGTGATGCTGCCCGAGGAGGGCCCCCTCGGCGGCATGGGCGTCGTCGAGCGCATGCGCGCCATCGACGTGATCGTGGACAACGTCACCGAGGAGGTCGGCGCCCGGCCCGGCCTCGCCGAGGAACTGCTGCTGCTCGGCGGCGTCCCCGGCCATGTCGTCCTGGTCGTCCAGCGCACGTTCTACGCCTCCGGGCGCCCGGTCGAGACGGCCGACATCGTCGTCCCGGCCGATCGGTACCGGGTCGCCTACCACCTTCCGGTCAAGTAGCGGCCGCCCCGATCGCCTCGCGGTGCGCTCCCCGCGCGCCCCACCCCCCGTACGGCCCCGCGGACCGTCCCGGTCCGGTACGCTCGCACGCCCCGGACCGGCCGCCGTCCCCGCAGGTGGCCGACCGTGTATGCGGTATGCCTCCGAGCCGCTGCGCCGCGGCCCGCCCACGGCGCGTTCGCCGTCGTGCGCCCCCCGCGTTCTGGCTGGTTGCGTACCTCTTTGTGAAAAGCCGGATTCGCTGCGTAAAGGTTAGGCGTAGGCTCGGGCATATGCGCATTGCGGTTTCCTTAGCGGGTGGGGCTCGGCACAGGCCGCGGGCGGGAAGTGGAGGGACGCGATGAACGACAGCACGGTCACTCTTCCCTGGCTCGTGATACGGCAGGACGACAACGGCAACCGGTACCGCGTCGGCCGGTACGCGACCCGGGCCGAGGCCCAGAAGATCGCGGACAGCCTCGACGGACGCGGTCACAAACAGCTCTACTGGGTCGAGCGCCTGGACCGGAACGGACCGGCCGTGCACGACTGACCCCGTGACCGGCCCACGGCGTGCGCGACCGACCCCGCGCACCGCCCCTCGCGAGCACGACTGACCACGTGCCTCGCACCTTGCGCGCACGGCTGACCGCGTGCGCGATCGAACGGGGGTCCCTTCGGCCTGACCGCCCGTCGGCGGAGCTCCCGTAGGCTCCCCGCATGACGGAGCACATCGTGGTCGTGGGTGCCGCGCTGCTCGACGGCGGCCGGCTGCTGGCCGCGCGGCGCAGCGCACCCGAGGAGCTGGCCGGGCGCTGGGAGTTGCCCGGCGGCAAGGTCGAGCCCGGCGAGACGGCCGACGCGGCGCTCGTGCGGGAACTGCGCGAGGAACTCGGCGTCGACGCCGAGCCCGGCGAACAGGTGCCCGGGCAGTGGCCCCTGAAACCCCCGTACGTCCTGCGGGTGTGGACCGCGCGCCTGCGGCCCGGCTCCCCTGCCCCCGAACCCCTGGAAGACCACGACGAACTGCGCTGGCTCGGCCCGCACGAGATCTGGGACGTCGACTGGCTCGACCAGGACGTCCCGGCCGTACGCCGGACCCTCGCGCATCTGGGAAGCTCCGGCTCCGGTCCCACCCTCGACCCCGACTCGCCCCCTGATGCGGCCCTCGATCCCGCTCCCGGTTCCGCGGGATCGGGAGCGGGATCGGCCGGCGCCTGAGGCGGCCCGGGGGCGTGCGGCGGCGGGGCGGCTGCCTGCCGGGCGCGTCCTGCGCCGTCCGTGCCACAGGGCGCCGCCTTGCGCGATACTCCGCCCCCTATTTCGGGTATGTGCCCATTAACCCCGTGAAATCGGTCATGGGTGGGCCTGCTGGCTGGGAAGTGATCGGCGTGAGCGACACCGGAGGTGACTGCGCCGAGTGGACCTTTCCCGACGAGCCGGACGCCGTGCGCGCCGCCCGCCGGGCCGTCCGTCTCCGGCTGCGCGCCTGGGGCCTGGAGAGCCTCGCCGACCTCGCGGCCCTGCTGGTCAGCGAGTTGGTCACCAACGCCCTCCGGCACGCCACCGGCCCCATCGGCGTCCGTCTGATCCGCCCCTCGGGCCCGGGCGGCGTCCTCCGGGTCGAGGTCTCCGACCCCCTGCCCGACCCGCCCCGCGAGCGCACCGCCCGCCCCGAGGACGAGAGCGGCCGCGGACTGCAACTGGTCGCATCCTCCTCCCGGAACTGGGGCACCCGGCCCGGTGGAACGGGCAAGACCGTGTGGTTCGAACTCGCGGTGCCGGAGTGAACAAACGGTGTACGGACGGTCCGCCGTTGTAGAGCGATTGGTTCAGGCCAGTGGCGGTTGCCCGTCGACGGGGTTCGACGACGTGTCCCCTGGTTAGAAGACTGGAAGTGTTCTCACGGTCCGGACCGAAAACCATCGGGACCGTGCTGTGATCGTGAACACCGTGTTGTGCGGCACCGTAGTGCTGGATACTGCGGGCAGCCGCCCCCGGTGACCGGTGCCGGACGCGGTGAGCTGGAGGGGACGGTTCGCGTGAGCGAGATACCAGCGAAGTCCACGGAGTCCGAGGACCCGTCGGAGGGCGCGAGGGCGGGGGCCGCCGACGGCCTGGCCTCCGCGGTGGGGGGTGCGCTCGCGGCCGACGGGAGCCGGACCGGTGACGCCATGTGGCAGAGCAGTCCCCCCGGATCCATCTACGACTACATCAAGGTCGCGTCCTTCTCCATCGGTCCCGACGGGCTCGTCGACCAGTGGAGCCTGCGCGCCGAGCACCTCTTCGGCATCCCGGCCGACCGCGCCGTCGGCATGGACCCCATCGAGGCCTTCATCGACCCGCGCCATCGCGAGCGCGGCGTGCGCAAGATGGCGGAGATCCTCGACGGCCGCGAATGGACCGGCGTGGTGCCCTTCCGGCTGCCCAGGGGCGTCCAGGGGGAGTGCGGGCACGAGGGCCTCGCCGAGGTGTACGTCATGCCGACCCGCACCGTGGAGGGCGAGAAGGCCGCCGTCTGCATCGTCGTCGACGTGCGCACCCTGCGCAGCATCGAGACCGACCTCGCCGCCTCGCAGGCCATTTTCGGTCAATCGCCGTTCGGGTTCCTGCTGATCGACCCGGACCTGCGGGTCCGCCGCGCCAACCAGCGGTTCGCGTCCATCTTCGGCGGCTCGCCCGACGACCACCGCGGCAAGGGCGTCCACGACTACCTCCAGCGCGCCGAGGCCGAGCGGGTCGCCGCCACGATGCGCCGCGTCCTGGAGACCGGCAACTCCATCACGGACATGCACGTCACGGGTTTCGTGCCGGGCTCCGACGAGCGCCGCCACTGGTCCGTCAACCTCTACCGGGTGCACAGCGGTTCGGGCCGCCCCATCGGGATCGCCTGGCTCGGCATCGACATCACCGCCCGCCGCGCCGCCGCCCGCGAGGCCGCCGCCGCCCGCCGCAACCTGGCCCTGCTGAACGAGGCCGGCGCCCGCATCGGCAACTCCCTCGACCTGGAGACCACGGCCCGCCAGCTCCTCGACGTCGTCGTCCCGGGCTTCTGCGACCTGGCCACCGTCGACCTCTACCAGGGCCTGCTGGTCGGCGACGAGACCCCGCCCGGGCTCGCCGACGGCAGCGCCGAACTGCGCCGCGTGGCCTTCGCCAGCGCCGTCTCCGACGCGCCCTTCACCGGGACCGGGGCGCCCGTCGCCGTCGGCGCCGTCCACCACTACCCGTTCAACTCCTCCTGCGCGGACGCCCTGCGCACGGCCCGGCCGCAGACCGTCCCCGGCGAGGACGGCGGGCTCGTGCAGTCCACGCTCGCCGTGCCGATGGTCGCCCACGACACCGTCGTCGGACTCGTGCAGTTCGCCCGGACCAAGGGCAGCGAGCCGTTCGGCGAGCGGGACCGCGACCTCGCGGTGGAGCTGGCGGCCCGCGCCGCCGTCTGCATCGACAACGCCCGCCTCTACCGCCGTGAGCACGAACGGGCCTTGATACTGCAACGGTCCCTGCTCCCGCCCGGCGACCCGGAGGCCTCGGGCCTCGACATCGCCTGCCGCTACCTGCCCGGCAACGCCAACACCGGCCGGCCCAGCGAGGTCGGCGGCGACTGGTTCGACGTCATCGAACTGCCCGGGCACCGCACCGCCCTCGTCGTCGGCGACGTCATGGGCCGCGGCCTGCGCGCCGCCGTCGCCATGGGCGAACTGCGCACCGCGGTGCGCACCCTGGCGCAGCTCGACCTGGAACCGGCCGAGGTGCTGGCCCAGTTGGACGAGATCGCCCGCGGCCTCGGCGCCCCCGGCGGCGTCCAGCAGGCCACCCGGGCGGCCCGCCGCCCCCGCGAGGCGGACCTGTCGGAGGTGTACCTCGCCACCTGCGTCTACGCCGTCTACGACTCCGTCACCCGGCGCTGCACGTTCGCCAACGCGGGCCATCTGCCGCCCGTGCTGGTCGAACCGGGCGAGCCGGCGCTGATGCTGGACGTGCCGCCGGGCCTGCCGCTCGGCGTCGGCGGCGAGCCCTTCGAGGAGGTCGAGGTCGAACTGCCCGAAGGCGCCCTGCTCGCGCTCTACACGGATGGACTGGTCGAAAGCCGCGACCATCCCCTGGACGAGGGCCTGCAGGCCTTCGTCACCGCGCTGTCCGACCCCACCCAGCCGCTGGAGGACGTCTGCGACGGCGTCCTCAACACCCTCGACACGCACCACGGCGAGGACGACATCGCGTTGCTGATGGCACGTGTACAGGGGCTGCCCACCGAGTCCGTCGGCGACTGGACCCTGCCGCGTGAGCCGCGCAGCGTGGGCCGGGCCCGGGAGTACGCGCGCGCCCAGCTGCTCAGCTGGGACATGGAGCCCCTCGTCGACACGACGGAACTGCTGGTGAGCGAACTGGTCACCAACGCCCTGCGCTACGGCGAGGGCGAGATCCGCCTCCGGCTGCTGCTGGACCGCACGCTGGTCTGCGAGGTCTGGGACGCGGGCCTGGTCCAGCCGCGCCGCCGCCGCGCGCGCGACACCGACGAGGGCGGCCGCGGCCTGCAGCTGGTCGGACTGCTCAGCGCCGCGTGGGGCTCGCGCCGCACGCCCCGGGGCAAGACGGTGTGGTTCGAACTGCCCCTCCCGGGAGGGGAGACGGGCCTGACGGACCCCGCGGAGGCACTGCTCAGCCTGTTCTGACCGCAACCGAACACCGGTACGCACCGTCCTCCCCGGAGACACCATCGGCATCACCGGGGGAGACGGTATGGACCGCGCGGAAGGCACCACCACCAACCCGACCGGGACAGCGGCATCGGGCGCCGACAGCGACCACGTCCCGCCGGGCCCCGGCCCGAAGGGACGCCGCCGCTGGATCAGACGCTCGGTGCTCGCCGTGCTGCTCCTCCTCCTCGTGCCTCCCCTGTCCGCCCTGGCGGCCCTCCGCGTCAACTACCTGGGCGACCCGGTGGACGGCACGTACACCCGCCACCGCGACGCCCTCTGGCTCGGCCACGCCTGGGTGGACGGCCGCAAGAAGGACGCCGACGTGACCGCCCTGGCGCGCCGTCTGCGCGGCACCGGCGTCCGCGACCTGTACGTCCACTCGGGCCCCCTGGAGCACGACGGCACCCTCCCCGAGTCGGTCCGCCCCCGGGCCCGCTGGTTCCTCGACGCCGTGCACGACAAGCTCCCCGGCGTCCGCGTCCAGGCGTTCCTGGGCGACGTCGTCGCGAGCGAGAGCCCGAACGGCATGCGCCTGGAGGACCCGAAGACCCGCGCCGCCGTCGTCCGCTCGGCCCGGCAGGTCCTGGACGGCGGCTACGAGGGCATCCACCTCGACCTGGAGCCCCTGCACTCCGGCGACCGGAACTACCTCACCCTCCTGGACGCCCTGCGCCGCGAGACCCGTTCCCGGGACGCGCGGCTCTCCGTCGCCGCCCACCAGATCGACCCGCTCCCGGCCCTCCACACCGTGCGCGGCGCCGTCACCGGCCACCCCAAGTGGTGGTCGCAGGCGTTCTTCGGCCAGGTCGCCCGCCGCGTCGACCAGATCGCCGTGATGTCGTACGACACCGCGCTGCCCCTGGAGGGCGCCTACGGCGGCTACGTCGCCCAGCAGACCTCCCTCGCCCTGGAGGTCACCCCGCCCACCACCGACCTGCTGATGGGCCTGCCCTTCTACTGGGAGAACAACATCGCCCACTGGGGCCACGCCGAGACCGTGCCCGCCGCCGTCCGGGGCGTCCGCCTGGGCCTGTCCCGCACGGACGCCGACCGGGCCCGCTTCGGCGTCGCGCTGTACATCGACTTCGCCGCGACCGAGGCGAACTGGCGCGCCTACAGGGAAGCCTGGGTGCGGTGACCGAAAGCCCGGCCCGTCGCGCCCGACGCCCCCTCACCCGCACCCGCCTCGCCCCCCTCGCCCGTGCCGCCCTCGGCCCGGCCCGCACCCTCACCGGCGTACGGCGCCTGCGCGGCGGCAGCAGGAAGGGCGTCTACCGCCTCACCCTCGACGACCACTCCACCGCCGTCGCCTACGTCTGGTCGCCCGGCGAGGACTACTGGGACCAGCCGGACCCCGACTCCCGCGACCCCTTCTCGCCCGGTACCGGGCTGGAGCTGTTCACGGCGGCCCACGAACGCCTCGCCGCCTCCGGTGTCCGCACGCCCCGCCTCCTGCACACCGACGCCTCGCACACGCACCTCCCCGCGGACACGGCCGTCGTGGAGGACCTGACCGGAGGCAGCCTGGAGGACGCCCTGGCCCGCGACCCGCGGCGGGCTCCCGAGGCCTTGGAGCGTTTCGCCGACCTGCTCACCGCGCTGCATGCCCGCACCGGCCCCCGGTTCGGCAAGGTCGCCGTCGTCGACCGCGGCGGATCCTCCCTCGGCGGCTCCTGCGCCCGGCGCGTCACCGAGGACGCCCTGCGCCACCTCGCCGAGGCCGCCGCGCGCGACCCCCGAGCCGCCGCCGTACGCGGTGAGTTGGAGGAGACCGTCCTCGCCCTGGCCGCCGAGGTCCGGCCCCGCGACCGCCACACCCTGCTGCACGGCGAACTCGGCCCGGACCACGTCCTGCTCACGGCCGGCGGACAGCCCGCGCTCATCGACATCGAGGGGCTGATGTACGGCGACCTGGAGCAGGAGCACGTGTTCCTCGCGCTCCGTTTCGGCGAGCACTACGAGGCCCTGCGTGTCCCCGGCCTGGACGCGGCACGCCTGCGCCTGTACCGCCTGGCGATGCACCTCGGCCTGGTCGCCGGCCCGCTGGCCCTCGCCGAGGGCGACTTCCCGCACCCGGAGCGGATGCGGGAGATCGCCGAGCACAACCTGCGGCAGGCGCTCACCCTGCTGAGGAGCGCCTCCTGATCTTCGAGCCCAGCCACACCAGCGGGTCGTACTTGCGGTCGACGGCCCGTTCCTTCAGGGGGATCAGCGCGTTGTCCGTGATCCTGATGCCCTCGGGGCAGACCTCCGTGCAGCACTTGGTGATGTTGCAGTAGCCCAGACCGTGCTCGTCCTGGGCCGTGGCCTTGCGGTCCAGGCCCGTCTCCGCCGCCGCGTCCAGCGGGTGCATGTCCAGCTCCGCGACCCGCATCAGGAAACGCGGCCCGGCGAACGCCTGCTTGTTCTCCTCGTGGTCGCGGACCACATGGCAGGTGTCCTGGCACAGGAAGCACTCGATGCACTTGCGGAACTCCTGCGAGCGGTCCACGTCCTCCTGCATCATCCGGTACTCGCCCGGCCCGACCCCGGCCGGTGGCACGAAGGCCGGGACCTCCCTGGCCTTGGCGTAGTTGAACCCGACGTCGGTGACCAGGTCGCGCACGACCGGGAACGCCCGCAGCGGCGTCACCGTGATCGTCTCCTCCCGGCCGAACACCGACATGCGGGTCATGCACATCAGCCGGGGGCGGCCGTTGATCTCCGCCGAGCAGGAACCGCACTTGCCCGCCTTGCAGTTCCAGCGCACGGCCAGATCGGGCGCCTGGGTGGCCTGGAGGCGGTGGACGATGTCCAGCACCACCTCACCGTCGTTGACCTCGACCCGGAAGTCCTCCAGGCCGCCGCCGCCCGCATCGCCCCGCCACACCTTGAAGCGGGCCTCGTAGCTGCTCACTCGAAGAGCTCCTCTTCGGCCAGGTACTTGACCAGCTCCTCCTTGTCGAAGAGGGCGAGCAGGTCGGCACGGACGGGTTCGGTGGTCTCGCGGGTCAGGGTGATCTGGCCGCGGACGGGGTCCGTCGCCGCCAGTCCGCCCGTCGGGTCGGTCAGCGCGCACAGCAGGTTGATCCGCCGCCATCTGCGGTCCATCGACGGATGGTCCTCGCGGGTGTGCCCGCCGCGCGACTCGGTGCGCTCCAGCGCGGCACGCGCCACGCACTCGCTGACCAGCAGCATGTTCCTCAGGTCCAGGGCGAGGTGCCAGCCGGGGTTGAACTGCCGGTGCCCCTCCACCCCGGCCCTCCGGGCCCGGACCCGCAGCTCGGCCAGCTTCTGAAGGGCCTGCTTCATCTCCGGCTCGCGGCGGATGATGCCGACCAGGTCGTTCATCGTCTGCTGGAGTTCCTGGTGCAGGGTGTACGGGTTCTCCGGCGGGCCGCCCTCCGGTTCCCCGGACTCCGCCTCGGCCGAGAAGGGCCGCAGGGCCTCCGCGGCGGCGGCGTCGATCTGCGCGCCGTCCACGACGGGCCGCGCACCGGCCAGTCCCGCCGCGTACTCGGCCGCGTGCCGGCCCGCCCGGCGGCCGAACACCAGCAGGTCGGACAGCGAGTTCCCGCCGAGCCGGTTGGAGCCGTGCATCCCGCCGGCCACCTCACCGGCCGCGTACAGCCCGGGCACCCCGCGCGCCGCCGCCGTGTCCGACTCGACCGCGACCCCGCCCATCACGTAGTGGCAGGTCGGCCCGACCTCCATCGCCTCGGCCGTGATGTCGACGTCCGCCAGCTCCTTGAACTGGTGGTACATCGACGGCAGCCGCCGCTTGACGACCTCGGCCGGCATCCTCGTCGACACGTCGAGGAACACGCCCCCGTGCGGGGAGCCGCGCCCCTCCTTCACCTCGGTGTTGATCGCCCGCGCCACCTCGTCGCGGGGGAGCAGCTCGGGCGGGCGGCGGTGGTGCTCCGGGTCGTCGTACCAGCGGTCGGCCTCGTCCTCGGTCTCGGCGTACTTCTCCTTGAAGACGTCGGGGACGTAGTCGAACATGAACCGCTTGCCGTCGGAGTTGCGCAGCACACCGCCGTCGCCGCGCACCGACTCGGTGACCAGGATGCCCTTCACCGACGGCGGCCAGACCATGCCGGTCGGGTGGAACTGCACGAACTCCATGTTCAGCAGGGGAGCCCCGGCGAGCAGGGCCAGGGCGTGGCCGTCACCGGTGTACTCCCAGGAGTTCGACGTCACCTTGAAGGACTTGCCGATGCCGCCGGTGGCGATCACGACGGCGGGTGCCTCCAGCACGAAGAAGCGCCCCGACTCGCGTTCGTAGGCGAAGACCCCGCAGACGCGGCCGTCCTCCTTCAGCACGCGCGTGACCGTGCACTCCTGGAAGACCTTCAGCCGGGACTCGTAGTCACCGGTCTCCGCGAAGTCCTCCTGCTGCAGGGAGACGATCTTCTGCTGCAGGGTGCGGATCAGCTCCAGGCCGGTGCGGTCGCCGACGTGCGCGAGGCGCGGGTACTCGTGGCCGCCGAAGTTGCGCTGGGAGATCCGGCCGTCCTTGGTGCGGTCGAACAGCGCGCCCCAGGTCTCCAGCTCCCACACCCGCTGCGGCGCCTCCTGCGCGTGCAGCTCGGCCATCCGCCACTGGTTGAGGAACTTGCCGCCGCGCATGGTGTCGCGGAAGTGCACCTGCCAGCTGTCGTTCTCGTTGGCGTTGGCCATCGCCGCCGCGATGCCGCCCTCGGCCATCACGGTGTGCGCCTTGCCGAACAGCGACTTGCAGATCACGGCCGTACGGGCGCCCCGCTCCCGGGCCTCGATGGCGGCGCGCAGGCCCGCGCCGCCCGCGCCCACCACGACGACGTCCCACTCCTGACGGTCGACCACGGACATCAGAACGCTCCACTCATCAAAAGAACCGCGGATCGTCGAAGGCGCCGGAGGCGACCAGGTAGACGTAGAAGTCGGCGAGCGCCACGCTCACCAGCGACGCCCAGGCGAGCTGCATGTGCCGGGCGTTGAGCCTGCCCACCCACCGCCACATCCGGTAGCGCACGGGATGCTTCGAGAAGTGCTTCAGCTTGCCGCCGACGATGTGCCGGCAGGAGTGGCAGGAGATCGTGTACGCCCAGATCAGCACGATGTTGACGAGGAAGACGAGCGTGCCGAGGCCCATGTGGCCCCACTGGTAGTCCTCGTCGCGGAAGGCGAGCACGGTGTCGTACGTCAGGATCCCGGCGACGGGGATCGCGGCGTAGAAGAAGTAGCGGTGGATGTTCTGCAGGATCAGCGGGAAGCGGGTCTCGCCGGTGTACTTCCGGTGCGGCTCGGCCACCGCGCAGGCCGGCGGGGACGCCCAGAACCCGCGGTAGTACGCCTTGCGGTAGTAGTAGCAGGTCAGACGGAAGCCGAGCGGGAAGATCAGGATGATGATCGCGGGTGAGATGCCCCACCAGCTGCCGAAGATCTCCCAGTTCGGGCCGGCCTTCATCGGCTCGCAGTTCTCCGCCAGGCACGGGGAGTAGAAGGGCGAGACGTACGGCGCCGCGTAGTAGTCGGCGTTCGCGAAGGCCCGCCAGGTCGAGTAGACGATGAAGGCCAGCAGGCCGGCGGCCGTCGCCGCGGGGGCGAGCCACCAGCGGTCGGTGCGCAGGTGGGGGGCGGCGATCGCGGCGCGCGCACCCGCCCGCACGCCGCCGCTTCTCGGACGGGGATCTGTGGCGGGAGGTTCCGTGCCAGTGGCCACGTGACGACTCCGGTCGGGGTTGAGGAGAGGTGCCGGTCGCTCGACGCCCTCCCGGTCAGGGAGCGCGCCGGTCCCGGGCGCCGAGCCCCTCGTCGTCCGAGTCGACCCACAGGGAGGGGTCGTACGGCGCGTCCGAGATCGTGACGAGCTCGGGGCGCTTCGGTGCGGCCGGTGACGCGGCGGCGTCACGCAGCAGGGCGACGCTCTCGCGCAGGTGGTTGGCGTCGGCCCGGACGCGGCGCATCTCCAGACCGCCGGTGCCGAGCTGCTTCTCCAGGCGCCCCAGCGACCGGAACAGGTCGTCGAGCGAGCGCTGGACTGACGTCAGTTCGTCGTGAACGGACATGACTTGCCCTCACTTCCGCGGGTCCTTCGAGGCCCAAGGCGGCAACGTCCATGCGCCTGCGAGTGTTGCGCGTCACACCTTGTGCTGTGAAGGGATGTGCATCGATTGGCCGAGGCGTGCGGGTGCATCCAGCGGTGCGTTGCGCCGCACGGGTGGCTTCCCGCCCGTGTCCGCCGTGTCGCTCTGTGTTGCCGAACCCTTTCCTCTTCAGTGGCCGCATACATCAGATGAACTCCAAATACCGCCAAAAGTGATCATAACGCCCGCGGCTTCCCGGAGGTAGTGCAGATGTCTCAGCACGGCGTAGGCCCGCGCGCGATCGCGCGCTCGGTCGCCTTTCTGACCGCGGGCGTGCTCGCGGTGCCCGCGCTCGCGGGATGCGGCTCCGAGGACCCGGCCGGCAAGCCGCTCGCCGGCCCGGACATCCAGCCCGCCGGCCGGGACCGCATCGCGGACGGCGGCACACTGCGCTGGGCCGTCGACTCGCTGCCCGAGACCCTGAACACCTTCCAGTCGGACGCCGACGCCACCACCGCCCGCGTCGCCCAGGCCGTCCTGCCGTCGATGTTCCGGATGAACGCCTCCGGCCGCCCCGAGCGCAACCCCGCCTACCTGGAGTCCGCGAAGGTCGTCGACACCGAGCCCAAGCAGGTCGTGCTGTACAAGCTCGACCAGCAGGCCGTCTGGAGCGACGGCCGCGAGATCGGCGCCGCCGACTTCGCCGCCCAGTGGCGCGCCCTGTCCGGCAAGGACACCGCCTACTGGACCGCCCGCAACGCCGGCTACGACCGCATCCAGAAGATCGAGCGCGGCGACAACGACCTGGAGGTCCGGGTCACCTTCTCCCGCCCCTACGCCGACTGGCGCTCGCTGTTCTCCCCGCTGTACCCGAAGGACGTCATGGGCACCCCGGACTCCTTCAACGACGGAGCCCGCAGGAAGCTCAAGGTCACCGCCGGTCCCTTCACGGTGAAGAAGGTCGACCGCAAGGACGAGGAGATCACCCTCGCCCGCAACCCGCGCTGGTGGGGCGAGCCGGCCAAGCTCTCCGGGATCGTGCTGCGCACGGTCCCGCGCGACAAGCGGGCCGCCGAGCTGGCCGCCGGCGACCTGGACCTGGCCGAGGTCGACCCCGCCGCGGCCCGCCGCATCACCGTCGCCGCCCGCCCGCAGAGCTCCGGCAGCCCGCTGATGGGTCCGGGCGCCGACCGGACCACCGCCCGGGCCCTGGAGTCCTGGGCCGTGGCCAACGGCACCGACGAGGACGCCGCCGACGAGGAGACCGTCGCCCGCAAGAAGCTGCACAAGGCGGCCGCCACGTACGCCCGGCAGCAGCAGGCCCTCGGCGGCTTCGAGGTCCGCAAGTCCCTGGAGCCCGCCTACACCCAGCTCGCCCTGAACGGCGCCGAGGGCCCGCTCTCCGACGAGCGCGTCCGCAGGGCCGTCGCCCGCGCCCTCGACCGCAAGAAACTCGCTGAGGCCGTCCTCAAGCCGCTGGGCCTGCCCGCCGTCCCGGTCGGCAGCCACCTGGCGCTGTCCGGCCAGGCCGCCTACGCCGACAACAGCGGCGCCCTCGGCGACCAGGACACCAAGGAGGCCCAGGCGCTGCTCGCGGACGCCGGGTGGGTGCGCGGCGGCCCGATCGAGGAAAAGAAGAAGGACAAGGAGAAGGAGAAGGCTGCGGGCTCGGAGGGCGAGAAGGCCACCGGGCGCTCCGGGGACGACGAGGGCGACGACGGCAAGGCGCGCAGCCAGCACGACCCGGCCGGCCACCTCGCCCAGGACGGCCGGCAGTACAAGCACCCGCACCAGGGCGGCGCCCCCGGCGCCTACGCCCCCCAGGGCACCGCCGCCCCCGCGAACCGCGAGTCCGCCCCGCTCGCCAAGAACGGCAAGCCCCTCACCCTGCGCTTCGTGCTCCCCTCCGGCCCGGGCTCGCAGACACTGCGCACGGTGGCCGACCGGGTCACGCGCATGCTGGAGCGCGTCGGCATCGGCACGGAGATCTCCAAGGTCTCCGACGAGTCCTACTTCAAGGACCACATCGCGTCCGGCCAGTACGACCTCGCCCTGTACTCCTGGCCCGCCACCGCCTACCCCGCCACCGACGCCCGCCCCGTCTACGCCAAGCCGGTCCCGGCCGCCGACGGCTCGCTGAGCATCGAGCAGAACTACACCCGCGTCGGCACCGACCAGGTCGACCAGCTCTTCGACGAGGCCGTCGCCACCCTCGACGAGGACGAGTCCCGCTCCCTGATCCGCAAGGCCGACTCCCGCATCTGGGCCGCGGCCGGCTCCATCCCCCTCTATCAGCGCCCCCAGCTCGTGGCCGCCCGCAAGAACCTGGTCAACGCCGGCGCCTTCGGCTTCGGCGCACCGGCCTTCGAGGACATGGGCTTCCTGAAGAAGGGCATGAAGCCGGCGGCGGGGCCCTCGGCGAAGGAGACGGTGACCTCGTAGCCCGGGCGCGAACCCCGTCCGGCTTCCCGCCCGCCGTCCGCACCGTGGGACCAGCAGTGATCATGGTGCGGGCGGCGGGCGTTGCGCACACGGGGGACGGGAACCGGCGAGGGGCGGCGGGGGACGGCGACCCGACACGTCCCCGGGCCGTCAGGCCGCCCGGCGTGCCTGCGGGCAGGTGGCCGTGCGTGCCTGAAAAGTCGGTCTGACCTGCGTCGACGTAGGCCCGTTAACCCCGGGACGCGCGGACCCGTACCATGGGGTGAGGCCGTGGCATGTTGAGCCCGGCAGGGCCCGCGCACCACCGACGTACGCGCAGGGCATTCCTCACCACCCGGGAGTACGCCTCAATATGGCCACGCGCCACGACATCCGCAACGTCGCCATCGTCGCCCACGTCGACCACGGCAAGACCACCATCGTCGACGGCATGCTGAAGCAGGCCGGCGCCTTCGCCGCGCACCAGCTCGACTCGGTCGACGACCGCATGATGGACTCGAACGACCTGGAGCGTGAGAAGGGCATCACGATCCTCGCCAAGAACACCGCGGTGAAGTACCACCCGAAGGACGGCGGGGACCCGATCACCATCAACATCATCGACACCCCCGGCCACGCCGACTTCGGCGGCGAGGTCGAGCGCGGTCTGTCGATGGTCGACGGTGTCGTGCTGCTGGTTGACGCCTCCGAGGGCCCGCTCCCGCAGACCCGCTTCGTGCTGCGCAAGGCGCTCCAGCAGCGGCTGCCCGTCATCCTCTGCATCAACAAGACGGACCGCCCGGACTCGCGGATCGACGAGGTCGTGAACGAGGCGTACGACCTCTTCCTCGACCTGGACGCCGACGAGGACCAGATCGAGTTCCCGATCGTCTACGCCTGCGGCCGTGACGGCGTCGCCTCCCTCACCAAGCCGGAGGACGGCACCGTCCCCAGCGACTCCACCAGCCTGGAGCCGTTCTTCTCCACGATCCTGGAGCACATCCCGGCCCCCACCTACGACGAGGAGGCCCCGCTTCAGGCGCACGTGACGAACCTGGACGCCGACAACTTCCTCGGCCGTATCGCGCTGCTGCGCGTCCAGCAGGGCGAGCTGAAGAAGGGGCAGACGGTCGCGTGGATGAAGCGCGACGGCTCCGTCCAGAACGTGCGCATCTCCGAGCTGATGATGACCGAGGCGCTCACCCGCAAGCCCGCCGAGAAGGCCGGCCCCGGTGACATCTGCGCGGTCGCCGGCATCCCCGACATCATGATCGGCGAGACCCTGGCCGACCCGGAGAACCCGGTCGCCCTGCCGCTGATCACGGTCGACGAGCCGGCCATCTCCATGGTCATCGGCACCAACACCTCCCCGCTGGTCGGCCGCGGCGCCACCGGCAAGGGCGCCGACAACAAGGCGGCCGTCAAGGACCGCAAGGTCACCGCCCGCCAGGTCAAGGACCGCCTGGACCGCGAGCTGATCGGCAACGTCTCGCTCCGCGTGCTGGACACCGAGCGCCCGGACGCCTGGGAGGTGCAGGGCCGCGGTGAGCTGGCGCTGGCCATCCTCGTCGAGACCATGCGCCGCGAGGGCTACGAGCTGACCGTCGGCAAGCCCCAGGTCGTCACCAAGGAGGTCGACGGCAAGGTCTACGAGCCGGTCGAGCGCATGACGATCGACGTGCCCGAGGAGCACATGGGCGCCGTCACGCAGCTCATGGGCGTTCGCAAGGGCCGGATGGACAACATGTCGAACCACGGCTCCGGCTGGGTCCGCATGGAGTTCGTCGTGCCCTCCCGCGGTCTGATCGGCTTCCGCACGGAGTTCCTGACGCAGACCCGCGGCACGGGCATCGGCCACTCCATCCACGAGGGCTTCGAGCCGTGGTTCGGCACACTCCAGACCCGCAACAACGGCTCCCTGGTCGCCGACCGCGCCGGCGCGGTCACCGCCTTCGCGATGACCAACCTGCAGGAGCGCGGCGTGCTCTTCGTGGAGCCCGGCACCGAGGTGTACGAGGGCATGATCGTCGGCGAGAACTCCCGCGCCGACGACATGGACGTCAACATCACCAAGGAGAAGAAGCTCACCAACATGCGGTCGTCGACGGCCGACGTGACCGAGTCGATCGTCCCGCCGCGCAAGCTGTCCCTGGAGCAGTCCCTGGAGTTCTGCCGGGACGACGAGTGCGTCGAGGTCACCCCGGAGGCCGTGCGCATCCGCAAGGTGAACCTGGACGCCCGCGAGCGCGCCCGCGCCGCGAGCCGCGCCAAGCACGGCTGACGGCTTTCGCACCACCAGCACCGGGCACCCCGCGAGGCGGGGTGCCCGGTGCTGTCGTCGGGGACGTCACAGGAGGTCACGAAGGGGAAGGGTGCGCAAAAGGGAGGGTAGGGAAAACCCTAGATCTGTCCGGCACATCCGTCGGGAAGGGCCCGCCGCCACTACCCTGCTGCGGAAGCGCCGCGCCTCCCCGCCCCCGGGGTCGCACAACGGCCTTGCCGCACAGCCTTCTTGAGCGTGCGACAGCCATCGCGGGCACCCTGCACGGGAGTCACGGTAGTCGCAAGCGGTTTTTCTCACTCTCGCGTCCGGAATGCGGACAGTCGCCACCGATAGATGTGTAACAAGTCCGTTTCGCAGGGATCTTTCACCAAACCCTTTGTCCGGATTTTGGAAGATGTAGGCGCGAGCTGTGATCGAACCGAGACCTCGAGAGTGTGGTTCGGTCCTGGCGTTTGGCAGATAGTTAGGCGCGTAGAGCTCGGACGAACGGGTCACTCGCCGGCAGCGGCGCGACTCACGAGCGCGGGGGCATCAGGCAACTTCCGGCACTGGCGACGGGCGGTGGCGGTGATCTGTCCTGGTGCTCTCTTTGCGGTGTACCAATGACTTCTGAGGAGGAACCCATGCGCGGTGCCATGAGCGCCAAGTGGGTCGCGGGTGCGATTGTCGTCGCCCTGGCCGCCACTGCCTGCGGCGGCGGCGGTGACAGCGAGGGGAACAAGAAGGGTTCCGGGCCTGCCGGCTACGTCTCGATCGACGTCGGCGAGCCGCAGAAGCCGCTGATCCCGGCTGACACCAACGAGAGCAACGGCTCGTACGTCATCCAGTCCGTCTTCACCCAGCTGCTGGACTTCGACTCCAAGGGTGAGATCGTCTACACGAACGCCGAGTCGGTCACCACCGAGGACTCGAAGACGTGGACGGTCAAGCTCAAGAAGGGCTGGAAGTTCCACAACGGCGAAGAAGTCACCTCCAAGTCGTACATCGACGCTTGGAACTGGTACGCCAACATCAAGAACAACCAGCAGAACTCGTTCTGGTTCCAGGACATCAAGGGCTACGACGACGTCCACCCCGAGAAGGGTGACCCGAAGGCCGAGACCATGTCCGGTCTGAAGGCCGTGGACGACCACACCTTCACCATCGAGCTGAAGTACACGATGCCGTACTTCAACTACAAGCTCGGCTACACCACGTGGGCCCCGCTGCCCAAGGTCTTCTACGACGACCCGAAGGCCTTCGGCCAGAAGCCGATCGGCAACGGTCCCTACACGTTCGAGAAGTGGGACCACAAGAAGCTCATCCAGGTCAAGGCCTGGGACGAGTACCAGGGCCCGAACAAGGCGAAGAACAAGGGCGTCCAGTTCAAGTCGTACACGACGCTCGAGGCCGCCTACAAGGACGTCGTCTCCGGCAACCTGGACATGATCCGCCAGGTCGGCCCGACGGACCTGCCGAAGTACAAGCAGGACCTCGGCGACGGCGCCATCGAGCAGCCGTACGCGGCCATCCAGACGCTGACCCCGGCGTTCTACTCCAAGACCTTCAAGGACATCGACCCGAAGGTCCTGCAGGGTCTGTCGATGGCGATCGACCGCGAGACGATCACCAAGACCGTCCTGAACAACACCCGCACGCCGGCGAAGTCCTTCACGCCGCCCGGCGTCAAGGGCAACCAGACGCTGGACACGGACGTGTTCACGTACAACCCGACGAAGGCCAAGCAGCTCATCAAGGAGGGCGGTGGCGTTCCGGGCAACAAGTTCACCGTCCAGTACAACACCGACGGTGGGCACAAGGAGTGGGTGACCGCGGTCTGCGAGTCCATCCGCAAGGCCACCGGTGTCGAGTGCACCGGCGACCCCAAGCCGGACTTCGCCACGGACCTCGAGGCCCGTGACAACGACCAGGTGAAGGGCATGTACCGCGGTGGCTGGGTCGCCGACTACCCGGTCAACGCCAACTTCATGAAGGAGCTGTACCACACCACCGCCGAGGCCAACAACGGTCGCTTCTCCAACAAGGAGATCGACGAGGCCATGAACAAGGCCGACAAGGCCAAGTCGGTCGAGGACTCGGTGGCGGCCTTCCAGGAGGTCGAGAAGAAGCTGCTCGACCACATGCCCGCCATCCCGCTCTGGTACTACCGCATCAACGGCGGCCACGGTAAGAACGTCGACAATGTCAACGTCGACTTCCACGGTGACCTCGAAGTGTGGGCCGTCACCACCAAGTAAGAGGAGCCTTCCGGGCTCTTCCCACTAGGCCGTAAGCCCGCCGCCACGCAGGTGGCGGTGGGAGGTGCGTGGGGCCGTCTCGTCACCAGGAGACGGCCCCCCACCTGCGTTAACCCCTCACGGAGGCACCTATGGGGCGCTATGTCGCACGACGACTGCTCCAGATGATCCCGGTGTTCATCGGGTCAACCCTGCTCATCTTCTGCATGATGTACGCCCTGCCCGGCGACCCCGTCCGGGCGATGATGGGGGACCAGGCGTACGACCCGGCCGTGGTCGCGAGCATCAAGAAGGATCTCGGTCTCGACCAGCCGCTGCTGCAGCAGTACGTCAACTACATGACCGGTCTGTTCCAGGGCGACTTCGGCACCCAGATCGCCAGCAAGCGGCCGATCGCGGACATCATCACCGACGCGTTCCCGGTGACGATCAGACTGACGATCTTCGCCTTCACCTTCGTCACGCTCGTGGGCATCGGCCTCGGCGTCGTCGCCGGCCTGCGCCCCGACACCCTCCGGGACCGCGGCCTGCTGACGCTGACGCTGTTCCTCGTCTCGATGCCGTCCTTCGTGCTGGGCTTCCTGCTGCAGTACCAGTTCGCCTTCAAGTGGCAGGTCACCACGCCCACGGTGACCGACTCGACCGACTTCTCCCAGCTCGCGCTCCCCGCGATCGTGCTGGCGTCGCTCTCCCTCGCCTACGTCGCCCGGCTGACCCGCACGTCGATCGCGGAGAACCTGCGGTCCGACTACATGCGCACCGCCGTCGCCAAGGGGCTGCCGCGCCGCCGTGTCATCGGCGTCCACCTGATGCGCAACTCGCTGATCCCCGTGGTCACCTTCCTCGGCATCGAGATCGGCAGCCTGATGACCGGCGCCATCGTGACCGAGGGCATCTTCAACGTCCGGGGCATCGGCTATGAGATCTACGAGGCGCTCACCCGCCGTGAGGGCGCCACGGTCGTGGGCATCGCCTCGCTGATGGTGCTCATCTACCTCGCCGCCAGCCTGATCGTCGACCTGCTCTACGCGGTCCTGGACCCGAGGATCCGGTATGCCTGACAAGACCATCGAGAAGGTCGACGCCCTCTCCGGGGACACCGCCAGCACCGCCGGCGTGGTCGTGACCGACGCGGGTCCCGCTCCCGAGAAGGCGCGCAGCCTGTGGTCCGACGCCTGGCACGATCTGCGGCGCAACCCGCTGTTCCTGGTCTCGGCCGTGCTGATCGTGTTCCTGCTGGTGATGGCGGTGTGGCCGGGGCTGTTCACCAGTGCCTCGCCGCGCGACGCCGACCTGGCCAAGCACTACCTCGGCAAGCCGAACTGGGGGCACTTCTTCGCCCCGGACTGGCTGGGCTACGACGTCCAGGGCCGTTCGATCTACGCCCGGGTCGTCTACGGCGCCCGCGCCTCGATCACCGTCGGTGTGGGTGTCACGCTGGCCGTCACCGTCCTCGGTACGGTCATCGGCATGATCGCGGGCTACTTCGGCGGCTGGGCCGACACGGTGCTCTCGCGGACGACCGACATCTTCCTCGGCATCCCGTTCCTGCTCGGCGCCCTGGTGGTGCTGAACTCCTTCGACGACCGCACCGTCTGGGTCGTCATCATGGCCCTGGCCTTCCTCGGCTGGACCCAGATCGCCCGTGTGGCCCGCGGTGCGGTGATCACCATCAAGCAGGCCGACTACGTGGTGGCCGCCCGGGCGCTCGGCGCCTCGACGTCCCGGATCATGTTCCGGCACATCCTGCCCAACGCGCTCGCGCCCATCATCGTCGTGGCGACCATCGCCCTCGGCGGCTACATCGCGGCCGAGGCCACGCTGTCCTTCCTGGGCGTGGGTCTCGGTGACACGGCCGTGTCCTGGGGCGGCGACGTGGCGCGCGGCCGCGAGCAGCTCCGTATCGCACCCCACACCCTGCTCATCCCGTCGGTGATGGTCTCGATCACGGTGCTCTCGTTCCTGATGTTCGGCGATGCGGTACGCAACGCCCTCGACCCCAAGCTGCGCTGAGGGAGGCGTACGTGACCATCATCGATGAAACAGCCGGGAGTCCTGCGCCCAACGGCTCGCAGGACGCCGGCGGTCCGCTGCTCGAAGTCCGCGACCTGCACGTGGAGTTCCGCACCCGCGACGGTGTCGCCAAGGCCGTCAACGGCGTCAACTACTCCGTCGCCGCGGGGGAGACGCTCGCCGTGCTCGGCGAGTCGGGCTCCGGCAAGTCCGTCACCGCCCAGGCGATCATGGGCATCCTCGACATGCCGCCCGGCCGCATCCCCAAGGGGGAGATCCTCTTCCGCGGCCAGGACATGCTGAAGATGTCGGGCGAGGAGCGCCGGAAGATCCGCGGCAACAAGATCGCGATGATCTTCCAGGACGCGCTGTCCTCGCTGAACCCGGTGCTCTCCGTGGGCTACCAGCTCGGCGAGATGTTCCGCGTCCACCAGGGCATGTCCAAGAAGGACGCCAAGGTCAAGGCGATCGAGCTGATGGACCGGGTGAAGATCCCGGCCGCCGCGGCCCGGGTCAACGACTACCCGCACCAGTTCTCGGGCGGTATGCGCCAGCGCATCATGATCGCGATGGCGCTCGCCCTGGAGCCGGACCTGATCATCGCCGACGAGCCCACCACGGCCCTCGACGTGACGGTCCAGGCCCAGGTCATGGACCTGCTGGCCGACCTGCAGCGCGAGTACAACATGGGTCTGATCCTGATCACCCACGACCTCGGCGTCGTCGCCGACGTCGCGGACAAGATCGCCGTGATGTACGCGGGGCGGATCGTGGAGACCGCGCCCGTGCACGAGCTGTACAAGCGCCCCGCGCACCCCTACACCAAGGGCCTGCTCGACTCCATCCCGCGCCTGGACCAGAAGGGCCAGGAGCTGTACGCGATCAAGGGACTGCCGCCCAACCTGACGCGCATCCCGTCCGGCTGCGCGTTCAACCCGCGGTGCCCCAAGGCGCAGGACATCTGCCGTACGGACGTCCCGCCGCTGTTCCCCGTCAGCGAGCGGGACGGCGGCGAGCTGACCGGCCGCGGCAGCGCGTGCCACTTCTGGAAGGAGACGATCCATGGCTGAGCTGAAGAAGACGGACGAGTCCATGGACGCCACCCCCAACGTCGCCGAGGTCGAGACGGTCCAGGCCGCGACCGAGGAGGCGGCGGTGGCCGCGCTCGACGCGCCGGTGGAGCGCGGTGAGCCGATCCTCCAGGTGCGCAACCTGGTGAAGCACTTCCCGCTGACGCAGGGGATCCTGTTCAAGCGCCAGGTCGGCGCGGTCAAGGCCGTGGACGGGATCTCCTTCGACCTCTACCAGGGCGAGACGCTCGGCATAGTGGGCGAGTCCGGCTGCGGCAAGTCCACGGTCGCCAAGCTCCTGATGATGCTGGAGAAGGCCACCGCGGGCGAGGTCTTCTACAAGGGCCAGGACATCACCAAGCTGTCCGGGCGTGCGCTGAAGGCGGTCCGGCGCAACATCCAGATGGTCTTCCAGGACCCGTACACCTCGCTCAACCCCCGTATGACGGTGGGCGACATCATCGGGGAGACCTTCGAGATCCACCCCGAGGTGGCGCCGAAGGGCGACCGCCGCCGCCGGGTCCAGGAACTGCTGGACGTGGTGGGCCTCAACCCCGAGTACATCAACCGCTACCCGCACCAGTTCTCGGGCGGTCAGCGCCAGCGCATCGGCATCGCCCGCGGCCTGGCCCTCAACCCCGAGATCATCATCTGCGACGAGCCGGTCTCCGCGCTGGACGTGTCCGTCCAGGCGCAGGTCATCAACCTGATGGAGAAGCTGCAGGACGAGTTCAACCTGTCCTACCTCTTCATCGCGCACGACCTGTCGATCGTCCGGCACATCTCGGACCGCGTGGGGGTGATGTACCTCGGCAAGATGGCCGAGATCGGCACGGACACGGAGATCTACGACCACCCGACGCACCCCTACACCCAGGCGCTGCTGTCGGCCGTCCCGGTCCCCGACCCGGAGTCCCGGGAGGGCCGCGAGCGGATCATCCTCACCGGCGACGTCCCGTCCCCGGCCAACCCGCCCTCGGGCTGCCGCTTCCGCACCCGCTGCTGGAAGGCCCAGGACAAGTGCGCCGAGGAGGTGCCGCTGCTGGCCGTCCCGGAGCGCTTCCAGGGCCAGGACACCCCGGCGGCCCACGAGTCGGCGTGCCACTTCGCCGAGGAGAAGGACGTGGTCCACGCGGCCTGAGCCGTTCGCACGAGGCCCGTACCGGTTCCCGGCATCCCCACGCGGGGGGTGCCGGGAACCGGCGCGTTCCAGGAGCCGTGACACCACGTCAGGACGGCGGGCTGCCGCATCACTTGGAACTCCGGGTTTCCCGACCTGCCCCGGGCCGTCCGCGCCTGGGGCCGGCTGATCGGCCGTTGATCGGCCGTCTCGGCCGACGGCGGTACCAGGAGGGGGAACGGGGCCGTAGTCGGCGGCTCGGTCCGGCGTACCTCGTCGTCCGTCGGGACGGGGGTGGGCCGCGGGGGCTCAACGAGGCGTGTGTGCCGACGCCTTCGGCCACTGCCCGCCCAGCGTCCGCACGGTCTCCGCGAGGGCCGGGCGCGGTCTGCCTCGCCGACGAGGACGGCTTCGAGGTGGAACTCGTCGCCTCCGGTGCCCACATCCGCACAAACCCCCGCGAACTGCGTTAACACGCAGGCAACTTCACCGACCCGGTCCCGATATACGGACGCGGCACGCTGGTCAGCGTACGGCCGTGCGGGTGCCGTAGACGGGCCGGGGCGCGCCATGTCGCCCCGGCCCGTCGCCGTGCGGTCAGCGGGCCGCGAGGCCCAGGGAGCGCTTCAGGAAGTCGACCTGGAGCAGCAGCAGGTTCTCCGCGACCTGCTCCTGGGGGGTCATGTGCGTGACGCCCGACAGGGGCAGCACCTCGTGGGGCCGGCCGGCGGCCAGCAGGGCCGAGGACAGGCGCAGGGCGTGGGCGACCACGACGTTGTCGTCGGCGAGGCCGTGCACGACCATCAGGGGGCGGTGCTGCGCGGCGGGGGCGGAGAGGCCGCCGTCCGTCACCAGGGAGCTCCTCCCGTACGCCTCCGGCTGCTCCTGAGGGGTGCCCAGGTAGCGCTCCGTGTAGTGCGTGTCGTACAGCCGCCAGTCGGTCACCGGCGCGCCCGCGATCCCCGCGTGGAAGACGTCCGGGCGGCGCAGCACCGCCAGGCCCGCCAGCCAGCCGCCGTAGGACCAGCCGCGGATCGCCACCCGGGAGAGGTCCAGCGGGTAGCGCTTCGCGAGGTCCTCCAGGGCGTCCACCTGGTCGTCCAGCGAGACCGTGAAGTCGTGGTGGACCGCCTTCTCCCAGGCGGGGGAGCGGCCCGGTGTGCCCCGGCCGTCCGCGACCACCACGGCGAAGCCCTGGTCCGCGAACCACTGCGAGGTGAGGTGCGCGTTGTGCGCGGCGACCACCCGCTGGCCGTGCGGGCCGCCGTAGGGGTCCATGAGCACCGGCAGGGGGGTGTCACCGTCGTAGTCCTGAGGCATAAGCACGGCGCACGGGACACGGCGTGCGCCCCCCTCGGTGAGCGTCACGCGGAGGGACATACCAGGATCTTCGGCGTACGAGCGGACCGTCGCGGTCGGCTTTCCGTCACGCAGGACCCGCACCCGGGAACCTGGCCGGTCCAGTGCCGCCGAGACCAGGACCGTGACGTCCCCGGCCCGCACCGCCGCGTGCACCCCCGGCTCCTGGGACAGGCGCTCCACGCCCAGTTCGTTCACCCGGTAGACGTGCACCTGGCCCGTCTCCGCCTCGGCCGCCTCCGCACCGGCGGACGCCGAGACCAGCACGTCGTCGCCGGAGACGTCCAGCACCGCCCGCACGTGCAACTGCGCCCCGGTCAGGGGCCGTTCCCCGACCGCCAGCACCCGCGCGCCGCCCTCGTCCGCGATCCGCACGAGCTGTCCGGAAGGGCTCCAGCACGGCACTCCGGGGAAAAGTTCAAGCCAAGTTGGATCTTCGTCGGCGTGCACCATCCGCGTCGAGCCCGACTCCGGATCCACGGCCAGGATCAGCTGACCGCGCTGGTCGCGCGCCTGTACGAGCAGCAGCGGAGCGCCCGCCGCTGACCAGTGCACATGCGCCAGATACGGGTAGCACGCGCGGTCCCAGGAGACCTCCGTCCGCAGCCCGTCCAGGCCGACCACGAACAGCCGCACCTCCGCGTTGGCGGTGCCCGCCGCCGGATACGCCACCCGCTGCGGCTCCCGCTCCGGATGCGCCGGGTCGGAGATCCACCACCGCCGCACCGGCGTGTCGTCCACGCGTGCCACCAGCAGCCGGTCCGACTCCGGAGCCCACCAGAAGCCCCGCGCCCGCCCCATCTCCTCGGCCGCGATGAACTCGGCCAGCCCGTATGAGACATTCTCGGATTCCGGCTCGGCGAGCGCCCGGTCGCCGTCGCCCTCCGCGCCCACCACCCGCAGGGCCCCCCGCGCGACGTACGCGACGTGCCGCCCGTCGGGCGAGGGGCGCGGGTCGAGCACCGGTCCCGGAGCGGACACCTCACGCGCCGTCCCGGCCCGCAGCTCGGCCGTGAAGAGCCGTCCTGACAAGGCGAAAGAGGCCAGCTCGACGGCCGCGTCGGTGGCGTACTCGACGATGCCCGCACCGCCCTGCCGGCTGCGCTCGCGCCGGGCCCGCTCCTGCGGTGAGAGGTTCTCCGAGGCGCCCCCCAGGAGGGCGCGCGGGTCGGCGGCCACACGCTCCTCGCCCTCCTCCGTGTCGAGGACCCAGAGCGAACTCGCCCGGTCCGTACCGGAACTCGAGCGCAGGAACACGACACGTGAACCGTCTGGCGCCACGGTGAACGAACGCGGCGCGCCGAGGGTGAAGCGCTGGGTACGGGCGTGCCGTCGGGGGAAGGAGTCAGGCTCGGTCGTCATGCCCTGACCATATTGGCCATGCGCCCCCTTGTGCGGCCGTGCGCCGATCGATGCGCACGGACGGATAGTTATGATCAATGACGCACAGTGGGTATGACCCTGCTGGCTGTTGTACGGATTTACTGCCCCCATAGTCCGACCCCCCGCGCCCTCGTGGATCTTTGGAGGTGAACCGCCGTGGCACTCTCGATTTCGGCGGTGGTGCTGCTGGCGATCATCGTCTTCTTGCTGATCAAGAAGTCGGGACTGAAGGCGGGGCATGCGATCGTCTGCATGCTGCTCGGCTTCTACCTCGCCTCCTCGACCGTGGCTCCCACGATCAGCGAGCTGACGACGAACATCGCGGGCATGATCGGCAGCATCAAGTTCTGACCGTCGCCCGACCTCGTAGGGTGGGGTCCATGACGGAACTGCCCGGCCGTCGTCTGCTGCTGGTGCACGCGCACCCCGACGACGAGTCGATCAACAACGGCGCGACCATGGCCAGGTACGCGGCCGAGGGTGCCCACGTCACCCTGGTCACGTGCACCCTGGGCGAGCGCGGCGAGGTCATCCCGCCCGAGCTCGCCCACCTGGCCGGCGTCGCCCTCGGCCGGCACCGCCGCGGCGAGCTCGCCGAGGCCATGGCCCTGCTCGGCGTCCGGGACGTCCGCCTGCTCGGCGGCGCCGGACGCTACAGCGACTCCGGGATGATGGGCCTGCCCGACAACGACGACCCCGCCTGCTTCTGGCGGGCCGACGTCGACGAGGCCGCCGCACACCTGGCCGAGGTGATCCTGGAGGTGCGCCCCCAGGTCCTCGTCACCTACGACGACCACGGCGGCTACGGCCACCCCGACCACATCCAGGCCCACCGCGTCGCCCTGCGCGCCGCGGACCTGGCCGCCGAGTCAGGCTGGCGCATCCCCAAGGTCTACTACAACCGGGTCCCCCGGCCCGTGGTGGAGGAGGCGTTCGCCCGGCTCCGCGAGGAGCTGCCCGGCACGCCCTTCGCCAAGGCGGCCGCGGTCGACGACGTCCCCGGCGTGGTGGCCGAGGAGCGGATCACCACCGTGATCGACGGCACCGCACACGCCGCCGCCAAGGCCGCCGCGATGCGCGCCCACGCCACCCAGATCACCGTGGCGGAACCGTACTTCATGCTGTCCAACGAACTGGCCCAGCCGATCCTGACGACCGAGTACTACGAGCTGGTGCGCGGCGAGCGGGGCTCCGGGGAAGCCGGCTCCGGCGAGCTCGAGACGGATCTGTTCGCCGGGATCGGGGAGGCCCCGTGAGCGGCGGCGGCTCGATGCTCACCCAGCCCGTGCGGCCGCCGTCCGCCGGGCGGATCGGCGCCGTCCTGGGATTCTTCGTGCTCGGTGCCGTGGTCGGCACGGCCGGGGCGCTGGTGCAGCCCGGGTGGTTCCCGGGCGGGCTGCTGCTCGCCCTCGCCGGCGAGGCCGGGGCCGTCCTGGGCGCGACGCGCGTCCTGCGCGGCCGCGTCGGGGGCGTCGCGGTCGCCGCCGGCTGGATGCTCTCCGTCGTGCTGCTCACCGCCAGCCGGCCCGAGGGCGACTTCCTCTTCGCCGCCGGCAGCGGCTCGTACCTCTTCCTCCTCGGTGGCATCGTCCTGGCTGTGATCTGCGCCACCCTCCCCCCGGGGCGGCAACCGGACGGCGCTGCCGTCCGACTTGGCAAGTGACGTACCACTTCGCCGGACGTGACGGTGGGGGACCGGTGAGGGTTTCCCCTGCGGTCATGGGATACGGGCGAGAAGTGGCCAGTATGGTGGTGCGCGCCGCCGAGCTGCCCGCGTGAGGTCGTGTCGGGCGGCGGAGCCAACCGGGAGAACCTGCCTTGAGTCGTGAAACTGACACTCCGTCCTCCGGGCCCAACGGGCGCGGTGGTGCCGCCTACCCGTCGGGCACTCCGCCCTACGGGACCCCGAAGGTCTCCGAAGGCGGCCCGGACGCCGGCCGTTCGGCCAAGCGCCCGGAGGAACGCAAGACCGAGACCACGCTGACGACCCGGATCCGGATCAACATCCCCGGGTCGAGGCCCATTCCGCCGGTCGTGGTGCGCAAGCCCGTCACGGAAGCGGAGAGCCCGGCCGACACCGACACGCGCGGTGAGGAGCAGCCGGCGCCCGGCAGCACGCCCGCGTCCGCGGGCGCCGGCACGGCCGAGAGCCCCGCCGAACCCGCCCAGCCCGCCGGGGACAAGCCCACCAGCGACTGGTTCGCGCCCCGCAAGTCCGGCGGCGGCAAGGGCGGTCAGGGCGGCGGCTCCGCCGACGGGGCCGGTGCGCCCGGCGGTTCCGGCCCCGCGACGGGGACTTCCGGTACGGGCGGCCCCGCTTCGGGTGCCGCCGGCACGTCCGGCGGGGCGCGCCCGGGTGCCGGGCGGCCCGGCGGCGTGGTCGGCTCCATGGGCGCACCGGGCGGCTCCCGGCCCGGCGGGGCGAACGGCGCCGGGCTCCCGGGTGGCGCGACCGGTGGCCCCGTCGCGCCCGGGCACGGCGGCGGCACGGGCTCCTTCGACGTCACCGAGGCCCTGGCGGCCGGTCCGCTGGGCAACGGCCCGCGCTCCGCGCCGACGGGCGGCGAGACGCGCCGTGACGACCTGCCGTACTTCTCGGAGAACGGCGGCCAGAACGGTCAGAGCACGCAGAACGGGCAGCGCGGACCGGGCGGTTACGGCGGTCAGGCCGGCGGCCCGAACGCGTCCCACGACTTCACCGCCGACGGCGGCCCGGCCGGTCCGACGGGCGGTCCCGTCACCGGCGACGCTGCGATGGTGCCGCCGGCCGGTGGCCAGGGCGGCCCGGGTGGCCCGAACGCCTTCGGCGAGCAGGGCGTCCCCGGCGGCCCGAACGGGCCCGGCGGTCCCGGCGGCCCCGGGGCCATAGGCGGCGGCCCCGGCGCCCCCACCCGCCCGGCCGGTCCGGGAGCCCCCGCAGGCCCCGGTCCCCGAGCCGGCGTCCCCGGCGGCGCCCACGCCCCCGCCGGCCCGGGCGGCCCGGGCCCCGGCGGCGGCCTGAGCGACGACACCGCGATCCTCACCCCGCAGAAGCCGGCCCCCGAGCCGCCGGACGGCCAGGGCTACAGCCCCCGGCACGACAACGTCTCCGGCCACACCGTCACCAGCGGCATCCCGGTCGTGTCACCCGGCACCGCCTCGCCGTTCGGCCCGGGCGCGTCCGGCGACGGCCCGGTGCCGCACACGGCCCCGAAGCTGCCCGAGCCGGTCTCGCCGCCCCCGGCGAGTTCCTCGAAGGCGCCGAAGAAGAAGGGCCGCAGCAAGCTCGTGCTGCTCGCGGCGGGCGTGGTCGTCCTGGCCGGTGGCGCCTACGGCGCCGGTCTGCTGATGAACCGCACCGACGTGCCCAAGGGCACCACCGTGCTCGGCGTCGACATCGGCGGCACCACCCGCGACGGCGCGGTGAAGAAGCTCGACGCGGCGTTCGAGGAGCGGGCGGGCGAGCCGCTGAAGCTGTCGGTGGCAGGCAGGACCGTCTCGCTCGACCCGGACAAGGCGGGCCTGCAGTTCGACATGAACGCCACGGCCGACGCGGCGGCGAAGAGCGACTACAACCCGGTCTCCGTGATCGGCTCCCTCTTCGGCAACCACCGGGTCGTCACCCCGGTCATGCCGGTCGACGAGGAGAAGCTGCACGCGTCCCTGCAGCAGGCCGCGGGCGGCTCCGGCGCGACGACCGACGGCACGATCAAGTTCAAGGGCGGCAAGGCCGTCCCGGTGTACGGCAAGGCCGGCCAGGGCGTCGACCTCGCCAGGTCGACGGCGGCGGTGGAGGAGGCCTACCGCACCCAGGTGGAGACCGGCCGGCCCGGCACGGTGAACCTCCCGACCACCACCCGGCAGCCGACGGTGTCGAACGCCGAGGTCGACCGGGTGCTGAAGGAGATCGCGCAGCCCGCGATGTCCGACCTCGCCACGGTCCGGACCGACGCGGCGCACAGCATCGACTTCGGCCCCGTGTCCCTGCCGAAGATCCTCAGCTTCAAGGCCGTCGACGGCAAGCTGGTGGACACCTACAACCTCAAGGCCCTCCAGGAGGCGTACGGCACGACCTTCGACGACGTGCAGATCGAGGGCGCGAGCGGCAAGCGCGACGTGATGCCGCAGGACGTCGTCGCGGCGTTGCGCCAGGCCCTGCGCGGCAAGACGCCCGCGGAGCGCGTCGGAGTCATCGACACCAACCCGAACTGACCTCCGGCCACCCGCGGCACGAGAGCCCCCGCCCGCCCACGGCAGGGGCTCTCTTCGTCACCCGCAGGGCTCGCACGGCGCCGTCCGCACCGCGCGGGCCCGGCCACCCGGGGTCAGTTCAGCATCGCCCGGGCCGCCAGGGCCTCTCCCCGCACCCGCTCTCCGGCCGCCTCGTCCACCGCCTCCACGACCTCCGCGTACGCCTCCAGCTCCGCCGCCCCGGCCAGGAACTCCCCCCGCCGCACCAGCAACTGCGCCCGCTCGTAGCGCAGCCGGGCCGGACGGGACGGCAGCAGCAGGGACAGCTCCACGGCCCACAGCGCCACGTCCGACCGCTCGGGCCGGGCCGCCGCCCACGCCCGCACGTTGTTCAGGATCCGCAGCACCACGTCCAGCGGATCGGCCGGCCGCAGCATCGCCGCGTCCAGCCGCGTCCCGGTCGCCCCGGCCACCAGCAGCTCCGCGTCGGACCCGCTCAGCACCCGTCCCCCGTCGAACGGGTCCGCGAGCACCCGCTCCTCCCCGTCCCCGAACCCGACGACGAAGTGCCCCGGCAGGGCCACCCCGTACACCGGCGCCCCCGCCCGCCGCGCCACCTCCATCCACACCACGGACAGCAGGATCGGCAGCCCCCTGCGCCGCACCAGGACCTCGTGCAGCAGCGAGGACTCCAGACGCCGGTAGTCGGCCGGGGTGCCGTGGAAGCCCATCCGGTCGCCGAGCAGCTCGCGCAGGGCCACCGCCCAGGCCCGCGGTCCCCCGGGCCGGTACGGCAGCAGCCCGGCGAGCCGGTCCAGCTCGACCTGCGCGGCGTCCAGGCCCGCCTCGTCCAGCTCCCGGTCCGCCTGCGCGCCCACCAGCAGGCACAGCGCCGACAGATCGGGCCGCTCGGAGCGGGCCTCTTCGGCGAACCGCCGCCGCAGCTCGGCGGAGCGCTCCGGGGACGGGGGGTACGGGGGAGGCATGACTGACTCGTTCCCTCTCACGACGACGGGTCGCCGGCCGGGGCGCCGCCGGCTCCGGGCGCCCGGTAGTGGTGGTAGGCGTGGTGCGGGGCGAAGCCCATTCCGGCGTACAGCTCCCGCGCTCCCGTGTTCCCGGACTCGACCTGGAGCCACGCGGCCGAGGCGCCCTCGTCGAGCGCCCGCCGGGCCAGCGCGGCCATCACGGCCGTACCGAGCCCTTGCCGCCGCAGTGCCGGGTCGACCTCGACCGCGGCGAACCCGGCCCACCGCCCGTCCACGACACATCGCCCGATGGCGGCCACCGGCGCCCCCTCGGCCGCGGCGGGCACGGTCGCGAACCACACCGACGGCCCGCTGCCGAGCACCCGCAGCGCCACCTCGCTCACGCCCTTGCGCTGGTACCGCGCCAGCCACGGCTCGCCGGCCTCCCGGGAGAGCACGACCCGCGCCGGGTCGCCCCGGTCGGCGATCGGCGCCAGCGGCCCCACCCACAGCTCGGCGGTCACCTCCCGCACCCAGCCCCGCTCCTCCAGCCGGGCGCCGAGCAGCTCCTGCGTCCCCTCGGCGCCCGTCGCGGTCTGCACGTAGGCGGGCAGCCCGCGCTCGCCGTACCACCGCCGTACGGCGGTGAGCGCCTCGTCCAGCGGCATGCCCGGGTCACCGAGGGGCAGCGCGGAATTGGCGCGCCGGGTGAATCCGGAGGCGGCCCGCAGCTCCCAGTCCCCGAGCCGTGCGCTCTCCACGGGGCGCCAGGCCCGCGCGGCGACCCGGGCCAGCTCCTCGTAGGAGGCGGCGGGCCCGCGGCGACGCGCCGGGGCGGCGGGCACGATCTTGCCCGCGACCAGCGCGGATTCCGCTATCCGGACGCTTTGGCCGTCCCTGCGTGTGATCAGCAGCACATCGTTGTCCCATGATGTGAGAACACCCACCGTGTCGGTGAACTTCTCACCCGGAGCACCGTGGTGGATCATGCTCCGTACGGAGACCCGTTTGCCCACGTCAGCGGCGGTGATACGGACCTCGAGTCGCCCGGCGGCAGAGATTTCCACAGGTCAGTTCACCCCTCCTGTTCGGATCATGCCCAAGAACGGAGATACTAGGGGCGGGCATCGACGACGCCGCGCTCCCGCGCGCCAGGCGGCGGAGCCTGAGGAGGCCCGCCAGCGCCCTATCGAGGAGGAACGACAGCGTGACCTACGTCATCGCGCAGCCTTGTGTCGACGTCAAGGACAAGGCGTGCATCGAGGAGTGCCCGGTCGACTGCATCTACGAGGGCCAGCGGTCCTTGTACATCCACCCGGACGAATGCGTCGACTGTGGTGCCTGTGAGCCGGTCTGCCCGGTCGAGGCGATCTTCTACGAGGACGACACTCCGGAGGAGTGGAAGGACTACTACAAGGCGAACGTCGAGTTCTTCGACGACCTGGGCTCTCCGGGCGGCGCCAGCAAGCTGGGCCTGATCGAGCGGGACCACCCGTTCATCGCCGCGCTCCCGCCGCAGAACGGCTGACGGGGCGGCCCGCGCACCCGCGCCGCCTCGGTCCCGTACGGCCCGATCACCGTCCTGATCGTCGCCGTACGGGACCGAGGCGTTCGCCGTGACGGCCGTACGGCGGCCGGTACGACCAGAAAGTGAGCCAAGCACCCGTGTCCGCAGTCTCCGACCGCCTTCCCACCTTCCCCTGGGACAAGCTGACACCGTTCAAGGCCACGGCCGCCGCCCATCCGGACGGCATCGTGGACCTGTCCGTCGGCACCCCGGTCGACCCGGTCCCCGAGCTGATCCAGAAAGCGCTGGTCGCCGCCGCGGACTCACCCGGTTATCCGACCGTCTGGGGCACGCCCGAACTGCGCGACGCGATCACCGGCTGGGCCGAGCGCCGCCTCGGCGCCCGGGGCGTCACCCACCACCACGTGCTGCCGATCGTCGGCTCCAAGGAACTCGTCGCCTGGCTCCCGACCCAGCTGGGCCTCGGCCCCGGCGACCGGGTCGCCTTCCCGCGCCTGGCCTACCCGACGTACGAGGTCGGCGCCCGCCTGGCCCGCGCCGCGTACGAGGCCTACGACGACCCGACGGAGCTGGACCCCGAGGGCCTGAGGCTCCTGTGGCTCAACTCCCCGTCGAACCCCACGGGCAAGGTCCTGTCGAAGCAGGAGCTGACCCGGATCGTCGCCTGGGCCCGGTCGCACGGCGTCCTGGTCTTCTCCGACGAGTGCTACCTGGAGCTGGGCTGGGAGGCCGACCCGGTCTCGGTGCTGCACCCCGACGTCAACGGCGGCTCCCTCGACGGGATCGTCTCCGTCCACTCCCTCTCCAAGCGCTCCAACCTCGCCGGCTACCGCGCGGCCTTCCTGGCCGGCGACCCGGCGGTCCTCGGCCCGCTCCTGGAGATCCGCAAGCACGGCGGCATGATGACGTCGGCCCCGACGCAGGCGGCGGTGGTCGCGGCCCTCGGCGACGACGACCACGTCCGCGTCCAGCGCGAGCGCTACGCCGCCCGCCGCACCCTGCTGCGCGAGGCCCTGCTCTCCCACGGTTTCCGCATCGAGCACAGCGAGGCGAGCCTCTACCTGTGGGCGACGCGCGGCGAGTCCTGCTGGGACACGGTCGCCCACCTCGCGGAGCGCGGCATCCTCGTCGCCCCGGGGGACTTCTACGGCCCGGCGGGCGCGGAGTTCGTCCGGGTGGCGCTGACGGCGACGGACGAGCGGGTGCGGGCGGCCGTGGAGCGCCTGTGACCCGCCGGTGACCGCGGTGCCGGACCCATGCATGCCGAAGGGGCCCAGGGAAGCTCCCTGGGCCCCTTCGCTGCTCGAGGTCCGGCGTCAGCCGACCGGCAGGCCCTGCACCGGCAGCGCGTCCGCGGACGGCACCCCGCCCTTGGTGAGGGAGTCGGTCGGCAGGCCGCCCTTGGCCGAGCCGGCCGTGTCACCGACGAGCTGCCCGGCGGTACCGGCCGCGTCACCCGCGGCCTTCTGCGCCACCGGCGTGGTCTTCTTGACGGCCTTGCCGCCGGTCTTGCCCGCGGCCGGGACCGCCTTCTTCACGGTCTTGCCGCCGGTGTCGCCCGCGGCCTTGGTGACGTTCTGCGCCGCGCCGTCCACGGTGTTGCCGACGTTCGCCCCGTCCAGGGCGGTCAGCCCACCGAGGTTCGGGGTGGCCGGCAGCTCCGGCGCCGCGCTGGCCGAGCCGGCCGCACCGACCCCGGCAGCCGCTCCCGCAGCGACGATCAGCGCGGCACGGGCGATCCGGCGGGTCAGGGGGAGGGACATGGTGCTCCTTCGACGGGAGGGAAAATGAGGTTCGTGATGCGTCCGGCCGGGTTCGGGAGCTGATCGGCTGGCTGTCGATCTCCCCGGTTCGGACGCAGTGACTACCGCTCGAAGCCCGCGAAGGTTGCGGCGCCGCAACGTAAAGAGTTGGTAATGCGTCGCATTATCGCCTGCGGATAAAAACGGGCAAACGGGCCTCGCGTCGAAAGCCCGCCGAATCGCTCCAGCCCGGTGTTCCCAAGGGATTCGCCGGTTTCCCGGGTGAGGGTGCGAAAACCTGCGCACACCGGTGCCGCGGCACCGCGCGGCTTACCCCTCACGGGTGAGTCCCCGCACCCCTGCCCGAGCTAGCCCATCGTGACGATACGGACCGCGTCCGCGTCCCGCTCCGCCCCGGCGGTGCCCTTCGCCGCCGCGGCCCGCCACTGGCTCGCGGTGTTCCCGGCGACCCACTCCCGCCCGGCGTACGTCACCCGTGCGATGTGCAGCTGCGAGGCGTTGGCCACGGCCCAGTGCGCCAGCTGCCAGCCCCGCTGCTCCTGCACCCGCACGCTCGCGGAGCCCGTACCGGTGGTCACCGGCAGCGTCACCGTCCGCCCGGTGGAGTCGCCCGTGCCGCCCGGGGAGGGCGCCGGTGCCGCCGTCGACGAGCCGTCCACCCGCGCACCGGCCGGCTCCAGCACATCGCGCCCGAAGTCCCGCACCAGCGCGGCACGCACCCCGTCCGGGCCCGACGCCCGGGTCGCGGCCGGGCGGCCCTCGCAGGTCAGCGTCGCCGCCGACTGCCCGGTGAGCGCCGCGGCCAGCAGTGCGGCGTCCGGCTCGTGCTTGGCGTAGGCCTGCGGGAAACCGCTGCGCTGCACCCGCTGCGCGGCGACCGTCAGGGGCAGCCGCGTGTAGCCGGGGACCTTGACCAGGTGGTCGTAGAACTCACCCGCCGAGTACGCCGGGTCCATGATCTCCTTCGGGGTGCCCCAGCCCTGCGAGGGCCGCTGCTGGAACAGGCCGACGGAGTCCCGGTCGCCGTAGTCGATGTTGCGCAGGGCGGACTCCTGCAGCGCGGTGGCCAGCGCGATGGTCACGGCCCGCTCCGGCAGGCCGCGCGCGGTGCCCACGGCGGTGATCGTCGCCGCGTTCACCGCCTGCTCGGGCGTGAACGCGTACGACGCCCCGTCGCCCTTGCCCGAGACGACCTTGCAGCCCGGCCCGCCCGAACCTCCCGTGACGTACTGCACGGCGAGATATCCGGCGACCGCGAGCAGGACCATGAAGGCGGATCCGCATCGGAAGAGGCGGCCACGGCGCTGGGGAGAAGACGGCTCAGGCACGCGTACAAAATACTGGAGAGTACGGGGTGCCATGGGGCCGGTGGGAAACCTGGGGACGGAGCCCGGCGCGTTAGGGTCGACGGCATGGCCGACACCTCGCTTGACCTCACGCTGGACGCCGCGCAGCTCACCGCCCGGCTCGTCGACTTCCGCTCCGAGAGCGGCACCGAGAAGCCGCTGGCCGACGCGATCGAGAACGCGCTGCGCGCCCTGCCCCACCTGACGGTCGACCGGTACGGCAACAACATCGTGGCCCGCACCGCCCTGGGCCGCGCGGAGCGGGTGATCCTGGCCGGCCACATCGACACCGTCCCGATCGCGGACAACGTCCCCTCCCGGCTCGACGAGGACGGCGTCCTGTGGGGCTGCGGCACCTGCGACATGAAGTCCGGCGTCGCGGTGCAGCTGCGCATCGCGGCCACGGTCCCGGCCCCCAACCGCGACCTGACCTTCGTCTTCTACGACAACGAGGAGGTCGCCGCGGAGCTGAACGGCCTCAAGCACGTCGCCGAGGCCCACCCCGAGTGGCTGGCGGGCGACTTCGCGGTGCTGCTGGAGCCGTCGGACGGCCAGGTCGAGGGCGGCTGCCAGGGCACGCTGCGGGTGCTGCTGAAGACCCGGGGCGAGCGGGCCCACTCGGCGCGCGGCTGGATGGGCTCCAACGCGATCCACGCGGCCGCCCCGATCCTCGCCCGCCTCGCCTCCTACGAGCCCCGGTGGCCGGTCATCGACGGCCTGGAGTACCGCGAGGGCCTCAACGCGGTCGGCATCTCCGGGGGAGTGGCCGGCAACGTCATCCCCGACGAGTGCGTCGTCACCGTCAACTTCCGCTACGCGCCCGACCGTACGCCCGAGGAGGCCGTCGCCCACGTCCGGGAGGTCTTCGCGGACTGCGGGGTGGAGGAGTTCGAGGTCGTCGACCACAGCTCCGCGGCGATGCCGGGCCTGTCCCACCCGGCGGCCAAGGCGTTCATCGAGGCGGTCGGCGGCACCCCGATGCCGAAGTACGGCTGGACGGACGTCTCGCGCTTCTCGGCCCTGGGCGTCCCGGCGGTCAACTACGGCCCCGGCAACCCCCACTTGGCGCACAAGCGGGACGAGCGCGTGGAGGTCGCGAAGATCCTCGCCGGCGAGGAGCGGCTGCGGGACTGGCTGACCGCCTGACGGGGCCGGGACGCCGTCGTGTTTACGCCGCTGGATCGCGGACATGCTCACGTCCCTCGTTCGTAACCCGCGTAGATCTACGCTGAGGTGGAAAGACAGGCACGACGGAGGGAGCGCACATGGCGACCGGCAACCCCGAGGGGAAGAAGCAGCCGCCGGAGGAAAAGCGCCAGGGGCCCGTCCTCCGGCGGCGGGACCAGGCGCAGGGCAGCACCTCCGACCAGCGGCTGCTGGACGAGCGGGCCCCCTCCGACTGGGTCCACACCGATCCCTGGCGCGTGCTGCGCATCCAGTCGGAGTTCATCGAGGGCTTCGGCACGCTCGCGGAACTGCCCGCCGCCATCAGCGTCTTCGGCTCCGCCCGGACCCCGGCCGGCTCGCCCGAGTACGAGGCCGGGGTCCGGCTGGGCCGGGGTCTGGTGGACGCGGGCTTCGCGGTCATCACGGGCGGCGGGCCCGGCGCGATGGAGGCGGCCAACAAGGGCGCCGTCGAGGCGAGGGGCGTCTCGGTCGGCCTCGGCATCGAGCTGCCGTTCGAGCAGGGCCTGAACCCGTACGTCGACATCGGCCTCAACTTCCGCTACTTCTTCGTCCGGAAGATGATGTTCGTCAAGTACGCCCAGGGTTTCGTCGTGCTGCCCGGCGGCCTCGGCACCCTCGACGAACTCTTCGAGGCCCTGACCCTCGTCCAGACCCAGAAGGTCACCCGCTTCCCGATCGTCCTGTTCGGCAGCGCGTACTGGGGCGGCCTGGTGGACTGGCTCCGCGGCACGGTCATCGCCCAGGGCAAGGCGGCGGAGAAGGACCTGCTGCTGTTCCACGTGACGGACGACGTGGACGAGGCGGTGGCCCTGGTGTCGAAGGAGGCGGGCCGCTAGAGCGGTCGGAGGGTCCAGGGGGCGCCGCCCTCTGGACCCCGGCTAGGCGAGCCCGCGCCGGGCGACGGCGGGACGCCGGTGCCCCGCGATCGCCGCGACCATCTCCAGCACCTGCCGAGTCTCGGCGACCTCGTGCACCCGGTAGACCTGCGCCCCCAGCCACGCCGACACCGCCGTGGTCGCCAGCGTTCCCACGAGCCGTTCCTTCACGGGCCGGTCCAGCGTCTCCCCGACGAAGTCCTTGTTGGACAGCGACACCAGCACCGGCCAGCCCGTGGCGACCATCTCGTCCAGCCGCCGGGTCGCCTCCAGGCTGTGCCGTGTGTTCTTCCCGAAGTCGTGCCCCGGGTCGATCATGATCGACTCCCGCGGCACCCCGAGGGCCAGCGCCCGCTCGGCCAGCCCGACCGTGACGTCCAGGATGTCGGCCATGACGTCGTCGTACGCGATCCGGTGCGGCCGGGTGCGCGGCTGCGCGCCCCCGGCGTGCGTGCACACCAGCCCGGCCCCGTGGCGCGCGGCGACCTCAGCGAGCCCCGGGTCGACCCCGCCCCACGCGTCGTTCAGCAGATCCGCGCCGGCCTCGCACACCGCCTCGCCGACCTCGGCCCGCCAGGTGTCCACGCTGATGATCACGTCCGGGAACCGCCGCCGCACCTCCGCCACGAAGCCGACCGTGCGCCGCGCCTCCTCCTCGGCCGTGACCTCCTCGCCCGGCCCGGCCTTGACGCCGCCGATGTCGATGATCGCGGCGCCCTCGGCCACCGCCTGCTCCACGCGCGCGAGGGCCGGCTCGTCGCGGAAGGTGGCGCCCCGGTCGTAGAAGGAGTCCGGGGTCCGGTTCACGATCGCCATGATCACCGGCTCGTGCGGTCCGAATTCCCGCCTGCCCAGCCTGAGCATCCCCTGTGACCTTCCCTGGTACGAACCGTCTTCCGCCGCCTGCGACCCTAACCGTCCGGCTCGCATGGCACGATCGGACCCTGGCACCATCCGACTCGGAGGACTCCCGGGGATTCCCGGGGACTTCCGACGACTCAGTTCCGTCCGACCGTGGGGGCCCCGCGATGGTTATGTTCCTGTTCCTGGTCGTCGCGCTCGCCGTCGTGGTCGCCGCGGTGACCCTCGCCGTCGTGGGCGGCGGCGAGAACGGCCCGCTGCCCGAGGCCGCCCCCGAGCGGCTGCGGGACCCGCTGCCCCCGGACCGCCCGGTCGGCCGCGCCGACGTGGAGGAGCTGCGCTTCCCGCTCGCCGTCCGCGGCTACCGCATGGCGGACGTGGACGACGCCCTCAGCCGCCTGGGCGCGGAGCTCGCCGAGCGCGACGCCCGCATCGCCGACCTGGAGTCCGCGCTGGCCGGAGCCCGGGAGGCCTCCGCGCACGGTCCGCTGCGCGGGTCCGCGGAGCACCACGTGTCCATGGACAAGCCCGCCCCCCGGCACGAGGACCGGCCGTGAGCGACGGCGCGGCCCTGGCCGGGCCGGACGGCGCGCTGCGCTGCCCCTGGGCGCTGTCCGCCCCGGAGTACGTGGCGTACCACGACGAGGAGTGGGGCCGGCCGGTCCACGGCGACGACGCGCTCTTCGAACGGCTCAGCCTGGAGGCGTTCCAGTCCGGCCTGTCCTGGATCACGATCCTGCGCCGCCGCCCCGGCTTCCGCGCCGCCTTCGCCGGCTTCGAGATCGCCTCGGTGGCCGCCTTCACCGACGCGGACCGCGAGCGGCTCCTTGCCGACACCGGCATCATCCGCAACCGCGCCAAGATCGACGCGACCCTCGCCAACGCCCGGGTGCTGGCCGGCTGGTCCCCGGGCGAACTGGACGGGCTGATCTGGTCCTACGCCCCCGCCCCGGCCACCCGCCCCACCCCGAAGACCCTCGCCGACGTCCCGCCCGTCACCCCGGAGTCGACGGCGCTGTCCAAGACGCTGAAGAAGCGCGGCCTGCGCTTCGTCGGGCCGACGACGGCGTACGCCCTGATGCAGGCGTGCGGCCTGGTCGACGACCATCTGGAGACGTGCGTGGCCAGGAGCGCCGGGCTCACCGCCCCAGGTACTTCGGCTTCTCCTTGTTGACGAAGGCCTGCACCGCGATCGCGTGGTCCTCGGAGGAGCCCGCCCTGGTCTGCAGCTCGTCCTCCTTCGCCAGCGTCTCCTCAAGGGAGTGCGTCAGCCCGTACCCCACCGCCTCCTTCAGGGCCGCGTACGCCACCGTCGGTCCCTCGGCGAGCGCCCGCGCGACCTTCCCGGCCTCGGCGCGCAGCTCCCCGGCCGGCACCAGCCGGTTGGCGATGCCCAGCTCGTACGCCTCCTGCGCGCCGATGCTCCGCGGGAAGAGCAGCAGGTCGGTGGCCCGCCCCGGGCCGACCACCCGCGGCAGGGTCCAGGAGATGCCCGAGTCGGCGGTGAGCGCCACCCCGGCGAACGACGTGTTGAACGCGGCCGTGTCCGCCACGATCCGGTAGTCCGCCGCCAGCGCGAAGCCGAAGCCCGCCCCGGCCGCCACCCCGTTCACCGCGGCGACGACCGGCTTCGCCGCCCCCGCCAGCGCCCGCACGATGGGGTTGTAGTGCTCGCGCACCGTGCTCATGGTCTGCCCCGAGCCGGTCTCCCGGTCCTGGACCAGCAGCCCGATGTGCTCCTTGAGGTCCTGCCCCACGCAGAACGCCCGGTCCCCGGCGGCGGTCAGCAGCACCGCCCGTACGGCCGCGTCGCCCGCCGCCGACTCCACCGCCTCCCGCAGGGCGACCTTGGTCTCCACGTTCAGCGCGTTCATCGCCTCCGGGCGGTTCAGCGTGATCGTCGCGAGTCCGTCGCTCACCTCGTAGAGCACGGTGTCGGCCATGGCGTATCCCCTCCGGGTCGCGGATCGGGGGCGTACCGGCCGGTACGCCCCGGGTCTGCAGGACAGCATGACGGAGATCACCGGCGGAAGACGGGGACGGTCGTGTGACCTGCGTCAAAGAATTCTCGTCCGGATCCGTTCGGAAGAAGTGGGCGCGGTGGCGGAGTATCGCAGCCTCATCGCCGAATTGAGTGGTTTTGCTCGCGTGCGTTGCCCAAGCGATGCCGACTGATGTTGGTCATCGGGTCCTGCGATGCGGGATAATGGCTGGGAAGCAATGTGTTCGATGCCGGTGTCGCGTGTCCTGCCACATGGACCGCACGTGTGCCCTTCTTCAGGGCCGTCGGCTTTGACGATGAGCTGGGTTTCAGGAAGGGGAACGAGCATGGCGGCCATGAAGCCGCGAACGGGTGATGGCCCGCTCGAGGTGACCAAGGAGGGGCGGGGCATCGTCATGCGCGTTCCGCTCGAAGGCGGCGGTCGTCTCGTCGTCGAGCTGACCCCGGACGAGGCCGACGCCCTCGGCGACGCCCTCAAGAAGGTCGTCGGCTGACGCGCAAGCGACCATACCCTTGCAACTGCCCCGGCATCACTCGTGGTGCCGGGGCAGCTGTTTCGTCACCGTGGCCCGTTCCCGCACGGGCCGCCGCGGCGGCGGTCCGCCGTCCGGCTACCGCTTCACCGCGCACAGCAGACCGTCGCCCACCGGCAGCAGCGCGGGCAGCAGCTCCTGGCTCTCGCGCGCGGCGCGCAGCAGCTCCCGCAGCCGCAGCACCTCCGTGGGCTGCGGACCGGAGTCCACGGTCCGGCCGTTGGCGAAGGCGCCCTCGAAGACGACCAGCCCGCCGGGGCGCAGCAGACGCAACGATTCAGCGAGGTAGTCCATGACCTCCAGCCGGTCGCCGTCGCAGAAGACCAGGTCGTAGCCGGAGTCCGCGAGGCGGGGCAGCACGTCCAGGGCCCGGCCCGGGATGAAGCGGGCCCGGTTGCTGGCGAAGCCGCAGGCGCGGAAGGCCTGGCGGGCGAACTGCTGGTGCTCGGGCTCGGAGTCCACGGTCGTCAGGACACCGTCGGGCCGCATGCCGTGCAGGAGATGGATCCCGGAGACCCCGCAGCCGGTCCCGATCTCCGCGACGGCCTTGGCGTCGACGGAGGCGGCCAGCAACCGCAGCGCGGCGCCCGTGCCGGGCGACACCGAGCGCAGCCCTGCCTCGCGGGCCCGGTCACGGGCCCAGCGCAGTGCTTCGTCCTCGGCGACATAGGCGTCGGCGAACGCCCAGCTCGTCTGCCGGTTGCCGGTAATGACCCTCTCCTGTCCCCGTGGATGCCTGGGCGTGACTGTATCCGTTGGGCCCGGGAACCCGCAGATGGGACCGGTCGTTTAAAGGGATGAGCAACGGGCGTGGGCCGTGACGGGGGGCGAGGAGTGGACCTGGACACCGAGCAAGTGCCGACGCAGCAGTACGAGGCGTATCAGCCCAGATCAAATTCTCGTAAAACCGCTTATCCGGTCCTAACGGGCGAGGTGGCTATGGTAGGGGCTCCACTGGACACCACCAGAGCTGACAGGGGAGGTGCGGCTGCGCCTGCGGATCGCGCAGGAGTGCTCCGGCGCTTCCTCGGATCGGCGGGCAGGCCGACATCCGTGAACGACACCGCTGCTGACCACAGCCACGCCGCTGACCGCGCCCAGACCGCGACCTTCTCCACCGACGCGGACGGGCAGGCGTGGACTCCGCCCACCTGGGAGGAGATCGTCAGCACGCACAGCGGCCGGGTCTACCGGCTCGCCTACCGCCTCACCGGCAACCAGCACGACGCCGAGGACCTCACGCAGGAGGTCTTCGTCCGCGTCTTCCGCTCCCTGTCGACGTACACGCCGGGCACCTTCGAGGGCTGGCTGCACCGCATCACCACGAACCTCTTCCTGGACATGGTCCGCCGCAAGCAGCGCATCCGCTTCGACGCGCTCGGCGACGACGCGGCCGAGCGGCTGCCCAGCAAGGAGCCCACGCCCCAGCAGGTCTTCAACGACGCCCACTTCGACGCGGACGTCCAGCAGGCCCTCGACACCCTCGCCCCGGAGTTCCGCGCCGCGGTCGTCCTGTGCGACATCGAGGGGCTGTCGTACGAGGAGATCGCCGCCACGCTCGGCGTCAAGCTCGGCACGGTCCGTTCGCGGATCCACCGCGGCCGCTCCCAGCTGCGCAAGGCCCTCGCGCACCGGTCGCCGGAAGCGCGCGCCGAGCGCCGCTCCTTCGTGCCCCGTGTTCCCGCATGGGGAGGAGGGGGCGCGAGCGCGTGAGCGGATCCCGGTCCACACCTTCCGAGGGACACCTCGCAGAGCAGCACCTGGGAGACCGACTCTCCGCCCTGGTGGACGGGGAGCTCGGTCATGACGCGCGAGAGCGCGTACTGGCGCACGTGGCCACCTGCGCGAAGTGCAAGGCGGAGGTGGACGCCCAGCGCCGGCTGAAGAACGTCTTCGCGGAGGCGGCCCCGCCGCCCCCCTCCGAGAGCTTCCTGGCCCGCCTGCAGGGACTACCGGCGGGCGGCGGCCCGGACGGTGATGCCACGCCGCTGGGCGGGGGAGGGCTGCCCGGAGGGCCGTCCGGACGGTTCGGCACGTCCGGGGCCTTCGGGGTGAAGCGCGGTGAGCGGTTCGAGTTCGGCTACGCCCCGTCCCGGCCGCACCTGCCGGTGCTGCCGCCGCCCCCGGGCAGCGCACTCCCGCCGGGCGGGCGCGGCCTGCCCACCGGCCGGAGCGGCCTCGCCTCGGGCGGCCGGGGCTTCCGCATCCACGACGTCGGCCGGCCCGAGACGGACAGATCGTCCTCACGGCTGCGCTTCGCCTTCGTGGCCGCCGGGGCGGTGTCCCTGGCGGCGATCGCGCTGGGCGGCGTCACCTCCGTCACCCCGGCCGACACGGAGGCCCGCGGCTCGGGCAAGGGCAGCAACGTCACACCGATGCGCACGCAGGGCACGGGCGCGGCGGCGACGCCCGAGTCCCAGCGCCGCCGCGGCACGGGACCGCTGCTCGGGCAGGTGCACGGCCAGAGCGCCGTGGGCCGCACCCCGGTCGCCCCGACCGAGGTGTCCGCGCCGCTGCTGCCCGGCATCTCCTCGGCCGCGCGGCAGCACGCCGTGCACGCGCTGACCGCCCCGGTGGTGGCGGGAGCCGCCGCCATGTCCCCGCTGATACGGCCGCTGGAGGCGGCTCCACCGGTCGCGCTGACCACGTGGTCGGCCGCCCCCGAGATCACGGCGCCCCTGCTCGCCGTGCCCCTCCCGGAGCCGGCCGCGCCCCCCTCGGCCTCCGCCTCCTCGCGTACGGCCCGCTGACCGCCAGCGCGCCGGCCCGCGAACCTGATTGAATCCGGGGGTGGCGCCCGCGGCCGAGGTGTGTCCGGGCGCCGATCCGACGAACTGCGGCCACCGCCGACGAGCCGTGCCGCGGCAGTGCTGTGGGGAGAGCATGAACGAGGGGAAGCCCACGAAAGAGAAGTGGTGGAACCGTCCGAGGACGCAGGAGTCCTCGGACGGGGCGGGCGCGGACCAGGCTCGGACGCCGGTGGCGGGCCAGGCGGGCCACCCCGGCGCCGACGGCGACTTCGAGCTGGCGCGGCCCATGGCCCGGCAGGACGGCGACGACGACGGCGACTACGAGTTGAGGCGCCCCGAGCCGCCGGCGACCCGGGAGGACTCCGCCGGGGACAGGGAGCAGCCCGGCGGGGCGGCTCAGACCGCCGCGGTCGGCGGGGACGGGGCCGCAGCCGACTCACTCTCCGCCGCCGCTCAGCCCGCCGCGCCGTCCGAGGCCGCCCCCAAGCCGCTGCACGACCCCGATCCGTACAGCACCCCACCCTACGGAGAACCGGGCCCCTGGGCCCCCGCACCGCCCGTCCAGCACCCCGCGGCGACCCCGGCGCAGGGCGTGGCGATACCCGGGCAGCCGCCCCTGCCCGCCGCGCCCGCCCCGGCGGCGCACCCCGGCCTGCCCGCGCCGGCCCCCGGAGCGCCCGCCCCCACGGCGCAGCTGCCCGCGCTGGCCTCGAGCGCACCGCCCGGGCCCCTGCGCCCGGCGCCGGCCCCGGTGGCCGCGGC